>CAVWCE010000029.1:0-109586 GCA_963753275.1 uncultured Alphaproteobacteria bacterium | reverse complement strand
CCGCTGACCTCGCGGGTGGTGGGAGGAGGATACACCCCTGTTCCGGTCACTTGCGGCAGTCTCGTCGAGGAGGATATCGTGGGAATGAAAGGGGCGGTTCCAAGATCCTGTCGACAACAAGGTCAGGCGAGAGGCGAGGGGAAAGCGCAGGAATGGGCAAAGGCCAGGAAGCCGTCATCGAGATCGCCTGCATCCAGATGGCGCCCGTGGTCGGCGAAAGGGAGGCGAACCTTCGCAAGTCGCTCGGCATGATCGAGGAGGCGGCAAGCCACGGCGCGCGCCTGATCGTCCTGCCGGAGCTGTGCAACTCGGGCTACGTGTTCGAAAGCCGGCGACGAGGCGTTCGAGCTCGCCGAGCCGGTGCCCGACGGCCCGACCGCCCGGGCCTGGATCGAGATCGCCGCGCGGCGCGACCTGCACATCGTCGCCGGCATCAGCGAGCGCGCCGGCAACGCGCTCTACAACAGCTCGGTGGTGATCGGCCCTCAAGGCCACATCGGCACCTTCCGCAAGGTCCATCTGTGGAACGAGGAGAACCTCTACTTCGAGCCCGGCGACGTCGGCTATCCGGTGTTCAAGACGCCGCTCGGCCGGATCGGCACCTTCATCTGCTACGACTGCTGGTTCCCGGAGAGCTTCCGGCTGTGCGCGCTGCAGGGCGCCGACATCGTCTGCGTGCCGACCAACTGGGTGCCGATCCCCGGCCAGGACCCGAACCGGGAAGCGATGGCCAACATCCTGTGCATGGCGGCCGCGCACAGCAACTCGGTGTTCGTCGCCGCGGCGGATCGGGTCGGCAGCGAGCGCGGCCAGCCGTTCATCGGCCAGAGCCTGATCGTCAGCTACACGGGCTGGCCGATCGGCGGGCCGGCGAGCGCCGATCGCGAGGAGATCGTCTACGCCGACGCCAACCTCGCCGACGCCAGGCGCAAGCGCAACTGGAACGAGTACAATCAGGTGCTGCGCGATCGGCGCGGCGATGTCTATGCCGAGATGCTGGGCGCCGATCTCAGGCCCGGATGGTATTGAACGGACCGGGCCTGGTCGCTGCCGCGCTCGGTACCACAACGAGAAACGGGGAGAGACAACGATGGCAAGCAGCATGCGAACGCTCAGGAGCTCACCCGCCGCGACGGCGCTCAAGGCCCTCGGCGCCACGACGGCGCTCGCGGCCGGAAGCCTCGCGGCGCCGGCGATCATCCGCAGGGCGTCGGCCGCCGATCCGATCCGGGTCGGGGTGATCTCGCCGCTCACCGGCGCCTGGACGGTCTACGGCAAGGCGCACAGCGCCGGCTTCGAGATGGCGGTCGACGAGATCAACGAGAAGGGCGGCGTTCTCGGCCGGCCGCTCGAGATCGTCATCGGCGACTCCAAGACCGAGCCGCGCATCGTGGTCGAGCAGGCCAACCGGCTGATCCGCCAGGAGCGTGTGGATTTCCTCGCCGGCACCTTCTCCAGCGCCGAGCGCAACGCCGCCGGGCCGGTCGTGACCTCGGCCAACAAGATCCTGCTCTACCCGACCTTCTACGAGGGCCAGGAGAAGGAGTACCACCCGGGGGTCTGCAACAAGAACATCTTCATGTTCGGCCCGGAGCCGACCCAGCAGGTCTGGCCGCACATGGAGCACATGATGAACGAGTTCGGGAAGAAGTTCTTCATGATCGGCTCCGACTACGCGTGGCCACGGGTCACCAACCTGGTCACCAAGCGCAAGCTCGAGGAGCTCGGCGGCGAGGTGGTCGGCGAGGTCTACATCCCGTTCAACACGCCGCAGTACGAATCGGTCCTGCGCGAGATCCAGGGCTCGGGCGCCGACATCATCTTCCACTCGCTGACCGGCAGCGACACCGTGAACTTCCGGCGCCAGTACGCGGCCGCCGGCATGAAGGACGACTTCACCTTCTGGACGGTGGACGACGAGGAGGTGGTGACCTCGGGCCTGGGGCCGGAAGTCTCCCAGGGCGACTATGTCAGCTTCGACTACTTCATGTCCATCGAGCAGCCCAACAACAAGGCGTTCCTCGAGCGCTTCAAGCAGAAGTTCGGCCAGGACGCGCTGATGAACACCGTGGGCGTCGCCATGTACAACGCGGCCCATATGGCGGCGAAGGCGATCGAGAAGACCGGCGAGGTGAGCACCGATGCGCTGCGCGAGGGCCTCAAGGGCATGACCTTCGACGAGGCGCCGCAAGGGCCCGTGCGCATGCGCGAGATCGACAACCAGATGGTGGTGCCGTCCTATCTGATGCGGGTGCGCGAGGGCTGGACCGGCGTCAACGACATGTTCGAGGAGGTGCGGCCACTTCGATTCGGTCGAGCCGTTGGACGCCCGTTGCGATCTGCCGCTCTGACCACGCCGAGCCACGGGTCCGCGCGGCGCGGCCGCGCGGCGCCCGCGGTCCCGACCGCGTAGCAGGGCGCGCGGCATGATCCTGGCGCTCGAGGTCCTGGTCGATGCGGTCTCGATCACGCTCGTCCTGGCGCTCGCCGCCTTCGGCCTCGCGATCATCTTCGGCCTGATCGGGGTGATCAATCTCGGCCACGGCGCGATGCTGACGCTCGGCGCCTACTTCACCTGGGCCTGCACCTCGTCGGGCGTTCCCTTCGTCGTCGCGGTGGTCGTCGCGGCGCTCGGCGTCGGCGTCATCGGGCTGCTGCTCGAGCATTTCGTGATCCGGCACTTCTACGACCGCCCGTTCGAGACGCTGCTCCTGACCTGGGGCTTCTTCCTGATCGCGACCGAGGTGATCAAGCTCGTCTTCGGCACCGACTTCCGCAACGTCACCAACCCGTTGCCGCTCGCCTTCAAGCTCGGACCGATCGACGTGCCGGCCTATCGCACGGCGGTCGCAGGCTTCTCGCTGCTGCTGATGGGCGCGACCGCCTTCGTGCTCTACCGGACGTCGCTCGGCATCCGCATCCGGGCCCTGATCCAGAACCGCGAGATGGCGAGCCTGCTCGGTCTCGACATCGGCCGCACCTATAAGCTCGTGTTCGCGAGCGGAGCGCTGATCGCCGGCCTCGCCGGCGCGCTGATCAGCCCGATGCTGAGCGTCGATCCCTACATCGGCAACGTCTACCTGGTGCGCTCGTTCTTCGTGGTCACGGTGGGCGGTCTCGGCGAGCTGCTCGGCGGCACGCTGATCGGCAGCTTCTTCATCGGCGGCGCGGAGACGATCATCGCGCTCGCCTCGAGCCAGGCGTTCGCGCAGACCATCGTGTTCGCGCTCGCGATCGTGGTGCTCCGTTTCCGACCGCAGGGCTTCCTGGGCGAGCGATGAAGCTCGCCCGCGGGATCCAGGCCGGCGAGCTCGGCCGCGTCGGGCCCCGCGCGGCTGGCCGCGGCTCCTGGACGGCGAGAGCGTGGCCGCGGTCGTGGTGTTCCTCGCGCTCGCCGCGCTGCCCGCCGTGATCTCCGGCTATCCGATCTACATCCTGCCGCAATACATGCTGTTCGGCATGCTCGCGCTCTCGCTCGCCCTGCTCTGGGGCCAGGTCGGCATCGTGAGCTTCGGCCAGGCCGCGTTCTTCGCGCTCGGCGCCTACGCCATGGGGCTCGCCATGCGGCAGACGGGACTGCCCGTCAACGGCGCCTATCTCGGCCTGCTCGGCAGCGCCCTACTGGGCGGCGCGCTCGCCGGCATCATCGGCTATTTCCTGTTCAGCGCCGGCGTGCGCGGCGCCTATTTCGTGATCGTCACGCTTGCGCTTTCGATCATCGTGGAGCAGCTCGCGGTCAGCCAGTCGCAGATCACCGGCGGCTGGAACGGCATGTTCATCGACCGCATGTCGCTGACCTTCGGCCCGTTGGGCGAGGTCTCCCTGTTCGACGACGCGCCGATCTACTACCTCGTGCTGGCCGTGGTCGCCGCCGCGTTCGCCCTGCTCAAGGGCCTGAGCCGGGCGCCCTTCGGCAAGCTCCTGGTCGGCGTCCGCGAGAACGAGGACCGGCTGCTGGCGCTCGGCGTGCGCACGCCTCTGTACAAGACCGGGGCGTTCGCGCTCTCCGGCGCGATCGCCTGCCTTGCGGGCGCGCTCTACGGCACGCACGCCAACTTCGTCGCCCCCTCGCTCGCCGGCGTCCTGTTCTCGACCGAGGTCGTGGTCTGGGTCGCGATCGGCGGCCGCGACTCCCTGCTCGGCGCGCTGCTCGGCGGCATCCTCGTCGCCTCGCTCTCGAACTATCTGAGCGCGATCATGCCCGGCAACTGGCAGCTGGCGCTCGGCATTCTGTTCGTGCTGGTGATCCTGTTCCTGAAGGGCGGCGTCGCCGGCGCGATCGCCCGCCTGCTCGCGGCCGGGCGGCGGAGCTGAGCGCGATGGCCGAGCTCCTGCGCACCGAGGGCCTGACCAAGCGCTTCCAGGGCCTGCTCGCCAACGATTCGATCGATTTCCGGCTCGCGAGCGGCGAGCTGCGCTGCGTCATCGGGCCGAACGGCGCCGGCAAGACCACCTTCATCAGCATGATCTCCGGCCATCTCCGGCCGACCGCCGGCACGATCTGGTATCGAGGCGAGCAGATCACGCAGCTGCCGGTGCCGGCGCGCGCCAGGCGGGGCATCGGGCGCAAGTTCCAGACGCCGAGCGTGTTCGACAATCAGAGCGTGCTCGAGAACGCGGAGCTCGCCGTGCTCGCGGCAGCCCGGCGGCCGAGCGACGTCCGGGCGCGGATCGCACAGGTGCTCGAGCTGGTCCGGCTCGAGGACCAGGCGGAGGTGCTCGCCCGCAATCTCTCCCACGGCCAGCGGCAGTGGCTCGAGATCGGGCTGCTGCTCGCCAACGACGCCAAGCTCCTGCTGCTCGACGAGCCGACCGCCGGCATGACCGCCGAGGAGACCGCCGCGACCGGCCAGCTCGTGCAAAGGCTGATCGCCGAGCAGGGCGTCGCCGCGATCATCATCGAGCACGACATCAATTTCATCCGCGCGCTTAAGGCGCCGATCACCGTCCTGCACCTCGGCCGCGTGCTGCTCGAAGGCGCGTTCGACGGAGATCGAGCGGAGCGCCGAGGTGCGCGAAGTCTATCTCGGCGGCGAGCAGTGATCCTCGAGGTCGACGACGTCAGCGCGGGCTACGGGCCGATCACGGTGCTGCGCGGCATCTCGATGGGCGTGGCGGCGGGCGAGATCCTGGGCGTGCTCGGCCGCAACGGGATGGGCAAGTCGACGCTGATCCGCTGCCTCTCGGGTCTGATCCGCCCGGATGCGGGCCGCGTCACCTTCGACGGTCGCGACATCACGACGCTGCCTGCGCACGAGCGCGCCCGGCTTGGCATGACGACCGTCGTCCAGGGCCGCGGCATGTTCCCCAAGCTCTCGGTGCGCGAGAGCCTGGAGATGGGCCGCATCGCCTCGGGCCGGGCGCGCCGCAGCCGGATCGACGAGGTCCTCGACTACTTCCCGCGTCTGCGGGAGCGGCTTGGCCAGCGCGCCGGCACGCTGTCCGGCGGCGAGCAGCAGATGCTCGCGATCGGGCGCGGGCTGATGACCGATCCCAAGCTCATGCTCCTCGACGAGCCGTCGGACGGCATCATGCCGGTGTTGGTCAGGCAGATCGCCGAGATCCTGGTCGCGATCAATCGCAACGAGAAGATGACGCTGGTGATCGTCGAGCAGAACGTGCCGCTGCTGTTTCGCATGACCGACCGCTTCATCATCCTGGAAAAGGGCCGGATCGTCGCCCAAGGCTCGCGCGCGCAGATCGCTGCGAGCGAGGTGATGAAGGAGTACCTCGCCATCTGAGACCAGGCGACGTCGACCTTCGAGGTGCTGGTCAGCGCGGTCGCGAGCTCGCGCTCCTGCGATCGTGTGGAGCTTGGACACCCGGCCGGCATGAGCTAATCCGGCGGGATGGCCGGTCCCATCGTCAGCCGACCCGGAGAGGATCGCGAGCTCCCGACGCAACGCCGCATCCCTGTTTGGGCCTGCATCCTCGTCGGAGCGGGACTTCTGGCCTTGCTCGCCATCGTGTTGCTGCTGATGGGCCGCCTGCCGTGGTGCAAGTGCGGCTACATCAAGTTCTGGCACGGGGTCGTGATGAGCTCGGAGAACTCGCAGCACATCACCGACTGGTATACCTTCTCGCACCTCATCCACGGCTTCGGTCTGTACGGAGTCCTCTGGCTGATCGGCCGCAAGTGGTCACTCGAGCTGCGTTTCCTGCTCGCGCTGCTGATCGAGGTCGCGTGGGAGATCCTTGAGAACACCGACCTCATCATCAACCGCTACCGCGAGACGACCATTGCGCTCGATTACTACGGCGACAGCGTCATCAACTCGCAAGCCGATGTCCTCGCCTGCGTCCTGGGGTTCGTCCTGGCCGCTCGCCTTCCGGTCTGGGCGACGGTCGTTCTCGCCGTCGTGATCGAGGGGATCGTCGCCTATGCGATCCGGGACAACCTTGCTTTGAACATCATCATGCTGATCTACCCGTTCGACGCGATCAAGGCACTGGCAGCTCGGGGCCTGATGGCGGATCATCCGGCAGACAGATGGGAGAGCAGTGAGATGACCCACGGCGTACTCGCTGACGGACGTGTCGCGGTCGTGACCGGCGCCGCGATGGGCATCGGTCTCGCCACCTGCAGACGGCTCGCGTCCTTGGGCATGCAGGTGTGCATGGCCGATCTCGATGTGGCGGAGCTGCGACGGGCTGAAGAGGAGGTCGTCAAACTCGCCCCTGGCGGTCGCGATGCCATCCTGGCCCTGCCCTCCAACGTCGCCAGGCCGGAGGATATCGAAGCTCTGAAGCACGCTGTCTACGACCGCTTCGGCGAGGTCGGGCTGTTGATGAACAATGCGGCGACGCGGGTCAGCGGCGGTCGCTCCGAAGATCTGGGCGACTGGCGCCACACGATGGAGGTCAACTTCTGGGGCGTGGTGTGCGGCGTGCGCGCATTCCTGCCGGCCATGCTGAAGCAACGGACAGCCTGTGCGATCGTCAACACGGGCTCTAAGCAGGGGATCACCAACCCGCCGGGCAACCTGATCTATAACGTCACCAAAGCGGCCGTGAAGACTTACACCGAGGGCCTGCAGCATGAGCTTCGGAACACGCCCGGCTGTCGCGTGAGCGCGCATCTGCTGATCCCCGGCTGGACCACCACCGGGAAGCGGGAGCACAAGCCCGGCGCCTGGCTGCCGGACCAGGTCGTCGACGTCCTGTTGGCCGCGCTGGGTCGCGGCGATTTTTACATCATGTGCCAGGACAACGAGGTGACGCGCGAGATGGACGCGAAGCGCATCCTATGGGCGGCCGGCGACATCATCGAGAACCGGCCCCCGTTGTCACGCTGGCATACCGACTACGCGCAAGCCTTCACCCGGTCCTGACCTGGCGCCACGCGGCAGATCATCCGAGCCTTCCACGAGGGCGCTCGCCCCAGTTCCGGTAGCGCCGCCACCAGGTCCAGCCCGCGACGAGCAATGCCGCCGTCACGATGATCAGGCCGAGACCCTCGCGTTCCTCTTCGATGTCGATCCAGTTCGTTGGCAGCGACGGCCACAGATACAAGGTGCCGGCAAACGCCGCGGCAAGGCACGCCAGATACGCCGCGATCGTCGCCTGATTGGCTGGCAGCAGCTGTGGCCGGAACGCGATCAACCCGGCCCATGCCGCGGGGATCGCGTAGATCAGGAACCAGAGCAGCGCGTCGGGGTCGTTGTACTGTGCGAGCGCGAACAGGCCGAGCACGACGCACATAATACCATTGACAAGGCGCATCGGTTCGCTCCACGACTTGGCGCGTGAACGCCGCGTACCACCGGACGCAGCCGATAAGGTTGCCTCATGTGGTACCCGCAGACAAGGGCCGGCCGCAAGGTCGGCGCGGCGCCAGAGGCGCCCGGCGGGCCGCGAGGACCTACCCGAACCGGGCGCCCGGACCGGGCATCAGGGAGCAAGCATGCGATCGCGCCAGCGGACTGGTCAGGGCGGGCAGACCACGGTGCACGTCCAGCGGTTCACCGTCGCCTACCAATATCCGGTCTACTTCACCGAGCGGCTGTTCGATCCCGTCAATCCGGTCCTGGCCGAGGCCGTGACGCGGCTGGAGGCCGACCGGCAGCATCGCTGCCTGGTGTTCGTCGACGAGGGTCTGCTCTGCGCCCGTCCCGGGCTGGCCGACGACGTCGAGCGCTACTGCCGCCATCACGCCGGTCGGCTGGCGCTGGTGGCGCCGCCGATCCCGGTCCCGGGCGGCGAGCGGGTCAAGAAGGAGCTGTTCTTCGTCGAGCAGATGCAGCGCCAGGTGTTCGAGCACGCGATCGACCGCCATTCCTACGTGATCGCGATCGGCGGCGGCGCGCTGCTCGATGCCGTCGGGCTGGTGGCGGCGACGACGCACCGGGGTGTGCGCCTGATCCGGGTGCCGAGCACGGTGCTCGCCCAGGACGATTCCGGCGTCGGGGTCAAGAACGGCGTCAACCTGTTCGGCGTGAAGAACTTCTGCGGCACCTTCGCACCGCCGTTCGCCGTCCTGAACGACATCGACCTGCTCACGCCCTTGTCGGAGCGGGACAAGATAGCCGGCATGGCCGAAGCGGTGAAGGTCGCCCTGATCCGCGATGGCGACTTCTTCGCCTGGCTCGAGCAGAACGCCGACGACCTGATCACCTTCCAGCGGCCGGCGCTGGCCGCGATGATCCGCCGCTGCGCGGAGCTCCACATGCGCCAGATCGCCCACGGCGGCGATCCGTTCGAGACCGGCAGCGCCCGGCCGCTCGACTACGGCCACTGGTCGGCTCACAAGCTCGAGACACTGACCAACCATCATCTCCGCCACGGTGAGGCGGTCGCGATCGGCATCGCGCTCGACGCGCGCTACTCGGTCCTCACCGGCTTGCTGGCGGCGGGCCAGGAGGCGCGGATCTGCACGCTGCTGGAGCATCTCGGCCTCCGTCTCTGGCATCCTGCGCTGGAGTCGACGCGGCCCGACGGCAGTCTCGCCCTGTTCGAGGGTCTGCGGGAATTCCGCGAGCACCTGGGCGGCGAGCTGACGGTGACGCTGCTCGAAGGCGTCGGGCGCGGCATCGAGGTGCATGAGATCGACGACGTGCGGATGCGTGCCGCCCTGCGCTGGCTGAAAGAGCGTGTGGAGATGCCATGAAGCTCGACGGGAGTGGCCAGCCCGGGCATCTCACCTACTGCACCAACATCCACGCCGGCGAGAGCTGGCCGGAGGTGGCGGCGAGCCTCGGGCGGCACCTGCCCGAGGTGAAGCGCCGGCTCGCGCCCGACCGGACGTTCGGTGTCGGGCTCCGGCTCGCCGCCAGCGCGGCCGAAGCGTTGAGCGAGCCTGCCGCCCTGGAGCAGCTGAAGGCGCTCCTCGCGAGCAACGGCTGCTACGTGTTCACGATCAATGGCTTTCCCTACGGACCCTTCCACGGACGCCCGGTGAAGGAGCAGGTCTACCAGCCCGACTGGCGCCACGAAGCGCGGGTGACCTACAGCGACCGGCTGGCCGATCTGATGGTCGCGCTGCTGCCGGACGACCCTACGCTCGCGGGCAGCATCAGCACGGTTCCCGGGACGTTCAAGCCGCTCGCCGAAGAGCCGGGCGCGATCGAGGAGATTGCGCGCAACCTGATCAGGCATGTCGCGCATCTGGTTCAGATCGAGCGCGACACCGGCCGCACGATCGCGCTCGCGCTGGAGCCCGAGCCCTACTGCTTTCTCGAGACGATCGACGAGACCGTGCGCTTCTTCGAGCAGCACCTGTTCGGCGCGGCCGCGGTCCACCAGCTCCGCGACCTCACGAGTTCGGCGCGCGGTGATGCCGAGGAAGCACTCCGGCGCCACCTCGGCGTCTGCTACGACGTCTGCCACGCCGCGGTCGAGTTCGAGGATCCTGCGGGGAGCCTGCGCGCGCTGCAGGAGGCGGGCATCGGCGTGCCGAAGCTCCAGCTCAGCGCCGCGCTCCGCGTCACCGAGGTCGGGCCGGAGACCGCGGGTCAGCTGCGCCCGTTCGACGAGCCGGTCTATCTGCATCAGGTCGTCGAGCGGAAGGGCGACGAACTCACCCGCTACCTCGACCTGCCCGACGCCCTGGCCAGGATCGGGGAGAGCATCGGCAGCGAGTGGCGGGTGCACTTCCACGTGCCGATCTTCCTGGCCGAGCTCAAGGACTTTTCGACCACGCAGGCGTTCCTGCGAGAGATCCTGGACCTGCACCGGAAGCAGCCGATATCGCAGCATCTCGAGGTCGAGACCTACACTTGGGACGTGCTGCCGGAGCGCTATCGGCAGCTCGACGTGGCGAGCGCGATCGCGCGCGAGCTCACCTGGGTGCGCGAGCAGCTCGACGCATGAGGCTGGCCGTAGCGCTGCGGCTCGGCCGGGTCTCCAACCTGCCGACGGTGTGGACCAATACGCTTGCCGGGATCGTGCTGGCCGGCGGCGCCGCCCACGACCGCAGGACCCTGCCGCTGCTCGTGGCCCTGTCGCTGTTCTACACAGCCGGCATGTATCTGAACGACGCCTACGATGCCGAGATCGACGCGCGCGAGCGGCCCGAGCGCCCGATCCCGTCGGGCCAGGTCAGCGCCGCGACCGTGTTCGCGGCCGGCTTCGGCATGATGGCGCTGGGCCTGGCTCTGCTCGCCTGGACCGGCTATGGCGCGGCGGACGGCACCGGGCTCGGCCCGCTGTTCGGCGGCCTCGGGCTCGGCGCGGCGATCGTGCTGTACAATCGGCGCCACAAGGACAACCCGCTGAGCCCCGTGCTGATGGGGCTCTGCCGGGTGCTGGTCTACGTCACCGCCGGGCTCGCGGTCGCGCGCGAGCTGCCGGCGCCGCTCTGGGTCGGCGCGCTGCTGCTGCTCTGCTATCTGATCGGCCTGACCTACGTCGCCAAGCAGGAGACGCTCGGCGAGGTCCGCAACCTGTGGCCGCTCCTGTTCCTCGGCGCCCCGGTGGTCTACGCCCTCGCCCAGGTGCCCGAGGGGCCGAGCGCCGCGGTTCTATCCCTCGCCTTCACCCTCTGGGTCGGCATCGCGCTCTGGTTCCTCTGGCGCCGCCAGCCGGGCGACGTGCCGCGCGCGGTGGTGAGCCTGATCGCCGGGATCTCGCTGCTCGACGCCGTGCTGATCGCGGGTGCCGGCGCCTTGAGCCTGGCCTGGCTCGCGGTTCTCGCTTTTCTGCTGACGCTGGCCTTGCAGCGCGCCGTCCCTGGCACGTGAGCGTGCGCTCTCGTGAGCACCGTCACAACCCATGCCTCCGCCAGACCGTGGTTTCGCTCTCGACGACCGCAGCGGACTGGCCTAGATTGCCGGCAATAACCAAGGCGGTCGCCGGCGGCGATCGGTAGCTACGGTACCTGGATCAACGGGGAGGATCACCGAAAATGCGCAGTGAGCTGTGCGCAGGGGCAGTCAGTGCCCTGGCGCTGAGTGTCGTGGCGCTGAGCGCGCCTGCCGAGGCGCAGATGAGGGTCAACCTGGAGCCCGCGGTCGAAGGGCTGACCGCGCCGCTCGCGATCGCCCAGCCCGAGGGCGACGATCGCATGTTCGTCATCGAGCAGATCGGCCTGGTCCGGGTCGTGAGCCCCGAGGGCGAGCTGCTCGAGGAGCCGTTCCTCGACCTGCGCAACAAGCTCGTCGACCAGTGGCCGGAGTTCGACGAGAAGGGCCTGCTCGGGATCGCGTTCCATCCCGGACTACGCCAACAACGGCAAGTTCTACGTCGCCTACAGTGGCGCGACACAGTGGAAGGGCGATCTGGCGAAGCACTTCTGGTGGTCGCACACCAACGTCATCGAGGAGTACACGGTCTCCGAAGACGACCCGAACGCGGCGGATCCGACCACGGTCCGGCAGATCTCGGCGATCGACTGGCCACAGTTCAACCACAACGGCCACTGGATCGGCTTCGGCCCCGACGGGATGCTCTACGTGTCGACCGGCGACGGCGGCTACGCCAACGACTGGGGCATCGGCCACAACGTGACCGAAGGCAATGGCCAGGACCTGGCCTCCCCGCACGGCAAGATGCTGCGGATCGACGTCAACGGTTCGACCGATGGCAAGCCGTACGGCATTCCGGCCGACAACCCGTTCGCCGATGATCCGCTGGCGCTGCCCGAGATCTGGGCGCTGGGGTTGCGCAACCCATGGCGCTGCAGCTTCGATCAGGGCGGCGACAACGAGCTGATCTGCGGCGACGTGCAGCAGAACAGCTACGAGGAGGTGACGATCGTCTCGAGCGGCGCCAATCTCGGCTGGCGGCGCATGGAGGCCACCCACTGCTTCGACTTCGAGCAGCCGGACGCGCACCCGGAGGAGTGCGACGCCGAAGGCCTGACCCCACCGATCATCGAGTACGAGAACTGCACGGCGAAGCCGGAGAATTGCAAGGGCATCTCGGTGACCGGCGGCTACGTCTATCGCGGCAGCCATCAGGAGTGGGACGGCAAGTACTTCTTCGGCGACTGGAGCAAGGGCTTCGGCGCGCCGGACGGGCAGCTGTTCGTGGCCACCGAGGGCGGCGACGGCAACTGGACCATGGAGGACGTCGAAGTCGCCAACATGGACGGTGCCGCTGCCCTACGTGCTCGCCTTCGGGCAGGACAACGACGGCGAGGTCTACGTGCTGACCTCGGTCACCACCGGGCCGGTCGGCGGGCTCGACACGATCTACAAGATCGTGCCCGCCCAGTAGGCAGCTCGTTCGCGGCCGTGGAGCGCGCCCGGACGCCTTGACCACGGGGCCTCTCCTGCGATGGCGGGGGAGGCCCCGTCCTCAACCCGGTCTGCCTCAGTTCGATCTGATCGAGTTCGGCTCGCGCCATTTCCGAACGCGTGGCGAGCGCTATGTGGTCATCACGCGGCAGGCATCTGAGGAGGTGAAGCGTGCCCAACAAGGCCTTGGTGCCGATCCTGACGGCGCTCCTGGCGCTCGCGCTGCTGCCCAGCGCGAAGGTGGCGGTGGCCGACGAGACCGGGCTCACCGATGACTTCCTCGGCGACCCGGAGAACGTCAGGCTCGGGCAGGAGCTGTGGCGGCAGCAATGCGTCAAGTGCCACGGGGCGGGCTCCTATCCGGGCAAGGCGCCGAAGCTCAACCCGGGCCGGATGGCCCCGGACGAGATCTACCTGAAGACGACCTACGGCTTCGGTCGCATGCCGCCCTGGGAGCACGTGTTCTCCGATCACGAGCGGATGGCGATCACGGCCTACATGAAGAGCGACCGCTTCTCGCCGTGACGCGCTCGCTGGTGAGACGGCCCAAAGTCCGGACGATTGCATCGAGCAAGGGGGCTCGGGGAAGGCATGCGATTGGGCTTCGTGATGGCGCTGGGCGTTGCATCCTGGCTCGCCGCAGGCGCGCTCATCAGTGCCGGCGCGCTGGCTCAGGAGGACGTCGAGCGGTTCACCGACGGCGATGCCACGCACGGCGCCGCGCTGTACATGCGCTACTGCCGGGGCTGCCACGGCGAGGACGGCCGGGGCGGCGCCCACACCTTCATGCCGCACATCGAGAATCTCACGAAGAAGGAATACATCGAGTTCATTCCCGACGGATTTTTGTTTACAGTGATCGCCGAGGGGGGCGTGGCCGTCGGCAAGAGCGGCTACATGCCGGCGTGGCGGGGAACGCTGTCCGAGCAGGACATCAAGGACGTCATCGCGTTCGTCCGCAGTCTCCCGACGTACTAACCAGAACCAGCGGCGGCGGAGGCACTCCACGACCGCAAATCAGGGGAGCGACATGAAAGGAAGAACCTGTCTCTTGTGGTCGGCGGCGGTGTTGCTCGGCTCGAGCGGCATCGCCAGCGCGGACATGCAGGGCACCGGCGAGTCCGGTGGCTGGGAGAAGCGGGTCGCCGTGGAGCCCGATCCGTCCAAGGTGGTGGTGCCCGACGGCTACGAGGTCGGCATCTTCGTCAAGGGCCTGAACGCGCCCTCGTCCGCCACGGTCGACGGCGACGGCAATCTCTGGGTCGCGGTCTCGCCGCCGCTGCTCGGCAGCCCCGACGCCGATCAGTTCGAGGAGGCGCACGTCAAGGTGTTCGATCCTCAGGGCAAGGTGATCAAGGAGATCGGCAAGGGTACGTTCACCACGGTGATGAACGAGATCTCCTACTGCCCCGAGAACGGCAAGGTCTACATCCCGGAATACGCCGAGAAGATCTGGGAGATCGATGGCCTCGACGGCGAGCTGAAGCTCAGCGATCAAGGACCT
This sequence comes from uncultured Alphaproteobacteria bacterium, assembly GCA_963753275.1. Classification (GTDB taxonomy): domain Bacteria; phylum Pseudomonadota; class Alphaproteobacteria; order Geminicoccales; family Geminicoccaceae; genus DATAOG01. The sequence goes on along the minus strand of CAVWCE010000029.1, from coordinate 95,408 downwards.
GTTCATCGGCGACCACCGCAATGGCGGCGTCACCTGCAAGGACGGCCACCTCTACTTCGCGCTCGGGCTGCCGTCGAACACCGGCTTCGCCGATCCGGACAACCACGGCTGGACCGACATCCCAAACGATCCGTTCTGGCTCGCGCATCCGGATGGCCACCCGGCCACGCCGCACGATCCGGTCTGCCGCGACATCGTCCACACCGGGCTCAACGTCAAATCGTCCGACGGGCGGCTCACCGGCGGTTTCCTGCCGGTTGGCGTGCCGGCCGAGCCAGGCATGGAGATCAAGGCGACCAAGCCCTGCGGCGGCTCGGTGATGCGGGTCGCGTTCGACCAGCAGGGCGCGGATGGCCTCTACGCGCACGAGGACATGGAGGTCTACGCGATGGGCTTCCGCAACCAGTCCGGCGTCGCCTTCGGGCCGGCCGGCAGCAGGTTCGCGGACGCGCTCGCGGTCTCCGACAACGGCGCCAACGACCTCGGCAACCGCCGGGTCGCCAATGGCGCGGAGAAGATCTGGCTGGTGACCGAGATGGGCCAGGACGGCGGCTTCCCCGACAAGGAGGGTTTCCTGTTCGTCTCCGGCAAGCGCTATGGCTGGGACGCGTACCGCGGCAACCCGATCGACCGCCCCTACCCCAACCTCTACATCGGCGAGGAGCCGTTCGTGCCCACGCTGTGGCCCTACAAGTTCCAGCACCACGTCGAGGGCGTGCGCGGCGTGCCGCACATCGTCGCCAACCCCAATCCGGACGGCTACATCAACCCGATCCTGGAATGGGACACCAACAACCCGATCGACGGCATCGCCTGGAGCGGCGTCGGGTTTCGGCAAGGACGCCCACCTGTTCGGCGCGGTCTACGGCATCCTGGACACCGGGCCGGAGAGCCTGGTGCCGACCTGGCCGGCGGTGCTCGACGTCGAGTTCCTCGAGCCGTCCGGCGTCAAGTGGTCGTACTTCGCGCGCAACATCGAGATGGGTCCGAACGCCTATCAGCAGGAGGCCAACCGCGGCGGGCTCGAGCGCCCGAACGACGTCGTGTTCTCCAATGACGGCAGGACCATGTACATCGTCGACTACGGCGAGGTGTTCACCGACTTCGAGATGCCCTCGCCGTTCTATACCGTGGCCAAGTCCGGCGTGATCTGGACGGTCACGCGCACCGGCGGGTAAGGCGGACGGGGCGGGTGCGCCTTGGCAAGGCCCCAGGCGCACCCGCTCAGCTTCCGGTCATGAGCAAGACGTCAACGCCGCGCGAGCTCCTGCACCGCTGGCTCGATCGCCAGCTGCCCGACCCTGCCGGGGCGTGGCTTCGCGAGCAGCTGGGCAAGCTCGGCGGCGAGGTCCGGGATCGCGACCTCTACCTCGCGCTGGGCTTGGTGCCGCGCAGGCTCGGCAAGGCCGATCTCGACCTGAGCGAGGTTGATCTCCGGGACGCCGCGCAGGCGAGAGCGGGCTGGGACCCGCGCGGCTGGAGCACGGACCAGGCGGCGCGAATCCTGATCTTGCTGCACGCAGGCGGGGCGGGCGAACGGTTTGCCGAGCGCTTCGTCCAGCTCTGCCGCACCGCCGACGTCGCCGAAGCGATCGCGTTCTACCGCGGCCTGCCGCTCTATCCCGACCCGCAGCGGCTCGAGCCCCAGGCGGCCGAGGGCACCCGCACCAACATGCGGGCGGTGTTCGAGGCGGTCGCGCACCGCAATCCCTACCCCAACGAGCAGTTCGCGGAGAACCGCTGGAACCACATGGTCCTGAAGGCGCTGTTCGTCGGCAGCACGCTGCACCCGATCCAGGGGCTCGATGCGCGCGCCAACCCGACGCTCGCGCGCATGCTCTGCGACTATGCGCACGAGCGCTGGGCGGCCGGACGCCCCGTGTCGCCTGAGCTCTGGCGCTGCGTCGGGCCGCACGCCGACGCCGAGGCGCTGGGCGATCTGCAGCGCGTGCTCGCGACGGGCGCTGCGAGCGAGCGCAAGGCGGCGGCGCTGGCGCTGGCGGCGTGCCCCGATCCCAGGGCGAGCGCACTGCTGGGCCAGGCGCCCGATCTCGCCGCGGCGGTTGCGCAAGGCGCCCTCACCTGGGACAATCTGGGCCAGGCGTCCTGACCACGACGGGCGCTGCGCCGCTCGTCAGGCGCAGCGCAGGAGACGGAGCATGATGTTCATCGATCCGCACACCCACATGATCTCGCGCACCACCGACGACTACGAGGCGATGGCGGCGGCCGGCGTGGTGGCGCTGATCGAGCCGGCGTTCTGGATCGGGCAGCCGCGCACTCACGTCGGCAGCTACATCGACTACCTCTCGGCGATCGTCGGCTGGGAGCGCTTCCGCGCCGGCCAGTTCGGCGTCCGCCACTACTGCACGATCGGCCTGAACTCCAAGGAGGCCAACAATCAGGAGCTGGCCGAGGGAGTCATGGAGATCCTGCCGCGGTTCGCCCTCAAGGAGGGCGTGGTCGCGATCGGCGAGATCGGCTACGACGAGCAGACCGACCTCGAGGACAAGTACTTCCGGCTCCAGCTCGAGCTCGCCAAGGAGCTCGACCTGCCGGTGATGATCCACACCCCGCACCGCGACAAGAAGCGCGGCACCACCCGCTCGATGGACGTGATCGAGGAGCATCGCGTCGCGCCGTCGAAGGTGGTGATCGATCACAACAACGAGGAGACCGTGCAGGAGGTGCTCGATCGCGGCTATTGGGCGGCGTTCTCGATCTATCCGAGCACCAAGATGGGCAACGAGCGCATGGTCGAGATCGTCCGCCTGTATGGCGCCGAGCGGATCATCGTCGACTCGGCCTGCGACTGGGGCATCTCCGAGCCGCTCGGCGTGCCCAAGACGGCGAGGCTGGCGCTCCAGCGCGGCATCCCGGAAGAGCAGGTGCGCCTGATCTGCTACCAGAACGCGCTCGATGCCTACGGCCAGAGCGGCCAGATGCGCGAGGACGACTGGCTCAACCCCCCGCCCGTCGACCAGCGCACGCTGTACGAGGGCAACTCGATCCTGCGCGGCGGCCGCGAGCCGCGGGTCGAGGAGCCCAAGGCCAAGCGGGCGATCGAAGAGCTGGTGATCGAGTAGCCTGGCCGCGGCGGAAGCTCAGACGATCTTGGCGCACTGACTGGACGCGCCAAGCGGAGGAAAGTTCGATGAGAAAGCTGGGATGGGCTTGGACGCTCATGTTCGCCGGCGCGGCGCTCGCGCTCGGAGCGACGCTACCGGCCGGGGCCGACGAGCAGACGCCCTACCGGGTCCGTGGCACGCTCGAATCCGTCGAAGGCGACAAGCTGACCGTCACGACGCGCGAGGGCGAGGCGCTCGATCTCAGGTTGCAGGACGACACCCGCGTCCTGGTGGTGCGGCCTGCCAGCCTCGACGACATCAAGCAGGGCGACTACGTCGGCCTGACCTCGGTCGACTCCGCCGGCAAGCGCGTCGCGATCAGCGTGCACATCTTCGCCGAGGACCTGCGCGGCACCGCCGAGGGCCACGTGCCCTGGGACCTGGTCGAGGAGCCCAACACCATGACCAACGCGACGGTCGCCGAGGTCGAGGAAGTGGGCGATCAGCGCGAGCTCAAGGTGAGCTACAAGCAGGGCGAGGGTGAGCAGAAGACCGAAGGCAGCCAGACGATCTACGTGCCCGACGACCTGGCGGTCGTGAAGATGGAGACGGCGAGCGACCGCTCGGTGCTGAAACCGGGCCAGCGCGCCTTCCTGGTCGTCCGCGACGACGCCGACGGCAGCCGGACCGCGCTCGCGGTGGTCGTGGGCGAGGAGGGCGCCACGCCGCCGATGTGAGGCGCGCGCCGGTACGCCTGGCGGCAACGATGTCTCGTCATCGGCGGGCGCGGGCGATCGGCGTCCTCGTCATCGGCCTGCTCGCCGGCGCGGCCGGCGCTGCCGCGTCCGCTCAGCCGGAGCCGGCGCCGCTCGAAACGGCGGAAGCCCCCGCCGCCTGCCCGGAGCCCATCGGCCAAGGCCAGTGCCTCAGGCGCTGCACGCCCGCGAACCTGATGCTGCTCCCGTGCATGGCGGTCGGCGCCAAGGCGATGCCGGCCTGTCGCGAGCGCGAGGTCGGGCTCTGCGTCGATGCCTGCCGGCGCAGGTTCTGCTGAGCTTCTAGTCGGGGCCGGCGCGCTGCGCCGACGCTGCCCGGAACGGCTCCCGCGATCGTGGGCACCGGCTGGATGGTCGACCATGGCGCCGAAGGAGGGATCCGGCCGGTCGGAGTCGAGCGGCACCTCGTGGTACTCCAACGACCACTCGCGCATGAACCGGACCCGCTCGGGCAGGATGCGGTAGACGATCAGCTCGGGATTCTCGAGCGAGCCGAGGTAGTGGCGCAGCAGCGGGTTCGCGTCCCAGATCTCGCCGAGCAGGTTGCGGTCCGTGAGAACCTCGGCCCGGCCGGAGATCCGCAGCTGATCGTGGTCGGCGCTGAGATAGGCGAGCTCGACCTGGGGATTGGCTTCGATCTCGCTCGTCTTGTGGTAGCTCCTGAGGTTCGCGACGTAGACCGTGAAGCCGTCGGTGCGCACCGGCGATACCGGCCGCAGCCGTGGCCGGTCGCCGTCCAGCGTTGCGAGGAACGGAAAGCGATCCGCCTCGATGACCGCCCGCGCCAGCCGCGGCAGCTCCCTCGGATCGACCGGCTTGGGAGCGGGCTTCATGCGTCATGCTTGCCGTCCACTGCCGTTGCGCGTGCTGTCGTCGATGTGCGTCAGCCGCTTGGCTCGGAAGTAGGGCTGCACGGCCAGCCAGAGTAGGGGCGGCAGGACCGCGCTCAGCGCGATCGCCAGGACCGGGTGGTCGACGCCGGCGTGACCGATCATGGCAAACGCGAAGCCGAGCGGGAGCCGAACCGCAGGCGAGCGCGGCGAAGAAGGGCAGGGGCGGCATCCGCGACAGTCCCGCCATGCAGGCGATCACCTCCGGAAAGACCGGCAACCATCTGGACAACACGACGAGCCAACCGCCGACCCGGGCGAACAGCCGCTCGCCCTCCATCAGGTCCTTGGGTCCGAGCAGGCGGACTGCTACGGGCCGTCCGAACCAGCGGCAAAGCAGATAGCCGAGCGCACCGGAAAGGAAGCTGCCCAGAGTCGCGATCAGGCCACCGGCAACGGGCCCGTAGACGAAGCCGAGAGCCGCCATGACCGCGGTCGCAGGGATCGGCAGGACCAGATCGGACATCAGGAGCAGGATGCCGGCAATGCTGGCCCACTGGCCGTAACCGGCCAGCCAGGCAGCAGCACCTTCCGGGGTGAAGCTCTGCTCGAAGCCCGATCCCCAGATCAGGAAGGGGACCAACACGATCAGGGCCAAGAGCAGGAACAAACCCAGGAGGCGCATCATGGCTCCAGGAGCGGCTCAGCGACCGAAGACGTGGTCGAGCACCAGGTCTTTGAATGCGGTGGCCTCGATCGCACCCTCCGGCAGGAGGTCCGGTGCGCTCGAGATCACCAGCGGGCCGTGGTCCGGGTCATCGGTGATCCGCCCGTGCGAGCCCTTCACCAGCGACGTGTCCTTGAGCGAGATCACGTCGAGCAGCGTGCGCAAGCCGAGCTTGCGCTTCAAGAGCCGCCAGCCGATCGCGAGCGGCGGGACGCGGATCGCCGGGTCGACGAACAGCTCGACCGGGTCGTAGCCGGGCTTGCGGTGGATGTCGACGGTGCGGGCGAAGTCCGGCGCGCGGGCGTCGTCCAGCCAGTAGTAGTAGCTGAACCAGCGATCCGGCCGGGCGATCGCCACCAGCTCGCCCGAGCGCGGGATGGTCGAGGCCGAAGGCGCGCTTGCCCTCCTCGTCCAGGACCTGCTCGACCCCGTCGACGCCCCTCGAGGAGCGCCTTCACCTCGCCGACGCTCGCGCCGTGCTGGACGTAGACGTGGGCGACCTGGTGGTCGGCGAGCGCGAAGGCGCGCGAGGCCCCGGCATCCAGCAGCTCGCGCCCCATCTCGACGCGGACCTGGACCAGCCCGGCCTCGCGCAGCGCCCGGTTGATGTGGACCGCATCCCGGACCGGCGTGATGCCGTACTCCGAGACCACGATGATGCGCGCGCCGTCCCGCTCGGCCTGCTCGATCAGCTCGCCGGCGAGACGCGTCGATCTCCTCGAGGTCCTTGATGCAGGCGCGGGATGGGCCAGATCGGGGCCGAGGCGCTGCAGGTTGTAGTCGAGGTGGGGCAGGTAGCACAGCGTGAGGGTCGGCCTGCGCGTGGCGCGGACGTGCATGGTGGCACGCGCGATCCACTGGCTCGAGGTGATGTCGGCGGCCGGCCCCCAGAACTTGAACAGGGGGAACGGGCCCAGCCTGGCGTCGAGCTCGTCGTGCAAATCGGGCGGATGCGCGTAGTGGTCCGGAATCTTGCGCCCGTCGGCCGGGTACATCGGCCGCGGCGTGGCACTCCAGTCGGCCGAGGCGTACATGTTGTACCACCAGAACATCTTGGCGCAGGTGAAGTCCGGGTCGCGCCGCCTGCCGGCCTCCCAGATCTTCTCCCCCGCGATCAGGCGGTTCGACTGGCGCCACAGCCAGACCTCGGCGAGGTCGCGGAAGTACCAGCCGTTGGCGACCGCGCCATGCCCGCTCGGCGGCAGCCCGGTCACCAAGGTCGACTGCACCGTGCAGGTGACCGCCGGCGTCACCGCACGCAGCCCCCGCAGCCCGCCCTGCTCGGCCAGGCGCCGGAGGTTCGGCGTATGCGCGCCGATCAGCGCGGGGGTCAGCCCAACCACGAGGATCACAACGGTCGAATGCATGGACCGCACTCTTGCCGAGCGCCAGAAGGGTGTCCAGAGGACCTACCGGGCGTGAGCGGCTGTCCGAACGAACTCGGGCGCGAACGACCTCGGCGCCAGAGCCCCAACACCGGACAGCGAGATCCGGCTGAACGCGCTCGCCGCACCCTGCCCGCACCAGCCTCTTGGGCATGGATCCATCGAGGCGATCGGGGCGCACCCGGGCAACTTCGATGAAGCGGATGGCGGACCGAGCGCGCCATCGCTGCGGCGGGCCCGGAACTGTTCCCGACGCGAACCGGACTAAGCCGACCGGGAATTGGTGGGCGCACAAGGACTCGAACCTTGGACCCGCTGATTAAGAGTCAGCTGCTCTACCACCTGAGCTATGCGCCCCAGGCGCTCTAGCTAGGGTGCTTTGCCCGTGGCGTCAACCCGCGCCGCCGCGCGCCGGGGCGCTCGCGATGCTTGCCGGCGGTCGGCGAGGCGGCTAGAAATGAGGACGGCGCGGGTGTAGCTCAGTGGTAGAGCAGAAGCTTCCCAAGCTTCGTGTCGAGGGTTCGATTCCCTTCACCCGCTCCAACCTCCTCAGAGACTTTGGCGCGCCCGAGCCGGGCATCAGCGGCGTCGACCGAGGTTCAGGCAACGCCGGCAGGCTCAGGCGGGACAGCGCGCGGGGATCAGCCGGAGCAGCGCCGGCAGCACGCGTGCGGCCCAGGACGCGATCGCATGGCGGCCGCCCGGGGTCTGCAGCAGGATCGCCTGTCGCCCAGGGCTCGGTGCGCTGCCGAGCATGGAGCGAAACCAGGCGCGATCGGCAGCGCCGATCGGGTCGTCATCGAAGTCGAGCAGGAAGGCGGATGGCCGGATCGGGTCGGCGCGCGCCCAGGCGGCCGCCACGGAGCCCGCAAGCGCCGGCTCGCCCAGCACCGGCGACAGCGCCATCACCAGGCCGAAGCGCCGGGCGTGGGCGAGACCGAGCTGCAAGGCGCTGACCCCGCCCAATGAGGCGCCGCCGATGCCGCGGCAGCGGCGCAGGGCGACGGTGCGGTAGCGCGCGTCGATCGCCTCGACCACCTGGTCGGCGACGAAGTCGCCATAGGCCGCGCCCCGCGCCTCCGCCGAGCCGTCCCAGGGAACCGGGGCCAGATCGCGGCTACGCATGCCGTCGTCGGAGGCGATGCCGACCACGATCACACCCGGCAGCCGCCCGGCCGCGATCGCCCGGTCGAGCTGAGCCTCCAGGCGCCAGCTGCCGTACCACGCCTCGCGCCGCGCGATCTCGGCCGCGAGCGCCGGGTCGAGGCCGACCGCGAACGGGCTCCAGTCGAAGAGGTCGTGACCGTCGTTGAAGTAGAACACCGGGTAGCGCCACTGCGGCGCGCAGTCGTAGCCGGGCGGCAAGTACACGAGGATCCGCTTCGCGCGCCCGAGCTCCGGCGCGGGCAGCGCGAAGCTCTCGAAGCGATGCGAGGCGCCGGCGCAGGCGCCGGTCGGATAGGCCATGGCCGGGATGACCGGCCAAGTCCAGGCCGAACACCGCGATGGCCAGCAGTGCCAGCCATGGCGCCCAGCGCGACCTCAGGCGGCGCAGATCGGCGGTCGCGGAATCCCAAGGTCGCCTCAGCGAACGGCAAGGTCCGTCCGGTCGCGGTCGTGGGATCATCTCACGCAGCAATCCGCACGCCCTCACTTCATCGGCGGGCGGGCACGGATCCACCCAAGGCGGCAACGAACCCGGCGCCGCGCTCGATGTGGAGGTAGACCAAGCCGAGCCAGAGGCCGCGCGCCGCCATGAAGGCGAGCATCGCGAGCCACAGGCCGTGGTTGCCGAACGGACCCTCGAGGGCCCAGGCGACGAGCAGGAAGACCGCCAGCGCCAAGACCATGCCGTTGCGCATCGGGGCGGTGCGGGTCGCGCCGATGAACACGCCATCGAACAGAAAGGCGAACACCGCGACCGGCGGCAGCGCGATCGCGTAGGGCAGAAAGGCGAGCGCCGCGGCGCGCACCGTCTCGAGCCCGGTCATGAGATGGATCGCCGCGCGGCCGCCGAGCAGGAAGAGCAGCGCCATCACCAGGGCCAGCACGAGCGCGAAGCCGAGGTTGGCGCGGGTGGCGGCGCGGAAGCCCGCGCGACTCCCGGCGCCGACGTGGCGGCCGATCATCGCCTCGGCGGCATGGGCGAAGCCATCGAGGCCGAAGGCGGCGAAGGTCAGGAAATTGAGCAGCACGGCGTTGGCGGCGAGCACGATCTCGCCCTGCCGCGAGCTCAGCGCGGTAAAGGTCAGGAACGCGGCTTCCAGGCTCAGGCTGCGCAGCATGATGTCGCGATTGACCGCGAGCAGGCGGCCGAAGGCGGCGCGCGCGCCGATGGTCTGCCAGCTCCAGGCGCCGGCAAGCGGGCGCAGGCGCCGCGCGACCAGCGCGAGGCCGAGCGCCAGCCCACCGTACTCGGCGCAGACCGTGGCCGCGGCGACGCCCCGGACGCCCCAGCCAAAGCTCAGCACGAACAGGAGATCGAGGACGATGTTGACGCCGTTGGTCGCGATCAGCAGGACCATCGGCCCGCGCGCATTCTGCATGCCGAGCAGCCAGCCGAGCAGGACCAGGTTGGCCAAGGCCGCGGGCGCGCCGAGCAGGCGCACGACGAGGTAGCTCTCGAGCTCGAGGGCGATGCGCGCGCTCGGCTCGAAGAGCGCGAGCGTCGCAGCCACCACGCCGGGGCCGGCGAGCAGCAGGGCCCCGGCGATCAGCAGCGCGATCAGCAGCCCGCGGCCGAGCCCGGCGCGCAGCTCGTCGCCATCGGCACGGCCGAAGGCCTGCGCGGTCAGGCCGGTCGTGCCCATGCGCAGGAAGCCGAAGACGAAGTAGAGCACGTTGAGGACGAGCGCGCCGATCGCGACCGCGCCGAGGTAGTGCGGCTCCGGCAGATGGCCGACCACCGCGGTGTCGACGATGCCGAGCAACGGCACGCTGAGATTGGACAGGATCAGCGGCCAGGCCAGACGCCAAGCCTCACGGTAGACGCTCATGCGCTCGGCAATTGCTGGCCGGGCCAGCTCCGCCTTGCCTGCTCGCGGGGGCCGAGCGGACCGCCCCGGGGTGCCGCTCGCGAGCCGTCGTGCGGCGGGCGGAGGCGCCTAGTTCACGTAGTACTTGCGGTAGTAGCCTTGGTAGTAGCCCGAGTTGGCATAGCCGTAGCGGGCGTGCTTCTTGACGTCGACGCGAGAGAGCACGATGCCGGCGATGTCGGCGCCGGCCTCGACCATCTGGCGGATCCCGGCGAGCGCCACGTTGCGCGGGGTCTGCTCCCAGCGGATGACGTAGACCGACTTGTCGACGACGCCGGAGAGCGTGAAGCTGTCGGACACCGCGGCGACCGGCGGCGAGTTGATGATCACCAGGTCGTAGTAGGCCGACATCTCCTCGAGCAGGATCTTCATCGTCGATGAGCGGAACAGATCGGGCGGGCTGACCACGCCGACCCCGGCCGGCAGGAAGTCGAGGCCGGACTTCTCGTCGCGCTTGATCGCGGCTTCGGGGTTCGCGCGCCCGGTCAGCACCTCGCTGAGCCCGTTCTGATTGGGCAGGCCGATGACCTCGTGCAGGCGCGGCCGGCGCAGGTCGGCGTCGATCAGGATCACCTTGAGGCCGGAGCGCGCCGACTGCCGGGCGAGCGAGGCCGCGATCGTCGACTTGCCCTCGAGCGGCACCGACGAGGTGATCAGGATCGACTTGGGCGGATGCTCGCCGTCGGTCAGGAACAGGCTGGTGCGGATCCGCTGCAGGGCCTCGGCATAGGCCGAGTTGGGCTTTTGCAGGATGTAGTCCTCGGCCGGGATGCCCTGGGTCTCGCGCCGGCTGAGATCCGGCACCAGGGCGAGCGCGCGCACCCCGAGCGCGGTCTGAATCTCGTCGGCGCTGCGGAAGCCGTAGTCGGAGTCCCAGCGCTCGACGACGAACACCAGGAGCACGCCCAGCACCAGCGACGCGGCGAACGCGATCAGGGTGAACAGGGCGACCTTGGGGTGCGAGGGCACGCTCGGGACGTCGGCCGCGGAGAGGATGCGCGCATCGGCATCCTGCAGCCCCTGCTGCTCGACGATCTCGCGGAAGCGGGTGAGAAACGTCTGGAACAGCTGCCGGTTGGTCTCGGCCTCGCGGGTGAGGTCGGACAGCTCGACCCCGGCGAGGTCGACCCGCGCGGCGTCCCCCTGCAGCCGCCCCATGCTGTTGGTCAGCTCCTGCTCGCGCGCCCGCGCAACCGCGACCTCGTTGGCGAGGTCCTGCACGATCCGCTGGACCTCGTCCTGCATCTTGTCGCGAATGCTCTGGATCTCGGCCCGGGTGTTGACCATCTGCGGATGGTTCTCGCCGTAGACGGTCGACATCTCCGACAGGCGCCGGATCAGCTGGGTCTCCTGGTCGCGCAGGCTGGTCATCAGCGGCGAGTTCAGCACCAGCGCGGCCGAGGACACCCCGCCCTCGCCGTTCAGCAGGCTGCGCGCCTGGCTGAGCCGTGCCTCGGCCTCGGCGCGCTGAGCCTGGGCGAGCGCCAGCTGGGTGTTGAGCTGGAAGAACTGCAGGGTGATCGGGTTGCTGGCGCTCGCGGTGTCGACCAGGTTGTTCTGGGTCCGATACTCGACGATCTTGGCTTCGGCCTCGAGCACCTCGCCGCGCAACTCGTCGATGCGGCGCGAGAGCCACTCGATCGCGCGCTGCGCCGCGTCGTACTTCGCCTCGACCTGGGTCACCAGGTACTCGTCGGCCATCTTGTTGGCGATCTTGGCCGCCTTGGCGGCGTCCTCGGACAGGAACGACAGCGAGATCACGTAGGAACGGCCGACCTGCTCGACTTCCACCCCGCCGGCAAACGCGCCGATCACCTGATTCAACTTGACCGCCTCGGGATCGAGCCTCGAGGCGATCTCGTCCACGTCGGTCGGCTCCGGGGCGCTCAGCGACGCCAACCAGTCCTCGGGGATGTAGTTGAACGGGTTGAGGCTCTCCAGGAACGACGGCTCGGCTGCGTCGGCCCGCAGGCTCGGGTTGAACTCCGGGTCGTTGACCAGGCCAAGCTCTTCGACGTTGCGGCGCAGGAACGCGCGCGAGGTCAGCAGCTGAATTTCGCTCTCGATGGTCGCCGGGTCGGCGACCAGCTCTTCGACCACGCCGTCGATCTCGACCACCTGGGCGTCGCGATTTTGGACGTGGATCAGGGCTTCCGCGGTGAACAAGGGCGTCTGCTGCTGGACGTAGGCGAACGCGCCGCCGGTGATCGCCAGGATGGTCGCCAGCAGGATGAGCTTGCGCCGGCTGATCGCGCGCCAGAGCTCGCGCAGGTTCAGCTCGTCGCTGCTGCCGGCGGGGCCGGCCTCGGAACTGCCACCGACCAGGCGCAGAGCCTCGTTCGCCATCCTATTGAACCTTCACCAGGGTTGGGTCCCGCGGGCACCCGCGCGAGCGCACCACGGCAGCACCGCCCTGCCACGATGCTGCACGCTGGTCCCGGTCGACCAGGAGCTGCGGCAAGCTCCGGCGGAGGCGCGCGGAATTCCAGGGGCGGCCGCCGGACTCCCAAGGACCATGTAACTATGGCAACGACACAATGACAACGACCCCCTCATGCCGTCAAGACCTGGATTTCGGCCACATGACGCACCCGCGATCGTCGCAGCGCGCTCCGCCCTGCGCAGACAGTGACCACAAAGAGCCTTCCCTTGCCCGACCCGCGTGACCCCCGCGCCCGCCGGAAGCTGACGAGTGCAAAGAAGAATTACCACAATTTAGCGAAAACTGTCGAGGCGATGCGGGCGTGATCGGCACCACCGGCAAAGCGCCCGCCGGTCATGCCGGCGGGCGGCCGGCCGGCTCAGGGCTCGATCGCCCGCGGATCCATGGCGTCCTGCAGGCCGTCGCCGAGGAAGTTGAACGCGATCACCGTGGCAAAGATCAACAGCCCGGGATAGATCGCCAGGAAGGGCGCCTGCCAGATCAGCTCCTGGGCGTTGGTCAGCATGTTGCCCCAGCTGGGCAGCGGCGGCTGGATGCCGAGCCCGAGGAAGCTCAGCACCGATTCGATCAGGATCACGTTGCCGATCGATAGCGTGGTGGCGACGATGATCGGCGAGACCACGTTGGGCAGGACGTGCCGCAGCATGATCCGCAGCGGGCCGGCGCCCTGCGCGACCGCGGCGCGGATGAAGTCGCGCTCGCGTACCGAGAGCGTCGTGCCGCGGACCAGCCGGGCCACGGTGGTCCAGCCGACCAGGGCGATGATCGCCAGGATACGATACAGGCTCGCCGCCTCGGAATGGGCCAAGGCCGCGGGCAGGCCGAGCTTGCTCAGATCGAGCGCCGCCAGGACGATCAGGAGCGGCAGCAGCGGCAGCGCGATCACCGCGTCGGTGAAGCGCATCAGTAGCGCGTCGGTGCGGCCGCCGACGTAGCCAGCGACCAGCCCCACCAGGGTGCCCAGGACCGCGGCGGCGAGCGCGCCGACCAGGCCGACGAACAGCGACACCTGGCCGCCGTAGAGCAGGCGCAGCAGGAGGTCACGGCCGAGCTCGTCGGTGCCGAGGGGATGCCCGGCACCGGGCGGCGCGAACCGGGCGAACAGGTCGACCGCGTTCGGGTCGTGGCCGAGCCCGGCGGCGACCAGCGGCGCGGCGAGGCTGGCCGCCGCAAGCAGCAGCAGAAGGACCGCGCTCACGACCGCGAGCTGGTGGCGCAGGAAGCGCCGCCACAGCAGGCGCCCGGGCGAGCCGGTGGCGTGCGCCGGGCCGCGGCGCGCGGCCGCCAGCGTCGCGCCGGCCGGTCGAGCCGCTTCAGTCGACATAGGAGATCCGTGGATCGAGCCAGGCGTAGATCAGGTCGGCGCCGAGATTGCTCGCCAGGGTCAACAGCGTCGCGAACAGCAGGCCGACCAGGGCGAGGTTGTAGTCGTTGCCCATGATCGAATCGTAGATCAGCTTGCCCATGCCGTGGTAGGCGAACATCGTCTCGACGATCAGAGCCCCCGAGAACAGCGCGCCGAACTGCAGCGCCAGCACGGTGACCACCGGGATCATCGCGTTGCGCAAGGCGTGGCCGAGCACCACGCCGCCCGGCCCCAGCCCCTTCGCCCGGGCGGTGCGGATGAAGTCCTGCCGGAGGGTCTCGAGCATCGCGCTGCGGGTGAACCGAAGCACGCCGCCGGCGGTCAGCACGGTGAGCGTCAGCACCGGCAAAACGAGGTGCGCGAGCCGGTCGCCCAGGCTGTCGACCCCGACGCTCTGCGCGCCGCCCGCCGGCAGCCAGCCGAGCTCGACCGAGAACAAGAGGATCAGCAGCAGCGCGAGCCAGAAGGACGGCATCGAGATGCCGGCGAAGGCCAGCAAATTGAGGCCGTAGTCGAGCCAGGAGCGCGGCCGCAGCGCGGCGAGGATGCCGGCCGGCAGCGCGAGCAGCAGCGCGAGGACGAAGCTCAGGCCCATCAGCAGGCAGGTGTTGGCGAGGCGCGGCAGGAGGATCTCGAGGACCGGCCGGGCGTGAAGCCGCGAATAGCCGAATTCGCCATCCAGCGCATCGCTGAGCCAACGTCCGTAGCGCTCCAGCAGCGGCCGGTCGAGGCCGTAGACCGCCTTGAGCCGGGCGAGATCGGCCGAGGTGATGTTGGGGTCGCCGCTCGCCATCAGGTCGATCGGATCGCCCGGCATCAGGCCGAGCAGCCCGTAGATCACGAAGGACATCAGGAGCAGGACGAGCGCCGCCTCGACCACGCGGTGGATGAGATAGCGCAGCACGGGTCGCGGTCGGGGCTCAGCCTTCCGTGGCCCGCCAGTGCTCGACCCAGAGCGTGCTGGCGTACTGATGGCCGGTCGGGGTGACGCCGTCGAGCCAGAGCGGCCAGATGTGCGGATTGGCGCGGAAGTACAGCGGCAGAGCCGGCAGGTCCTCGGCATAGATCTGCTGCAGTCGGTGCCACATGGCCTCCCGCTTGGCGCGGTCGAGCTCGACCTCGATCGCGTCGATCAGCTGATCCATCTCCGGGTTGCGGTAGCCGGGGTAGTTCTGCCCGGCCCAACCGTTGGCCTCGGTCGGGATCTCTTCCGAATGCAGCGTGGTGCGCGGCACGTTCTCGGGCGCGCTGATCCAGGCGAACATCGCCATGGCGCTGAACCTGCGCTTGCTCGTGGTCTCGCCGAAGAACACCCGCGCGGGCTCGTTGCGGATCCGCACGTCGATGCCGAGCCGGCGCCACTGGCTCTGCAGGACCTGCTCGACGAGCTCGCGGGTGCGATTGCCGGCGGTGCTCATCAGCTCGAGCGCCAGCGGCGCGCCAGCGGCATTGTGGCGCACCCCGTCGCGCAGCTGCCTCCACCCCGCCTCGTCGAGGAGCGTCGCCGCCGCCGCCAAGTCCTCGCGGTATTGCGGGACGTCATCGGTGTAGACCCAGTCGAGCGGATTGACGCTGGTGTGGGCGACCGGCTGGCGGCCCTCGAACAGCTGCTGGCTCATGGCCTCGCGGTCGAGCCCCATGATCAGGGCCTTGCGGACGCGCGCATCGGCGAGGATCGGGTTGTCGAGGTTGAGGTCGATGTGCTCGTAGACCAGGCCCGGCTCGTACTCGATCCGGTACGCGGGGCCGTGGCGCTTCTCGAAGGCGAGCGCCTGGTCGATGGTAAGGCCGAGCTCGCCCGCGATCATGTCGATGCCGCCGGACAAGAGATTGGCCTCGAGCGCCGCGGTGTTCTCGATCACCTTGACCACGATCCGGCGGAAGAACGGCGGCTCGCCCCACCAGGTCGGATTGGGCTCGAGGACCACGAAGGCGCCGCTCGACACCTCGGTGATGCGGTACGGCCCGAAGTAGAGCCCTGGATTGGCGGTCTCGGTGTCGAAGCGGGTGCGCGTGCGATAGCCGGCCGGATCCTCCTCGAAAACGGGGCGCTCGAGATGCGCCGGCAGCAGCCGGAAGTCGTTGATCGCGTTGTACTCGAAAGTGACCCGGTCGACGTGCATCACGAAGGTCCTGGCGTCGACCACGTCGAGCGCGGTGATGCGCCGGTAGAGCTCGGCGTTGCTGATCCCGCTCTCGGGATGGGCGCCGACCTGGTAGGTGAACTCGACGTCGGCGGTGGTGATCGGGGTGCCGTCGCCCCAGGTCGCGTCGGGCCGGATCGTGTAGGTCAGCGCGATGCCATCGCTGCCGTCGTCCTGCTTCTCGATCACGGCCTGGCCGTTCTCGATCGTCGGCAGCTCGGTGCACAGCATGCAGATCAGCTGCCAGTCGGCATCGTAGGTGGTGAATGGCCGCTGGGCCATGGCCAGGATGTAGCTCTTGGCGGCCATCGAATTGATGTTGGGGTGGAAGGTCGAGGGGAACTGGGTGATGCCGATCACCAGCTCGTCCTTGGCCGCGCGCGCGGCGCCTGGCAGGCCGGCAAGCAGGGTAAGGAGCAGGATCGCGAGCAGCCGGCGCATGGTCGTCTCCGCTGTGAGACTGACTGGCGGCTTACATAGAGTGCTCGCCGGCTGAGCGCCAGCCTGCGGTTTCGCCAAAGGACACCAGGCTGGACGGACTCCAGTTTGACAGTCGACCGCTTCCGATTAAGCTATGGGCCAGATCGTTGCCGCAGCACGGGCAGGAGGCTTCGTGCGTGGCATCGTCGCTATGCGTTGTTGCTGGAAGCGCGACACCGCTTCATCAGGGAGGCCCAGAGTGACCGAGACCAACAAGACCGAGCTTTCGACGACCGAGGTGGCGCGGCCGGTAGCGCCGTCCTCGCGGCGCAAGTTCCTCAAAGGCGCTGCGGTCACCGCCGCGGGCGCCACCACCGCGCTGGCGGCGCCCAACATCTCGCGCGCCCAGACCACGGTGATCAAGATGCAAGGCGCCTGGGGCGCCAACGACATCTTCAACGACATGGCGATGCAGTACGTCGACCGCGTCAACGCCATGGCCGGCGGCCGGCTCAAGATCGAGTACCTGATCGCGGGCGCAGTGGTGAAGCCGTTCGGCGTCATGGACGCCGTGCACGAGGGCGTGCTCGATGCCGGCCATCACGTCACCGTCTACTGGTACGGCAAGAACAAGGCGGCATCGCTGTTCGGCACCGGCCCCTACTGGGGCTGGAACGCGGCCGAGGGTCTCGCCTGGATCCACCAGGGCGGCGGCAAGCAGCTCTACGATGAGCTGATCAACGACGTGCTCGGCCTGAACGTGGTCGGTTTCTTCGCGATGCCGATGCCGACCCAGCCGCTCGGCTGGTTCAAGGACAAGATCGAGGGGCCGGAGGACTTGGATGGCCTCAAGTATCGGACGGTCGGCCTTGCCGCCGACCTGTTCCAGAAGATGGGCCTGGCGGTCGCCCAGCTGCCCGGCGGCGAGATCCTGCCGGCCATGGAGCGCGGCGTGATCGACGCCTTCGAGTTCAACAACCCGACCTCGGACAGCCGCTTCGGCGCCCAGGACGTCGCCAAGAACTACATGCTGGGCAGCTACCATCAGGCCACCGAGTACTTCGAGATCATCGTCAACAAGGACAAGTTCAACTCGCTGCCCGCCGAGCACCAGGCGATCCTGGAATATGCCGCCGAGGCCGCCTCGACCGCCAATCTGGCGATCGGCCTCGACAACTACTCGCGCGATCTGGTCAAGCTCCAGCAGGAGAGCGGCGTCCAGGTCTGGCGGACGCCGCAATCGATCCTGGATGCCCAGCTCAAGGCCTGGGACGAGATCCTGCCCGACCTGACCGCAGACCCGTTCTTCGCCAAGGTGGTCGAGAGCCAGAAGGCCTGGGTCGACCGGGTCGTGTTCTATGAGCTGTACAACGCCGCCGACCAGCGCCTGGCCTACGAGCACTTCTTCAAGCAGCTCGACATCTGAGCCCTCCCACGTCACGGACGGCTGACGAGCCGGGGCGGCGCGCGCGCCGCCCCGGTGGTCGACGAATGGGCTTCTGCGCGGGCCTTGCGGGAGGGGAACGTGGTTGGGTTCGTCCGCTTCGTCGACAAGCTGAGCCTGTGGGTCGGCCACTGCTTCAGCTGGTGCATCATGATCCTGATCTTCGCGATGAGCTACGAGGTTTTCGTGCGCTACGTCCTGGGCGCGCCGACCGGCTGGTCCTTCGACGTCTCCTACATCATGTACGGCGCCCTGTTCATGATGTGCGGCGCCTACACCCTCTCCGTGGACGGCCATGTCCGCGCCGACATGTTCTACCGCAAGCTGTCGCTGCGCGCGCAGGCCGGGCTCGAGCTTACGCTCTACATCCTGTTCTTCTTCCCGGGCGTGATGGCGCTGCTCTATGTCGGCACCGGCTTCGCGGCGCAGTCGTGGGGCGACCTCGAGGTCAGCTCCTACAGCCCGGCCAACATCCCGATCTACCCGCTCAAGACCCTGATCCCGCTGACCGGCCTCTTCCTGCTGCTCCAGGGCATCGCTGAGGTGATGCGCTGCATCATGTGCCTGCGCGACGGGCGTTGGCCCCGGCGGCTGGCCGACGTCGAGGAGATCGAGACCGCGGTCTTGCATGTCCACGAGGACGAGACCCGCATCGCCAGCGAGCGGCCCGTCCGATGACCGACCCCCAGCTCGCCTTGCTGATGCTCGGCGTGCTGCTCGTCGTCATCATGCTGGGCTTCCCGATCGCGTTCAGCCTGCTGGCGCTCGGCCTGTTCTTCGGCTTCTACGCCATGGATTTCCGGATCTTCAATCTGCTTGATCGAGAAGACCAACGAGGTGATGACCAACGACGTCCTGGTGGCGCTGCCGCTGTTCCTGTTCATGGGCTATATGGTCGAGCGCTCCAACATTCTCGACCGCCTGTTCCGCAGCATCCAGATCGCCGCGCGCCACGTCCCGGGCTCGATCGCGGTGGCCTGCGCTGATCACCTGCGCCATGTTCGCGACCGCGACCGGCATCGTCGGCGCCGTGGTCACGCTGATGGGCGTGCTCGCCTACCCCGCCATGCTGCGCGCGCGCTACGACCCGCGGCTGTCCGCCGGGGTGATCTGCGCCGGCGGCACGCTCGGCATCCTGATCCCGCCGTCGGTGATGCTGATCCTCTACGGCGCGACCGCCGGCGAATCGGTGGTCCGCCTCTACGCCGCGGCGCTCCTGCCGGGCTTCCTTCTGGCCGGGATGTACGTCGTCTACGTGATCGCGCGGGTGATCAGGAACCCGTCGCTCGCCCCCAAGTTGCCGAGGAGGAGACGGCGCTGCCGCTCGGCCAGGTCGTCCTCCTCCTGCTCACCTCGTTCTTCCCGCTCGCCATCCTGATCCTCGCGGTGCTCGGCGCGATCATGTTCGGCCTGGCCACGCCGTCGGAGGCGGCGGCGGTCGGCGCCCTCGGCAGCATGCGTGCTCGCCGTCTGCTACGGCGCGATGACCTGGGACCGGCTGCGCGAGGCGGTCTATCTCACCGGCCGGACCTCCGCCATGGTCTGCTTCCTGTTCGTGGGCTCCGGCTGTTTCGCCGCGATCTTCGCCTATCTCAATGGCCACGCAGCTGGTCCAGGAGATCGTCCAGGCGCTGAACCTCAACCCGGTCATGTTCCTGATCCTGGCCCAGTTCATCATCTTCCTGCTCGGCTGGCCGCTCGAGTGGACCGAGATCATCGTCATCTTCGTGCCGATCTTCCTGCCCCTGCTCGATCACTTCGGCATCGACCCGATCCTGTTCGGCGTGCTGATCGCCCTCAACCTGCAGACCTCGTTCCTGACCCCGCCGGTGGCGATGTCCGCGATCTACCTCAAGGGCGTGGCGCCGCCGGGCGTCACGCTCAGCGAGATTCAGAAGGGCTGCTCTGCCGTTCCTGTGGATCGTTCTGGTTTCCATGGTGGTGATCTACGTTTTCCCGGGGGTAGCGCTATGGCTGCCGTCGGCGCTCTACAATTGAAGGCCCCACCGAGATGGCGATCGGACGAGCTCGCCACGCTGACCGGCCGCGCAGGCGCAGCGCCTGCTGAGCGAGGGCAAGATCACCGCCCTCGAGCTGACCGAGGCTTGCCTTGCCCGGATCGCCGCCGACGAGCCGCGGGTGCAGGCCTGGGCCTTCCTCGATCCCGAGCTCGCCCGCGCCCAGGCCCGGCGCTGCGACGAGATCCGGCGGGCCGGCCGGCCGCAGGGGCCGCTGCACGGCATCCCGGTCGGCGTCAAGGACATCATCGACACCCGCGACATGCCGACCGAGAACGGCACCGTGCTGCACGCCGGGCGCCGGCCGACCCGGGACGCCGCGGTGGTCGAGCGGCTGCGCGCCGCCGGGGCGGTGATCCTCGGCAAGACCGTGACCACCGAGCTCGCCGTCTACCACCCGGGCAAGACCCGCAACCCGCACGATCCGGAACGCACGCCCGGCGGCTCGTCGTCGGGCTCGGCGGCGGCCGTGGCGGCGGCATGGTGCCGGTCGCGATCGGCTCGCAGACCAACGGCTCGGTGATCCGCCCGGCGAGCTACTGCGGCGTGTTCGGCTTCAAGCCCTCGCATGGCCTGATCTCGCGCTTCGGCGTCCTGACCCAGTCGCCGCCGCTCGACCACATCGGCGTGTTCGCGCGTACCGTCGAGGACCTCGCGCTGATCGCCGAGCCGCTCGCGGGCTTCGATGCCCGCGACCGCGACACCCGGCTCGAGGCGCCGCCGCGCCTGCTCGAGGTGGCGCGTCAGGAATGGCCGCTGCCGCCGGACCTCGGCTTCGTCAGGAGCCCGGTCTGGGAGCAGGCCGAGGATGACCTCCGCGCGGCCTTCGCCGAACTGGCCGAGGCGCTCGGGCCGCGCCTCACCGAGGTCGAGCTACCGGAGGCCTTCCAGGCCGCGCACGGTCTCCACGGGCTGATCATGGCGGTCGATCTGGCGCGCTCCTTCGCCGCCGAATACGAGCGCGGCCGGGAGCAGCTCTCCATGCGTCTGCGCGGCATCATCGAGGACGGGCGCCGTGCACTCGCCATCGACTATGCCCGCGCACGCGACTTGGTGCCGGCGCTTGCGCGAGTTGCTCGAACCGCTGTTCCAGCGCTACGACATGATCGTCACGCCGGCCACGACAGGCCAGCCGCCGCGCGGTCTGGAAAGCACCGGCAGCCCGGCGTTCTGCACCATCTGGACGCTGCTGGGCCTGCCGGCGGTGAGCCTGCCGCTGCTCACCGGCGCCGACGGCATGCCGATCGGCGTGCAGCTCGTCGGCCGCTTCGGCGACGATGCGCGGGTCCTGCGCACGGCCCGCTGGCTCGTGGCCAAGATCGCCGGGCTCGACGCCGAGCCGGCCGCCTGAGGAGGCCCCACGATGGAAGACGTTAACGCCGCCGTCATCGGCATCCTCCTCATGCTCGGCTTCGCCGGCGGTCTCGCCTGGCAGATCGGCGCGCCGCCGCTCCTGATCATCACCGCCGTGGTCCTGGTGATGGCGGTGATCGACGTGGTGCGCACTCTCCGGGAGCAGGCCGGAAACGCCCGCGGTCGCTAACGGCAGGAGGCGGTAGGCGGAATCAGCGCGGCGGCCGGGACCCTGCCCCGCGGACTCGAGGCTACGGGCAGCCCGATCCTCTGCACCAGCTGGACGCTCTGCGGCGGCTGCCGGCGGTCATGCTGCCGCTGCTTCCGCCGTCGCCATGGCGCGCCCGCTCCCCGCCGCTAGATGGTGGCCGGTGACATTGCCGGTTCCATCCTTTATCCAGTCTACCGCCAGCTGATCCGCACTTCCAGTGCTTCGCTCTCGCGCGCGGTAGGGCCTCATGCGGCGCAGTCGATCGACCAAGATACTCGCCACGCTCGGCCCGGCAAGCTCGACGCCGGACCAGGTCCGGGCATTGTTCGCGGCGGGCGCCGACGCCTTCCGGCTCAACTTCTCGCACGGCACGCACGAGCAGCACGCGGCGCGCTACCAGGTGATCCGGGCGATCGAGGCCGAGACCACGCGGCCGATCGCCGTGGTCATGGATCTGCAGGGCCCGAAGCTGCGGGTCGGCAGCTTTGCGAGCGGCTCGGTCGAGCTCGAGCGCGGCGCCCCCTTCCGGCTCGACCTCGCGCCCGCGCCCGGCGATCAGGGGCGCGTCTGCCTGCCCCATCCCGAGATCTTCGTCGCCATCCGCCCGGGCACCGAGCTGTTGCTCGACGACGGCAAGATTCGCCTCCGCGTCGAGCGCGTCGGCCCCGAGCACGCCGAGACCGTGGTGCTGAGCGGCGGGCGCCTGTCCGACAGCAAAGGCGTCAACGTGCCCAACGCGATCCTCCCGCTGTCGCCGTTGACCGACAAGGATCGGCGCGACCTGCAGTTCGGGCTCGACCTCGGCGCCGACTGGATCGCGCTGAGCTTCGTCCAGCGCCCCGAGGACGTCGCCGAGGCGCGCCGTCTGGTGGCCGGCCGCGCCGCGCTCATGGCCAAGATCGAGAAGCCGGCCGCGATCGAGCAGCTCGAGCAGATCATCGACCTCGCCGACGGCATCATGGTGGCGCGCGGCGACCTCGGCGTGGAGCTGCCGCCGGAGGACGTGCCGGGGCTGCAGAAGCGCATCGTGCGCGCCGCGCGCGGCGCCGGCAAGCCGGTGGTGGTCGCGACTCAGATGCTGGAATTGATGATCCACGCGCCGGCGCCGACCCGGGCCGAGGCCTCGGACGTCGCGACCGCGGTCTACGACGGCGCGGATGCGCTGATGCTCTCGGCCGAGACCGCGGCCGGCGACTACCCGGCCGAGACGGTCGCGATCATGAATCGGATCATCACCAAGGTCGAGCGCGATCCGCTCTTTCGCAGCTATCTCGACGCCTATCACGCCCAGGCCGAGCACACCGCGCCGGATGCCATCACCCAGGCCGCCCGTGCCGTCGCCAGCACGATGCGGGCGGCCGCGATCGTGACCTACACGACCACCGGCTCGACCGCGCTCCGGGCGGCGCGCGAGCGCCCGGATCGCCCCATCCTGGGCCTGATCACCGAGTTCGGCACCGCGCGCCGCCTGGCGCTGCTGTGGGGTCTGCACGCCGTGGTCTGCGAGGACGCCCACAACATCGCCGAGATGGTGGAGTTCGCCTGCCGCCACGCGCTCGAGAGCGGGATCGCCGAGCCCGGCTCGAGCCTGGTGATCACCGCCGGCGTGCCGTTCGGCACCCCGGGCTCGACCAACCTTTTGCGCATCGCCTGGGTGCGCTGACCCACGGCGCTCACAGGGGTTCGCCGCGCATCAGGCGCGGCAGGTCCCCGAGCAGGCCCATGGCGTGGCGCATGAAGAACTGCTTGAGCGGCCCGACCCGCTCGACGAGGCCGAGGCCGAGCTCGCGGGCGAGGCGGAGCGGCAGCACATCGTTGCCGAACAGCCGGTTGAGGCCGTCGGTGATCGCGATCAGCGCAAGCGAATTGAACCGCCGCCAGCGCTCGTAGCGCGCCAGCACCGCGGCGCTCCCCGGATCGAGGCCCAGGCGCTTGGCGTCGACCAGCAGCTCGGCCAGCGCGGCGACGTCGCGCAGCGCGAGGTTCCAGCCCTGGCCGGCGATCGGGTGGATCGCATGGGCCGCATCGCCGACCAGCGCGAGGCGGGCCGCCGTGTAGCGCCGCGCCTGGACCATCGAGAGCGGGTAGTGCCAGCGCGGACCGGCGAGCGCGAGCGCGCCGAGCTGCTCGCCGAAGCGCTCGCCGAGCTCGGCCATGAAGTCGTCGTCGGCGAGGCCGATCAGCTCGCGCGCGAGGCGATTGTGCGCCGCCCACACGATCGACGAGCGCCGCCCGGTCATCGGCAGGATCGCGAACGGGCCGTCGGGGAAGAAGCGCTCGACCGCGAGGCCCTGGTGCGGCCGCTCATGCGCGATCGTGGCGACGATCCCGGTCTGCCGGTAGTCCCAGCGCAGGACCTCGATTCCCTGCGCCGCGCGCGTTGGCGACGAGCGCCCCTCGGCGGCGGCGATGAGGGACCCGGTGAGCGAGCCGCCGCCCCGCAGCTGCAGCCGGGCCAGGCGCTCGCGGCACTCGAGGCGCAGGATCTCCGCCGGTGCGGCGAGCACCAGGCCGGGGCCCGCCAGCTGCTCGGCGCGGCGCAGCAGCGCGCCGCGTAGCAGCCGGTTCTCGACGATGTGACCGAGCGGCTGGTCGCCGACCTCGCGGTGGTCATAGTGCACGGTCAGCGGCGAGTGCCGTTCGCCGACCCGGATGTCGCAGATCGGCTGGGCGTCGCCGGCGAGCGCCGGCCACACGCCGATCGCCTCGAGCAGGCGGCGCGAACCCTGGGCGATCGCGGTCACGCGGCCGTCGAACGGCGGCGCGAGCGTCGCCCTCAGGGACTGCCGCTCGACGAGCAGAACCCGCAGCGCCGCGCCGGCCGTGGCGCAGGCGAGCGCAAGGCCGGTCATCCCGCCGCCGATGATGATCAGATCGAAGGACTGCTGGGCGCCGCCATGCATGGCGAAACTGTGGCGGTCCCGAGTGGGATCGGTTCTGCGGCACGCGGTCGCAGGCGGCGCCGGACAAGACGACGCTCCGCGGCAGACCGCATCCGTCCGCTACGCCTAAACGTTAGGCAGAGGAGAACCAGCTGCTCTCAAACTGAGCACAGCCGGTCGATCTGTGACGCGTGGAGCTGCCCCGGTGGCCGGCTGGCACGCGCTTTGCTGCACTGCAAACGGTTCCGCGCCGCTGAGCGCCAATCGAACGGGAGAACGGCATGACAGGAATTGCCAGGACGGTGGGACGGCAGCCGGGGCGACGCTCGCCGGCCTCGCGCTGGCCGCACCGGCGGCCGCGCAGGAGGGCCGCGGCAGTCAGCCCGGAAGGCCAGTACATCTTCAACACCCTGTCGTTCCTCATGCATGGCTTCCTCGTCATGTGGATGGCGGCGGGCTTCGCCATGCTCGAGGCCGGCCTGGTCCGCAAGCGCAGCGTCGGCACCCAGCTCCTGAAGAACGTCGCGCTGTACGCGCTCGCCGGCATCACCTTCTACCTGGTCGGCTACAACCTGATGTACGCCGGCGTCGACGGCGGCTGGTTCGGCAGCTTCGCCGTCTGGGCGCCCTCGGACGGTACCGACTACGCCGCCCTGGTCGAGGACGGCAGCGCCTACGCGACCGCCTCCGACTGGTTCTTCCAGATGGTGTTCGTGGCGACCGCGGCCTCGATCGTCTCGGGCGTCCTCGCCGAGCGCATCCGGGTCTGGCCGTTCCTCCTGTTCACCGCCGTCCTGACCGGCCTCCTCTATCCGGTCACCGGCGCCTGGCAGTGGGGCGGCGGCTGGCTCAGCGAGCGGGGCTTCGCCGACTTCGCCGGCTCGACCCTGGTCCACTCGGTCGGCGGCTGGGCGGCGCTCGCCGGCGTGCTGCTGCTCGGGCCGCGCAAGGGCAAGTACGGACCCGGCGGCGCGATCCAGCCGATGCTCGGCTCGTCCCTGCCGCTCGCCACCATCGGGACCTTCATCCTGTGGCTCGGCTGGTTCGGCTTCAACGGCGGCTCGCAGCTCGCGATGGGCACCGGCGCCGACGCCGCCGCGATCGCGACCATCTACGTCAACACCAATCTCGCGGCCGCCGGCGGCGTCCTCGCGGCGATGATCCTGTGCGAGGTCCTCTACAAGAAGATCGACCTGACCTTCGTCCTCAACGGCGCGATCGCTGGCCTCGTCTCGATCACCGCCGAGCCGCTGATGCCCGCGCCCGGCCTTGCGGTGCTGGTCGGCGCGGTCGGCGGCGCGATCGTGGTCGTCGCCGTGCCGCTGCTCGACCAGTTGAGGATCGACGACGTGGTCGGCGCGATCCCGGCGCATCTGCTCGCCGGTATCTGGGGCACGCTTGCGGTGCCGATCAGCAATGGCGAGGCGAGCTTCGCGATGCAGGCGCTGGGGATCGTCGCGATCGGCGGTTTCACCTTTCTCGCGAGCCTCCTGGTCTGGGCGGCGATCAAGGCGACGGTCGGCCTCCGGATCCCCGAGGAGCACGAGGACGCCGGGATCGATCAGGTCGAGCTCGGGATGGAAGCCTACCCCGAGTTTGGCCCCGGCCTGGCCCACTAGCGCACTCGTTCCCGTCGTCTCCCACCAGCTCGGGCCCGGTCGGCGCCAGCGTCGCCGCCGGGCCCCTTTTTTGCCTGGTTGAAGCAGCTTGCCGGGAAATGTTAACGTGCCTCGGACAGCGTGTGCTGTCCCCGTCTGCGGCAACGATCCCCCGGCCATGCTCAACCCGCGCCTCGCCTCCCTCAGCGACTATCCCTTCCAGCGGCTCGCCAGGCTGCTGGCGCCGGTCGCGCCGGCGCCGGGCCGGACCCCGGTCGACCTCTCGATCGGTCAGCCGATGCACCCGATCCCGGCGCTGCTCACCGAGGCCTTGCGCAGCAACGAGCATCTCTGGGGGCGCTACCCCCCGGTCAACGGCAGCCCGGCGTTCCGCGCGGCGACCGCGGCCTGGATGACGCGCCGCTACCGCCTGCCGGAGGGCCTGCTCGATCCCGACCGCCAGGTGCTGCCGGTCGCCGGCACCAAGGAGGCGCTGTTCCTGATCGCCCAGGCAGTCATGCCGGAGCGGAAGGCGGGCCGGCAGCCGGCGGTGCTGCTGCCCAACCCGTTCTACAACGTCTACCTCGGCGGCGCGGTGATGTCCGGGGCCGAACCGGTCCTGCTGTCGGTGAGCGCGGCGACGGGCTACCTGCCGGATCTCGCCCGCCTCGACCCCGCGCTGCTCGAGCGGACCGCCCTGTTCTACCTCTGCTCGCCCGCCAACCCGCAGGGTGCCGCCGCCGATCTCGGCTATCTCCAGCGCCTGATCGCGCTCGCGCGGCGCCACGGCTTCCTGCTGGTGATTGACGAATGCTACGCCGAGATCTACACGAAAAACCCGCCGGTTGGCGCCTTGGAGGCCGCCGCCCGGCTCGATGGCCGGCTCGACTCGGTGGTCGTCTGCCACTCCCTCTCGAAGCGCTCGAGCGCGGCCGGCCTGCGCTCGGGCTTCGTGGCCGGAGACCTTGAAGTCTTGGCCGGGTTTGCTCACTTGCGCAGTTACGCGGCCGCGGTCCAGCCCCTGCCGGTGCTCGCCGCCGCGACCGCTCTGTGGCAGGACGAGGAGCACGTGATCGCCAACCGCAGGCTCTACGCCGAGAAGTTCGACCTCGCCGACGAGGTCCTCGCCGGGCGGCTCGGCTACCAGCGGCCGGACGGCGGCTTCTTCCTGTGGCTCGACGTCGGCGACGGCGAGGCGGCGGCCCGGCGGCTGTGGGCCGAGGCCGCGATCAAGGTCCTGCCCGGCGGCTATCTCGGCCGTCCGGACCCGGCGGGCGTGAACCCCGGCGCTGGCGCGATCCGGGTCGCCCTGGTGCACGATCTGGCAACCACCGAGGCGGCGCTCGCCGACCTGGTCGCCGTCCTGGCTCCCCGAGAGGTCTGAGGAGGAATCGCGCACGATGGCCGCCCCTCCCGTTCCCCGCGCCAGTCGGGTCGGAGTTTCGGAGTTCCTCGCCCGACGGGCCGCCGAAGCGCTCGGGCTCTGCCTGCTCGCGGTGGCCCTTCTGGTCGCCGTGGCGCTGTGGGGCTACGATCCCAACGATCCCTCGCTCAACCACGCCATCGCCGGCCCGAGCACCAATCCCTTAGGCCGCTTCGGCGCCAGCCTGGCCGACCTGCTGCAGCAGACGCTCGGCCTTGCCGGCTGGTTGATCGTGCTGATCCTGCCGATCTGGGCGCTGCGCCTGATCTTCGCCCGCCCGCTCGCCTGGCCCTGGGTGCCGGTGGCCTTCCTGCCGCTCGCGCTGCTCGCGAGCGCGGCCTACCTCGCGACCCGGCCGCTACCCGACAGCTGGCCGTTCTGGGTCGGGCTCGGCGGCTTCGTCGGCGACTTCATGCTCAATCGCCTGGAGCGGCCGGTCGGCCCCGAGCTCTATCCGACGCTTACCGGCGCCATCGCCCTCGCGCTCGTGGTCCTGTCGATCGGGCTGAGCGGGCGCGAGCTGTGGCACGGCACGCGCGCGCTGGCGCTCGCCCCGTTCCGGCTTGGCCGGCCCCGGCCGGCAGCCGGGGACGAGCCACGCTGGGCCCAGGCGATAGAGCAGCGCTACGGCGCGCCGCCACTCGCGGCGCGCCCGCGCCGCGGGCGCGCCGGCCGGTTCGGCGCGATCGGCGGCCTGATCGGCGGGCTCGCGGCGGGTCTGCGCTCCTCCCGCGGGCGCAGCCCCGAAGGCGACGTGAAGCGCACCATCGATCCGGCGATCGCGGCGAACGAGACGGCGCGCCGCCGCCGGCCGGCCCCCGCCAGGACCGAGCCCGGTCCGGCGCCGGATCTTGAGGCGGCCAAGCCCACGCCGGCGGCGACCCGGACCAAGGAGCCCGACGCCGCGGCCGCCGAGCTGGTCGCGGCGGAGGACTTCAAGCTGCCGCCGCTCGACTTCCTCGCCGCCCCCCGTCAGCGCGGCGGGATCAGCCTCGATCGCGCGAGCCTGGCCGAGACCGCGCGCGCGCTCGAGAAGGTGCTCGACGACTTCGGCGTGCGCGGCGAGATCGTCGACGTCCGTCCCGGCCCGGTGGTCACGCTCTACGAGCTCGAGCCGGCGCCCGGCACCCGCGCCGCGCGCGTGATCTCGCTCGCCGACGACATCGCGCGCTCGCTCTGCGCCATGTCGGTGCGCGTCGCCACCGTGCCGGGGCGCAACGTGATCGGCATCGAGCTGCCCAACGATCAGCGCGAGACCGTCTACCTGCGCGACCTCCTGTCGAGCGCCGCCTACGAGGACACCTCCGCCGGGCTCACGCTCGCGCTCGGCAAGGACATCAGCGGCGAGCCGGTGGTGGTCGATCTCGCGCGCATGCCGCACCTCCTGATCGCCGGCACCACCGGGTCGGGCAAGTCGGTGGCGATCAACGCGATGATCCTGTCGCTGCTCTACCGGCTGCCGCCCGACCAGTGCCGGATCATCATGATCGATCCCAAGGTGATCGAGCTCTCGGTCTACGAGGACATCCCCCATCTGCTGGCGCCGGTGGTCACCGAGCCGCACAAGGCGGTGGTCGCGCTGAAGTGGGTGGTGCGCGAGATGGACGAGCGCTACCGGCTGATGTCGCACCTCGGCGTGCGCGACATCTTCGCCTACAACCGGCGGATCAGCGATGCGAAGGGGCGCGGCGAGCAGCTCTCGCGCCGGGTCCAGACCGGCTTCGAGCCGGGCACCGGGGTGCCGGTGTTCGAGCAGCAGCCGATCGAGATGAACCGGATGCCGCTGATCGTGGTGGTGGTCGACGAGGTCGCCGATCTGATGCTGACCGCGGGCAAGGAGATCGAATTCGGCGATCCAGCGCCTGTCGCAGAAGGCGCGCGCCGCCGGCATCCACCTGATCGTCGCCACCCAGCGGCCCTCGGTCGACGTGCTGACCGGCGTGATCAAGGCCAATCTGCCGAGCCGGATCAGCTTCCGGGTCAGCTCCAAGATCGACAGCCGGACGATCCTCGGCGAGCCCGGCGCCGAGCAGCTGCTCGGCCAGGGCGACATGCTGCACATGATGCCGGGCGAGCGGATCACCCGGATCCACGGGCCCCTGGTGACCGACGAGGAGGTCGAGCGCGTGGTCGCCTTCCTGCGCCGCCAGGGGCGGCCCGACTACGTCGATTCGGTCACCGACGAGGCCGCCCTCGATGCGTCCGAGCCGGTCGCCACCGGCGGCCTCAACGAGCCCGGCGCCAACGGCGAGGACGTGCAGTATGCCGAGGCGCTGCAGATCATCGCCCGCGAGGGCAAGGCCTCGACCAGCTTCCTGCAGCGCAAGATGCGGATCGGCTACAACAGCGCGGCGCGCCTGATCGAGCGCATGGAGGCCGACGGCCACGTCAGCCACCCCGACCACGTCGGGCGCCGCCAGGTGCTGATCGGCGGGCAGGACGCCGAGGCCGACAGCGCGCCGTGGTAGCCGCCGTCGTGCCACCACCATCGAACCACCGCTGCGCCGGCGCCCTGCTGGCGTTTCTCCTGGGCGTGTTCGCCGCGCTGCCGGCGGGCGCCGTCGTCCGCGATCCGGTCAGCGCCCGGGCCGAGGACGTCGCTCGCGTCGAGGAGTATCTGAACGGCCTGCGCTCGCTGCGCGCGGACTTCGTCCAGATCAACCCCGACGGCGGCACCGCGAGCGGCAAAATGTACTACGACCGCCCCGACAAGATGCGCCTCGACTACGACCCGCCGAGCCGCATCCTGATCATCGCCAACGGCTGGAAGCTGGTCTATCAGGACCGCCGCCTCGATCAGGTGAGCCAGCTGTTCACGAGCTCGACGCCGCTTGGCTTCCTGCTCGAGGACGACATCCGGCTGAGCGGCGACGTCACGCTCACCGACCTCAAGCGGCGCGGCGGCGAGCTCAGCGTCACGCTCGTCCAGACCGACGAGCCCGCCCAGGGCTCGATCACCCTGGTATTCGCCGAGCAGCCCTTCGAGCTGCGCCGCTGGACGGTGGTCGACGCCCAGGGCTACGCCACCCACGTCGTGCTCGAGCGGATCGAGACCGATGTCCCGCTCGACCGCGAGCTGTTCGTCTACCGCAATCCGGACTTCTATCCGGAGGAGCGGCGCAACAACTGACCGCCCGACCGGGAACGCCGAAGCTCGACGGCTGTCCCGCGGCTACATGAAGCTGGCCGACCGCGCGAGCATTGTGCGGCACCGCGATCGCGCCATCTATTGTTGTGGGAATGCACGGCCGGGCCGGCATGTTTTCAGGATGCCGGGCATCGTGGCCCAAGGATCGGTGGTGGGGATGGAGTCGGTTCGGGAGTATCTGCGCGCGGTGCTGGATCGGGCGGCCAAGCCGTTCGCATCGGCGCTGCTCTGGTGCCACGTCACCCCGAACCAGGTCTCGCGTCATGGGGATCGGCCTCACCCTGGTCACCGCGGCGCTGATCGTCGACGGGCAGCTGCTGCCCGCCGGCGCGATGTACATCCTGGCGGCGAGCCTCGACCTGCTCGACGGCGTCCTGGCCCGCATGGGCAAGATGGCGAGCCGCTTCGGCGCCTTCCTGGACTCGACCGCGGACCGGATCTCCGAGGGCGTGGTGTTCGCGGCGATCGCCTACCACTTCGCCCAGCACGGGCAGTCGGTCGACGCCGCGCTCACCGTGCTCGCGCTGCTCGGCTCGCTCCTGGTGAGCTATACCCGCGCCCGCGCCGAGGGCCTCGGCCTGCAGTGCAAGGTGGGCATCGTGACCCGCGCCGAGCGGGTGATCCTGATCGCGCTCGGGCTGATGCTCGGGCTGCTGCCGGAAGCGATCTACCTGCTCGTCGCGCTGACCGCGTTCTCCGCCATGCAGCGCATCCTCCACACCTTCCGCCAGCTCTACCCGCAGGGCTGAGCGCCGTCGGTGGGTGCTAGATAGCGCAACCCGAACGATCGATTCGGCCGCGCCCAAGATTGTCGTGCTCAGGCCTGACCCGCGCACCGAGGGCTTCTGGGCTTCGGGTCAGGCCCGAGGTCTGTGTCAGCGGCGCTGGCGCCTGGCCGGTGAGGATCCGCCGGATCGCGGTCACGTAGTCGAGGTTCGGGGCGCGCCGCAGCTCGAGTTCGTCGGTGGCGCGGGCCGCCCGCTCGAAGCGCTCGGCCTCGATCGCGACGCTCTCGAGGGTGACCTCGCCAAGCGTGACGCGGGTGCGCTCGGCGCGGCTGCCGGCGACTTCGAAAGGACGGCGCCGCTTGACCAGCCACACCACGCGCACGCCCGGAGAGCGCGCTCGCCACCTCGGCGAGGAACTGCCTGAGATCGTAGCTGGCACGTCGGAGTGGCGGCGGCGCCGAGCCGAGCTCCGGGCAGAGGTGCTCCTCGAGCACCGCGGCGGGCAGGGGCAGGACGCAGCGCAGCGCCGGCAGCCAGTGCTGCAGCCCGGCGCGCACGCCGAGCAGGCGCTTGATCTCCAGCGCCTCGCGGCGCAACTTGATGTTGCTGCCGTCGACCTCGGCCGGCACCAGATAGACCTCCCGACTTTGCGGCTGCTGATCCGGCGACGGCAGCTCGGGAAAAGCCCGACCCCAGATCCGGTACTCGAAGCGCGCCGGCGCATAGGGCCGCGTCACTCCCTCATGCGTCCGCCGCCGCTCCGCCATGCTCCGCGCCTCGCTCCGCCAGCCAGTAGCCTCCGTAGCGCGCTGCCAGCGAGGTCCAGGCACGGCGGCGTTGAGCTCGGCACGGAAGCCGGCATCCGTCCCTCGAGCGCGTCAGCACTTTCGGCGGTACGCGGCGCGGCGCCACGAGCGCGCGCCGCACGGGTGCAATGCGGCGCCGGTCGACCTCGTCCGCGAAACGCGCGCCGAGCAAATTGGCGACCTCCGCCTGGTAATTCCCTCGCCGAGGCTCGGCATCACGACACCTGCTCGTTGGTGCGCAGGTGCTCAGGCGATGTATGCTGAACTTTCGCTCAAGCCGCAAGAGGCGCAGATGCCGGAACCAGGGCCCTCAATCCCGTTGATTCTGCAGTGGGAAGCCGACGGGCTCCTCAGCGACGACAGCACGGCGAGCAACGGCGGGGGCGGGATCTTCGGATGCTGACCATCATCGTCGCATTCGAGACGCTATCGGCCGTCTCAGCGTTATCCGCTAGCTAGGTACTCCGACTTCACAGAAGTTGGAGGCTTCGTGGACAGGCACAGAAACTTCAGGGGCGGTGCTGACATGACCCCGATGACGCGGTGGCGCACCTGGTGCCTGAGATCGATGCTCGCTTGGTCTGGTTTTGCCGTGGCGCTGCTCGGCATCGATGCCTTCTTTATCGCGGTATTTTCGTTTCATGAAATCTATATCGCGTTTTACAACGAGAATTTGCCACTGCTGGGGGACGAATGGAATATCGAAGGCGATCGCTCATATGCTGAGATATATTCGGTTATCTCAAGTCTACGTTGATATTGTTCTTGTTGATCTCGATCGGGCAAGCTATGGAAACGGCCTACGTATTTGGCTTTTTTGCAATCTTCACCTTCATAGTTCTCGACGATGCGTTCCAGAGTGCATGAGCGGCTCGCTCGCGCATCGAGGATGCGCTCGCGCTGCAACGGTTCGATGTCCTGATGCTGATAGATCCGGGCCAACTGCTTGTCTGGACGATCGCCGGCGTTCCTCTGCTCGCGGTCGCTGTCGCCGCTGTCGTCAGATCGTCCGAGGAGGATCGCCGCAACGGTATCCTGCTCATCGGAGCGCTGGCGGTGCTGGCGCTGTTCGCCGTCGTGGCCGACATGGCGCACGCGGTCCTAAAAAGAACCAAGGCCTTTCGGGGCGCGAATGACCTCTTCATCGTGATCGAGGATGGCGGCGAGCAGATCACACTCAGCCTGATGTGCTGCCTCGTTATCCTGATCCGACGCGACCTGCGCGGTCGCGAACACAGGAGCGGCACACCCGCCTGACGTCAGAGAAGCACCCGTGATCGTGCTCGCCGCGTGCGGCGCAGGGCGGCGCAGCCGCCCCTCGCAACCGCGTGCAGAGGCTGTTCAGCTGCCGATCGGGCCGCCGTCGTCCTTGGTGATCGCGACGATCGAGGGCCGGGGCGGCATGCCGTCCTGGAAGTCCGGCCAGCGGGTCGTGGGGTTCTCGAAGGTCGAGACGTAGCCGTCCGCCTCCGCCGGATGCTGCGGCGCCACGAACAGGGTCCGGCCGTCGGGGGTGAACTCCGGGCCGCACATCTCGGCGCCCTTGGGGCGGCGAAGAAGAACTTGACCACGGCGCGGCCGGCGCCTTCGAGATCGCAGCAGTACATGCCGTCCGGAATGTTGTTCTTGGCCTGGGCGCCGCCCTGGTCGGTCGAGATCCACAGGCGCCCCTCCGGATCGATCGCGACGTTGTCGGGCGAGGAGAACCAGGCCTCGCTGCCCTCGCCGTACATCGCGCCGGAGCCGTCCTTGGCCGGATCGCCGGCCAGGATCAGCATGTTCCAGCCGAACTCGGTCGCGGCGTGGTCGGCGTCGGCGCCCTCGCCCGGCGGCACCAGCTCGACGATCTGGCCGTGCGCGTTCTCGGCGCGCGGGTTGACCCGTCGACCTGCTCCGCCTTGCGCCGGGTGTTGTTGGTCAGCGCCAGGTAGACGCGGCCGTTGACCGGATTGGGCTCGACGTCCTCGGGCCGGTCCATCGGCGTCGCGCCGAGCAGATCGGCCGCCTTGCGCGCGAAGATCAGGACCTCGGCCTGGCTCGCGAAGCCGTTCTCCGCGGTCAGCGGACCCTGGCCGTGGACCAGCGGCAGCCAGGTCACCTTGTCCTCGTCGAACTTCGCGACGTAGAGCGTGCCGTCGTCGAGCAGCGCGCCGTTGGCGCTGCCCGCGGCCGGGTCGTAGGTGCCGTTGGAGACATATTTGTAGAGATACTCGAAGCGCTCGTCGTCGCCGGTATAAGCGACCAGACGGCCGTCCTTGTTGACGATCGTGGTCGCGCCCTCGTGCTTCAAGCGGCCGAGCGCGGTGCGCTTGACGGGCGTCGAGGTCGGGATCGTAGGGGTCGATCTCGACCATCCAGCCGAAGCGGTGCGGCTCGTTCGGCTCCTTGGCGACGTCGAAGCGGTCGACCGAGCGGCCCAGGCGTACCAGCCGCCCGGGACGCCGTAGCGCTTGTAGCTCTCGGCGAGCGGGCCGCCCTCGGGCGCGCTGCCGCCGAAGTAGCCGTGGAAGTTCTCCTCGGCGGTGAGCCAGGTGCCCCAGGGCGTCTTGCCGCCGGCGCAGTTGTTGAGCATGCCCAGCACCTTGGTGCCGGTCGGATCGGCGCTGGTCTTGAGCAGGTCGTGGCCGGCGGCCGGGCCGGCGATCGTCATCTCGGTCTCGCCGGTGATGCGGCGCGCGTACTGGCTGCCGTCGACCACGCGCCACTGGCCGTTCTCCTTGATCACCTCGATCACGCCGCCGCCGTGCGCCATGATCTCGATCGCGGTCTGCTCGGGCGTCTGCACCGCGAGGCTCGCCGCCTCGATCGCGCCGGCGGCGCTCCTTCTCCTCGACGCCCTCGCCGGCCTCGAGCTTGGTCCAGCCCGGGAACATCAGCTCGTGGCTGGTGTACTCGAAATTGACCGCGAGCAGCCCGTGCTCGGAGCTGTCGGAGCCGCGCGGCAGCGGGTAATAGCCGAGGAAGTCGTTGTTGTAGCCGAACTGCTTGGCCTGGGCGTCGGCGGTCTGGTTCATCGGGTCGAAGGCCGGCGCGCCGGGCAGCACCGGGTCGCCCCAGCGGATCAGCAGCTGCGCGCTGTAGCCGGGCGCCACCTGCATGTCCTCGGTGATGGTCTGCGCCAGGCTCTGAAAGCCGAAGCTGGAGGCGGCGAGCGCCACCCGGCTCGTGAGCGTGCCGCCGAGCGCGCCCATCACCGCGGTCGTGACGAAGCCCTTGAGCGCGGCCCGGCGGCTCATGCGCGCGCCGGCGAGCTCGAGCAATGGCGGGTTGCTGGAGCAGTTGGAGCCGATGTCGTCGCCGTCGGTGACCGTGATTGGTTCGTATTCCTGGTCAGCACTTCTCATGTCGCTCTGTCTCCCCGGGGTTACCTTGCTGCGCCACGCTGCCGGCATGCCGACTTCGTCCTTATGGTCAATGACCATGGTAGAACGATGACAGCGCGCGAAGCCAAGGCGGGACAACTCAGCGCCAGCGCCCGACCGCGGTAGTGGTAGGTCGCAAGGCGCGGGCCCTTGCACCAGATAGCCGGTCTCGAGCTCGACGAGATCGCAGACCGGACCGCTCGACCAGCTGATCGATCGGGCGGTTGAGATGGCAGCCGCCGGCAAGCCGGCGCCACACCGGCGTCAGGCGGTCCTGCCAGCGCTGCAGGCGCGGCTCGGGGGCGCGCCCGTGCTCGACGAACAGGAGACTGCCGCCCGGGCGCAGGACGCGCCGGATTTCTGAGAGCGCCCGGACCGGGTCGGCGACGCTGCACAGCGTCCAGGTCATGACCACGGTGTCGATCGCACGGTCGTCCACCGGCAGGTCCTCGACGGCGGCCT
The DNA here is from genome assembly GCA_963753275.1 of uncultured Alphaproteobacteria bacterium. GTDB lineage: Bacteria > Pseudomonadota > Alphaproteobacteria > Geminicoccales > Geminicoccaceae > DATAOG01. The sequence goes on along the minus strand of CAVWCE010000029.1, from coordinate 59,779 downwards.
GGCGCAGCTGGACCGGGAAATGGGTCCAGGCGGTGTGCGGCCTCGCCATCGCCAGGAGCCCCTCCGAAGGGTCGACGCCGAGCACGCTCTCGACGTCGCGCCGGTAGAAGGGCAGGTTGCGGCCGGAGCCGATGCCGACCTCGAGCACCTCGCCCTGCGCCTCGCGCCACCACGCGCGCGCGCAGCGCCGCGAGCTGCTTCTGGCGCATGCCGAGATCGATCAGCCGGGGCAGGATCCGGCGCTCGTAGCAGCCCAAGTCACCTCCGCCGCGGCCCGCCGCGCATGAGCTTTCGTCGCCGGCGCCGGTTGGTCTAGGGTTGTAGGCAGGATCGCAAATCCGCCGCAGAAATAGCGTGGGAGGCACCATGGTCGAACTGTTCGGGCGCAGCTGGCCGCGAACCGCCATCGCCGAGCGCACCGGCGCGCTCGCGCAGCTCGCCGGAGTCGAGCTGCTCGAATACACCGACGGCCCGGAGCGCGGCGTGCGCGTGCTCGACTTCCGCACCGGGGCCGGCCTCGGCTTCAAGGTCGCGGTCGACCGCGGCTTCGATCTGCTCGCAGCCGAGTATCGCGGCATCCCGATCGGCTGGCGCTCGCCGACCGGACCGCGCCACCCCGCGCTTGCCTCGCCCGAGGAGAGCCGCGGCTGGGGCTTTCTGCGCTCCTTCACCGGCCTGCTCGCGACCTGCGGCCTCGACCACGCGCTCGCCCCCGCGACCTCGAGCGCCAAGCCGTACCTTTACCCCGGCATCGACCGGACCGATTACCCGCTGCACGGCCGGGTCGCGCAGATCCCGGCGCGCCTGCTCGGCTACGGCGAGCATTGGCAGGACGAGACCTGCACCCTGTTCGCCGAGGGCGAGGTCGCTCAGATGGCGGTGTTCGGCGAGAACCTCGTCCTGACCCGCAGGATCGAGGCGGTGCTCGGCGGCACCAGCATCAGCGTGACCGACCGGGTCGAGAACCGCGGCTTTCGGCCGACCCCGCACATGCTGCTCTACCACTACAACTTCGGATTCCCGCTGCTCGACGCGGGCGCCGAGCTCCTGCTGCCGAGCCGCGCGATCGTCCATACGGTGCACGAGGACCTGCGCGCCCAGGGCGTCGGCTACCGGATCCAGGGGCCGCCCAAGGCCGATTTCCGCGAGCAGGTCTTTCAGCACGACGTGGTCGCCGCCGCTGACGGCATGGCCTCGGCGGCGCTGATCAATCCGCAGCTCGGCGACGGCGGCTTCGGCGTCCGCCTCGACTTCGACCGCACCGCCCTGCCCTGCCTGATCCAGTGGCAGTGCCTGCAGTCCGGGCTCTACGTGCTCGGGATCGAGCCCTCGACCAACCACGTGCTCGGGCGCGCCTTCGCCGAGCAGCGCGGCGAGTTGATGTTCCTGGAGCACGGCGAGACCCGCCACTACCGGACGCGGCTGTCGGTCCTCGACGGCGCGGACAGCGATCGCCGCGGCGCGCCGCGACATCGCGGCGCTGCACGAGCCGCTTGCCGACTTCACGCCGCCCACCGGAGACTTCCCCGAGCTCGGAGGCCGCGCATGAGCGCGATCCGCTGCGTCGCCAACCCCCATGCTCTGGTTGGCGAGGGGCCGGTCTGGGACGATCGCCGCCAGGTGCTGTGGTGGATCGACGTCAAGAACCCGCGCCTGTTCCGCTACGACCCGGCGACCGGCGACCATCGCGAGTTCGCCCTGCCCGAGCGGATCGGCTGCGTGGCGCTGCGCGCGAACGGCGGCCTGATCGGCGCCTTGATGAGCGGCTTCGCACTGGATCGACCCGGACACCGGCGCGCTGACGCCGCTCGCCGACCCGGAGCCCGAGCGGCCCGGCAACCGCTTCAACGACGGCAAGTGCGACCGGCAGCGGCCGTCTTTTCGCCGGCACCATGGACAATGCCGAGGTCGAGTGCACCGGCACCCTCTACCGCCTCGACCCGGATCTCTCGGTCCACGTGATGTGCGCCGAGCGTGCACCTCTCCAACGGCCTCGGCTGGAGCCCGGACGACCGCCTGCTCTACTACACCGACTCGCTGCGCCGCACGATCTGGGTCTACGACTTCGACCTCGCGAGCGGGGAGATCGGCAACCGGCGGGTCTTCGCGCAGGTGCCCGAGGACGCGGGCGTGCCCGACGGGCTCTGCGTCGATGCCGAAGGCTGCGTCTGGAGCGCGCATTGGGGTGGCTGGCGGCTGACCCGGTACGCCCCGGACGGGCGGATCGACCGGGTGGTCGCCGATGCCGGTGCCCCAGCCGAGCTGCCCCGCGTTCGGCGGGCCGGACCTGGAGTGCTCTACGTCAGCTCGGCGGCGATCGGGATGACCGCAGCCGACTTCGCCAAGGCGCCGGACGCCGGCGGGCTGTTCACGCTCGAGCCCGGCGTGCGCGGGCTGCCGGTCAACCGCTTCGCCGGCTGAGACATGCCTGATCGTCCCGCGGATGATCGAGCGCGGCGGCGGTGCTGTCCTGCTCGGGGGCATCGCGGTGCGGCAGCGGGGCTAGCGAGGCCGACGTCATGGAGCAGCGCGATCCCGTCACCGTCCGGCCGGTCAGCGCCGGCCGATGTCGACCCGCTGGCGGCGCTGCAGGAGGCGTCGATCCTGCGCCTCGGCACAGCCACCTACGGCGCGGCCAAGGTCAGGGCCTGGGCGCGCATCGGTCACGAGTTCAAGCATGTGCTGCTGGAGGAGGGCCGCTACTTCGTCGCCGAACGGGCCGGCGAGCGGGTCGGTGTCGGCGGCTGGTCGCCGGACAGCCTGGAGGCCGACCTCGCCTGGATCCGCTACCTGTTCGTCCACCCCGACCACGTCCGGCTACGGGATCGGCCGCGGTCTGGTCGAGGTCGCGGAGCGTGCGGCCGCCGCCGCGGGTCGGTCGCGCTTCGAGGTCTGGTCGAGCCTCAATGCCGTGCCCTTCTACGGCGCGCTCGGCTATCGCCGGTTGCGGGCAGCAAGATGGCCGGTCGCGGCCGAGATCGAGCTCGACTATGTGCTGATGGGCAAGCCCGCCGCCCGGCCCGAGACCGGCGGCGGGTCGCGCGCCGTCCGCTTGTCGCCGGGTTGAGCCGATGATAGCGTGCCGACCATCGGAACGCGGCCCGCGAGCCTGGCCGGAAGCAACGCCAAGGGGGGCGAACATGCTAAGAGCTCTGTCGACGACCGTCTTGAGCGCCCTGCTGGCGGCCGGGATCGGCCTCGCGAGCGGCGAGCGGGCGGCGGCCCAGGACAAGCCGACCATCGCGCTGATCCCGGGCCTCACCACCGACGCGTTCTACATCACCATGCGCAAGGGCGCGCAGGCCGCGGCCGACGCGCTCGGCGTCGAGCTGATCTTCCAGGGCGGGCCGGACTTCAACCCGATCGTGCAGGTACCGGTCTTGAACGCGGTGACCGCGCGCCAGCCGGACGCGATCCTGATCGCGCCGACCGACAAGCAGCAGCTGATCGCCCCGCTCAAGCAGGCGCACGACGCCGGCATCAAGGTGATCACCGTCGACACCTTCATCGACGACGGCAAGTACCAGGACGGCGAGGGCGCGGGCGACTTTCCTTTGTCCTACATCGCGTCGGACAACGTGCTCGGCGGCTTCATGGCCGGCGCGGCGCTCGGCAAGGCGCTGGAGGGCCAGGGCAAGGTCTACGTCTCGAACGTCAAGCCCGGGATCTCGACCACCGATCAGCGCGAGGAGGGCTTCAAGCTCGCGCTGACCGAGCTGTTCCCCGAGATCGAGGTGCTCGAGACCCAGTTCAACGACGACGACGCCAACAAGGCGGCCTCGCAGCTGCAGGCGGTGTTCGCGCGCAACCCCGACCTCGCCGGCGTGTTCGGCGCCAATCTGTTCTCGGCGATCGGCGCCGCCGACGGCGTCAAGGCGGTCGGCAAGACCGGCGTGATCCGGGTGGTCGCGTTCGACGCGCCGCAGCGGATGGTCGACGACATCAAGTCCGGCCTGATCGACATGGCGATCGCCCAGCACCCGGCCGAGATCGGCTACTACGGCGTGATGACCGCCTACGCTGTGGTCACCGGGCAGTCGGTTCCGGTCGACATCGGCACCGGCTTCACGGTGATGGACGCCTCCAACATCGACGACCCGGAGGTGCAGAAGTTCGTCTATTCGGACTGAGCCGCGTCCGCCAGCAATACGAGGGCGGGCCCGGTCGGCCGGGCGGGTGTTCGGTGTGGGGACAGGGCAACTTTGGACATGATGAGAGTCGATCCCATACTTGCCACCCTGCACGCGCACGCCGAGGATCTGCGGCGACGCGGAATCGTTCACGCATCCGTTTTCGGCTCGGCGGCCCGCGGCGAGGATAGGCCGAACAGCGACGTTGACATCATGGTCGAGCTTGAGCCCGACGTCGGCATATTCGCATTCTCGGAGATCAGGCTTCATCTCTCGGATCTCCTGGGCCGGCGGGTCGATCTGGTAACCCCTGGTGGGCTACAGCCGTTCGCCCGCCGGAGCGCTCTGCGCGACGCAATTCGCGTGTTCTGAATGCCGAGCCAGGATCCCGGTCGGCCCCTCCGCGACATTCTGGAGCACATCTCTCTCGTGCGCGCGTGGACCGAGGGCATGAGTCTGGAGGAGTTCGCGCGGGATACCAGGACCCGCTACGCGGTGCAGATGGCTCTGATGATCATGGGCGAGGCTGCGGCGCTGCCGCCCGAGTTGCATGAGCGGCACTCGGATGTGCACTGGCGAGGGCTCGCCGACATCGGCAATACCTTCCGGCACCAGTACTGGGCTGTTGAGCACCAGATCACCTGGGCCGGACTGCAGAAGGAGCTCGATCCGCTCGAAAACGCTGTTCGCGCCGAGTTGGCGTCTCTAGCGGGCGAACGCAATCTCCGCAGCTCGCCGAAAGGCGGATCTTGAAGACCGTGATCGGCGCCGAGACGATCGCCACGGGCCAACCTGAGGAACAGCATACCTGGCTGCGGTTCCTCGCGGCGGCGTGGTCCTGGCTGTTCCTGCTTCTGTTGCTCGTGTTCTTCGAGAGCTGGGCGCGGAGCGCCTACGGCATCTCGTTCCTGTTCAACGGCTTCAACGTCCAGAGCATCGCGATGTTCGCCGCGGTGCCGCTGCTGCTCGGGCTCGGCCAGACCTTCGTCATCATCGCCGGCGGCATCGACCTCTCGGTCGGCTTCGTCATGGGCCTCGCCGCCGTGATCATGGCCCGCGTCATGCAGATGCTGACCGGCCTGCCGCCAGGGCTGGCGCTCGCCGCCGGGCTCGGCGCGGCGTTCCTGGTCTCCCTCGTGCCGGGCACTGATCAATGGCCTCCTGATCGCGCGCCTGCGGGTCCCGGCCTTCATCGGCACGCTCGGCATGTACGGCGTCGCGCGCGGCACGGGCTTCCTCGCCGCCGACGGCACCACGGTGCCGGTCAACAATCCCTGGCTGTTCGAGATGGGCAACGCCCGGCTCCTGGGCGTGCCGCTGCCGGTCGTGATCACCATCGTCGTGGTGCTGGCGCTGCACTACGTGCTCTCGCAGACCCGCTTCGGCCAGTACACCTACGCGATCGGCGGCAACCGCATGGCGGCGCTGCGCTCGGGCATCAACGTGCGCCGCCACACCATGATGATCTACCTGATCTCGGCGGGCTGCGCCGGGATCGCCGGGATGATCTACACCGCGCGCTTCTCGGCCGGCGCCGCGCAGGCGGGCGAGCCGCTGCTGCTGGATTCGATCGCGGCGGTCGTGATCGGCGGCGCCAGCCTGTTCGGCGGCTCCGGCACGATCATCGGCACGGTGATCGGTGCCTTGATCATCGCGGTGATCCAGTACGGCCTCGTGTTCATCGACGTCGAGCCGTTCTGGCAGTTCGTCGCGGTCGGCGTGGTGATCATCGTCTCGGTCCTGGTCGACCAGTCGCAGAGCCGCCTCAAGGGCGAGATCCAGGATGAGGCATGAGCCCATGGCCGACGGAGCCGCTGCTCGAGGCGCGCGACCTCTCCAAGCGCTTCGGCGGCGTCCAGGCGCTGCAGCAGGTCTCGTTCCGGCTGCACGCGGGCGAGGTGCTGGCGCTCGCCGGCGACAACGGCGCCGGCAAGTCGACGCTGATCAAGTGCATCTCGGGCGTGCACCACCCGGACGAGGGCGAGATCCTCTACCGGGGCCGGCCGGTGCGCCTCGACAACCCGCGCGAGGCGCGCGAGCGCGGCATCGAGACGATCTATCAGGACCTGGCGCTGGCCGACAATCTGGACGTCGGCGCCAACGTCTTCCTCGGGCGCGAGCCGGCGACCCGGCGCTTCGGCGTCCTGCCGGCGATCGACCGCAGGCGCATGCGCGCGGCGGCGCGCGAGGTGCTGAAGACGCTCGAGATCGAGATCCCGCCCTCCAAGCTCACGCTCCCGGTGCGCACGCTCTCCGGCGGCCAGCGCCAGGCGGTCGCGATCGGCCGCGCGATCTACTGGCAGGCGTCGGTCTTGATCATGGACGAGCCGACCGCAGCACTCGGCGTGCCCGAGCAGCGCAAGGTGCGCGAGCTGATCGGGAAGCTGAAGGAGCAGGAGGTCGGCGTGATCTTCATCTCGCACAACCTGGTCGACATCTTCGCGGTGGCGGACCGCATCCTCGTCCTCCGTCGCGGCCGCGCCGCCGGCGAGCGCCGCACCGCCGAGACCGACCACGACGAGGTCGTCAAGCTGATGGTCGGCGCCGAGGGCGTCGCGGCTTAGCGATCGCAGCTTCGGGAGAGCGCCTCGAGCGCTCGCCCGCTACTGCACCCGGATCGGCAGGCGGGCCTCGACCAGGCTCGTGGCGTCGAGCTGGCGGAACGCGGTCACGACCTCGTCGAGCGAGCGTACCGGCATCGGCTCCAGATCGGGGGTCTTGAGCTGTGGCGGCAGGCGCAGGCCGACCTCGACCGGCGAGGCGAGGCAGGCGACCTGCTCGCTCGCGCCGGGCCGGTCGAACACGATGTCGAAGCGCGCCTCGCCCGGGATGCCGAGCGCGCGCCCGGCGATCACGTGGGCATCCGGCTGGAACTGGTTGGGGAAGATCCGGGTCACCGCGCCGCCGCCGTCCTGGTAGTAGCAGTAGACGTAGCTGTCCTGGCTGGCGATCGCGGTGACGTCGAGCGACTGGTTGACCTGGTAGACCGGCTTGGCGCCGTTGGGCGTCGCGAGCGTGAGGGTCAAGCGGATTGGGCCGCACCGCGCGCGGCGACCTCGGAGACGCTTTGGCCGAAGCGCGGATCGGGTTGGCGGCCGAGCGCGAGGTCCTGATGGATCAGGCTGGCGTAGAGGTCGAAGTTGATCCGGCCGTCGGCGATCAGGCCGTTGTCGGCCTGGTAGCGCGCGACCGCGCCCTTGGTCGCCTCGTCGCGCACGCCGGTGATCGGGGCGTCGTAGAGGCCCTGGCTCGCCAGCGCCTGCTGCACGAACGCCACCTGCTCGCGCTCCGACATGGCATCGAACCACTGGCGCGCCTGGGCCTCGACCGCCGGGTTGGTCTGCTCGATCTGCAGGCAGCGCCAGTAGGGCACCGCGGTCAGCTTGCCCAGCACCTCGATGGTGCTCAGCTCGACCAGGTTGCGCACGGCCGCGTGCATGCCCTCGGCGCGGTTGAGGGCGATGTTGAGGAACAGGCCGTAGGTATTGATCCGGCCGCCGGCATCGCCCGCGCGGCCGGTGCGGGTGACCGAGATCGAGTTGCGCGCCGAGATGCCGGGCAGGATCTGGCGCGTCAGCAGGTCGCCGATGTTGAGGTCCATCGAGACCACCGAGGTGACCTGGTCGGCGGAGAAGCCGAGGCTGAACGCGCTGCCGGCGATCGAGGCGCCGGCCGAGTCGGCGATCACGCCCTCGTCGAGCTGGGTGATCGCGCCCCGGATGTAGTAGTTCGGCACCAGAAAGTCGTCGGTGAAGCCGATCAGGTTCTGCAGGCTGTTGACGTCGACCTGGAGCTGGTCGAAGTCGACGAAGCGGAAGGCCCGGCTGCGCACCGACATCGACGAGATCGCCGAGATCAGCATGTCCTTGGTGCCGGTGCTGATCTCGCCGGTGGCATCCGGGAGGCCCGCGCTGGTGATCGTGTAGTCGCGGATGCCGAAGCGGGCGAACAGGTTGTCCATGCAGCGCAGCGATTCGCTGAAGCTGGTGAAGTTCCTGACCGGCAGAGTCTTGGGCCGCGAGACCACCGGCGCGTCCGCCGGGCTGGCGCAGCCGGCGAGCAGCAGTAGCGCCCCCGCCAGCGAGCGGCGCGCCGCGGCCTTGATCGTGCCCGTCATTGGATTCGCCCTGAATGCCATGTTCGTGACCGCTCCGGTTAGGACTATCGGCAGCTGGCGCTGAGGTCCAGCTGGCCGCCCAGGTTGATGATGTCCTTGGTCGCGATGATGACCTCGCGGCGCGGGTTGCTGCGGTCGACGAACACGCCGTCGGGGCACGCGCGCTCGCCCACCTTGGCGCCCGTCTCCTCGGCCTTCTTGGCGTCCGATTCGACCTGGCCCTGGAGGACGAACAGGCTGGCGCGCGCGTTGTTGACCTTGACCTGGCCAGCCGGCGGCAGATAGGGCCGCTTGGTGTTGAAGTCCTTGGCCTGCGCCGGCGAGCCTGTGGCGTAGACGAGGCTGAGGATCAAGGCGGTGCCGAGGGCTGGTCTGATCATGGTGATGCTCCATGTGGCGCGCCGGCGTGAGCGGCGCAGTGCGCTCCTGTCGTCCCCTTCGGGATAGAGAGGGTCCGGGGACCTCGGAGCCAAGCCAGACGAAAACGCCCGCCGCTCGGGATCGAGGGCGGGCGTCGGCTCGGAATCGCCCAGGACAGGGTGGGCGAGGTCCTCGGGTCAAGCTCTGATCGGTTCGAATGCCTGCTCGACCTGTCCTGGCGCGACCATCCGATCCTTGATCAGTCGCAGGCGTCGCTCGGGTCGCCGACCACGCCGATGTTCTGGCACGACTCGGACAGGAGCCCGATCGCCGCGCTGGTGTTGCCGTTGGCGACCGTGGTGTTGGAGAGCACGCCGTTGACGGTGGTGTTGCCGTTGATCACGCCGATGTTCTGGCGGGCCTCCGACAGGAGCCCGATCGCGGCCGCGGTGTTGCCGTTGGCGACCGTGGTGTTGGCGGCGACGCCGTTGATCTTGACACCCTGTTGCGCGAAGCCGCTGGTGGCGCTCATCAGGGCGACGACGGCGACGGTCAGGGCAATCGGGAGACGCTTCATGACAGTTTCCTCTTTCGCTGCGGATGCCGGGGCATCGGTTGCTGTTCTCGGGGTCGTTTGACCCTCGCAGCGATCCAGTTCGGGATAGCCGGCGGCCGCGAAGCGAGCCTTCGAATCTTTTTGCGATTTTTTCCGACCGCCGCGGAGCGAGCGCCGATCTCGGCCGCCAGCGCACGGGGTTGACGACAAGAGCACGCGCGCGCGAGCGCGCGACAGCTCGCGCGGTCGAGGGACTTCAAGGCGCTGCCGGCCGGACCCGATGCGTGCGCACTCGGGTGCGGCTTGACGACCATCCTCGGCAGGACGAGAATTCGCGCCATTCCCTGTCCGCCCGCTGCCGGGCTATCCCGAACCGAGGCGGTGTGATCGACATACTGAGCTGGAGAGCCCACATGACCCGCACCACCAAGGCTTTCGCTTCCGGCTTGCTTGGCGCTGGCCTCGCGCTCGCGACCTTCGCGACGCCGGTGGCTGCCCAGGACGCCGTCTACTGGCTGAACGAGGCCAGCGACTGCGAGATCTTCCGCGCCCTGAACGACGTGATCCCGGCGGAATGCGCCGAGCCCGGCGACATCATGCTGGAGCCCGTCAAGACCCGCGGCTGGGGCAAGACCCGCGGCATCAGCCCGCGCGGCATCCGCCTGCTCGACGACCCGGCGGCCGCGGTCACGGCCGTGCCGGACGATCAACCGGTGGTCGCGGCGGTCCAGCAGGCCAACCCGCCGGCGCAGAAGTCGCTCAATGCCCGGGTGCAGTTCGAGTTCGACTCCTTCGACCTGACCGCCGATGCCAAGGCGGTGCTCGATCGACTGGCCGGCGTGCTCAACGACGATCTGATGCAGGAAAAGGTGGTCGAGATCGAGGGCCACGCCGATGCCCAGGGGTCGGAGGACTACAACCTCACGCTCTCCCAGCTGCGCGCCCGTTCGGTCCGCGCCTACCTGATCCAGCAGCACGGCATCAACCCCGACCGCCTGCCGTTCTCCGGCAAGGGCGAGGTCGAGCTGTTCGATGCCGCCAATCCGACGGCGCCGGTCAACCGCCGGGTGGTGTTCACCAACCTCACGGGCTAAGTGTCCGGCTACGCCCTTCCCGTTCCAGTTCCGCAAACGGCGGGGCGCCATGCGCCCCGCCGTTCGGTCGTCCGCTCGGCTCTTGTCTCGAGCGGCCGATGCTGGGAAATTGCCGCCCGCGGTCGGCATCACGCCGGCGGCCGACCTGGCCGCCGGGCCGGCTGACCCGGGGGGTATCGGATGATGGCGAAGCCCGTTCGCGGCTTTCAGATCAACACCATTCTGGACCGCCTCGCGCTCGACGTGCTGGGCATCCTGCAGCAGTGCCTGGTGAGCGCGCCGCTCGACCGCGACCGCCTCCATCTCGCGATCCTCCTCACCCTGTCGCGCCGTGTCTACGTCGAGGCCCTGCTCTACCGCGACTACCGCGTCGACCGCGACAGCCAGTGGTACAGCTGGTCGCTGCCGGACGGCAGCACCGTACGGATCCACGAGCAGGGCATCGTCTACCTCCACAAGGTCCTCGGACGCCGCCCGAAGCTCGCCCGCCGCCTCAAGCACGAGCCGGGCAACATGCAGCTGCTGTTCGGGCTGCTGTGCCGCTACGGTCCCGCCGAGCACGGCTGGCGCGCGGTCGAGATCCGCCGCGATCCGACGCGCGCGGCGCAGGGCGAGGACCCCGACTTCGTCGACCACGTCGCGCTCGAGCTCGCGGCGCAGCGCGCCCGCCTGGGCGACGCCTACAGCGACGATTCCAAGCGCAGGCGCCAGGAGTACGGGCCGATCTGGCTGATCCGCGGCGCGTGCTCGGCCGAGGTGCCCGAGGAGATGGCGCTGTTCGACGTGCTCGACGCGACGCCGGTGCCGCTCGCGCCGCCCTTCGGCGACGATCACGAGCTCCAGCTGATGCTGGTGCGGGTGCTCGATTCGCTCAACGAGCGCTACATGCTGCTGCGCTCCTGCGGCCTCGATCCCGAGGTCTGGCACGATCGGGACGAGCCCTCGATCGCGCGCCTGCGCGAGATGAAGCAGCTGCGCCGGCCGGCCGAGGAGCTGATGCGTCTCGGCATCGAGGACGACAACATCGACGCCTATCGCCGCGCCTTCGAGCAGCTCAAGGGGCGCGAGAAGCAGTTCGCCGGCGCGACCAGCTTCGACGACTTCGCGACCACCGAGCACGGCATGGGCATGCTGCGCTACGCGTCCCTGTCGCTCGACGACCCGGTAGCGACCGACGGCGACGGCGAGGAGTGGGCGCGCCACGAGACCCTCGCCGACCCGGACGTCGACGTGGAGGAGACGGTGACGCGACGCCGCGCCGCCGGGCAGTGGGCCCAGATGCTGATCGCGGACCGGCCGGACTGGTTCGATCCGCTGATGACCTACTTCTTCAGCGAGGTGATCGGCAACGAGCGCCCGATCCATCCCGGCCCGGGCGACCTCGGGGTGCTGCGCGATGCCGAATTTCAGGCGCTGATCGAATCCTATCCCGAACTATCGGTCTTGGACGAGGGAGAGTTGGCCGAGCAGCTCTGTCAGCGCGCCGAAGCAATCATAAAGAGAGGCCTTCGGCGCCAGGCTTCACCGGATGGCTAGGCCAATCGTGCCAAGGAGAGAGAGTCCATGACTGATCGCAAGCTGTCCGATGCCGAAGCCCTGGCCCTGTGGCGCCGGGCCGAGCAGCGCCTGAGGCTGCTGGACACCGAGCCGCCGGTCAAGATCGACCAGGTCGATGCCCTGCTGCGGGTCGTGGGCCCGCGCCGGCCGGGCGAGGCGCTCGGCGACTGGCTGATGCGCTCGCAGGCGCCGCAGACCACCGCGGGCGAGCGGCCTTCGGCCGAGATCATCCCGTTCAGCGCGCCGTTCAGCGCCAAGCGCCAGCGCTTCACGCCGGTCGCCGAGATCGTGCGCCTGGCCGCCGACAGCGCCGGCCGCGAGATCGCCCTGCCGAGCCGCGAGCTCGAGACCGCCGACGGACGCTTCCGCCTCAAGGTCACGAGCGAAGGCGACCAGGTGGTGATCGAGATCCAGGCGCTCGGCCATGCCGCCGACGAGTTCGCCGGGCGCACCATCGGCCTGGCGCCGGCGGGCGGCGCGCCCGAGCCGGTCGCCGTGCTCCAGCTCGACGACGACGGCGACGGCCGGGTCCGCCTGCCCGACGCGCCCGCGCTGCGGGTCGCCCTGCTCAGCCCGGTCATCGGCGTCGTCGAGGACGTCTGAGCCGCGCTGATGATGGCGGAAGCGAAGGACCGACGATGTCGACCCGGCGCACCGTTCACATCCCGATCGTCCGGCCGGGCAACCGCGTCGCCAGCCATGACGCCGCCGAAGACCGCCTGATCGAGGTCTATACCCAGCACTACGCCTTCGACCCGCTGACCAAGCAGGAGGAGGCCGCCAGTCGCGAGGTCGACGCCAAGGCGCGCGACAAGGACTGGGACCGGGTCGCGGCGCCGCTGCGCAAGGTCGGCCTCTACCAGGCCGGCTGCGCGGCGGCGAGCGCGGTGCGCAAGCTCGGCATCCGTCAGCCGCTGACCGCGCTCTACCAGCGCATCTCGCGGCTCGCCTGGATCGAGGGCCAGCGGCTGCAGCCGGCCGGCGCCCGGGGCCCGAGCGAAGGCCAGAGCGCCGAGCTCGGCCTCGCGCTCGTGCTGCTGATGTGCGCGAGCGGCAGCCGCCACCGGCAGGTCATCGCGACCGGCGCGCTCGGCAGCCAGCCGCACGGCGTGCTCGAGGACGACGTCGAGGTGCTGCCGGTCGGCAGCCTGCCGGAGAAGCTCCGCCTGGTCACCACGCTGGCCCAGCACGGCGGCCTGCCCGGCGTCGGCTCGGGCGCCGAGGTGCTGTTCTTCACCCCGCGCCGCTTCGAGCAGGAGGGCCTCTGGTCGGAGGTCGAGAGCCTGCCCGAGGTCGCCCGGCTCAAGGAGCTCGGCGTCCGGGTCGTGCCGGTCGAGCGGCTGAGCCAGGCCGCGACCGAGCTCAAGGCGCTGCGCGCGCGTCATCTGTTCCACGACCACCTGGCGCAGGCGATCGTCGCCGGGCTGCTGGTCCTGGCGCTCGCCGGCTATGGCTGGTCGGCGCTGCGCCAGCAGCCGATCGCGATGACCTTCCTGCCCGGCGGCGGCGCCGCGCTCGATCCCGAGCCCTACCAGGCCTGCTTCACCAAGGACGGCGGCTTCTACCCGATCCCGCTCGGCCGCGAGGGCCTCGCCCGCAGCATTCCGGTCGGCGAGACGCTGGGCTGGCGGGTGCAGGTCGGCGAGCCGCAGAACGGGCCGAGCGGGCTTACCGGCTGGTTCGAGCCCGACCAGTACTACGTCGCCCAGGTGATGGTGTCGGAGCGCTCGCGGGCCAAGGTGATCGTGCCGCAACGCGCCGGCACGGACGTGATCACGGTCCCGCCAGGAGGGATTTGGGAATGGGGCTGGCAGCTCAACGATCGGACCGAGAACAACGGTCTCGTGCTGCTCGCCCAGGCTGAGAAGCCCTTCGATCCGGATGCCTTGCGCGCCGCGTTGATCGAGCAGTTTCCGCCCGCCGCGGGTAGCGGCGACGGCGGCGAGATGGACGTGACGGCGGCGATCAACTTCATCGCCGGCAAGGCGCCGGGAGCGGCGACATTCATCATCAAAACCGTCGAGAGGTCAGTCCAATGCAACCCGTAAGTTCAGCCCCCCTCGCGCCGCGATCGGCCGGCCGCCAGCACGCGCGGCGGATCGCCTGTGCGCTCGCCACGGCCACGGCGCTGGTCGGCGGCACGGCGAACCTCGCCGCGGCCGCCTGCCCGTGGATCGTGCAGCCCTCCGGCCAGAACCTGACGATCGCGTCGCGAGGCGCCCGCCTTCGACATCGTGTTCGATGGCCTCGGACAGAGCTCCAAGGTGTTCTACGGCTTCACCGTGGCCTCGCTCGAGCTCGCCTGGCAGCTCGCCAACGAGCGCGCCCTGCCGGCGCTCGCCCCGGACGGGCGCCCGCTCGAGGCGCGCGCGACCCCGCAGGGCACGATCGCCTACCAGCTCGCGCCGGACAGCATCCAGCCGCACACGATCTACCTGGTGGCGGCCGGCTCGCAGGTGCGCGAGCTCGAGCAGATCGACGCCCGGATCGAGCCGGTGCGGCCGCTCGCGCTGAGCGAGCTCCTGCCCAAGACCCGCGGCGGCAGCGACTGGTCGGGCCCGCTGCCGCACCGCAGCCTGCCGGGCTTCGAGATCGCCGGCGTTGCCGAGCGGGCGAGCCCCGTGCTGGCCGACGTGCAGATCTGCGCCTATCAGGTGGCGATGCACTGAACCCACGGCGATCACGCCGCCTGCTGGCCGTCGACCTCCGGCCGGCAGGCGGCGCTGTCCTCGCGAACGGCGGGCCTCGGGCCCGCCTTTTTCTTGGTCGACGAACGCAAGGGGCGCCGCGGATGACCGCGGCGCCCCCAGACGATAAGGCGATGACGGCGGGATCAGCGTGTCGGCTGAACCAGGCAGAGCCCGTCGGCGAACGGCAGGATGAAGACGCTCGGCTGCTGCTCGGCCTGGCGCTTGAACGAGACCGTCCGCTCCCGGGTCGCCGCGTTCAGGGACAGCCCCTGGAGGTCGGCCTGATCGATGATCTTGACCCCCTGCTGCCAGCACTGCGCGCGCAGCTCCGTGTCGTGCACCGGCACCGGCGCGATCCGCTCGGGGCTCGCCGGCGGCTCCGGCTCGCCGGTCCGGCTCACCTCGCTGCGGGCGAGCGAGATCGGCAGCACGAGCGTGAGCGCGCAGGCCGCGAGCAGCAGGCCGGGCCGCAACGTGTTGTGGCGTTCCATGGGGATGGTCCTCCTCGGTCCCGATGCGGGCCGCGTCAGCAGCCCGGCACGTCGCCGAACGAGCCGACCACCACGCAGGCCGGCCGCCCGCTCGGGTCGGACATGTTGATGATCTGGCCGGTGCTGATCACGACCTCGTTCTGTCCGGCGAGCCGGGTGCCCTCGGTCACCGAGCCGACGCTGGTGACCGCCCGCTGGCCGACCCCCGACGCGACGTTCGCGATATGGCCGGTCTGCACGGTGACGTTGAGCCGACCGTCGATCCGCACGTTCTGGGCGATCGAGCCGACCGAGGTCAGCGCGCGCGAGCCGACGCCGGCGGCGAGATTGGTGCTGCCGCCGACCATGGTCTGGTTGACGACCGAGCCGTTGATCCGAACCCCACCGGGCTGGGCCGACTGGCCAAAGGCGGCGCTCTCCAGGCAGGTCCCGGCGAGGCCGGCCAGTGCCACCGCCAGCGTGGCGGCGCGCGCGCATGGTGTCATGATCTCTCTCCTTGATCGAGCGACGCTGCAGCGTCCGAGGAACCGGTTCACGGAGTCTCACCTCGTCCGAGTTCGGGATAGGATCCATCGCAACGATGCGCCAGCTGCCGCGGTCCTATCCCGAATCTCCTGCCGAACCCACCCCTCGAGGAGAACGGATCATGCGCCAGCGCACTTGCGGCCGGTCCCGCCTGCTCGCTCTGCTTGCGGTCGTCCTCGGCTACAGCTTCGCAGCCCTGCCCGGCCATGCGGCCCCGAACGCGCCGGGCGAGCAGGAGGAGGCGCATGCCGCGAGCCGGCTCGCGGTCGCGGGCCTGGTCGGCAGCCTGCAGGTCGAGCGCCACGCGGGCGCCGACATCCGCCTCGTCCTGCGCGGCAGCGCCGCGGCGCTCGCGCGGGTGCGGCGCGAGGTCCGGGGCGATCTCTTGCAGGTCACCGTGGCGCCGGCGCCGGCCGGCACGGGCTCGGTGGTCAGCGCCAGCAACAACACGGTGATCGCGCTGGGCGGCCGGGCGACTCTCAACGTCGGCTCTGCCGAGCTCAGCGTCGAGGGCGCGAGCGAGCCCCCGCTGGAAGTGCGGGCCTACGTGCCGGCGGCGACCCCGCTCGCGATCAGGGGCCTGATCGGCGACCTCTCGGTCCAGGGGGTCGGCGGCCCGCTCGAGGTCGAGCTGGTCGGCGGCCAGGCGCGGCTCGATCGCGCGACCGACGGCCGCCTCGTCGTGGTCGGCGGCAGCCGCATCGAGCTCGCCATGGCGACCGGCGATCTGACGATTGCGGTCCAGGGCGCAGGCGAGGTGGTGGTCGCGGACGCCGCGCTCGACCGCCTGGAGGTCGCGCTCAACGGCACCGGCGACGTCACGGTCGGCGGCACGGCCGAGCAGGCGAGCGTGCAGATCGCGGGCGTCGGCAACGTCGCGATCGACGAGGTCCGCGAGCGCCCGCAGGTCAGCCTGCTGGGCATCGGACAGGTCGCGATCGGCAACTGGTGAGGCGCGAAAGCGACTCCTCGCGCCTCGGTAGCCATGCTAGTCTCCCGCTCGAAAGCGCGCATAAATTCGGGGGGACAACAATGCAGCGGATATTCGCCTTGATGGTCTGCGCCGCCGCGCTCGGCACGACCGCCGCCCAGGCGCAGAACACTCCGGCGCCGCCGAATGCCACGGCCTACATCATCTGGCCGCCGGACGGGCAGGTGATCCAGGGCGGCAAGCTCTGGGTCCGCATGGGGCTGAAGAACATCGGCGTCGCGCCCGCGGGCGTCGCCAACCCCAATACCGGCCACCACCATCTGCTGGTCAACACCGGCCTGCCGCCGCTCGACGAGCCGATCCCGAACGACAAGAACCACATCCACTTCGGCGGCGGCCAGACCGAGGCGCGGCTGAGCGACCTGCCGCCCGGGGAGTACACCCTGCAGCTGCTGCTGGGCGATCCCGACCACTTCGCCCACAATCCGCCGGTGATGTCGGACCCGATCACGATCACCGTAGCGCCCTATTGAGCGCGGCCGGCGGCCCGGGGCCGCCGAGCGCACGCCAGAAACGAGGGAAGCGACCCATGACCCAAATCGCCGCCGCCCTGCTTCTCGGATCGATGCTGGCCGCGCCCGTGGCGCTGGCCGGCGATACGCCGGCACCCGCGGACGCCTATCTCTACATCGGCTGGCCGAACGACGGCGAGGTGATCGACTCGCGCCGTTTTCGGGTGTGGTTCGGGCTGCGCCACATGGGCGTCGCGCCGGCGGGCGTGGACAAGGCCAATACCGGCCATCACCACCTGCTGATCGACACCGATCTGGGTCCCGCCGATCAGCCGATCCCGAACGACCGCAACCACCTGCACTTCGGCGGCGGCCAGACCGAGGCGATGGTCGAGCTGCCGCCCGGGACCCACACGCTGCAGCTGGTCATGGGCGACAAGGACCACGTGCCGCACAACCCGCCGGTGGTCTCGCCCAAGATCACGGTCACGGTGCGCTAGTCAGAAGCTGACCAGCATCGCGGTCGCGTACATCACGACGAGGCCGGCGGCGAAGCCCGCGAGCGCGGTGCCGGAGAGCGCCGTGCCGTCGGCGCGCCGGGCGATCCGGGTCAGATAGGCGCCGACCTCGAGGATCACCTGCAGGATCGCGCCGGCCGCGATGCCGAAGCACAGCGCCGCCCAATGCGGCGCGAAGGCGTAGGCCCCGATCCAGGTGCCGGCCACCGCCGGCAGCCCGGCGAGCGCGGCGAGCGCGGCGAACACGCCAAGGCGCGGCCGCGCCTCCAGCAGCGGCGCGGCGATGCCGACCCCCTCGGTCAGGTTGTGCAGCGTGAAGCCGATCACCAGGAAGGAGGCGAGCGCGGCCGCGCCGGTGGCGAACGAGGCGCCGATCGCGAGGCCCTCGCCGAGGTTGTGCAGCCCGATGCCGAGCGCGAGGAAGGTCGCGAGCGCGACGCCCTCTGGCGCCCGCCCGCCGCGCCGGCCGACCACCATCAGCGCGAGGAAGGTGATCAGCGCGCCGAGCCAGACCAGCGCGGTCGCCTGCAAGGCCGAGGCGGCGCCGGCCGCGATCTCGAGCCCCTCCTCGAGCGTGTCCACGAGCAGGAACGCGAGCAGGCCCACGGTCAGCGCGAGCACGAACTCCAAGCTCCCGCGCCGCGCGCCGCGCATCACCGGGTAGAACATCATGCCGAGCACGACCGGCACCACGCCGACGAACAGCCCGACCACGCCGTAGGCCAGGAGGTCGACCGTCGAGAGCACCGGGGTCGAGAGCGCGACCTCGATCGTGTGATCGAACGAGACCCCGGTCGAGGTGACGAAGCGCAGGTGGTGGGTCTCGCCTTCGACCCAGGGATAGGGCAGGTCGATGCGCGCCGCCTCGAGCCGGGAGAGCGGCCCGGGCGGGCTCTGCTCGAACTCCCAGTAGGCGCCGTCGACCTGGACCTGGGCGATGCCGAGCGGCGCCGAGCCGCCGGCTCGCACCCAGACGGAGATGCCTTGCGGGCCGAGCGCCACGCGCTCGACGACCAGGGTCTCGATCGCCGGCGTGCCCTCGGTCAGCCGGTCGAGCGGGCGCAGCGTCAGGAAGCCGCCGATCAGCAGCGCCAGCAGCGCCGAGCGGCACCAGCGCGGTCGGCCAGGACCGGCTCATGCCACGCTCTCCACGACCTCGAAGAAGCTCATCCAGCCGAGCTCGACGAACTCGCTCTGGTGCGCATGGAACATGTAGAGGCCAAGCTCGTGATCCTGGTACGAGAACTCGAGGATGCCGCGCTGCGCCTGGCACTGCATGACCGTGTCGACGGTGCGCAAGGTCGGCGTGAGCGTCGTGCCGTGGTCGTAGTAGTCGAAGAAGTTGGCGTGCAGATGGAAGGAATTGATCGGGTCGAACTCGGTCACGTTGACCAGATAGATCCGCACCGGCCGCGCGCGCTCGATCTGGATCGGCTGCCTGGCGTAGGCGTGGGGGATGGTGTTGACGGCGTAGAACTCGTTCTCCTCGTCGAAATTGGTGTCGAAGCCGTTCATCACCATCACGAACTCCTGCCAGCGCGCATTCTCGGGCGTGCCGAGCAGGCGGGCGCGCGCCGCCTCGGCGTGCTCCGGGTGGCGCTCAGGATCCGGGTCGATGATGAACGCGCCGTAGAGGCCTTTGTGGATGTGCCGCTTCAGGGGCAGGGTGTGACAGTGATAGAGATGGCAGCCGAAGGGCTTGGCCTCGAACTCGTAGACGAACTCCTCGCCCGGCCCGATGTCGCCGGCCCCCGGCACGCCGTCCATGCGGGCCGAATGGATGCCGTGAAAATGGATGCTGTGGCGATGCGTGCCCGCATTGGCGAAGCGTACGCGCACCCGCTCGCCCTCGGTCGCGCGCAAGGTCGGGCCGGGCACACGGCCGTTGTACGTCCAGGCCGGAAAGAACACGCCGGGCGCGATCTCGATCTCCTGATCGATGGCGGTGATCTCGAATTGGCGCAACCGCCGACCGTCCGGCTGGGTCGACACGACGCCGGTGTCCCAGTCGGTGAGGATGGCGTTGGGATCGAAGCCGTTGCGCTCGTGATCGACGACGCCAACCGTCATCATCGCGCCGTGCGAAGCCCCCAACGCGTGATGCGGCGGCCCGGGATGGGCGGCGCCCGGCCCGTGCTCGAGCGCCGCGGCCAGCCGGCGCGTGCCGAAGCCGAGCGCGCCGGCGCCGCCCGCGAGCCCGACGCCAAGCAAGTTCCGCCGATTGAGAGCGCCCTGCAGCCACGACTTCATGTCCGTCCCATCCTCTTCAGCCCAGCGCACACCTGAACAGCTGTTCATGTGTAGATGTCATCATCTGTATTCATGAAGACATCGATAGAGATCTATTGAACAGCGCCACGATCCGACTTAAGTACGTCAATAAAGTAATCTCAAGCGTGGCGGTTAGCAAGATCAGATCACAGAAGCGAAAAAGTCAGGGAGCGCCTTGCATTGGGCAGAGAAAGCTTGGCAAGATGGCGCCGTCGAGGGAACAGGCAAGGGATGCAGCATGACACGATGGTTTCTCGGGGTCCTGGTAGCGATCGGCGTGATCGGGGCGGCGACGGCGGGCTGGCTGGTCGCCGAGCGGCTGACCGCCGATACCGGCGGCGGCAGTAGCGGCGAGGCCCTGATCGGGAGCGACTTCGCCCTGGTCGATCACACCGGCAAGGCGGTGACCGACGCGGACTTCGCGGGCCGCTGGCAGCTCGTGTTCTTCGGCTTCACCTATTGCCCCGACGTGTGCCCGACCACGCTCGCCTCGGTCAGCGCGGTGCTCGAGGAGCTGGGCGACGACGCCGGCCAGATCGCGCCCCTGTTCGTCACCGTCGATCCGGAGCGCGACACCCCGGCGGTGCTGGCCGAGTACCTCGCCAACTTCGACCCGCGCATCATCGGCCTGACCGGCTCACCCGAGCAGATCAAGGCGGCGGCCCAGGCGTTTCGCGTCTACTACGCCGAGGTCGACCAGGACGACCTGCCGGACGGCTACACCATGGACCACTCGGCGTTCCTCTACCTGATGGACCCGGACGGCGACTACGCCGCTCACTTCTCGCACCAGGACGACGTCGCCGAGATCGCGGGCGGCATCCGTGACTTTCTGCACGGGAGGCGCACCACTTGATCAAGGCGAGACTGCTCTCGAGCGTGGCCGCCGCGCTGGCGGCAAGCGTCGCGCTCGCGGCGCAGGCCGGCGAGGTCACCCGGGCGGGGACGCTCGAGATCGACACGCCCTGGGCACGCGCCTCGGTCGGCACCGGTCGGCCGACGGCCGCCTACCTGACGATCCGCAACACCGGCGACCGGCCGGACCGGCTGATCGAGGTCACCACGCCGGTCGCCGGACACGCCGCGACCCATGCCATGGTCCATGAGGGCGGGGTCATGAAGATGCGCCCGGCCGGCCCGCTCGAGATCCCCCCGGGCGGCGAGCTCCGCCTCGCGCCCCGTGGCGAGCTGCACATCATGCTGATGGCAGCTCAAAGAGCCGCTGAAGGAAGGCGCAAGCCTGCCGCTCACGCTGGTCTTCGAGAGCGCGGGCGAGATCACCCTGGAGGCGCCGATCGCCGGCATGGCGGCCGACGCGCCGCCGCCGTGAGCCTCTCGGCCCGCGGACCGCGGGCTCAGTTCAGGTCGCGGGCGACGCGGAAGCCGTTGGTGTAGTAGCGCACGCTGGCGTCGTAGCTCAGCCGGCTGCTCACCGTGGCGTAGGTCTGATCGTTGCGCCACGAGCCGCCGCGCAGGACGCGCTGGCCGCAATCGCCGGACTGCTGGGCGCTGCCGTCGCCCGGGGCACCTTCGTAGTCCTGGCTCCAGCAGTCGGCGACCCACTCCATGACGCCGCCGTTCATGTCGTGCAGGCCGAACGGGTTGGCCGCCAAGCCGCCGACCTGGGCCGGCGTCTTGCGGTCCCAGTCGCCACCGCAGTCCTCGCAGTTGGCGTTGCTCACGCCGATCCCCTCGCCCCACCAGTAGCGGGTCTTGGTCCCGGCGCGCGCGGCGTACTCCCACTCCGCCTCGGTCGGCAGGCGGTAGCTCTCGCCGCTGACCTCGCTCAGCCATTTCAGGTAGTCCTGGACCTCGTTCCAGCTGACGTTGTGGACCGGCGAGCTGGCGCTCACCCCCTGCATCGCCGGCATCGACTGACAGGCGCCGGCGTCGACGCAGGCCTGCCACTGGCCGACGGTGACCTCGTACTTGCCGAGGGCGAACGGCTTGGCGATGGTGACCCGGTGCGCCGGGCTCTCGCTCCAGTGGCCGTCCTTCGAGCCCATGACGAAGCTGCCGGCCGGGATCCTGACCAGCTCCGGGCAGTCCTCGCAGTCCTTGAGATCGCCGGCCACCATGCGCGCGACCGGGGCCGCGACCTGCTCGACCTTCGGCGCCGGCTCGACCTTGGGGGCTTCCTCGACCCGCGGCGCCGCTTCCGGCTTCGGCCGGATCAGCTGGCCGTAGATGAAGCCGCGCTGGCCATCCTCGGTCTCGACCTGGTACCAGTCGCGGCCCTCGGCGAGGCCGACCACGCGCAGCGTGCTGCCGGCGCTCACCGTCGCCACGCGCTCGGTCTCGGCGCTCGGCCCGCGCCGGATGTTGGACGTGCGCACCGCCTCGTAGTCGCCGACGATCGCCGCCATCTCGGCGCTCGGCGGCGTCGGCTCGGCACGCGGCAGCACCGCGAGGTTGCGCTCGGTCTCGGCCGGCTCGGCGCGGCGGCCGCGGGCTCGGCGGCGCGGCTCGGCGACCTCGGCCGGCGCCGGCGGGGTCACCATCGCGGTCTCGATCTCGGGCGCGCTCGCTCGGCGCGCTCGGCCTCGGGCTCGGTCGCGACCTCGGCGCTGGTCTCGGCCGGCGGCGCGGTCTCGGTCGTGGTCGCGATGGCGCCGCCGGGGCCGGCCAGCCCCGGCACCTCGACCCGCAGCGCCGAGGTGACGCTCGCGCCGCCCGGGTCGCTGACCTTGAACGCGAAGCTGCCGGAGGCGCCCTCGAGTCCCGGCTCGAGCACCAGGCCGGCGAGCGCTTCGGGGCTCAGCTCGTCGCCGACCGCGACCACCCGGTCGCCGTCCTTGATCGCGCCGCGCGCGGGCACCTCGGCGACCGTGATCGTCAAGGGATCGCCGTCGGGATCGACCGGCGGCCTGATGTTGAGCGGGATCGCCGGCAGGGTCAGCACGCTCGCGGTCTCGACCACCGGCGGCTTGTTGGCGCGCTCGACCGCGATCGACACCCGGCCGAGCGTGGTCCCGCCGCGATCGTCCCGGAGCAGGAACGCGAACGAGCCGGCGTCGCCGACCCCGCCCTCGACCGGGCTGTAGGTCGCGGTGGTCAGCTGATCGGGCGTCAGGACGTCGCCGATCGACGATCTCGCGATCGCCGATCGTGACCGTGCCGTTGGAGGGCACGCCGCTGACCTCGACCGTCAGCGGATCGCCGTCGGGGTCCATCGGCCGGCCGATCCCGATCGGGGTCGGGCCGGCGTCGTCGAGCACCTCGAGCGCCGCCACCCGCGGCAGCTGGGGGCGCTGGTTGGGCTTGGGCTCGATGAAGTAGAACGGCTCCGCGCCGAGCGCGTCGTAGGTGCGTGGCTCCTGCCGGTAGGCGGTGTTGATCAGCACCGTGTCGCGCACCTTGCGGAACAAGCAGGTTGAGCTCGACCCCGGGCTCCTCGATGTGCTCGAGCAGGGCGGCGGCATACGGGCTGTGCTGCCCGCTGCCGTCGACCGCGACCTCGCCCGGCCGCGTGGCGAAAGCGATCATCGTGTCGCTCGGCAGGTTCTCCATGCGCGCGAGACCGTCGCCGACCAGGCGCGAGCGGATCGGCCCGAGGGTGCGCCGCAGCTGCTCGGCCAGCGGGTTGTCGCGGCAGGCGTCGAGGATCACCAGGCCCAGTCTCTGGGCCTGGGCGACCTCGCCCAGCACCAGGTTGAGCGGCAGCGCCTCGTACAGCAGGTCGCGCTCGCGCTCGAGCGTGGCGTCGACCGGCAGCAGGTAGTTCTCGCCGGCGACCTGGACGCCGTGGCCGGCGTAGAACACCAGCGCGACGTCGGCCGCTTCGGCCTTGAGGCCGAAGTCGCGCAGCGCGTGCTGCATGCCGAGCTGGTCGAGGTCGGTCCGCAGCTCGACCTCGAAGCCGGTGCGCCGCAACGCCTCGGCTGATCGCGGCGGCGTCGTTGCTTCGGGTTGGGCAGCTGTTCGGCGTTGCGATAGGCCGAGTTGCCGATCACCAACGCCACCCGGGTCTCCGCCCGAACGACCTCGGACGCCCCGATGCCGATGCCCAGCGCGATCAAACCGATCAGCAGTCTCAGCGGCCACACGGCCCTCGTCCCCCTTTCGTTCCCGCGATCGATAAAATACACGATTTCACGATCCTGGCCACCATGCTGTGAACTGGTTCACACCGGATGCGCGAAGTCGCCCGTTTAGCGGCTCGCGGCGGCGGACGCGCTCTGGGACCCGAGCCGGAAGCGCAGCGGCAGCAGGTCCTCGGCGACGAGGCCGCGGGCGAGCAGGTCGTCCGGCAGCACGCCGTCGACCAGCAGGCGCGCCGCCGCGCGCGCCAGCGCCGGCGCGGTCTGGATGCCGTAGCCGCCCTGGCCGGCCAGCCAGAAGAAGCCCGGCGCCGCCTCCTCCATGCCGACGACCGGGGTCCGGTCGGGGGCGAAGGTGCGCAGGCCCGCCCAGCGCCTGGGCACGCGCAGCACGCGAAAGCGGGTCGCGCGCTCGATCCGGTCGATCGCGAGCGCCACGTCGAGCTCCTCGGGCTGCACGTCGCGAAGGCGGCACCGGCGTCTCGTCCGCGGGCGAGCCCAGCAGCAGCCCCGATTCCGGCTTGAAATAGAACTGCTCGTCGGCATCGATCACCACCGGCCAGTCGCGCTCGCTGCCGGTCGAGGGCTCGAACAGGAAGGCGGTCCGCCGCTTGGCGACCAGGCCGACCGGGGCGACGCCGGCGAGCGCGGCGAGCTCATCGGCCCAGGCGCCGGCGGCGTCGACCAGCACCGCCGCCTCGAACGGGCCGGCGCGGGTCTCGATCCGCCAGGGCGCGACCTTGGTCGCGATGCGGGTGACCTCGGCGTCGAGCGACCAGCTGCCCGCCGCGCGCGCGGAAGCCCTTGAGATAGGCCTGGTGGATCGCGGCGACGTCGAGGTCCATGGCGCTCGGGTCGTAGACCGCGGCGGCGACGTAGTCGGGGCGCAGCACCGGCAGGCGGGCGAGCAGCTGCGCGGGCTCGAGGCGCTCGAGGCCGGCGACCTGGCGCCGCGCTGTCGGCGAGCAGCTCGTCGAGCGCGGCCTGCTGGTCGGCGCGGGCGATGAACAGCGCGCCGCGCGGCGCGCAGCACCGCCGTGCTCGGCGAGGCCGCCGAGCCGGTCCTGGTAGAAGCGCTGGCTCGCGGCGGTCAGCGCGCGGATCACCCGGTTGCCGTAGGCCGGCGCGAACACCGCGGCCGAGCGGCCGGTGCTGTGGTAGCCCGGCTGGCGCTCGCGCTCGAGCAGGATGACCCGGGCGTAGGGGGCGAGCTCGTAGGCCGCCGACGCGCCGGCGATGCCGGCGCCGATGATCAGGACGTCGCAGGTCTGCATGGGGCGGCTCTTGCGGTTGCGCGGCCCGCGGCCGGGTGGATGCCGCATCCTAGCCAGAACCGAGCCGGCTTGACAGAGGGCAGCTCGTGCTGAGAACAAATTGAGAACATATCAGAGACAAAACGCGAACATAACCGATGCCCGACCGTGCCCCGCATGCCTCGTCCCGTCAACCCTCCGCCCCTGCGCGCCGACCAGCGCCGCCGGCTCGAGCGGCTGCGCGCAGCGCTCGCCCGGCTCGACCGCCCGGCCCCGGACGAGGGCGGCTCGATCCTGCCGCTCGGGCTCGCCGGGCATCGATCGCGCCCTGCCGGGCGGCGGGCTGCGCCGCGGCTGCCTGCACGAGCTGTGCGGCGCGGCGTGCCCGGCCGCGGCGCTCGGCTTCGCCGTGGCGCTGCTCGGCCGGATGCTGGCGCGGGCATGGCCATGCGGTCTGGATCGGGCCGCGCGACGACCTGTTCGCGCCCGGGCTGGCCGCGCTCGGCCTGGCGCCGGAGCGCCTGATCCTGGTCCGGGCGCGCGGCGCGCGACGCCGGCCTCTGGGCGCTCGAGGAGGCGCTTGCGCAGCCCTGGGCCTCGGCGCCGCGCTCGCCGAGGTCGACCGGCTGAGCCTGACCCAGAGCCGGCGGCTGCAGCTCGCCGCCGAGGCCCAGGGCGTCACCGCGTTTGCTGCTGCGGCCGCCGGGCGGGCCGGGCGCCGGGACGCCGCCGAGCGCCGCCACGACGCGCTGGCGGATCACCGCTTTGCCGAGCCCGGCCCGGGCGCGCATCTCGGGCCGCCGCGCTGGCGGGTCGAGCTGGTGCGCTGCCGCGGCGGCCGCACCGGCGTCTGGCAGGTCGCCTGGCGCGAAGGAGGGCTGGCATGAGATCGCGGATCCTCTCGCTCTGGCTGCCGACGCTGGCGACCGACCGGCTGCTCCGGCGCGCCGCCAACGCGCTCAGGGGTAGGGAGCCCCCGGGCAGGCTCCAGCCCGGGGCCGCGAACGCGGCCTCTTCCGCGGGCGCGGCCGGCGGCGGCCGCGCGCCGCTCCGCCCGGACCGGCCGCTCGCCACCTTCGCGAGCCAGAACGGCGCGCTCCGGCTCGCCGCGGTCTGTCGCCCGCGCCCGCCAGGCCGGCCTCGCGCCCGGCACGATGCTGGCCGATGCCCGGGCGCTGCTGCCCGCAGCTCCAGGTCCACCCCGCCGAGCCCGCGGCCGACGCCAGGCTGCTCGAGGACCTCGCCGCCTGGTGCGAGCGCTACACGCCGCTGGTCGCGCTCGATCGCAGCGCGGCGCACGAGCGCCGGCGGGGCGCTCTGGCTCGACGTCACCGGCTGCGCCCATCTGTTCGGCGGCGAGGCGGCGCTGCGCGCCGATCTGCTCGCCCGCCTCGAGCGGCAGGGCCTGGCCGCCGCGGCCGGCGATCGCCGACGGCCCCGGCGCCGCCTGGGCCGCGGCGCGCTATGCCGCGCCCGAGCGCCAGATCGTGCCGCCGGGCGGCGCCAGCGCCGCGCTCGCCCCCTTGCCGGTCGCGGCGCTGCGCCTCGCGCCCGAGCTCAGCGCGATGCTCGAGCGCCTCGGCCTCGCCCGGATCGAGCACCTCCATCCCCTGCCGCGGCCGGCGCTGACCGCGCGCTTCGGCGCCGGCTCTGGTGACCCGCCTCGATCAGGCGCTGCGGCCGGCTCGCCGAGCCGATCTCGCCGCGCCGTCCTCTGCCGGCCCATCGCGCCCAGCTGCCGCTCGCCGAGCCGCTCCTCGAGGCCGCGGCGCTCGCGGTCCTGACCCGGCGGCTGCTCGACCAGCTCTGCGCCGGCCTCGGCGGCGGCCGGGCTCGGCGCGCGCCGGCTCACGCTCGCCGTCTACCGGGTCGACAACAGCACCGCCTGCGCCGCGATCGGCACCAGCCGGCCGTGCCGCGAGCCGCCGCCAGCTCGCCCGCCTGTTCGCCGAGAAGCTGGCAGCTGATCGACCCCGGCTTCGGCATCGAGCGGGCGATCCTCGCGGCCGAGGTGGTCGAGCCCTTGCTGCCCGAGCCGCTCGCCTGGCGCGGCATGGGCGCGGGCGACCTCGACCAGGCGCGCGATCTGGCACCTCTGGTCGACCGCCTGAGCAACCGGCTGGGCGCGGGCTCGGTCAGCCAGCTGGTGCCGCAGGCGAGCCACCTGCCCGAGCGCGCCCAGCGCCGCGTCCCGGCGCTCGATCAGGGAAAGCCGGTCGCGTTCGCCCCGCGCCAGCTGCACGGGCCGGCGCCGTCGCGGCCCCTGCGCCTGCTCGCCCGGCCCGAGCCGATCGAGGCGATCGCGCGCGGTGCCCGACGAGCCGCCGGTGCTGTTCCGCTGGCGCCAGGCGGTGCACAGGGTCGCGCGGGCGCGCGGCCCCGAGCGCCTGGCGCCCGAATGGTGGCGCGCAGCCCGACGCCGACCCCAACGTCCTGACCCGCGACTACTTCGCGGTCGAGGACATGCGACGGCGGCCGCTTCTGGCTGTTCCGCGAAGGCCTCTACCGCGCCGGCGTCGCCACCCTGCCGCGCTGGTACCTGCACGGCCTGTTCGCGTGAGGCCGCGTCGGCGTGCTAGACTGCACGAGAGATGGCGACGATCGATACTCTCGCCCTTGCCGAGCGACTCGAGCGGGAATATGGCGACGATCCCGAGCGGGCACGTCGGCACGCCCGCATCCTGGGCGACATGGCCGCTGCCAGCGACGTCGCGACCAAGCAGGACATCAAGGATCTCCGTATCGAGATCGGTCAGCTGCGGACCGAGATGCAGCATGAGTTCGGCGCGGTGCGCAGCGAGATGCAGCATGAGATCGCTGCCGTGCGCGGCGAGATCGGCCAGCTGCGGACCGAGATGCACGAGATGGAGGCGCGACTGCGGATCGAGATGCAGTCGGAGGGCAACAAGCTGCGCGCGGAGCTGCACAAAGAGGTGGGCGAACCTCGCCTGGAAGGTGGCGGGGCTCCTGGTCGCCCAGGCCGCCGTCATCATCGCGCTCATCAGGCTCCTGCCGGGCGGCACGCCGTGAGCGACGACGCTCACGCAGCCTCGCCGGAATGGCGCGCCGTCATGAGGCGCTTCTGGCGGCGCATCATCGTCATGCTGATCATCCAGACCGTCGTCATCGTCGCCCTGGTCAAGCTGCTCCCCGATTTCTGAACCTCGACGGCGCAGGCTCCGGGTCAACGCCGGCGGAAGCGTGAGCCATGACCGCCTACGCCGAGCTTCAGGTCACCAGCAACTTCTCGTTCCTGCGCGGCGGCTCGCATCCGGAGGAGCTGGTGCTGCGCGCGGCCGAGCTCGGCCTCGAGGCGCTCGCGCTGACCGATCGCAACACGCTCGCCGGCGTGGTCCGCGCGCACTGCGCCGCCAGGGAGGTCGGCCTCCGCTTCGTGGTCGGCGCCCGGCTCGATCTCGATGCCAGGAAGGCTCGGACCGGCTCCGTGATCCCTTTATGCCCTCGGGCTCGACCCGGCCGTCCATGCCCTGCAGGTGATCCGCCGGACCGGACGGCCGGGTCCTCGGGTCAAGCCCGAGGACGACAGAGAAAGGACGACAAGGGCTGCTCGCCGGCCCGCTCGCTGCTCTGCTTCCCGACCGACCGCGCCGCCTATGGCCGGCTGTCGCAGCTGATCTCGCTGGGCCAGCGGCGGGCCGAGAAGGGCAACTGTCAGCTCTGGCTCGAGGACGTGCTGGCGCACGCCGAAGGTCAGATCCTGGTCGCCCTGCCGCCGGACGAGCCGGACGACTGCTTTCCCGACTTTCCTGGAAGAGTTGCGCCACAGCCTGCCAGGCTGCTATCTCGCCGCGCAGCACCTCTACCGCGGCGACGATGCCGCCCGGATCGAGGCGCTGGCCGGGCTCGCCGCCGCGCTGCCGCACGCCGCTTGCTCGCGACCGGCGACGTGCTCTACCACGTGCCCGAGCGCCGGCCGCTGCAGGACGTGCTGACCTGCATCCGCGAGCATTGCACGATCGACCAGGCGGGCTTCCGCCTCGAAGCGAATGCCGAGCGCCACCTGAAGCCGCCGGCCGAGATCCTGCGCCTGTTCCGCCGCCATCCGGAAGCGCTCGCGCGCAGCCTCGAGATCGTCGACGCCTGCCGCTTTTCCCTGGACGAGCTGCGCTACGACTACCCGATCGATCCGGCGCCCGCGGGCATGAGCGTGCAGGAGCACCTCGAGCAGCTGACCTGGCAGGGCGCCGCCCTGCGCTATCCGGACGGCGTGCCGGACAAGGTGCGCGCCCAGATCGAGCACGAGTTCCAGCTGATCGCCGGGCTCGGCTACGCGCCCTACTTCCTCACCGTCCACGACATCGTGCGCTTCGCGCGCAGCCAGGGCATCCTCTGCCAGGGCCGCGGCTCGGCGGCGAACTCCGCGGTCTGCTTCTGCCTCGGCATCACCGAGGTCGACCCCGAGCGCTTCGATCTCTTGTTCGAGCGCTTCGTCTCGGCCGAGCGCAACGAGCCGCCCGACATCGACGTCGACTTCGAGCACGAGCGGCGCGAGGAGGTCATCCAGTACATCTACCGGAAGTACGGCCGCGAGCACGCCGGCATCGCCGCGACCGTGATCCACTACCGCGCGCGCAGCGCGGTGCGCGAGGTCGGCAAGGCGCTCGGCCTCTCCGAGGACGCGGTCGGCGCGCTCGCGTCGGGCATCTGGGGCTGGAGCGAGGGCGGCATCGATCAGCGCCTGGCGCAGGAGCGCGGCCTCGATCCCGCCGAGCCGCGCCTTGGCCTGGCCCTTCAGCTCGCCGTCCGAGCTCACCGGCTTTCCCCGCCATCTCTCGCAGCACGTCGGCGGCTTCGTCCTGACCAAGAGCCGCCTCGACCAGGTGGTGCCGGTGGTCAACGCCGCGATGGCCGAGCGCACCTTCGTCGAGTGGGACAAGGACGACCTGGACGCGCTCGGCATCCTCAAGATCGACGTGCTGGCGCTCGGCATGCTGACCTGCATCCGCAAGGCGTTCGAGCTGCTCGCGCGGCACTACGGCCGCCAGCTGACGCTCGCCACCGTGCCGGCCGAGGATCCGGCGGTCTACGAGATGCTGAGCCGGGCGGATTCGCTCGGCGTGTTCCAGGTCGAGAGCCGCGCGCAGATGACCATGCTGCCGCGCCTCAAGCCGCAATGCTTCTACGATCTCGTGATCGAGGTCGCGATCGTGCGCCCGGGGCCGATCCAGGGCGACATGGTCCACCCCTACCTGCGCCGGCGCTGCGGCGAGGAGACGGTCGACTATCCCTCGGACGCGCTCAAGGGCGTGCTCGAGAAGACCTTGGGCGTGCCCTTGTTCCAGGAGCAGGCGATGCAGATCGCGATCGTCGGCGCGGGCTTCACGCCAGCGAATCCGATCGCCTGCGCCGCGCCATGGCGACCTTCAAGCGGGTCGGCACGATCCACACCTTCCGCAGCAAGTTCATCGACGGCATGGTCGCGAACGGCTACGCGGCCGAGTTCGCCGAGCGCTGCTTCCAGCAGATCGAGGGCTTCGGCACCTACGGCTTTCCGGAGTCCCACGCCGCGAGCTTCGCGCTCCTGGTCTACGTCTCGTCCTGGCTCAAGTGCCACTATCCGGAGGTGTTCGCCTGCGCGCTCCTCAACAGCCAGCCGATGGGCTTCTACGCGCCGGCCCAGATCGTGCGCGACGCCCGCGACCACGGCGTCACGGTGCTGCCGGTCGACGTCAACGCGAGCGCCTGGGACTGCACGCTCGAGGCGGCAGCGCCGCGG
The DNA here is from genome assembly GCA_963753275.1 of uncultured Alphaproteobacteria bacterium. Taxonomy (GTDB): domain Bacteria; phylum Pseudomonadota; class Alphaproteobacteria; order Geminicoccales; family Geminicoccaceae; genus DATAOG01. The sequence continues at coordinate 28,997 of CAVWCE010000029.1, read as the reverse complement.
CCGGGCTCGCCTCGTACCCCCCACCCTGACCCTCCCCCGCAAGGGGGGATGGAAGACGCCATGGCCGGCGCCGGCGCCTCCCCGGCAAGGGAGGAGGGAAAGCACTGGGGCCGGCTTCGATGACACTCCCTCCCCCTTGAAGGGGGAGGGATGGGGGTGGGGGTGATCGCGCTCCGTCTCGGCTTTCGCCAGGTCAAGGGGCTGAAGGCAGGCGGAGCTGGCGCCGCTGGTCGAGCGCCGGGGCCGGGGCTATCGTCGATCTCGCCCGAGCTGCGCCGCCGGCCGGGGTCAGCGCCGCCGCGCTCGACCGCCTGGCGCGCGCCGATGCCTTCAGCTCGCTCGCGCTCGACCGGCGCGGCGCCTTGTGGCGCGCGATCGGCCTCGATCGCACCGGCCACGAGCACGACCTGCCGCCCCTGTTCGCCTGGGCCGAGGGCCGGGCGGCGCCGCGCCGAGCCGGAGGTCGCGCTGCCGCCGATGACGCTCGGCCATGACGTCGCCGAGGACTACGCCAACCTCCGCCTGTCGCTGCGCGCCCATCCGCTCGCGCTGCTGCGCCGCTTCCTTGCCGCGCCGGATGGTCGCGGCCGAGCGGCTCGCCGCCCTCGACGATGGCCGCCCGGTCGCGGTCGCGGGCCTGACCCTGGTCCGCCAGCGCCCGGGCACCGCGAGCGGGGTGATCTTCATCACGCTCGAGGACGAGACCGGGGTCGCCAATCTGGTGGTCTGGCCCAAGCGTGTTCGAGCGCTTCCGCCGGGTCGTGCTGGGCGCGCAGCTGATGGTGGTGCAGGGCCGGCTGCAGAAGGAGGGCCTGGTGATCCACGTGATCGCCGAGCGCCTGGTCGACCGCAGCGACCTGCTGCGCCGCCTGGCGGCGACCGATCAGGCCTTCAAGTCACCGCTTGCCCACGCCGATCACGCCAAGAGCGGGGGCCCGCCCGACCCGCGCGACCCCTTCTGGCGGCCGCGCGACCTCGACCACTTCCGCTCGCACCCGCACATCTACCGGGGCGTCCTCGAGCCGCCCGAAGCCCGGTCCACCGCGCCGCCGCAACCGCTCGACCCGCGCGCCGCGGGCTTCAAATCCCGCGACTTCCACTAGCTTGAGCCAAGCTCCTCCACTCCGAGGACATGCGCGGCCAAGGAGCCAACCTGCAACGCATTGACCAACCGTCGATCGGCGGTCACCACCCGTCCTTGCAGCCGAACGGCAAGCGCCACGCAAACCGCATCTAACATCGAGATCCGGAAATCCAGCGCGAGATCGAGCGCTGGCCGGGCCAGTCGGTGATCGGGCCAGACCTCCAAGGGCAACTCTGCCAAACTGTCGGCGGTCGCCCGCGCGTCGTCTGCCGACATTTCCTTCCGCTCGTAGCGCTTCCTCAGAATGTTGCTCGATCTCAAGGAAGAACAATCGCGGCACGCTCAACCTCCCGCCGGACAGAAGCCGGCGGGCCGCATCCGACCATGGTTCCTCGAAGTACCACTTGAAAGCGACGCTCGCATCCACGACGAGCGGCGTCAACGATCGCGCTCCTCCCGGATGAGCTCGGCACTGTCAGAGAATTGACGGCCGGCGAATCGCTCGCGCACGCGTTCGATATTGGCCCGCGCTTCCGCCCACGTCGCCTGCGCTGCCGCGGTTTCGAGGATCGCCTTCAGCTCCTTCTGTAAGGACCGGCGATTCTCCTCGGCCCGGACTTTCAGCCGCTCGACCACCGCCGGATCGAGATCGCGCACCAGCACACTCGCCATCGCCGTTCTCCACTGTGCTAGCACAATAATAGCGTCCGCTGAGAGCAGATGTCGAGAGAATGTTGGTCGAGCGTGGCGTGCGACCGGCGCTCAAGTCAGCCCGCGCAGCGCCGCCTGGATCGCCTGCTGCTGGGCGCCGAGGCGGGCGGCATCGGGGCGCGCGGCTGGCCCGACGGCACGCCCTGGAGCGCCTGGGCGTGTTTGGTGCAGGCGGGCAGGTTGTCGGCGACCAGCGCGTTCCAGAGCACCAGCAGGCGGCGGTGCAGGTCGAGCGCGCGGGCATGGTCGCCCGCCTGGACGCATCCCAGAGCTGGACGCAGGCGTGGGGCGCCGCCGCCAGGATCGCCGCGATCGCGCCCTGGGCGCCGAGCGCAAAGGACGGGTAGAGCAACGCGTCGACCGCGCTGAAGATACGGCTCTCGCGGCCGCTGCCGCGATCAGGAGGTCGGCCAGGAGCTTGAGGTCGCCAGCGCTCTGCTTGACCCCGATCACGCCCGGCACCTCGCGCCATGATCCGGCACAAGAGCGCCGGCGACAGGTAGCTCCAGGGCACGACGTTGTAGATGATGATCGGCAGGCCGGTCGCCTCCGCGATGACCCGGAAGTGCTCGAGCATCGCGGCGTCGTCGGGCCGGAACAGGTAGTGCACCGGCGTGACCTGGAGCGCCGCGACGCCGAGACCCTCGACCGCCCGGCCGCGGCGGATCGCATCGCGGGTCGAAATCGACGATGATGCCGGCGATCACCGGCACCCGGCCCGGCCGCCTCCTCGGCGACCGTGGCGACCAGGCGGCGCAGCTCGTCCTGGTCGAGGGCGTGGCCCTCGCCGGTCGAGCCGCCCGCGGCGAGGCCGTGCACGCCCGCGTCCAAGAGCCAGCGCACCTGCGCGCGGACCGCCGCCTCATCGAGCTCGCCCGCCGTCGTCGAACGGCGTCGTCATCGGCGGCACGATGCCGAACAGCTGCTCCGTCATGACCCGCCTCCCTGGTGTGCCGACCAGGGTTAGACCGGGCCCGAGCGCCCGTCAAAGGTCAGGCGACAGGCGCTCGCCGTCGAGGCCGCGGTAGGAGGTCGGCGACGAACTCGGCGTAGCCATTGAACAGCCGGGTCGGCACGCGCTCGTCGGTGCCGAGCACGCGCTCGCTCGCCTGGCTCCAGCGCGGATGCGGCACCTCCGGGTTGACGTTCGCCCAGAACCCGTATTCCGCAGCCTGGATGGTCTCCCAGAAGGTTCTGGGCCGCGCTTCGGTGAAGGTGAAGCGGACGATCGACTTGACGACTTGAAGCCGTACTTCCAGGGCACGGCGAGGCGCAGCGGCGCGCCGTTCTGCTTCGGCAGCGGGTGGTGGAGGACCAGTCGGCGGCGGGTCTCATCAGGAGATAGTGCTGCACGCTCGGCACGGCGAAGTAGTCGACCAGCTTCACCGTGTGATCGCGCACCCGGGTGCCGGGGGAGACGACCTCGGCGACCACGATCGGATTCGGCACCTCGACCGCGTCCGGATCGACGCGCTCCGCACAGGTGACCGAGGCGTCGGGCTGGAAGAATGAACGCGGGTCGACCCGGACGGCAACGCCGTCGCCGAGCGCGCGGCACGGCAGGCCGGCGGTTCGCAGCGCGTCACGCAAGGCCTCCAGCAAGTTGCGCTTCAGCTCGACGTGACGCACGGTCTCGGGCGACATGCTGCGGACCGGCTCGCCGTCGACCAGCTCCCAGCGCTCGCCCTCGGCGCGGGTCTCCAGCCAGCGCAGGAACTGATCGGTCGAGAGCCGGCGCGGGACCTCCGGCTGGGAAATCGACATGCGCTGCTCCAGGCCGCCAAATCGGAAGTCAGAGTAGCGTCGCTGGCGCCGGAGCGCGAGCGGATCGGGAAGGTCGCGAGGTCCCGGGCCGGAATAAGAAAGCGCCGCTGCCCGGGGGCAGCGGCGCCGAAACCGCACGTAAGGTGGTTACGCGGGGTTGGTTGATGGGCTGTTTCCCGCGGCGTCAGCCGAGCCTGGCGGACGTGACCAAAGCCTCGTTCGCCGGACCTGCCGGACGCACCACCGTTGCGTGAGACATTGGATCACCTCCTTTCCGCTTGTTGCACCTGACGCTCCTCATGCCATCAAGGCCGCCGGCTGTAAAGCCCTCTGAAGGGCGCCGCTCGCGCGGGGCCGCGGCGCGGGCGGCGATCAGGCGGGCGGCGGCCCGCCGGGGCCGGCCGCGGCCTGCCCGGTGAGCCGCAGGAACAGCTCCTCGAGGTCGGCCTCGGCGGTCGCGAGATCGGTGATCGTCAGGCCGGCGGCGCGCACCGCATCGAGCAGCTCGCCGACCCGCGCCCGGCTCGGCCGGTAGCGCAGGACCAGCCGGCGCCCGCCGTCGAGCCGGGCGCCGAGGCGCGCGAGCTCCGGCGGCAGCCGCTCGAGCGGCTCGGCGACCACCACCGTGAGCTCCTTCTCGTCGAGGCGGCGGATCAGGCTCGCCTTGTCGTCGCAGGCGACCACGCGGCCCTGGTCGATGATCGCGATCCGGTCGCACATCGCCTCGGCCTCCTCGAGGTAGTGGGTGGTCAGGACCACGGTCACGCCCTGCCGGTTGAGCCGCCGCATGTAGCTCCAGAGGCTGCGCCGGAGCTCGACGTCGACGCCTGCGGTCGGCTCGTCGAGCACCACCACCGGCGGCTGATGGATCAGGGCCTTGGCGACCAGCAGGCGGCGCCGCATGCCGCCCGAGAGGGTGCGCGCGTAGGCGTCCGCCTTGTCGGCGAGGCCGACCGCGGCGAGGATCTCGTCGCAGCGCCGCTCGCGCTTGGGCACGCCGTACAGCCCGGCCTGGATGTCGAGCGCCTCGCGCGGCGTGAAGAAGGCATCGAGGTTCAACTCCTGCGGCACGACGCCGATCGCGCGCCGCGCGCGACGCGGGTTGGCGGCGATGTCGAAGCCCCAGATCCGGGCGGTGCCGCCGGTCTTGACCACGAGGCCGGCGAGGATGTTGATGAGCGTCGACTTGCCGGCGCCGTTCGGACCCAAAAGGCCGAAGATCGAGCCGCGCGGCACCGCGAGGTCGATGCCGTTCAGCGCCTCCTTGGGCGGCGTCCGGCGGCCGCCGCGGTAGGTCTTGCGCAGGCCCAGGACCTCGATCGCGAGCGGCGGGGCGCCATAGCGCCGGGCGATCTCGTCGAGGCGGCCAGGCTCGAGCACCGGCGCCTCGCCCTCGAGAGCGTCGCCCGCGTCATCCATCATCCGGCCGATCCATCTCCCGTCCGCGCCGCGTCGCGGGCCGCGCGCCATCGCGCGCCGGCGCGGCGGCGCGCCCTCCGCGGCGGTGATAGCGGGCCGCAGCGGCGCCGGCAACGGCAGCGGCCCGGGTGGCGCCGCCTTAACCCTTCGTTAACCCGGGCGGTCTAACCCTGAGCGCGTCGGACGAAGGCCAGGATCAAGCACAGGTTGCGAGGCCGCGCGATGCCCAGAGCCGCCATGCCCACGCTCAGCTGCCGTCCTCCCACCGCCGGTCGAGCACCCGAGCTGCCGGCGTCGGCCGCCGCTGCCCGCCCGCGCGATCGGCTCCTGCTCGGCGCCCTGGTGCTGGCGATCGGCGGCGTCTGGATCGGCGTTCCGCTGCGCGCCCTGGTGAGCGGCGCGCCGCCCCCCTTGCCGGGCCTCGGCCTCGCCGGCAGCTGCGCCCTGCTGGCGGTCGGCGCGGGCCACCTGCTGTGGGCGCTCGACCTGCTGCTGCGCCGGCGGACGCTGACCGTCGGAGCCTCGACCCTGCAGGTCGCGGTGCGCAGCCTGACCGGCGTCCGCCGCTGGCGCGAGCCGCTCGCCAGCTACCGCGGCGTGCGCCACCGGCGCGAGCGCGTCTATCACCGCTACGGCTGGCGCGTCATCCACCGGATCGAGCTGGCCCACCCCGATCCCAGGAGGATCGTCGGCCTGTTGAGCACGCGGGACGAGGGCCTGGCCGAGGCTGCCGCGCGCCGCTGGTCGGATGCCCTCGGCCTGCCGCTGGTAGCGGCGGACGCCGTCGCAGGACGCCCGCCGCCCTCGGCCTGCCGCTGGTAGCGGCGGACATCCGTCGCAGCACGCCCACCGCCGCGAAAGGCTCTGCGGGGCGCGTCGCACCCGACTGTGGCGCACGTCTTGAAAGCTGATCCGGGTTGCGTCGGCCGACGAGCCAGGCCCTTTTACTGATCCGGGCGGGTCGTGCCGGGGCTCGCCGCAGGTGATCGACCGCTTTACTGATCCGGGCAGGTCGTGCCGGGGCTGGCCGCAGGTAAACGACCGCATCTCGTCGGCACGGGCACCGGGGCCGGATCACACCTTCTCGAACCGGCCGCTGCGGCCCGAGCGGAAGATCGCGTCGATCACGCGCATGTTCCTGACCGCGTCCTCGAGCGGGAACTCGAGCGGCGTGCCGGTGCGGATCGCATGGGCGAACGCGTCGCCCTGGAGCGTGTACTGGTCGACGACCTCGAAACTCTCGGCCTCGGCCGAGGCGTCGGCGAGGCCGCTGCCGTCATCGACCAGGATCCGGCAGGGCCGGTCGGGCGGCGCGTTGAACGGGATCTCGATCTCGATCCGCCCACCGGTGCCGAAGATCTGGATCCGCTGGTAGCGCACGAGCTGGGTCGAGCACACGAACAGCGCCTGGCCGGCCGGGAACGCCATCAGCACCGACGCTAGGCGGTCGGTCCCGAAGTCGGGATCGCGCTCGATCTGGCCGACCACCCGCACGGGCTCGGCCTCGAACAGGAAGCGCGCGCCGGCGATCGGGTAGCAGCCGATGTCGTACAGGCCGCCGCCGCCGATGGCGGCCTGGTTGCGCACGTTGCGGGGGTCGCGGTTCATGTAGCCGTAGCTGCCCTGGACGACCCGGAGCTCGCCGATCCGGCCCGCGCGCACCAGCTCCCGCGCCCGCCGCCACTGCGGGTGGTGGCGCACCATGAAGGCCTCCTGGATCAGCACGCCGGCGCGGTCGCGCGCGGCGATCAGCCGCATCGCCTCCGCAGCGCCGAGCGCGATCGGCTTCTCGCACAGGACGTGCTTGCCGGCCGCCGCGGCCTCGATCGAGATCGGCACGTGCAGGTGGTTGGGCAGCGGGTTGTAGACCGCCTCGATCGCCGGGTCGGCGAGCAGCTCGGCATAGGAGCCGTAGGCCGTGGCGATGCCGAGCGTCGCGGCCGCCGCCTCGGCCCTGGCGCGCTCGCGCGATGCGATCGCGACCACCCGGCAGTGCCGGGACCGCTGCAGCGCCGGGATCACCTTCTCGACGCCGATCCTGGCGGTGCTGATCACGCCGAAGCGCACCGGCTCCATCGCCGCTCTCCGGTTGGGCCTGCCTGCTCGGCGCCGAGGTTGCGAGCGTGCCGCTCGGAGCGCAAGGCCAACGAGCCTGTCGTGATCCCCGCGGGTCGGCGCGCGGGCACGATGTCCGCCGGGCCCCCGAGTTGAATCGGCGCGCTCGTGAACGACATATTAGGCACAGGATTCGCGCCGGAGGTGCGCTCGCGGCAGCGCTGCTGCCGGCGAGTACGATCGCCGTTGCTCTGCGGAAGGTCACCCCATGACATCACGCGATCCCGGGATCTGGATGTGGGCCGAGGCTTGCGAGCTGCTGGACCGGGCCGAGCGCTTGAACCGGCAGTTCTTCCAGCCGCGGCCCGGGCGCGGCCGCCGGCCGACCTGGGAGCCGCCGGTCGACGTCCTGGAGACCGATGGCGAGCTCTGGATCCTGGTCGCGCTGCCGGGGGTGGTCGCCGACCAGCTCCAGGTCACGGTCGAGGACGGCACGCTGGTGGTCGCCGGCGAGCGGCCGATGCCCGGCCAGGCGCATGGCGGGGTCATCCGCCGGCTCGAGATTCCCTACGGCCACTTCGAGCGGCGCATCGACCTGCCGCCGGGCCGCTTCGAGATCGGGCGCCGCGAGCTGGCCGACGGCTGCCTGGTGCTCGGTCTGCGCAAGTTGTGAATGGGATGGTGGAATGACGACAGAGCAGCAGCCCAACCAGGCCCGCGCCGAAGCGCCGGCGACTCCCGCCAGCGCGGCCCCGGCCGCCGCCGGCGAGGGCAAGGCCGCGAGCCTGCCCCAGGACGCGCTGATCATCCTGCCGGTGCGCAACGTGGTGCTCTATCCCGGCATCATGCTGCCGCTGGCGCTCGGCCGGCCCAGGTCGATCGCGGCCGCCCAGGAGGCCGCGCGTAGCGAGCGGCCGGTCGGCGTAGTCCTGCAGCGCGCGGCCGAGGTCGAGGAGCCGGGCGCAAAGGACATGCACGAGGTCGGCACGGTCGCCGGCATCCTGCGCTACGTCACCGCGCCCGACGGCCAGCACCACGTCGTCTGTCCAGGGCCAGCAGCGCTTCCGGGTGCGCGAGTTCCTGCCCGGCTACCCCTACCTCGCGGCGCGCATCGAGCGCTTCGACGAGCCGGAGGGCGGCGCGGAGGCCGGCGGGCCCGAGCTGCAGGCGCGGCTCCTGGTGCTCAAGCAGCGCTCGCTCGAGGCGCTCGAGCTGCTGCCCCAGGTGCCGCCCGAGCTGGTCAACGCGGTCCAGGCGATCACCTCGCCCTCGGTCGGCGCCGATCTGGTCGCGAGCTTCATGGACCTGAGGCCCGAGGAGAAGCAGGCGATCCTCGAGCTGGTCGACGTGCGGGCGCGGCTCGACAAGGTGATCGAGCTGCTCGGCCACCGGATCGAGGTGCTCAAGATCTCGCGCGACATCGGCCAGCAGACCAAGGAGGCGGTCGACGCCCGGCAGCGCGAGTACATCCTGCGCGAGCAGATGCGGGCGATCCAGAAGGAGCTCGGCGAGAGCGAGGGCACCGGCGCCGAGATCGAGGAGCTGAGCCAGGCGATCGCCGAGGCCAAGATGCCCGAGGAGGTCGAGCAGCAGGCGCGCAAGGAGCTCAAGCGGCTCGAGCGCATGCCCGAGGCGGCGGCCGAGCACTCGATGGTGCGCACCTACCTCGACTGGCTGATCGAGCTGCCCTGGTCGAAGCTCAGCCCGGACGCGATCGACATCGCCGAGGCGCGCCGGATCCTGGACGAGGACCACTTCGGCCTCGACAAGATCAAGCGGCGGATCCTCGAATACCTCGCGGTGCGCAAGCTCAACCCGGCCGGCAAGAGCCCGATCCTGTGCTTCGTCGGGCCGCCCGGCGTCGGCAAGACCTCGCTCGGCCAGAGCATCGCGCGCGCGACCGGGCGCAAGTTCGTGCGCGCGAGCCTGGGCGGCGTGCACGACGAGGCCGAGATCCGCGGCCATCGCCGGACCTACATCGGCGCGCTGCCCGGCAACATCGTCCAGGGGATCCGCAAGGCCGGCACGCGCAACCCGGTGTTCATGCTCGACGAGATGGACAAGCTCGGCGCGAGCTTCCATGGCGACCCGAGCTCGGCGCTGCTCGAGGTGCTCGATCCCGAGCAGAACAGCACCTTCCGCGACAACTATCTCGCCGTGCCGTTCGACCTCAGCCAGGTGATGTTCATCGGCACCGCGAACGTGCTCGACTCGATTCCCGGCCCGCTGCGCGACCGCATGGAGGTGATCGAGCTGCCGAGCTACACCGAGGACGAGAAGGTCGAGATAGCAAAGCGCTACCTGGTCAAGCGCCAGCTCGAGGCGAACGGCCTCAAGCCGGAGCAGGCGAGCATCACCGACGAGGCGATCCGCGCGCTCGTGCGCGACTACACCCGCGAGGCCGGCGTGCGCAACCTCGAGCGGCTGATCGGCTCGGTGTTCCGCAACATCGCGGTCCGCATCGCCGAGGGCACGGCCACGCGGATCGAGGTCGGGCCGGACGACCTGCACGCGATCCTGGGCGCGCGCAGGGTCGAGAGCGAGCTCGCGATGCGGACCAGCGTGCCGGGCGTCGCCACCGGCCTCGCCTGGACCCCGGTCGGCGGCGACCTCCTGTTCGTCGAGGCGAGCCGGGTCCCGGGCAGCGGCAAGCTGATCCTGACCGGCCAGCTCGGCGAGGTGATGAAGGAGAGCGCGCAGGCGGCGCAGAGCCTGGTCAAGTCGCGCGCGCGCCAGTTCGGCCTCGGCGAGAGCCTGTTCGAGAAGAGCGACATCCACATCCACGTCCCCGCGGGCGCGATCCCCAAGGACGGTCCCTCGGCCGGGGTCGCGATGTTCACGGCGCTGGTCTCGCTGCTGACCGATCGCACCGTGCGCAGCGACACCGCGGTGACCGGCGAGATCTCGCTGCGCGGCCTCGTCCTGCCGGTCGGCGGGATCAAGGAGAAGGTGCTGGCCGCGCACCGCGCCGGGATCGCGCGGGTCCTGCTGCCGGCGCGCAACCGCAAGGACTTCGAGGACATCCCCGAGAGCGCGCGCGCGAGCCTCGAGTTCGTCTGGCTCGAGCGGGTCGACGACGCGATCGCCGCCGCGCTCGGCGACGCGCCGGCCGACGTCGAGACCGTGCCGGCGGAGTGAGCGCGCCGCCGCCGGCGGCCCCGAGCAGGTCCAGCGCTCCGCGAAATGACTGGCATTTCCCTCGTATTTTAGATATATTGTCCGAAGATTTAAGCCAGCGAGGGGAACCGTCATGGCGGCCATCCGGCGCATCCTGGGCGACGAGCAGAGCGCCATTCGCCTACGCCATGCCAGCTTCGCCTCGATTGTCGCCGCGGCCAGCATCGTCGTAGGCGTCGGCCTGGTCGGCGCGGGGAACCAGCTGCACGAGGACGCCGGTCAGCGCGTGCTCTGGGCGCTCGCGGCCAGCGCCGGCGCGCTCGGCTGAGCCTGCCGCCCCGACCACCCATGCTATCGCCCGTCCGGGCCGGCGCCTGCGGGCTCGCCCTGTTGCTCGGCGCCGGGCCGCTTGCGCCGGTAAAGGCCGAGATTCCGGTCTGCAGCGCCGCGCTCGCCGGTCAGCTGAGCCGCCAGGTGACCGTGCAGTGCGCCTGCCGGTACTTCGTCGCAAGCCGCCTCGCGGGAACGCCCGCGGGCTATCGCTGGGACTGCGGCATCCTCCAGGCGCGTCTCAACGCGGAGGTCCCGGTCGACCTCAACCCCTACCTCTATCCGCTGCCGGAGGCGCTTTCCCTGGAGCTCCCCCTGCCGGGCGAGCCGGGGCCGCTGCCGCCGTATCACCGCTGAGCGGCGGGCTTTCGACTCGACAGCCCCGGGGCGCGCGTGATTTGCTCGCGCTTCGCCGCACGCCCGGAGCCACCCAAGTCGCGAGCCGATGACCGACGCCGCGGCCGTCCCGGCCGAGCCCCTGTTGCAGGTCGACCGCCTGAGCAAGCGCTTCGGCCCGGTCGTGGCGCTCGACGAGGTGAGCTTCGCGGTCCGCCGCGGCGAGGTCGTGGGGCTGCTCGGCGACAACGGCGCCGGCAAGTCGACGCTGATCAAGATCATCTCGGGCTCGCTCGCGCCGTCCGCCGGGCGGATCCGCTTCGACGGCCGCGAGGTCGCCTTCGCCAGCCCGGCCGAGGCCAAGGCGCAGGGCATCGAGACGGTCTACCAGGACCTCTCGCTCTGCCCCAACGTCGACACGGTCGCCAACTTCTTCATGGGTCGCGAGCTGCACAAGAACGTCCTCGGCCTCAAGTTCCTGCGCGAGCGCGCGATGCAGGCCGAGACCGAGCGGGCGCTCGCCGACATCGGCACCAGCATCCCCTCGGTCCGGACCACGGTCGAGCATCTCTCGGGCGGCCAGCGCCAGGCGATCGAGCTCTGCCGCTTCGTCCACTGGGGCGGCCGGCTGGTCCTGCTGGACGAGCCGTTCGCCGCACTCGGGGTGCAGCAGACCCGGCGCGGTCTCGAGCTGATCGCGGAGATCAAGCGCCGCGGGGTCGCGATCGTGGTGATCACCCACAACGTGCTGCACGCCTTCCACGTCGCCGACCGCATCGTCGTGCTGCGCCACGGCCGGGTCACCGGCGAGCGCCCGGTGCGCTCGACCAGCCCCGAGGAGATCGTGAGCCTGATCACCGGCGAGCTCGGCGACCACCCACCCGCCGCCGCGGCCGTGCCCGCCGGCTGAGCCCGCGCGCGCGGGGCCCCGGGTCGAACGCGTCAGGCAGGGGCACGAGACCGATGCCCGAGGTCGTGGTCCAGGATCTCGACGAGGCCAGGGCGGCGCTGGCCGAGGCGGCGCGCCGCGGGGAGCCGGTCGAGCTGCGCAGCGCGCCGGATGCCGCGGCCTATGCCGGGATCGGCTATCTCCAGGCGCTCGGCGCGGCCGCCGGCCACGAGCTGCTGATCGACTGCGGCGACGATGCCGGGCTGGTGATGGCGGCGCTGCGCAGCGGCTGCCGCAAGCTCGCGTTCTCCGGCAGCCGCGCGACCGCGGTCAGGCTCGCCGACATGGCGGCGGAGCTCGGCGCCGAGCTCCGCCACGAGGCGGTCGCCGGCGGAACCTGAGCGGCCCTGCGGCGTTGCCATGCGGTCGAGCGGGCGTCCCGCGGCCGGCGGGGCGGTCCTTGCCTTCCCCGGCCGCGCCAAGCTATCTCAGGGGCGTCGAAAGCAAGGAGGCGACCCATGCAACTCACGCCGAAGATCAAAGAGATCCTGTCCTGGTACGAGGGCGAGAGCCCGGGCGTGAAGGGCAATCTCGCGCGGCTTCTGATGCACGGCCGCCTCGCCGGCAGCGGCAAGCTCGTGATCCTGCCGGTCGACCAGGGCTACGAGCACGGGCCCGCGCGCAGCTTCGCGTCCAACCCGCCGGCCTACGACCCGCACTATCTCTATCAGCTGGCGATCGATGCCGGGCTGTCCGGCTATGCCGCCCCGCTCGGCCTGCTCGAGCAGGGCGCCGACACCTACGCCGGCCAGCTGCCGACCATCCTCAAGATGAACAGCGCCAACTCGCTCGCCGCGACGGCGCCCGACCAGGCGGTGACCGCCTCGGTCAAGGATGCGCTGCGGCTCGGCTGCGTCGGCGTCGGCTTCACCATCTACCCCGGCTCGGACGCCTGCTACGACATGATGGAGGAGCTGCGCGACATCATCCACGAGGCCAAGTCCTACGGGCTCGCGGCGGTGGTCTGGTCCTACCCGCGCGGCGGCAAGGTCAAGAAGGAGACCGCGCTCGACATCTGCGGCTACGCCGCGCACATGGCGGCGCTGATGGGCGCCAACATCATCAAGGTCAAGCCGCCGAGCGACGAGCTCGACCTGGACGCCGCGAAGAAGGTCTACGAGGCCGAGGACATCGACCGCTCGACGCATGGCGGCGCGGGTCCGCCACGTCATGAACTGCGCCTTCGCCGGCAAGCGGATCGTGGTGTTCTCGGGCGGCGACGCCAAGGACACCGAGGGCCTGCTGGCCGAGATCCGCCAGATCCGCGACGGCGGCGGCTCGGGCTCGATCATCGGCCGCAACAGCTTCCGCCGGCCCAAGGCCGAGGCGCTGGGCCTGCTCGACGAGGTGATCAAGATCTACCTGAACGAGGCGTGAGCCCGGGGCGGGCGGCGCCCGAGCCCGGCGCGCCGCCGGGCTGCCAGCTGCTGCTGATCAGCCCGCCCGAGCTCGATCCGGCGAGCTTCGAGCCGCAGCTGGCGGCGGCGCTCGCGGCCGGCGGCAGCGCCGGCTTCCTGTTGCGCCTGGCGGACCCGGAGCGCGCCGCGATGCGCGCCGCGGCCGCGGCGCCTGCGGCCGGTCTGCGGCGCCCGCAGCGTCGCGTTCCTGCTCCAGGACGACGTCGATCTCGCGCTCGAGACCGGCGCCGACGGGGTCCACCTCGGCGCGCCCGGGGCCGTGGCCGCGGCCCGCGCCGCGCTCGGCCCCGAGCGCATCCTCGGGGTCGCCTGCGGCGGCTCGCGCGACGCCGCGATGGTTGCCGGCGACGCCGGCGCCGACTATATCGCGTTCGGCGATCCCGGGCGCCCGCCGGCGGCGGAGGTCCACGAGCTGGTCGCCTGGTGGAGCGAGCTGTTCGTCCTGCCGTGCCTCGCCGAAGGCGCCGCGAGCGTTGCCGACTGCTCGGCGCTGGCGAGCGCCGGGGCGGACTTCATCGCCGTGAGCGCCGCTGGTCTGGCAGGACCCGCGCGGGCCGGCGGCGACCGTCGCCGAGCTGCGGCGGGCGATCGCCGGCTGAGCGATCCGGCGCGTCGGCATCCGGCTTTGCTTGGCCGCGGGCTTGCGCTAGACAGGCGCCGGCTGCGTCGCCGCGCCGTGGTGGCGCGCCGGACCCGCCGAGGACGACCCGATGAAGATCAGCGCCAACGACATCCGCCCCGGCCACGTGCTCGAGCACAAGGACCGGCTCTGGATGGTGGCGAAGGCCGAGCACGTCAAGCCGGGCAAGGGCCCCGCCTACCAGCAGGTCGAGCTCAAGGACCTGGTCGAGGGCACCAAGCTGAACGAGCGCTTCCGCGCGGTCGAGACGGTCGAGCGCGTGCGCCTCGAGGAGCACGTCTACCAGTTCCTCTACGAGGAGGGCGAGCAGCTCAACCTGATGGACCAGGAGAGCTTCGAGCAGCTGACCATCGACAAGGGACTGCTCGGCGACCGCGCGACCTTCCTGCAGGAGGGCATGGCGCTCACGGTGCTGGGCTACGAGGGCCGGCCGCTGATGGTCTCCCTGCCCGACACCGTGGTGCTCGAGGTGGTCGAGGCCGATCCGGTGGTCAAGGGCCAGACCGCCGCCGCCTCCTACAAGCCCGCGGTGCTCGAGAACGGCGTCCGGATCATGGTCCCGCCGCACATCGAGACCGGCACCCGGGTCGTCGTCAACACCGACGAGGCGAGCTACGTCGAGCGGGCCAGGGACTAGGCCCGCACGCGCCGCTCCCGAACCCGGAAGGCGATCTCCCCCTTGGCGCTCCGCTCGGCCAACATCCACGTCATGGTGCAGGCGGCCCACAAGGCCGCGCGCCCGCTCCTGCGCGACTTCGGCGAGGTCGAGCATCTCCAGGTCTCGGTCAAGGGACCGGGCGACTTCGTCAGCGCGGCCGACCGGCGCGCCGAGCAGATCCTGCGCCAGGAGCTCGCCCGGGCGCGGCCGAGCTTCGGCTTCCTGCTGGAGGAGAGCGGCGCGCTCGGCGCCCCGGGTGCCGACCATCGCTGGATCGTCGACCCGCTCGACGGCACGACCAACTTCCTCCACGCCGTGCCCCACTTCGCGATCTCGATCGCGCTCGAGCGGCAGGGCGAGCTGGTCGCGGGCGTGGTCTACGATCCGATCAAGGACGAGCTGTTCTGCGCCGAGAAGGGCGCCGGCGCCTATCTCAACGATCGCCGGCTGCGGGTCTCGCGGCGGAGCGATCTCGCCCGCTGCCTGATCGGCACCGGCATTCCGGTGCTCGACTGGCCGGGTCGCGCCCAGGGCTTCGCCGCGCAGCTCGAGCGCGTCTGTCGGGCGAGGTCGCCGGCATCCGCCGGCTTCGGCACCGCCTCGCTCGACCTCGCCTATGTCGCCGCCGGCCGGCTCGACGGCTTCTGGGAGTACGGCCTCAAGGCCTGGGACATGGCGGCCGGGATCGTGCTGGTCCGCGAGGCGGGCGGCCTGGTCGGACGGCTCGAGGGCGACCACGACCTGCTCGAGCCGCGGCACGCTGGTGGCCGCCAATCCGGCGATCTACCCGCGGCTCGGCGAGCTGCTGGCGGTCAACCCATGATGCGCGATCCGGTGGTCGGCACGCCGGCCGCGCCGACCGCCTACGGCCTGTGGTAGCCATCCTTCACGTTGTGTTTGCGCTTCAATAGGTTATGCCTTAGTGTTCACAAACGTCTCCAGGCCTAGCCGCCACCACCGGCGCGCGGCCGTCCGCCCTGCTCGAGCGCGCCGGCGCGCGGCGGGCGGATGCGCCGCGTCCATGGCAGCGTCGATCGGTCGAAGCCGCGTTGGGAAAGCCCGACGATGACCAGTCCGCAACGTTTCATCAACCGCATGATCGTCTTCCTGGTGCTGGCGGCCCTCGCGGTCGCCTTCGCCTACGACATCGTGCTGCGGATCTTCCTCTACAACCCAGTGCTCAATGGCCTGATCCTCGGGGTCCTGCTGGTCGGCATCGTCTACATCTTCCGGCGCGTCATCGGCATCAAGCCGGAGATCCGCTGGATCGAGGCCTTCCGCACCAGCCAGCCGGGCTTCTCGCTGCAGGCGGCGCCGCGGCTGCTGGCGCCGATCGCCGAGCGCGCTCGGCGAGCAGGAGCGGCGCGGGCCGGATCGATGCTGCCGGCGATGTCGGTCCGCTATCTGCTGGACAGCATCAGCGCCCGGCTCGACGAGTGGCGCGACATCTCGCGCTACCAGATCGGCCTTCTGATCTTCCTCGGCCTGCTCGGCACCTTCTGGGGCCTGCTCGAGACGATCGGCTCGGTCAGCGAGGTGATCAACGGCCTCTCGGTCGGCGAGGGCGATCTCGTGGTGGTGTTCGACGAGCTCAAGGCCGGGCTGGCGGCGCCGATGGCGGGCATGGGCACCGCGTTCGGCTCGTCGCTGTTCGGTCTGGCGGGCTCGCTGGTGCTGGGCTTCCTCGACCTGCAGGCGAGCCAGGCGCAGAACAGCTTCTACAACGAGATGGAGGAGTGGCTCTCCGGTCTCACCCGGCTGACCGGCGGCGATCCCGGCCACGGCGCGCAGCGAGGTCAACATCCCGGCCTATGTCCAGGCGATGCTCGAGCAGACCGCCGAGAACCTCGACAACCTGCAGCGCACGGTCGCCCGCTCGGAGGAGAACCAGGCGACCGTCCATTCCGGGCTGATCGCGCTGACCGAGCGCCTGACCGCGCTCGGCGACCAGATCGCGACCGAGCAGGCGCTGCTGGCGCGGCTGATCTCGAGCCAGGAGGAGCTGCGGCCGCTGCTCGGCCGCCTGGCCGAGGCCGACAGCGGCGGCTTCGACGAGGCGACCCGCAACCACATCCGCAACATGGACGTCTACCTCGCCCGGATCCTCGACGAGACCGTGCAGGGCCGCAGCCAGATGACCCACGAGCTGCGCAGCGAGATCAAGATGGTCGCGCGCACCATCGCCGCGGTCGCCGGCGAGCCGCGCGCGTTGTCGGGATAGGCTCGCGCCGATGGCTCGAGCACGCCGCGAGCTGCGCCACGATCGACTATCTGGCCGGGCTACGTCGATGCCCTGTCGACGCTGCTCCTGGTGATCATCTTCCTGCTCGTGGTGTTCGTGCTCGGCCCAGTTCTTTCTGAATCAGATGCTCCAGGGCAAGGACACCAAGCTCGCGAGCCTCGAGGCGGCGATCGCCAGCTGACCGAGCAGCTCGACCTCGAGGAGGCGACCACCGCCGAGCTGCGCCTGTCGGTCTCGCAGCTGTCCTCCGACCTCCAGTCGGCGCTCGCCGACCGCGACGATACCGCGGCGCTGCTGGCCGAGACCGAGGCCGAGCGCGACGAGTTCCGCAACCAGCTGTTCCTGCTCCAGGACGAGAAGGCGCTGCTCACCCAGACGCTGAACGAGCTCCGCGCGGAGGCGGCGCGCAGCGGCGAGCTCGAGGCCGAGCTCGAGCGCACGACCGATCTGCGCGCCAGGCTCGAGGCGGAGCTGCAGCAGGCGCAGCAGACCGTCGCCACCGACAAGGAGACGCTCGAGGCGCAGCTCGCCCAGCTGATCCAGCTGCGGCGCGACATCGAGGCGCTGCAGTCGACGCGCAACGAGCTCGAGCTGCAGGTCGCCGAGATGTCCGGCGCTGCTCCAGGCGGCCGAGACTCGCGAAGGGCGCCGCGACCGAGGAGATCGCGCGGCTCGCCGATCTGCTCGCGGCGGCGCAGGAGCAGACCGACGCGCTCGAGAGCCAGGTCGTCGAGCTCGACCAGCTCGGTCACCGAGGCCGGACCGGGAGACCCAGGATCTGGCGAGCCAGGTCACGCGCCTGACCCAGCTGCTGCAGAGCGCGCGCGACGAGAAGAGCGCCGCCGACCAGCGCGTCGCAGCAGCTGAGCGCCGAGCTCGAGAGCACGCGCGCGGCAGCGCGGCGCCCTGGACAGCGAGGTGGCGCGCCTCGCCGCGCTGCTGACCTCCGCGCAGGCCGACAACGAGGCGCGCGAGCAGCGGGTGGCCGAGCTCTCGAACCAGCTCGAGGCGCGCTGCCGACGCGGCCGCCGAGCGCGAGCGGCGCGTCGCCGAGCTCGCGGCCTGCTGCAGGCGGAGCGGCGCGACCGCGGCGCAGACCACGGCGACCGCCGAGGAGCTGCAGCGCGCGCGCGAGCAGCTGCTGCTCGAGCTCAGCCAGACGCGCGACCGGGCGACCGAGCTTGAGGCCCGGCTCGCGAGCGAGCAGGAGCGCACCACGCTCGCGCAGCGCGACCTCGAGGAGCGCGACCGCCAGATCGACGACCTGCTGCGCAACGCCGGCCGCACCGAGGAGGCGCTCGCGACCGAGCAGGCGCTGTCGCGCGAGGCCCTGAACCAGGTCGAGATCCTCAACCGCCAGATCAACGCGCTGCGGGTCCAGCTCGCCGCGCTCGACCAGGCGCTCGAGCTCGAGCAGCAGAAGGTCGAGGAGCAGCAGGTCACGATCACCGATCTCGGCAGCAAGCTCAACATGGCGCTCGCCGGCAAGGTCGAGGAGCTGAGCCGCTTCCGCTCGGAGTTCTTCGGCCGCCTGCGCCAGCTGCTGGGCGATCGCCCCGACGTGCGGATCGTGGGCGACCGCTTCGTGTTCCAGTCCGAGGTCCTGTTCCCGACCGCGCTCGGCCGACATCGAGCCCGGCGGCCGAGGACGAGCTGCGCAAGCTCGCCGACAGCCTGCGCCTGATCTCGGCCGAGATCCCGAGCGATCTGCCGTGGGTCCTGCAGATCAACGGCCATACCGACCGGCGCCCGATCAGCACGCCCGAGTTCCCGTCCAACTGGGAGCTCTCGACCGCGCGCGCGATCAACGTCGGCAAGTTCCTGGTCGAGGAGGGCATCCCTGCCGGAGCGCATCGCGGTCGCCGGGTTCGCGCAGCTTCCAGCCGCTCGACGACCGCCACGACGAGATCGCCTACCGGCGCAACCGGCGGATCGAGATCAAGCTCACCACGCCCTGACCGCGGCGCGATGCGCGTCGGCCGATCAGACTTGAACGGGAGTGCGACCCCAGGAGCGTCAACGAGATCTGGAGGCGGCGAGCCTCGCGACCGCGCCGGTAAGCGAGCGCGCGGCGTCCGCAAGCGCAGACCTGGCCAACCAAGAGCGGCCCGCGACCGGGGCCGGATATCTGGAGGAACGCAGATGGCGGATCGCAACGTCTTGATCGTGGAGGTGGCGCTCGACCTGAAGCAGCCGCTCGAGACGCTTGCCGGCAACCTGCAGCAGTCGCCGGCCTCGATCGTCAACCAGGCGCTCGAGGAGTACCTCGACCGGCGCCTCAGGGCCGATCGCGGCGCCGCGGCGGTCAGCACCTCGAGCTACGTCGAGCTCACCGCGCGCGAGGACGAGTTCGACTTCCGCTGATCGCGGCC
This sequence comes from uncultured Alphaproteobacteria bacterium, assembly GCA_963753275.1. Taxonomy (GTDB): domain Bacteria; phylum Pseudomonadota; class Alphaproteobacteria; order Geminicoccales; family Geminicoccaceae; genus DATAOG01. The sequence goes on along the minus strand of CAVWCE010000029.1, from coordinate 9,902 downwards.
AGCCTCACGCGGCCCAGGTCCGCTCCAGCACCCGCAGCCAGTTCTCGAAGCGCGAGCTTCGGCGCAGCAGCGGCGCGTCGTAGCCGGCCGCGCGCAGCGCCGCGACCAGGCGCGGCAGGCCGGCCGCGTCCTTGATCGCGCTCGGGCACGATGGTGCCGTCGAAGTCCGAGCCGAAGCCCGACCTTGTCCTCGCCCAGCCGCTCGATCAGGTGGTCGAAGTGCCGGACCATCACCTCGAGCGGCGTCGCGGCGTCCGGCCCGCCGTCCGCCCGCAGCATGCTGACCGCGAAGTTGACGCCGACCATGCCGCCGGACTCGCGGATCGCGCGCAGCTGGTCGTCGGTCAGGTTGCGCGCGCTCGGGCACAGCGCGTGGGCGTTGGAGTGGGTCGCGACCAGCGGCGCCTGCGACAGCCGCGCGACGTCCCAGAAGCCCTGCTCGTTGAGGTGCGAGAGGTCGATCAGGATGCCGAGCTGGTTGCAGGCCTGGACCAGCGCCTGGCCGGCATCGGTCAGGCCCGGCCCGGTATCGGGCGTGCTCGGGAACTTGAACGGCACGCCGTGGCCGAACGCGTTCGGCCGGCTCCAGACCAGGCCGAGCGAGCGCAGCCCGGTCTGGTAGAGGACCTCGAGCGCATCGAGGCCGGGATCGATCGCCTCGGCGCCCTCGATGTGGAGGATCGCGGCGCCAGCACGCCGCGCTCGAGGCAGCTCCCGAGCTCGGCCACGGTGCGCACCACCTTGAGCCGTCCGCCGGAGGCGCGCTCGTCGCGGAACAGGCGGGCGGCGAGCGCGCCGGTGAAGCGCTGGGCGCGCGCCAGGCCCGGGGTCGGCGGAAACGGCAGCTCGTAGGGCGCCGCGCGACGTCGCGCGGGCGCGGCCCGGTGGATCTGCGCCGAGGGCGTGAACAGCGCGAAGAAGCCGCCGGCGAAGCCGCCCTCCGCGGCCCGCGGCAGATCGAGATGGCCGACTCGCCGAGCGCTCGAGCAGGCTGTCCGGCCGCTCCGGGTCGCGCAGCAGCGCGAGCAGCGCGTCGTTGTGGCCATCCAGGATCGGCAGCCGGTCGCGGAGCGGGCGGCGACGCGGCCACCGGGTCCTCACTCGGCCGCGGCGAGGCGGCCGTCGACGTCGAACTGGAGCTCGGCGAGCCGGGCGTAGAGGCCGTCCTGCGCGATCAGCTCGCGATGGGTGCCGCTCGCGACCAGGCGGCCCTGGTCCATCACCAGGATGCGGTCGGCCTCGAGCACCGTCGCCAGGCGATGGGCGATGACCAGCGTGGTGCGGCCGCGCCGCAGCCGCTCCAGCGCCTCCTGCACCAGACGCTCGCTCTCGGCGTCGAGCGAGCTCGTCGCCTCGTCGAGCAGCAGCAGCGCCGGATCGCGCAGGATCGCGCGCGCGATCGCGATCCGCTGGCGCTGGCCGCCGGACAGCCGCACCCCCTTCTCGCCGAGGAAGCTGTCGAAGCCGTCCGGCAGGCGTTCGAGGAACTCGCTCGCCGCGGCCGCGCGCGCGGCCGCGCGCGGACCTCGTCGTCGCTGGCGTCGGGGCGGCCGTAGCGGATGTTGTCCCAGGCGTTGGCCGAGAAGATCACCGGCTCCTGCGGCACGAGGCCGATCCGGGCCGCGCAGCGCGGCCGGATCCAGGTCGCGCAGGTCGACGCCGTCGAAGCGCAGCCGGCCGGCGCCCGGATCGTAGAAGCGCATCAGCAGCTGGAAGACGCTGGACTTGCCGGCGCCCGAGGGGCCGACCAGCGCCACCGTCTCGCCGGGCGCCACCGCGACGTCGAACCCGTCGCAGCACCGGCCGCTCGGGATGGGCATGGATAGGCGAAGCTCACCTGCTCGAAGCGCAGCGCGCCGCGCGCCGGTGCGGGCAGCGGCGCCGGCCGCGCCGGCGCGGTGATCGCAGGCTCCGGTGTCGAGCAGCTCGAACAGGCGCTCGGTGGCGCCGGCCGCGCGCTGCAGGTCGCCCATGATCTCGCTCAAGGCGCCGGCGGCGCTCGCCACCACCGAGGCGTAGAACACGAAGGCGGCGAGCTCGCCGCCGGTGATCGCGGCCGGCGAGCACGTCCTGCCCGCCGACCCAGAGCACCACCACGATCGCGCCGAACACGAGCGTGATGACGCCGGCGGCGAGCCCGGCGCGCGCCCAGGCGTGGCCGATCGCGGCCGCGAACGCCTCCTCGACCAGCGCGCCGAAGCGCCGGCGCTCGCGCGCCTCCTGGGCGAAGGCCTGGACCGTGCGGATCGCGTTCAGGGTCTCCTCGGCGTGGCCGCTGAGCGCGCCGATGCGGTCCTGGGCTGGCGCGACAGCCGGCGCACGCGCCGGCCGATCACCACGATCGGCACCACCACGAGCGGCACCACGACCAGCACCAGCGCCGTGAGCTTGGGGTTGGTGACGATCAGCAGCGCGAGGCCGCCGACCAGCAGCAGGAGGTTGCGCAGCGCCTGCGACAGGCTGGCGCTGATCACCGCCTGGATCACCGCGGTATCGGTGGTCAGGCGCGAGAGCACCTCGCCGGTGCGGGTCAGCTCGAAGAACGCCGGCGACAGGCCGGTGACCCGCGCGTAGACCGCGGCGCGCAGGTCGGCCACCAGCCGCTCGCCGAGCCAGGCGACCAGATAGGCCCGGGCGAAGGTCGCAGCCGGCGAGCACGACGACCACGATCAGCGACGCCTTGAGCGCGTGGTCGAGGGCGCGCGCGCGGCCGGCGGCGAAGCCGCCGTCGATCAGGTAGCGCAGCCCGATGCCGAACACCAGCACCGCCGCCGCGGCGAGCGCCAGCGCGAGCAGCGTCGCCGCGACCCGCCAGCGGTAAGGCTTGCAGATAGGCCGCGAGCCGGCGCAGCTGGCGGAGATCGCGGCTGCCGGCGCGGCCGCGCGCCTGCCTTGCCGATCGCGCGGCCCGCCCCCTCCATGCCGTCTCCCCTGACCGTTCGCGATGCGTGCGGCGCCGCCGGCGCCGTCCGGCGCGGCCCTTGTCCGGCACCGCCGCTCCGGCTATATAGCGGGCGGCGCCAGCGGGAGAAAGCCGGTGAAGAAGGACATCCATCCGGACTACCACGAGATCACCGTCGTGATGACCGACGGATCGACCTTCACAGACCCGCTCGACCTATGGCGAGGCGGGGCGCCAAGCTGACCCTCGAGATCGATTCCAAGGTGCACCCGGCCTGGACCGGCGATCGCTCGCGCCTGGTCGAGCGCGGCGGCCAGGTCGACAAGTTCAACCGGCGCTTCTCGAGCTTCCGGCGCAAGACGTAGGCGAGGTGCAGCACGTGGAGAGGCCGATGAAGATCCGCAACTCGCTCCGAGCGGCCAAGCACCGCCACAAGGACTGCCGCTGGTGCGCCGCAAGGGTCGCATCTACGTGATCAACAAGACCAACCCGCGCTACAAGGTGCGCCAGGGCTGAGCCTGCGCTCGCAGGGCAGCGTCCGCGGGGCGGATCAGCGCCGCGGGCGCGTTCCGCAGCGCCGCCCCTGGCAGAGCGGGCTCGGGCGACGCTATGTTATGGTCATGCTTGGGCGCATGCTGTTCGCTCTCGTCGTCCTGATCATCGCGGTCGGTCTCGCGCTGCCGATCTTTCCGTCGGAGGTGGTGGAGCCCGATCCTGCGGACGCGGACGGCATCGCGGCAGGTGGCCGGCACCGACGCGTTCGGCTGCCCGGCTGAGGATTCGGGTTGCGGGCCGGTGCTGAGCGCCGGCGGCGCGCCCGAGGCTCTGATCACCATCACGGTCTACTTCACCGTCGAGCCGGCCGCCGGGCGGCCGCACCTGCCGAAGCTTCCCGCCATCTGAGCTGGCCCGACCGCCGGCTCGCGCCTCATCCCTTCGCGACCCTTCCCGGCCGAGGCGCCCGTCGGGTCGATCGCCCGTCCGCCCCCGCTCATGTTGACGGCCGGAGCCGGCACGGCCATCGTCCGCTCCTGAGCGGACAGGAGGAGCCCGCCCATGCGCATGCCGGAGCCCGACCAGGAGGCGCTCGCCAAGCGCGACGCGGTGATCCAGCGCCTGCGCGCGATCGTGCCGGGCGAGGGCGTGATCGCGACCGCAGACGAGCTGCGCGCCTACGAGTGCGACGGGCTTTCCGCCTACCGCGCGGTGCCGATGGCGGTGGTCCTGCCGAGCACCACGCAAGAGGTCGTCGGAGGTCCTGAAGCTGTGCGATGCGGAGCGGATCAAGGTCGTGCCGCGCGGCGCCGGCACCTCGCTCTCGGGCGGCGCTCTGCCGCTCACCGACGGCATCGTGCTGGGCTTGGGCAAGTTCAACAAGATCCTCGAGGTCGACTTCGAGAACCGCTGCGTGGTCGCCCAGCCGGGCGTGACCAACCTCGGCATCAGCGCGGCGGTCGAGCACGCGGGCTTCTACTACGCGCCCGATCCCTCGAGCCAGATCGCCTGCACGATCGGCGGCAACGTCGCCGAGAACTCGGGCGGCGTGCACTGCCTGAAGTACGGCCTCACCACCAACAACCTGCTCGGCCTCGAGATGGTGCTGCCGAACGGCGACGTGGTCCGCCTCGGCGGCAAGCACCTCGATGCCGAGGCCTACGACCTGCTCGGCCTGATGACCGGCTCCGAGGGCCTGCTCGGCGTCGTGACCGAGGTCACGGTGCGGATCCTGAAGAAGCCCGAGACCGCGCAGGCGCTGCTGATCGGCTTTCCCAGCAACGAGCAGGCCGGCGACTGCGTCGCCGCGATCATCGCCGACGGCATCATCCCGGGCGGGCTCGAGATGATGGACCGGCCGGCGATCCACGCCGCCGAGGACTTCTGCCACGCGGGCTACCCGCTCGACGTCGAGGGCCTGCTGATCTGCGAGCTCGACGGGCCCGCGGCCGAGGTCGAGCACCTGATCGAGGTGGTCGGCGCGATCGCGCGCCAGTGCGGCGCCACCACGGTCCGGGTCAGCCAGGACGAGGCCGAGCGCCAGCGCTTCTGGGCCGGGCGCAAGGCCGCCTTCCCCGCGGTCGGCAAGATCTCGCCGGACTACTACTGCATGGACGGCACGATCCCGCGCGCGAAGCTGCCCTACGTGCTGAAGCGCATGCGCGAGATGAGCGAGCGCTATGGGCTGCGGGTCGCGAACGTCTTCCACGCCGGCGACGGCAACCTCCACCCGCTGATCCTCTACGACGCCAACCAGCCGGGCGAGCTCGAGCGCACCGAGGAGTTCGGCGCCGAGATCCTGAAGCTCTGCGTCGAGGTCGGCGGCGTGCTGACCGGCGAGCACGGCGTCGGCGTCGAGAAGCGCGACCTGATGCCGGTGATGTTCAACGAGGACGACCTCAACCAGCAGCAGCGCGTCAAATGCGCCTTCGACCCGACCCAGATCCTCAACCCCGGCAAGGTCTTCCCCCAGCTCCACCGCTGCGCCGAGCTCGGCCGCATGCACATCCACCGCGGCCAGCTGCCGCTTCCCGACCTGCCAAGGTTCTAGGCCAGATCAGTCCGGCGGGTCTTCCGGCCAGCGACGGGCACTGTGGAAGACGCGCAGGATCTCGATCAGATCGCTCGTGACGCGGTAGGGCACGATGTACGGCGTGCCCGGGATGACCAGCTCGCGGGTGCCGGGCCACCGCCCGGGGCGGCCGCGATGCGGCAAGCCGGCGAGCAAGCGGATCGAAGACTGGATGCGCTCCACGACGCCCGCCGCCGCCCTCGGGTCGTCGGCGGCGACGTAGCGGTAGATCTCGGTGACGTCGGCGAGCGCGTCCTCGAGCCAGCGGACCTCCATCCGCGGCTAGCGCGTCCTGAAGGTCTTGGGGGGCTTGGGGTTTGCCCCTCGCGCGAGCGCGTCCAGGTAGCGTGTGGCGTCCGCGTCGCTCACGAACGGACCGCCGGCTTCGGCCTTCGCGACCGCCTTGCGGACCTCCTCGATCTGCCACGCATTGGCGTCGACATACTCGGCGATCGCCTCGGCCGCGAGATAGGATTTGGAGCGCCTGGTGCTCTCCGCCAGGCGCTCCAGCTTGCCCTTGAGTTCCCTGCTCAAGCGCACGGTCATCGTGGTGCTGTCGGTCATGGATGCGACCTGTGCTGTAACGTACACAGCATAGCACAGTGGCCTTCGTCGTCAACGCGCGATCTGATGCCGGTGACGTTTAACGACGACGATCTTAACCAGCAGCAGCGCGTCAACTACGCCTTCGACCCGACCCAAATCCTCAACCCCGGCAAGGTCTTTCCCCACCCTCCACCGCTGCGCCGCGCTCGGCCGCATGCACATCCACCGCGGCCAGCTGCGCTTCCCTGACCTGCCGCGATTTTAGATAAGCGACTTTGCCTGAACGATTTCATTTTTTGAGAAACACGCGCCTGTACCCGAGCGACAGGTTCGGCTAGAACCCGCTTGCCTTAAGCGCGTCTCCACACACGAAAGTCTTCCGAAATGCCTGTAACCGTTTCAACAATCACGCCCGACAAGGCCGCCCTGATCCTCGGGCGATCTGAGGGGCAATTCTGCGATATGAAAGCAAAGGGAATCGCTCCCGGAAAGCTATCCCGCACGCTGTCCGCTCTTGCGAACGCGGACGGAGGCGAAATTTTTGTAGGTATCGAGGGCCTAAGGACGGACCGTTTATGTGGACCGGATTTGCTAACGAGGATGAAGCAAACGGTCACTTACAGTTATTAGAAGAACTCTTTCCCATTGGGCCAGTCACCAGGTGCGAGTTCCTGATTTGCAGCCCAAGCCCGGTCTTGTGCTACACCTTGAAGTAGAAAAAACTAGCGACATCCGGAACGCATCCGACGGAATCGCATACCTGCGGCGAGGAGCCCAGAACCTACCACAAGACACGCCAGAGAAACTAGATAGATTGAAACTTGATAAAGGCATCAAGAGTTTCGAGGATCAGACACTGGCAACGGATGCCTCTGAGATCACGAACTCACTCGCGACAATAGACTTTATGCTCTACATAGTTCCTTCGGCGGAACCGGAAGCTTGGCTTAGGAAACAGAAACTGATAGTCCAAGATAAACCGGTCGTTGCTGGTGTACTGCTGTTCTCTGATGAGCCGCAGGTGGACTTGCCCAAATCTGCGATTAAACTATACCGTTAAAAACGACCGATTTAGTGGGATCGCGAGCAACCCTAGCATTTGATCCAATTTCTATCGATGGGAACTTGTACACTCAGATTTTTCTTCCGTTACTAGGACGAAAGAAATCACCGAGGAAATACCCCTGTTAGGAACAGCAGGGCTGGAGGAAATTGAGTATCCGACCGAAGCGATACATGAAATAATTACGAATGCCGTGATTCATCGCGACTATAGTGTCAACGACGATGTTCATGTTCGAATATTTGACAATCGTATCGAAGTCCAGAGTCCCAGGACCCCTGCCTGGTCATGTCACTGTCGCTAATATACTTGAGGAGCGGGCAGCAAGGAACCCCAAGATCGTCCGGTTGCTTAATAAATCCAGAAACCCGCCAAATAAGGATGTCGGGGAAGGGCTCAACACGGCTTTCGAAGCGATGCGCAATCTCAAACTCAAGGACCCGGTTATTGAGCAGATTGGTAACGGCGTGCTCGTAACGCTTAGGCATGAGAAGCTTGGCACGCCCGAGCATATTATAGTCGACTACTTGCGGGAAAACGACGAGATCAATAACGCGATCGCGAGGTCGATATGTTTCATCGGATCAGAGAATAGTATGAAAAGGATTTTTAAACGATGATGTTGTCGGGGCTGATCGTGAGAATTCCAGACAGGCCGCTGAACAAGACAGGGTATGTCAAAGGACCTAATTTCCCGAAATGAGCTCACTTTTCCCACGGCTCGAGGTGGCCCTTCATCTCCACGCCGAGGGCGCGGGCGAGCTTGGCCAGGGCGTCGAACGAGCCGGGCTTCCTGCCGGTCTCGATCTGGCTGAGATAGGCGGCCGAGATCCCGGCCCGGTCGGCGAGCGCGCGGGCGCTGAGGCCCCGGTGCTCGCGCCAGGCCCGGACCGGCACCTCCCCGGTCATCAGGCGTCTGGTGAGCTCGATCGGCACGTATTCGTCCTCGCCGGCCGCGACGCGCGCCTCGGCCTCACGCAGCTGCGCGGCGTCGACAGCGTCCTCGACCTGCCGCAGCAGCGCCTCGTAGTCGGCACGCCTCAGCACCACGGTATCGCCGTCCTCGGCCAGCGGCCGAATGGCCTCGACGTCGGTCACCGGTACACGCTCCCTCTCGGCTCCACGACCAGCACCCGCATCTCGCCTGCTTTGCGGTCGCTCCGGTACAGCGCTCGCCAGTCGCCTGTCCGGAGCCCGCGGTGAGATTTACCGCAGCTATGGCGATAGTGGCGTCAGACACCCGTTGAATCGGCATGGCTTGATAGCCCGTGTGCGATAAAACATCACCCTTTGAGAGGAGCGGCTCGCCGGTGGTCTTGGCGAGCGCATACGCGAGCAGTCGCCGAAATTCAGGCCCGCGCGAGGGCTCGCGCAGCTTCTCGCGGTCGGCGAGGCCTCCCCTGCTGCTCGACGGTGACCCGCCCGGCGGCGTCTGGATATCGCCTGCCATGCATGAGGCCACGGGGTGCCGTCGGTTGACCATGGGCGGCCGGCTCGTGCTAGCCTCGGGTGCGGCGCGGGCGCGCGAACTCGACGGCCGTCTCTGCGTTGATCGGCGGCCTGCTCACCGCGGTTGAGGGACAGTTGTCCGAGGATCTGCGTCCGACCACGCCCGAGGAGCTCAGGGAGCTGATCGCATGGGCGGCGGCCGAGGAGGTCGCGCTCGAGGTGCTGGGCGCCGGCAGCAAGCGCGCGCTCGGCCGCCCGGTCGAGGCCGGGCGCGTCGTGCGGCTCGATCGCCTCGCGGGCGTCACGCTCTACGAGCCCGCCGAGCTCGTGATGGCGGCGCGCGCCGGCACGCCGCTCGCGCTGATCGAGGAGCGCCTCGCGGCCAATCAGCAGCAGCTCGCCTTCGAGCCGCCCGACTACGGCGCGCTGCTCGGCGGGACCCCGCGCCAGGGCACGATCGGCGGCGCGTTCGCCGCCAACCTGGCGGGCCCGCGGCGGATCAAGGCGGGCGCGGCGCGCGACCATCTGCTCGGCGTGCAGGCGGTCACCGGCCGGGGCGAGCTGATCAAGTCCGGCGGGCGGGTGGTCAGAACGGGACCGGCTACGACCTCTGCAAGCTCCTGACCGGCAGCTTCGGCACGCTTGCGGCGCTGAGCGAGGTGACCTTCAAGGTGCTGCCGGCGCCGCCCGAGGAAGACCGCGACCCTGCTGCTCGCCGGGCGCGCGCGCGAGGATGGCTTCGAGGCGCTCCGCCGGGCGCTCGGCAGCGCCTATGACGTGGCCGGCGCGGCCTATCTGCCGGCGCCCGCGGCGGCCGGCTCGACGGTTCCCCAGGTCGCGACCGCAGGCACGGACCTCGCCGTGCTCCGGCTCGAGGGCCTGGCGCCCTCGGTGCGCTACCGTGCCGAGGCGCTGACGCGGCTGCTCGCGCCGGCGGGCGGCGCGGTCGAGCCGCTCGACACGCCGCCCTCGCTGGCACTCTGGCGGGAGATCCGGGACGTCGCGCCGCTGCCGGCCGGCCGCACGCTCTGGCGGGTGCGACCGCGCCCACGGCGGGGCCGGCGCTGCTCGCCGCGCTCGAGCGCGAGCTCGACCTCGCCTGGCTCGCGGACTGGGCGGGCGGGCTGCTCTGGCTGGCCGTTCCGACGGCGGACCAAGGCGGCCCGGCGGATGGCGGCGCGGCGACGATCCGCGCCGCGCTCGCCGCGCCAGTCGGGCATGCGACGCTGGTCCGCGGCAGCCCGGCGCTGCGCGCCGCGGTGCCGGTCTTTCAGCCGCAGGAGCCGGCGCTCGCGCGCCTCACCGCCCGGGTCAAGGACAGCTTCGATCCCGAGCGGGTCCTAGCAATACGTACTGGCTCCGAGGCGCGGCAAGAA
>CAVWCE010000028.1:0-25111 GCA_963753275.1 uncultured Alphaproteobacteria bacterium | reverse complement strand
TCGCCTCCCCGATCAATTACTATTTTCCAGCCCTAGCCTATCGAGCACTCGAGCCCGGACCTCGGCGTTGACGCGTTTGTCGCATTCGAGATTCGAAATCGCCCCCTGAAAGGTCCCGGCCTCCCGGGCCAGCCGCTGCTGCGACCAGCCGAGCCGCTCCCGGGCGGTCCGAATCCGCATACCCTCGCTGGGCGTGAAAGCGGCGGGGCCGCTGCCGCACGCCATTCGGGCCGCGCGGAGATTATCGAGGAAACTGTTGCCGGGCTGCGGGACGGGCTGCTGCTCGGGCTGCGGGGCGGGCGCCCCCCTGACCCACGCGTCGACACATCGATGGTGCAGGGTCGCGCCATTCTTGGCCATCACAACGTCGTCGGAACGGATCGGGCCGCGGCAGTGGGAGCAGGCGCGGATGGATTCGGCGCCGGCGCGCTCTCCCCTATGCCCCGCGTTCGTTTGGGTATGCTTTTCACCGTCAGAACCGTCCGAACCGTCAGATAGGATATCTTCAATCCCGCCGTTCTGACGGTCCTGACGGTTCTGACGCTCGTTTGCGTTATAGGCTGAACGGGCAGCATAGGAGGAAGCGGTGGCGGTGTGCGCAGCGGCGGCTAAAGGCTCTCCCTCGCTGCTATGCCTGAGGTTCGTTTGGGTATGCTTTTCACCGTCAGAACCGTCCGAACCGTCAGAGCCCTTTGGAAAATCGACGCTCCGACGGTTCTGACGGTGATTTGTAACATGTGCTGAGCGGGCAGCACTGGAGTTTGGAGTGTCGATCACGATCGTCCGGGTCCCGGCTGCGTCGCCCGCGCGCCCGAACTCGACCCGATAGCCGAGCTTGCGCAGCGCCGGCGCGATCCGACGCAGCGCTCCGCTCATGCCGCGCGGCGTGTTCGGCCAACCTTGCCCGCGCGGCTTGCCGCTCATGTAGTCGGTCAGCGCGGTGAGCAGCTCCTTTGCGCTGCCCTTGAAGCCCACCGGCCCGGCGTAGGGCTGGGCCTCGGTGGCCAGCCTGGCGCACCCGTCCCAATACGCGAGCATGTCGCGGAGCGGCGCGCCGATCAGGGAGGCCTCGAGCGCCATCTCGGCGGCGCGCGCCTGGCTGTCGAGATAGGCCTGCGAGGAAAGCCCCGGGCTCGAGCCCCAGGACCTCGGCGCCGGCCTCGATCCACCGGGTTGGCCCGACCATGCGCGGGGTCGTGCTGCAACTTGACCGCCCTCTGGTCGCGGAGCGCGACCGCCGCCGCATCGAGAAGCTGGCCGAGCACGCGCGGCATTAGCGCCGCCACCTCCTCGAGCAGCTCCTCCTCGGCGCGGTAGCCGGCGAGCTCCGGCATCGCCGCGAGCAGCGATCGGTCGAGCAGATCCGGCGCCGCCACCACGTCAACGATCGCGGTGATGATCTGCGGCCGGGCCACCTGAAACCGCGCCGTGTCGCGGTCGGAGTAGAGCTTGCGCTTGGAGTAGCCGGAACCGGTCGAGATCCGGCAGAAGGCGTCGGAATAGTGCTGATTGAGAGAGCTCAGGTTGTCATAAATGGTGAGCCACTGGCCATCGGCGTTGACGAAGAGATCATCCTCGGACCGCGGCTTCGGCTGGGTGTCCGTCTCGTGGGGGTCGACCGCAAGCCGGAGGAGCTTGACAGTGGTCGTTTTGCCGGTCCCTTGCTCGCCCGCCACCGCGAGCACGAAGTAAGGCGGGGACGGGGCGCAGGGCCGCGAACATATAGCCGACATAGAGCGTCCAGAAGGCGGCGTGCTCCTCGCCATCGAAGCCGAGCAGGGTGCGAAGCTCGGTGAGCGCCTCGCCGGCGAACTCAACCGGCTCGGATAGGGGCTGCATGCCATCCGCCCGGCGCAGCGCGAGCGGGCTCGGCCTGACCACTTCCCAGCCGGCCGGAGTGACCTCGGCTACGGTGTAGTCGTCCCGGCAGAGGTCGAGCACCAGCCGGGCGGCGTCGCCCGCGACCCTGAGCGCCGGCTTGGGTCGGCGCGGCGCGCCGTGCGCGAGCGCCTCGAGCTGGTCGAACGCCTCGGCGACCGCCTGTCGGCCCGGCGCCATCGGCACCTTGCTCCCGTCGCCGAGCGCCATCTGGTTGCGTGCGCCATAGGCCGCGAGCAGGAAGCGCTTGACCTCGCTGCTCGGCACGCGCCAGCAGCAGGCGGCCCCGCGCTCCTTCGGCCAGCACCAGGCGTCGCTGCCGTCGTGCCACAGCTCCAGCAGCTCCACGCCGAGCGCCACGATCCGGACCTTCTCGGCGATCGCCCGCTCGGTCTCGGCCATCTCCTTGGCGACCGAGCCGACCGCGCCGCTGCCACTGCCGCAGGATCTTGTGGGGCCGGAGCGCCTCGGTGAGCCGTCGGAAGTAGGGGCGGTCGTGCTTGCGCAGCAGCGCTGCCGCCTCGAGCGCGTCGTCCTCGAGGAAGCGCTCGAGGTTGGCGGCGGTCGGCGGGCCGATCCCCTCGAGCAGCGCGCGCGCCGCCTCGAGCCGCTCCTGGAGCTCCGGCCTCGGCGGGATCGGCCAGCGGGTCGGCGGCGGGCGGGACCGCGCCGGGGTCGAAGGTCATGGCAATCTCCAGGGCTCGGAGTGCTCCCATGCCCAGCGCAGGGCTTCGTCGACCTCGGCAGGGTCGCGATCGAAGCTGCTGAGCTGGACGGCGCCCTTGATCGCGCGCGGCGACCTGGTACGGGTCGAGCGCGCCGGCCTTCGCCAGGCCGAACAGGCGGGCGGAGACGCGAACGATGGTCGGGTGGCGGTCGCCGGGGCGGGCTTCGGCGACGGCGCGCAGGCACTTCAGCATGTATCGCTCGGCGCAGGTCGACCTGAACCTGAGCCCGCGGGCTGGGGCGGTGTAGTCGCGCGCCTCGGCGGGCGCCGAGACCGACCGGCGCGCGGGCTCGGGCAGGTCGGGGACCTCGACCTCATCGTGGCCGGGCAGGACGGCGATCCGCTCGCAGCACGGATCGTCGACGCCGTCGAAGACCGGCGCCGCGGTGTAGTGGATCTGCACGGCGCCGAAGACCTGAGCCGTCGATCCCTGGCACGCCGGCGAGCAGCCGGTCGAGCTCGGGCTTGTCGAGCGCGCGGCTCGAGCCAGAACCACAAGTGCGCGCGCAGTCCCGGCTTCAGCCCGGCGCCGCCCGACAGCTGAGCTACACAGCGCGCCGAACTGGAACGCCGGCGGCAGCTGCCGGCGCAGATAGCCGCCGACCAGCACCGGGTCGGTCGGATCGATCCAGGGCGGCGCGGTGGTCGGCTCGAGGTCGACCATGCCCAGGACCGCGGCACCGCCGCAAAGGGCGCGACGGCGATTTGCCCGGGCAGCGCGCTCGGCCGGTCGTGGATGCGCCGGACCACCTGGCGCCGTCCCATGAATTCGCGTTTCAGCGCGGCCCGGACGATGCAGGTGTCGCCGCGCGGGGCGAGCTCCTCCAGCAGCGCGGCATGTCGTCGATGCCCTCGAGCCGGCGCGCGTCGACCTCGAAGAGCGCGGCGCCGTCGTAGTCGACGATGCCGTCGGGCGTGACCTTCTTAGCGAGGCGGCGGCCGAGCGCCGTCAAGAGGGTGCGTCGCCGGGCCGGGCGGCGAGCCAGGGCATGACGAAGCGGATCACGTCCGCCCCTCTCGAGAAGGGGGCGGCGCGGCAGGTGCTGGACCTGGAGGGCGAGCGCGGCTAGATAGTGAAGAGCGTTTATGCCACCTAATCTGTGCCGTGCCGCCCCTCGCCGGGCGGCGCGTGCATGTTCAGGCTGTGGCGCTGTCGCGCTCGCGGATCCGCTCTCGGATCCAGCTGTCGATTTCGTTCTCGAGCCAGGCGGTGCTCCGCTTGCCGATCGCGATCGGCTGCGGGAACTCGCCTGATGCAGCGGCTCGGTAGATGGTCGCGCGGTGGAGCCCCACGCGCGCGCAAACCTCGCGGATGCGCAGGAGGCGCAGACCGGCGGGGGTGCTCTTGTCTCTCATTCTAAACCCCTAGGGGCCGGCGCACGCGCAAGGACGGCGCCGGTCTGTTGAACCGCGGTGGGTCCATTTCCAGGGGTTGCGCGATCTATTTGCCGCGCTGTGTGTCGCTCTTATGCAGCGTTCAGTGCCTGAATACAAGACCCGACTTATGGGCCGCGCTCTTTAGCGCCGAAGCGCGACCACCCTCGCGTCGCCGCGGCCGATGATCCGCTCGAGCTCGCGCGACCAGGCCTCGAGCGCGGCACGCGCCTCGGCGTCATAGCTGTGCCGGTTGTAGACCGCGAGCACGCCGGGCAGCGCGGCGCCGGCGCTGTGGTTGAGCACGCGGGCGAGCACCTGCGGCGCCACGCCGAGCCGGGCCATGTGGCTTGCCGCCGTGCGCCGCAGATCATGCAGGCGCCAGCCTGTACGCCGCTCAGCTGGTCGAGTCGGGCCTTCATCTTGGAGAACCCGCTCACCGGGTTGGGGCTGCCGTGCCGATTGGCCGGGAACACGAAGCCGTCGGCTCTCGACCCGCGGCAGCTCGGCGATGCGTCTCGAGCGCGAGCGCGTTGAGCGGCGTCTCCTGCGCGCGCCCGGACTTGGTGCGCTCGCCGCTCAGGATCAGGCAGCGGCGCTCGGCGTCGATCTCGGACCACCGCAGCTCGGCGATCTCATCGCGGCGGAGCGCGGTGCAGATCAGCAGCCGCACCAGGCCGGACCAGGGCCAGCCCATCTCGCCGGCGGCGTGCCAGATCGCGCTCAGCTCGGCGTCGGACAGCACGCGGTCGCGGGTCACTTCGCGCCCGGGCTTGGTGATGGCGGCGGCGGGATTGGTCTCGACCAGGCCGCGCTCGATCGCCCAGGCGAACAGGCGGCGGATCACCACCAGCACCTTGTTGGCGGTGCGCTCGCGCCCGGCGTCCATCTCGACGTCGAGCACGGTCAGCACGTCATGCCGGCCGATGCTCGCGACCGGGCGCCCGCGCCAAGGCGCCACCAGCTTGTTGCTGGATCATCTGCTCGGTCTCGCGCGCCCGCTTGTGGCGCGCCTTGACGTGGCGGGCGACGTACTCGGCCGCGACCGCCTCGAAGGTGTCGAGCTGCGCGCGCCGGGCGGTCGGCCGCCGGGTCCTCGCCCGCCGCCGCCTTCAGCAACGCCGCCTTGGCGAGCTTGCGGGCGTCGCCGAGCCCGACCGCGGGCCAGGTGCCGAGCTTGAGCCGCCGCTGCTGGCCGTGGATGCGATAGAGCAGGTTCCAAGCCTTGCGTGCGCTCGCCGACGCGCAGCATGAAGGCCGGGCACCAGCCCGTCGCGCAGATCATGACGCTGCCCGGGCTTGGCCGTCGCCCGCGCCACCGTCAGCTCCGTGAGCCGCGTTGCCATAAGCCGATGCTCCCCTTGGGTAACGGATGGGTAACAGCCGGCTATGTATAGCAGTGCTACAGCATGCGACAAGCATGATGCACTAAGAAAGTTCAGCTTGCCTGGCCTTCGGGCTGATCGCGCTTCGCCGTGCGCCGCGTGCGACAGCGCCGACCCCGGCCTTCTAAGCCGATGGTCGCAGGTTCAAGTCCTGCAGGGCGCGCCATCTTTCAGCCGAAGAGCTGGCCCGCGGGCGCGAACCGCACCGAGTAGACGTGCGTTGATACGACACCCATCGGGATCGTGAGCCTCGCACGGGTCAGCGGCGCTGCTCGATCGGCACGTAGGCGCGCTGCTCGGGGCCGGTATAGAGCTGGCGGGGGCGGCCGATCTTCTGCTCGGGGTCCTCGATCATCTCGTTCCACTGCGCGGCCCAGCCCACGGTGCGCGCGAGCGCGAAGATCGCGGTGAACATCGAGGTCGGAATGCCCATCGCCTGCAGGATGATGCCGGAATAGAAGTCGACGTTGGGGAACAGCTTGCGCCCGACGAAGTAGTCGTCCTCGAGCGCGATCTTCTCGAGCTCCATGGCGATCGGCAGCAACGGGTCGTCGGCCTTGCCGAGGTCGGCCAGCACCTCGTGCGCGCTCTCGCGCAGCACCGCGGCGCGCGGGTCGTAGTTCTTGTAGACGCGGTGGCCGAAGCCCATCAGGCGGAACGGGTCGTCGCGGTCCTTGGCGCGGGCGATGAACTCCGGGATCCGATCGAGCGAGCCGATCTCCTTGAGCATGTTGACCACCGCCTCGTTGGCGCCGCCGTGCGCCGGCCCCCAGAGCGAGGCGATGCCGGCGGCGATCGCGGCGTACGGGCTCGCCCCGCTCGAGCCGACCAGGCGCACGGTCGAGGTCGAGGCGTTCTGCTCGTGGTCGGCGTGCAGGATGAAGATCCGATCCAGCGCCTTGGCGAGCACCGGGTTGACCTTGTAGGGCTCGCACGGCACCGCGAACATCATCTGCAGGAAGTTCTCGGCATAGGTCAGATCGTTGCGCGGGTAGATGAACGGCTGGCCGACGGAGTACTTGTAGGCCATCGCGGCGATCGTCGGCACCTTGGCCACCAGGCGGTAGCTCGCGATCATGCGGTTGTGCGGATCCTCGATGTCGAGGTCCTCGTGGTAGAAGGCGGACAGCGCGCCGACCACCGCGATCAGCACCGCCATCGGATGGGCGTCGCGGCGGAAGCCGCGGAACAGATACATGATCTGCTCGTGCACCATCGTGTGGTAGGTGACGCCGCGCACGAACTTGGCCTTCTGCTCGGTCGTCGGCAGCTCGCCGAACATGATCAGATAGGCGACCTCGAGGAAGTCGCTCTTGGTCGCGAGATCCTCGATGGGGTAGCCGCGGTGCAAAAGGATGCCCTCCTCGCCGTCGATGAAGGTGATCTTCGACGAGCAGCTCGCGGTCGAGGTGTAGCCCGGGTCGTAGGTGAAGTAGCCGGTGGCGCCGTAGAGCTTGCGCACGTCGATCACCGACGGGCCGATGCTGCCGAACAACAGGGGCAGCTCGAGCCGCCTGCCGCCGCGATCCGACAGCGTGACCGTCTGCGTGTTCGATTCGGTCATGGCCACCCTCTCGTTTTCTGACAGGACCAACCGGGTCATCCGGTGATCGATCGGGGTTGAAGGACCCTTGACGACGACTTTAGAACCCGCGCTGCGGGCGATCAATCGCCATGTTGCATTGCAGTATCGGCGCCCTCGGCGGCGTCCGCGATCCGGCCCAGCACCTCGTCGCGACCCAGCACCGCCATCACGTCGAAGATTCCGGGCGAGGCATCGGAACCGGTCAGGGCCGCGCGCAACGGCTGCGCGATCAGGCCAAGCTTGACGTCGCGCTCCTCGCCATAGGCCCGGACCTCCTGCTCCAGGGCCGCCGGATCCCAGGCCGGCAGGCTGGCGAGTCTCGGCAACAGTCCGGCGAGGCGCTCGCGCGCCGCCGGGTCGAGCAGCCGGGCCGCCTTGTCGCTCGGCACCAGCGGCCGTCGCGCCACGTAGAATGTGGCGCGCTCGGCGAGATCGACCAGGGTGGTCGCGCGCGGCTTGAGCCCCGCCATCCCGGCCTGCAGGCGGGCGAGTGCGGCCTCATCGACCGGGTGGCCCGCGGCCTCCAGGTGCGGCATGAGGAGCCCGGCGAGCGTCGCGTCGTCGGTCTGGCGCAGGTAGTGGGCGTTGAGGCTGGTCAGCCTCGCCATGTCGAACCGCGCGGCGCCCCTGCCGACCGCGTCGAGGTCGAACCAGGCGATCGCCTGCTCGGTGCCGATGATCTCGTGGTCGCCGTGGCTCCAGCCGAGCCGCAGCAGGTAGTTGCGCAGCGCCTCCGGCAGGAAGCCCATCGCGCGATAGGCGTCGACGCCGAGCGCGCCATGGCGCTTCGACAGCTTGGCGCCGTCGGGCCCATGGATCAGCGGGATGTGCGCGAAGACCGGGACCGGCCAGTCGAGCGCGCGGTAGATCTGGGTCTGGCGCGCCGCGTTCACCAGGTGGTCGTCGCCGCGGATCACGTGGGTCACGCCCATGTCGTGGTCGTCGACCACCACCGAGAGCATGTAGGTCGGCGTGCCGTCGGCGCGCAGCAGCACCATGTCGTCGAGCTGCGCATTGTCGAAGCGGACCTCGCCCTGGACCCGGTCGGGCACGATGGTCTCGCCCGTGCGCGGCGCCTTGAGCCGGACCGCCGGGGCGATGCCGGCTGGCGCCTCGGCCGGGTCGCGGTCGCGCCAGCGCCCGTCGTAGCCGGTCCAGCGGCCAAGGGCGCGCGCCTGCTCGCGCATCGCCTGCAGGTCGTCCGGCGTGCAGTAGCAGCGGTAGGCGGCGCCCCGCTCGAGCAGCGCCCTGGCGACCTCGGCGTGGCGCTCGCTGCGCTGCGACTGGAACACCGGCAGCTCGTCGCCGACGAGGCCGAGCCAGCCGAGCCCGTCGAGGATCGCCTGGATCGCGGCCTCGGTCGAGCGCGCGCGATCGGTGTCCTCGATCCGCAGCAGATAGCGCCCGCCGTGATGGCGCGCGAACAGCCAGTTGAACAGCGCGGTCCGCGCGCCGCCAATGTGCAGAAAACCAGTGGGCGAAGGAGCGAACCTTGTAACTACACTCATGGTTGATTAACTAGATCCATGACGCACCGACCTCGCGGCCTCGTCTAGCACAACGCCGGCCATGGCGCACCGCTCCCTCGGCCTGCCGCCCGTGCTGCCCGGCGCCCGGTTCGGCTTCCGCTGGCGCATCGCGCTCGGTCCCGGCATCGTGCCCTGGCTGCTCGCCCGGCTGCTGGAGGAGCGCGAGCGCTGGCTGCTCTGGCTGCCGGTCGGCATCGGCCTCGGCATCGGCCTGTACTTCAGCCTGCCGGAGGAGCCGCCGGCCTGGCTCGGTCCGGCGCTGCTGTTGCCGACCGCGCTTGCCTGGCTGCGCCCGGGCGATCCGCAAGGCCGGGCGGACCACCCGATCCGGCAGCTCGCGCTGTGCGCGCTGACGGCGGCTGCGCTCGGCCTGAGCGCGGCCTCGATCCGCACCCAGCTGGTGGCCGCCCCGGTTCTGGCGGAGCGCGGCGCCTACGTGCTCGAGGGACAGGTCCTGCTGGTCGAGGAGCGGGTCCGCGGCCGGCGACTGACGCTCGGCGAGCTGACCCTCGAAGGGCTCGATGCCGCCCTGACCCCGGTCGAGTTGCGGGTGAGCGTACGCGGCGCGGAGCCGGCGCTGCGACCGGGCGACCGGGTCCGCCTGCGCGCCCTGCTGATGCCGCCTTCGCCGCCTTCCGAGCCGCACGGCTTCGACTTCGCCCGCCAGGCCTATTTCCTGCGCCTCGGCGCGGTCGGCTACGCGCTCAGCCAACCGGAGGTGCTCGCCCGAGCCGAATTCCCGTAGCTGGTCGCTCGCGCTGTCCGCGCTGCGCCAAGCCATCGCCGAAGAGATCACCGACGCCGTCCCAGGCGCCTCGGGCGCGATCGGCGTGGCGCTCCTGGTCGGGCTGCGCGCCGCGCTTCCGGACGAGATCTGGGATGACTGGGCGATCGCGGGGATCGCGCATCTCCTGTCCATCTCCGGGCTGCACCTGGCGTTGGTTGCCGGAACCCTGTTCTTCTCGATCCGGATCGCGCTCGCGCTCGTGCCGCCGCTTGCCCTGCGTCTGCCCGCGAAGAAGTTCGCCGCACTGCTCGCCCTGATCGGCACGTTCGGGTACTTGCTGCTCTCCGGCATGCCCATCCCGACCCAACGCTCCTTCATCTCGACCGCGCTCATGCTGCTCGCCGTCATGGTCGATCGCAATCCGTTCTCGATGCGGCTGGTCGCCTGGGCAGCGATCGTCGTGCTGCTGCTGCAGCCGGATAGCATGCTCGGCGCATCCTTTCAGATGTCGTTCGGCGCGGTGGTCGCCCTGATCGCGGTCTACGAGAGCGGGGCCGCCAAGCGCCCGGCCGGCGCGGGCGGCCTCGACTGGCGCCTGCTCATGTACGTGGCCGGCGTCGCGCTCACGACGCTCGTGGCGAGCGCTGCCACGACGCCGTTCTCCATCTACCACTTCAGCCGCTTCCCGACCTACGGGATCGTCGCCAACCTGGTCGCGGTGCCGCTCACCGGCATCTGGATCATGCCGCTTGGCATGCTGGGCCTCTTCCTCATGCCCTTCGGCCTTGACGATTTCTGCTTCGTGCTGATGGGCAAGGCGATCGACGTCATCGTCGTGGTCGCGGCGTTCGTGGCCGAGCTGCCCGGCGCGGCGCTCGCGGTGCCGCGGCCGCCGCTCGCGGCGCTGCTCGCGACCGTGCTCGGGGGCCTGTGGCTCTGCTTCTGGCGTACCGCCTGGCGCCGGCTCGGGCTGATCGGGGCCGCGATCGGGCTCTGCCTGATGCTGCTCGCGCGCGCACCCGACCTGCTGATCGACGCGCGCGGCGAGCTGGTCGCCGTGCGTCTCGACGACGGCCGCCTCGCGCTCTCGCCCTGGCGCAAGGACCGCTGGATCACCGACGGCTGGCTGCAGAGCGCAGGGCAGGATCAGCCGGCCGAGTGGCCGGAGGTCGGCCGCGGCGGCGCGGGCGGGCTGCGCTGCGATGCCGAGGGCTGCGTGCTGCGCCGCCACGGCCGCACGGTCGCCCTCGCCCGGCGGCCCGAGGCGCTCGAGGCCGACTGCGGGCGGACCGACCTGGTGATCAGCTACCCGCGCCTCGAGAGCTGCCCCAACGGTGCCCCGCTGATCGGCCCCGCGGCGCTGCGCAGCGCCGGCGGCCTCGCCCTTTGGCTCGAGCCGTCCGGCATCGAGAGCTTAAGCGTGCGCGAGGTTCGGGGCGAGCGCCCCTGGTCGCGCCAGCCTGATGTCGGGTCTGCGGCAGGCGCTCGCTAGAAAGCTGTGCCGCCGTAGAATTCCCAGATCGTGACCCGGCCGTCGCCGTCGGCATCGCTGCCGGCGTAGCTGCTGCCTCCGGCATCGATCAGCTCCTGCTTGCTGAGCGCGCCATCCGCGTTGCTATCGGCGGCATTGAAGATCGACCCTCGGTCCCCGTCGCCTCGGTCGCCGCTAGCCCAGGTCCGGCGCGCGACATCGGCGCGCAGGAACTCTTCCGGCGTGAGCGCGCCGTTGCCGTCGACGTCCACCGCCTCGAAGCTCAGCGGCCGCACGTCGAAGGCGGTCTCGAGCGTGCGTGGAGAGCGGCTCATCCCGGTCCGGGAGAACTCCGCTTCGCTCACCCGACCATCGCGGTTCCGGTCCATCAGGATGAAGCGGGTCTCGTAGTACTTGCGCGCCTCGCTCCGGCTGACGATGCCGTCCAGATCGGCATCGGCGATCGCCACGCGACGCGCCCCGAGCGCCACGGTCGCTCTCGACGCCACAGGGAAGCCCAGCTCTCCATTGGCCGACCCCTCGCCCTGGCGCGGTGCGGCGCCGGCCGGGCTCGGGAGGGCGGCAATGCCGAGAGTGAAGGCGAAGACAAGGCCCAGGGTCGGTGCTCTGCGCATCAGCAGCGCTCCGTCCGCAGCCGCCCCTTGGTCGTCGATTCTCTTCGCCCCACGGCGTCCATGATCGCTCCAGCTCCCGGTCGGACCAGCCCGGAACGCCGGTATGGACCTTTGGGCAGAATGTCAACGGACAATCGCCAGCGCTGGACACGGTTCCACGACGGGTGTGATGGCGACGAAACAGGGCGGGGAACCTCGCCACCGGCGCCGACGTTCCCCGAAGCGTCCATCATCGAGCGACAGAGGAGGCTCTCAATGCGAATCACCGGTGGACTGAGCGCGCTCGCCTTCCTGGGCGGAATCGGTCTGGGCCTGGCGGCGCTGCCGGCCAGCGCGCAGCAGATGGCGTGCGATACCAACGCGGACGGCTCGATCGACTCGGCCGAGGCCGCGACCTGCGGCGAGCAGCGCTTCGAGCATGCGACCGAGGGCCAGGACGAGATGACCCAGGAGCAGTTCAGCGCCGCCTATCCGGACGCCCAGGGCGGCGCCACGGATCAGTTCGGCCAGCTGGACGCCGACGCCAGCGGGGCGATCAGCCGGGACGAGTGGAACAACTGGCGCGAGCAGAGCTTCGGTGAGGCCACGCAGGGCACCGGCGGTCAGATGCCGACGTCCGAGTACGAGACCTGGGAGCGGAGCTGGGGCTCGGCCCCCCAGTAAGGGCGCTGGCACCGTCCGACGAGCGCCGGCCGTCGCCCGCCTAGGCGACGCCGGCGTCGACCGCAACCGCCCGTCGGGAACCTGCCCCGGCGGGCGGTTCGTCGTCGGGCGCTGCGCGGGGCGCAGCCGGCTGAGGCCAGGCCAGCCCGCCCGCGGCGCGCTCGAGATAGGCGGGCATGGGCGTGCCCGGGATCAGACGCGGATCGGGCTCCGGCGCCCCGAAGGTGGTCCGCACCGGGACGACGCCCGCCCAGATCGGCAGCGCATAGTCCTCCTCGTCGTCGATCGGGTGGCCGGTGCGGATCTTGGCCGAGACCTCCTCGAGGTCCATCCAGAGCACCGTGGTGGCCTTGATCTCCTGACCGGTCGGCGGGCGCAGCTCCGGCCAGCGCCCGGGCAGCAGCCGCGCGACGAAGTCCTCGAGCACGCCGAGCTTGTCCTCGTCCGGCACCAGGCTCGCCGTGCCGAGCGCCATCACCGAGCGGTAGTTCACCGAGTGGTGAAAGCCCGAGCGTGCGAGGACCAGGCCATCGAAGTGGGCGACCGTCACGCAGGCGCGCACGCCCTGCTTGAGGTGGCGCAGCATGCGGCTCGCCGACGACCCGTGCCAGTACAGGCGCTCGCGATGGCGCCAGTAGAGGGTCGGGGTGACGTAGGGCTGCTCGTCGATCACGTAGCCGACGTGGCACATCACGCCAGCGTCGAGCACCGCATGCACCGCCGCGCGGTCGTACTGCGCGCGCTTCGGCAGCCGCCGGATGCGGGTCCTCGCGGTCGGCGCGTAACGCTCGGCCATGGGGCGGTCTCCACTCCTGTCGTGTGGAGGCGAAGCTAGCGATGCGACTGGCTCCAATGGAAGAGCCATTTTGGCTCGATCGACGGAGCCATTATGGTTGTCAGAAAGCCGCGCAGCGGCATCTCGGGCGCGCGCTGCAGCCAGTTCTCCGCGCTGTACCGTGCCCGTCCGTCGATCAGGTGCAAGGCGTAGGCGTGGCGCGAGCTGGCGGAGCGGTTCGGTCCGCTGCGATGAGGCAGGAGGCCGTGCAGGACGATCAAGGTCCCTTGGGGCACCTCCAGCGGCACCAGACCCTCGGTCGGCAGCGGCGTCGGGTCGAGGGTCACCGTCTCGGTGCGCTCGCCATGTCGGACGAAGCGCGTGCGCAGCGGCCCGCGATGGCCGCCCGGTGCGGCGTACAGGCAGCCGTTCAGGGTGGTGGCGTCCTCGAGCGCGAACCAGCAGCCCAGCACGCTCAGCGGCTCGGTGTGCAGGAACCGCATCGAACACGTCCTGATGGCAGACCACCTCGCCGCCGATCCGCGGTTGCTTGAAGATGTACATCGACTGCAGGAGCAACGGTTCGGCCATCCCGAGCTCTTGGACCAGTTCCTTCAGCGCCGGCCGGCGCGAGAACCGCGCGAACGCCGGGTCGAGATCGTGCAGCGCGTGGCCGACCTTGTTGATCGAGCGCTCCTTGCTCTGCCTGAGCCGGCCATGTTCATCGAAGGCCTCCTCCTCGAAGAAGAAGCGGATCCCGGTCGCCGGACTCGAGGAAGTAGCGGTCCTGTGCATGGCTGTGACGGGTGGTCGAGAAGACGGTCCGGACCTCGCCCGGATCGAACGCCTCCACCAGCTCGGCCATCCGGGCGCGCACGGCCGCGCATTCGGCCACCCGGCACGAACTGCGGCAGCACCAGATAACCGTCGCGCTCGAACCGCTCTCGATGGCTGGCCGCGACCATCGCCACCTCACCTCCGCCCCGTGGACATCACTTCGACATCAAACTAACATCAGGCTATGGTTCGGACGCAAGTCTACTTCAGCGAGGAGCAGCATCGCGCGCTCCGGCGCGCCGCCAAGCGCGAAGGCATCAGTATGACCGCCCTCCTGCGCCGCATGGTCGAGCGGGAGATCCTCGGCCGGTTGACGCAGCCAGACTACAGCAAAGACGCGTCATGGCATTCGTCGGCCTTGGCAGCGCGAGCCAGACGATATCTCCGAACGGCACGACGAGGCGCTGGACGAAGCGTTCCGTGAATGACGTCTTCGTCGACACCAGCGCTTTTTTGCGATCGCCAACGCGCCGACAGGCACCACACCGAGGCTCTTGCCGCCTTCGAGACGAGGTCGGACAGGCCCACCTCAAGACCAGTGATCACGTCGTTGTCGAGACCTGGTTTCTGCTTTGGTCTCGGCTCGGGCGCAGGGCGGCCATGGCGTTCTGGGATGGCTTCGATCGAGGCGTCGTTCACGATCGTCGGCGTCACGGCGCAGGACCTGCGGCGCGGTCGTCAGATCGCGCGGGAATGGTCCGATCAGGCGTTCAGCATCGTCGATTGCACCAGCTTTGCCCTGATCGAGCGCCTGGATATCGGGCGAGCGTTGGCGTTCGACAAGCACTTCCACATCATGCGATTCGGCTGGCGGCGTCAGCGCGCGCTGCAGATCCTGCCGCACTGATCGGCAGCGCCCGGCGCCTCATCCAGGCCGCGTGCCCAAGGTGGCGCCGAGCCCCGTGCCGAGCAGGGCGAGCGCCGCCATCGCGACGAAGGCGCCGCCGCCGGCCGCCGCGTAGAGCCAGCCCGCGACCGGCGTCACCAGGCCGAACAGCAGGGCGAAGCCGAGCGAGGCGTTGATCGCCTGCGCGCTCGCCTGCAGCGCCGGCGGCGTGTTGTCGCGCAGGTAGTGCATCGTCGCCAGATAGGTGGCGCCGAAGCTCGCGCCGTGCAGCAGCTGCGCCGGGACCAGCAGCGCAAGGTCGCTGCCGAGGGCGGTGATCGACCAGCGCACGACCGTCAGCGCGCCCGCGACCACCAGCAGCCGCTGCGGCTCGAGCCAGCGCAGCAACGGGGTGGCGAACGCGAGCAGCACGATCTCGGCGACCACGCCCTCCGCCCACAGCAGGCCGGCCGTGGTGCCGCTGTGGCCGGCGGCGCGCCAGTGCAGGGTGGCGAAGCCGTAGTAGAGCGCGTGGCTCACCTGGATCAGGCCGGCGGCGACGACGAAGCGCCAGAATCCCGCCAGCCGGAGCAGCGCGGCGAGCCGCGGCGGCTCGGCTGCGCCGTTCGCGGCCGCGCTCTCAGGCAGCAGCAGGCAGGCCAGCAGCGTGAGGCCGATGCCGCCGAGCAGCAGCGCCAGGATGGGCTCCGCTCCGGTGCGCTCGACCAGATGGCCGGTGCCGGCCGCGGCGAGCACGAAGGCGAGCGAGCCCCAGAGCCGCACCCGGCCGTAGCTGATGCCGCGCCGGTGCAATTCCTGCAGCGCCAGCGCCTCGCCCAAGGGTCCGATCGCCGCCCAGCAGGCGCCGCTCGCCGCGCTCAGCAGCACGAACGTCCAAAGCTCGCCCGCGAACGCGAACAGCGCGACCCCGACGAGTGTGGCGGCGGCGAGGCCAACCATCATCGGCTTGCGCCGCCCGACGCGGTCGGCCCGGTAGGCGACCAGCAGGTTGGTCACCACGCGCGGCCAGAACGCCGCGGCCAGCACCAGCCCGATCTCCGCGGCTGACAGGCCCTGGGCGTCGAGCCAGACGGGCCAGAACGGCAGCTGGACGCCGACCGCGGCGAAGGCGGCGCCGTAGAACAGCGCAAGGCGGGGGCCGATCGCGCGGGGCAAGGCCGAGGCTCCGGTCGGGCTGCCAAAGCCTGCCATTTGCGCCACAATGGCGCCCGGTTGCAAACGCCAGCGGGAGGCGACGGCCATGGCCGCTCGGAGCGAGAAGATCACCTTCGCCAATGCCGGGGGCGAGCTGCTGGCAGCCCGGCTCGATCTGCCGCAGGCAGCGCCGGTCGCCTATGCCCTGTTCGCCCATTGCTTCGCCTGCTCCAAGGACGTCCTCGCCGCGTCCCGCATCAGCCAGGGCCTGGCCGCGCGCGGCATCGCCGTGCTGCGCTTCGACTTCACCGGTCTCGGCGCCAGCGAGGGCGAATTCGGCAACACGAACTTCTCGTCGAATATCGACGACTTGGTGGCTGCAGCTGATTTCCTGCGTGAGCGCCACCAGGCGCCCATGCTCCTGGTCGGCCACTCGCTCGGCGGCGCCGCCATGCTGGCGGCCGCGCAGCGCGTGCCCGAGGCGGTCGCGGTGGCGACCATCGGCGCGCCCTCCGATCCCGCCCACGTCGGCCGCCTGTTCGCGCCCGCGCGGGCCGAGATCGAGGCCGAGGGCGACGCGCTGGTGACCCTCGCCGGGCGGAGCTTCCGGGTCCGAAGGCAGTTCCTCGAGGACATCGCCGGCCACCGGCTGAAGGAGGGCATCGCCCGGCTCAAAAGGGCGCTGATGATCTTCCATGCCCCGCGCGACGAGGTGGTCGGGATCGAGCACGCCGGCGAGATCTTCGCCGCCGCCAAGCATCCGAAGAGCTTCGTCTCGCTCGACGATGCCGACCACCTGCTGACGCGCCGGGCGGATGCCGACTACGTCGCCGAGGTGCTGGTCGCCTGGGCGAGCCGCTATTTGCCCGCAGGCGAGGCGGTGGCACCGGCAGCGCAGGCCGGGACCGGCGAGGTCGTGGTGCTCGAGAGCGGGCAGGGGCGCTTTGCCCAGCTCGTCCGGGCCGGGCGGCACGAGCTGCGCGCGGACGAGCCGACCAGCGTGCCGGGCGGCCAGGACAGCGGCCCCGGCCCCTACGACTATCTGCTCGCCGGGCTCGGCGCCTGCACCTCGATGACGCTCCGGCTCTACGCCGAGCGCAAGCAGCTGCCGCTCGAGCGGGTCCTGGTCCGCCTGCGGCACGACAAGATCCATGCCGAGGACTGCGCGGACTGCGAGACCCGGGAGGGCAGGATCGACCAGATCGAGCGTACCCTGGAGCTCGCCGGCCCGCTCGACGCCGCTGCGCGCCAGCGCCTGCTGGAGATCGCGGACAAGTGCCCGGTCCACCGCACGCTGACCGGCGAGGTCAAGATCAGGACGGCCTTGGCCGACGGGTCGGGGGATCGTCCTGAGAGCTGCGTCGCCGCCCGTCGACGCCCGGCAAACGCCTGGACCCGCGCGGCGGTTTCGAGCACCAGCAGAACATAAAGCGAACCATTTCCCGCGCCGTGCGTTTACTGGGGTAGTTCATGTTGAGGTGATCGCAATGGACCGCGGCAATCACGACTGCCGGGTCCGCTCGAGGGGGCGGACGGAGGCGCGCGCTCGAGCTCGCGTCGGCAGCGCGTCCTACGCCAGCGAGCGGCTGATCGCCGAGCTTCGCGAGCTGGGCCGGGAGCTCATCGACGAGCCGGTCCCGCCAGATCTCGTCGACATCGTCCGATCCGCGAGAGATCGCGATCGGGACGAGGAGCGAGCACCCCGGCGCCGTCGGCGCGCGCCATCGCTCTGACGTGGAGCTCGACGGCCGGGCTGCGCCGCAGCCGTAGCGGGCCGCTGCGGCATCGGATTCCGATTGGCATGATCGCGATCCAGCGCTAACCCTTGTCGTAGAATCAAAACCAAGACAGGGAGTACCCGGCGTGAAGACCAAACTTGCTCGGGCCGCCGTCGTGGCGGCCGCGCTCGGCTTCGCCTCCTCGGCGCTCGCCCAGGACATGCGCTTCGTCGTGGTCAGCCACGGCCAGGCCTCGGACCCGTTCTGGTCGGTGGTCAAGAACGGGGTCGACCAGGCGGCCGAGGACCTCGGCGTCACCGTCGAGTACCGCGCGCCCGACACCTTCGACATGGTCCAGATGGGGCAGCTGATCGATGCCGCCGTGGCCTCGCAGCCGGACGGCCTCGTGGTCTCGGTCCCCGACGCCGAGGCCTTGGGCGATTCGATCCGCAACGCGGTCGCCTCCGGCATTCCGGTGGTCTCGATGAACTCCGGCTCCGACGTGCGCGAGGAGCTGGGGATCGCGGCCCACGTCGGCCAGACCGAGTACGAGGCCGGCCAGGGCGGCGGCAAGCAGATGAAGGAGGCGGGCGTCACCAAGGCGATCTGCGTCAACCAGGAGGTCGGCAACGTCGCGTTGGATCTGCGCTGCGAGGGCTTCACCGACGGCCTCGAGGGCGGCTCGGTCGAGGTCGTCGCCGTGAGCATGGACCCGACCGAGATCGGCAACGCGGTCAAGGCGTATCTCAGCGCCAATCCGGACACCGACGGCGTGCTCACCCTCGGCCCGTCCGCCGCCGAGCCGACCATGGCGGCGCTCGAGGAGGTCGAGATGCTGGACAAGGTCAAGTTCGGCACCTTCGATCTGTCGCCCGGCGTGCTCGAGGCGATCGACCAGGGCCGGATGATGTTCGCGATCGACCAGCAGCAGTATCTGCAAGGCTACCTGCCGATCCAGCTGCTCAGGCTGCACGAGCTGTACGGCCTGATGCCCGCCGGCACGGTCATGACCGGGCCCGGCTTCGTCACCCAGGAGAACGCGGCGCAGGTGATCGACCTGTCCGCGAAGGGCATCCGTTAGGACCGCACCAGGGGCCCGCCGCCCGGGCGGGCCCCGCCGCCGCGCGAGGGGAGGCTTGCCGTGGCCGCGACCAGGATTGCAACCGCCGACGAACGCGTCGCACGGACGCCGCTGATCCGCAAGCTCATGGCCCGGCCCGAGCTCGGCGCCGTGGCGGGGGCGATCCTGGTCTTCATCTTCTTCGCCGCGGTCGCCGGCGGCAGCGGCCTGTTCTCGGCGCCTGGGATCATCAACTTCCTCGAGGTGTCGGCCCAGCTCGGCATCATCGCGGTCGCGGCCGCGCTGCTGATGATCGGCGGCGAGTTCGACCTCTCGATCGGCTCGATGATCGGCGCCGCCGGGATGATCATCGCGATTCCGGCCGTGCAGTGGGGCTGGCCGCTCTGGCTCTGCATCCTGCTCGCCTTCGCGATCGCCTGCGCGATCGGCTACGTCAACGCCCAGATCGTGATCCGAAGCGGCCTGCCGTCGTTCATCGTCACGCTCGCGGGCCTGTTCATCCTGCGCGGCCTGACCATCGGCTTCACCCGCTGGATCACCGGCCGCACCCAGGTCTCGGGCCTCAAGGCGCTGGCCGAGCAGGACTGGCTGGCGCCGCTCTTCGCCGGCGAGGTCGGCGGCACGCTGATGGTCTGGCTCGCCAGCATCGGCCTCATCGGGACCCGCGCCGACGGCGCGCCCGCGATCTCCGGCATCTCGATGTCGATCGTCTGGTGGCTGGTGCTGACCGCCGGCGCGACCTTCATCCTGCTGCGCACCCGGGTCGGCAACTGGATCTTCGCCTGCGGCGGCGATGCCAACGCGGCGCGCAACGTCGGCGTGCCGGTCGCGGCGGTCAAGACCGGCCTGTTCATGTTCACCGCCTGCGCCGCGACCCTGTTCGCCTGCGTCCAGGTGCTGGACGCCGGCTCGGCCGACACCACCCGGGGTCTCCTCAAGGAGTTCGAGGCGATCATCGCCGCGGTGATCGGCGGCTGCCTGCTCACCGGCGGCTACGGCTCGGCGATCGGCGCCAGCTTCGGCGCGCTGATCTTCGGCACCGTCCAGATGGGCATCTTCTACACCGGCGTGAACACCGACTGGTTCAAGGTGTTCCTCGGCGTGATGATGCTGATCGCGGTGCTGTTCAACAACTACATCCGGCGCAAGGTGACCGAGGCTCGCTAGCCGGGAAGAGGGGATCGGCCATGGCAGATCGGAGCAACGGCGGCGCGCCGCCGCTGGTCGAGCTGCGCGACATCGTCAAGCGCTTCGGCTCGGTGATCGCGCTCAACGGCGTCACCATGAAGGTCCATGCCGGCGAGGTGATGTGCCTCTTGGGCGACAACGGCGCCGGCAAGTCGACCCTGATCAAGACGCTGTCGGGCGTCCATCAGCCGACCGAGGGCCAGATCCTGATCGACGGCGAGCCGGTCGCGATGGCGAGCCCGCGCGATGCCCTCGATCGCGGCATCGCGACGGTCTACCAGGACCTCGCGATGATCCCCTTGATGAGCATCACCCGCAACTTCTTCATGGGGCGCGAGCTCGGCAAGGGGCGCAGCGCGCTTGGCCGCTTCGACATCGGCGGCGCCAACCGCATCGCCAAGGAGGAGATGGGCAAGATCGGCATCGACGTGCGCGACCCGACCCAGGCGGTCGGCACGCTCTCGGGCGGCGAGCGCCAGTGCGTGGCGATCGCGCGCGCGGTCTATTTCGGCGCCCGCCTGCTGATCCTCGACGAGCCGACCTCGGCGCTCGGCGTCAAGCAGGCCTCGGTCGTGCTGCGCTACGTCGCCCAGGCGCGCGCCCGCGGGCTCGGCGTGATCTTCATCACCCACAACGTGCACCACGCCTATCCGGTCGGCGACGCCTTCACCATCCTCAACCGCGGCCGCACCTACGGCACCTTCCAGAAGGACGAGGTCAGTCGCGAGGAGGTCCTCAACATGATGGCCGGCGGCAAGGAGCTCGACGAGCTCTCGGCCGAGCTCGAGGAGTTCTCGCGCACCGACGCGGTCGCCGCCGCGAGCGCGGGTCCGGCCGCCGCGCGCGCGGAGCGCGCGATCGCCGAGGGCCTGCACAGGGAAGCGGAATCGCTCCACAAGCACTGAGCCGGCATACGCAGGTGCGGCCCGGCGACGCTTGGGCTACGATGCCGTCGTACCTTGGTCCGGAGGCCTGATGGCCGAAGCCGCACGGCGCGAGGATTGGCCGCGCAGCGTCACCGAGTTCGAGGCTTGGCACGCGCGCCAGCCCGAACGCTTGGGAATTCATCGGGGGCGAGCCGCGCCTCATGGCTCCCGGCTCGATGTCCCACACGATCATCAAGGCGAACCTCTTCCTGCGCTCGATCAGGCGCTTGTCGGTACCCACTGCCACGTCTTCTCGATGGCGTGCAGATCGTGACCGACGAGATCTCGGCCATCCCCGATGCGGTTGTCACCTGCGCGCCGGTGGATCTTTCCACCCCGGCGTCGCCGAGCCGACGATCATCGTCGAAGTGATGTCGCCCTGGAGCGAGGTCGACGACACTCATCGCAAATGGTTCAGTTATCGCAAGATCGCGAGCCTCAAGCACTATCTGGTAGTCGCGCAGGACCGCCGCGTGGTGCAGGTGCACTGCCGCGCGGGCGATCTCTGGCGCGAGCGCTTCGTGACCGAGGGCGCGATCGAGCTCGACGACCCGGCGGTTCGCCTGGAGCTGGATGCTGTTTACGCGCAGACCGAGGTCGCCGCCTAGTAAGCGGTCCAGACCCGAGCCGGGCGGCCACCGGCCGCGCGCTGCGATCATCGCGTCCGAGGAGCCTCTGCCTCAACTCATCCTCCAGCTGCAGCGGCCGGCGGCCAGGGCCGTCGACCAGGACCAGGCGATCAGGCCGGCACGCCTAGACCAGCTCGCGGGCGCGCTTGAGCAGGGCTGCCGCCAGCACGACCTCGGGCGCCAGGCCGAGCCAGACGCCGCTGATCAGGATCCCGCCCTCCTGCACGCCGAGCCCGCCCGGGATCAGGAATCCGGCGCTGCGCGCGGCCTGGCCGATGCTCTCCAGGACGATCGCCTCGGCGAGCCCGACCGGTTGGCCGAGCACCAGGAACGCCAGCCAGATCTCGACGCCGCCGGCGAGCCAGCCCAGCGCGCGCCAGGCGGCGCAGAGGGCGAGCGCGCGAGGGCGGCGGTAGCGCAGGGCGACCTCGGCGTCGAGGGCCGCGGCGTTGCCGATCAGCGCCCGCCAGGCGGGGCCCCTGGCGAGACGCTCGACCGGTCGGGCGAGCAGCGCGAACAGCCCACGGCGCTGGACCAGCGCGAAGGCGAGCAGGAGCAGGCCGAACAGGGCCAGCCCGAGCGTGAGGTCGAGCAGCTCGCCCGTGTGGCCCAGCTGCTGCACCAGCAGCACGATCCCGAGCGCGGCGAAGGCGATCTGGGTCACGAGCCCGGCCGTCAGATCGACCACGACGCTGGCGCCGGCGGTCGGCGCCGGCGTCCCGCTGCGTGCCAGCAGGCGCGCCCGCACGAACTCACCTCCGATCTGAGCGACCGGCAACAAACCATTGATGGACGTGGCCGATCCACCGTTTGACGAGCAGGGAGGACAGAGGCCGCCGATGGGGCGGCCAGAGCAGCGCCCGCCAGCCCAGGGTATCGGCGAGCAGCGTGCCGAGGTGCGCGAGACCGAGCGCGAGCGCGCTCCACCCGGCGAGCTCGAACGCGCCTGCGACCTCGGCCGCACCCTGGGCCGCGATCAGCAGAACGATCAGGCCAAGGCCCGCCAGCCAGGCGAATACGGCGGTGGAACAAAGGCGGCTCAGCGGAGGTCGCCCCGACCGCGGTACCACTCGAGGGCGTCGGCCAGCGCCGCCTCGGCAGGCCGCGCCCGGTAGCCGAGCTCGCGCTCGGCCTTGGTCGAGCGGAAGTACATCCGCTTTTTCGCCATGCGCACGCCGTCGGTCGTGACCAGGGGCTCGCCCGACCGCCGCAGCCGGGCCAGCGCCTCGGCCAGGATCGCGATCGGCATCAGCCCGCCGGACGGCAGTCGGACGCGCGGCGGCCTGCGCCCGACCAGCCGGGCGATCAGGGTCAGGATCTCGCCGAGCGCCAGGTTGTCACCGCCCAGGATGTAGCGCTCGCCGATCCGGCCGTGCTCAAGCGCCAGGAGGTGCCCGGCCGCGACGTCGTCGACGTGGACCACGTTCAGGCCGGTGTCGACGTAGGCGGGCATGCGCCCGCGCGCCGCCGCGAGCACCATCCGCCCGGTCGGCGTCGGCCGCGCATCGCGCGGTCCGATCGGCGCCGAGGGATTGACGATCACCGCCGGCACGCCCTGCCGCTCGATCAGCTCGCGGACCGCGCGCTCGGCGAGGAACTTGGAACGCTTGTAGTGGCCGATCATGTCGTCCAGCGTCGAGGGTGTGGTCTCGTCCGCCGGGCTGCCGTCGGCGCGAAGGCCGAGCGTCGCGACGCTGCTGGTGTAGACGATCCGGCGCACGCCGGCCTCGGCCGCCGCGACCAGCAGGGCGCGCGTGCCGTCGACATTGGTGCGATACATGGCCTCGGGTCGGGGACCCACAGGCGATAGTCGGCGGCGACGTGGAACAGCGCGGTGCAGCCGGCGACCGCCCGGACCAGGCTCGCCGGCTCGGCGAGGTCGCCGACCACGGGCTCGAGCGGCAGATCGCCGGGCAGGCCGCGGGCGCTGTGCGGCCGCACCAGCGCGCGGACCGGCTCGCCCGCCGCCAGCAGGGCATGCGCGACCGCGGAGCCGACGAACCCGGTCGCGCCGGTGACCAGCGTGGTCACGGCACGCCGCGGGCGCGCTGCAGATGCCGGCCCAAGGTCCAGAGCACGGCCAGCGCATAGCGGCGCGCCGATCGCCGCAAGCAGCAGACGGCGCGAGCCTGCCGAGCCAGGTCACGGGGCCGAGCAGATAGGTCACGTCCTGGAGCTCGAAGCCCAGCAGATTGGGCTGGCGGGTCGCCGCCCGGCCGGCCCGCCGCTCGAGCTCCAGGCGCAGGAGCACGATCAGCCCGACCGCGCCGCCGGCGAGCAGGCCGAGAGGCTGGAACGGCGCGCCGGGCTCGCCGGCGCTCAGCCCGACGCCGATGCCGACGAACAGGGCGGCCAGGACGAGCGCGTCCGCGAACAGGTCGTAGTAGTGGCCGAAGGTGCTCGTCTGCCCGGTCATGCGCGCGAGCTCGCCGTCGGCGTGGTCGAGCAGACAGGCGAGGATAAGAGCAGCGCGCCCCAGTGCGCGGCGCTGCCGCCCAGGGCGAACAGCCAGGCGGCGAGCAGGCCCTGGGCCAGGGCGACCGTCGTGATCGCGTTCGGCGTGACCCTTGTGTGCCGCAGCGGTCGCACCAGGGCGCGCGCGAGGCGCTGGTCCCAGGGCGGCTCGATCGGCCCGAGCGGCATCTCAGCCCCGCGCCGCGGCCCCTTCGATCAGTCGCGGATGGATCTCGCGCGTCGCGCGCTCGAGGTCTTCCGGGAAGTCGATCTCGATCCACGGCAGGCCCGCGCTGTCCTCGACCCCGAACCGGCCGCCCTGAGCAAGGATCACGTCGCGCATCGGCTCCTCGTAGATCACGTCGGTGCGGCCGGTATCGACGTAGCTCTGGATCGCGCGGACCAGCCGCGCCGCGCTCGTCGGAGCGAAGCGGGCGAAGCCCACCCATTCCGCGCCGTAGTCGTAGCTCGGCGCCCGGACGCGCTTGTGGAAGTCCACCACCCGATCCCCTCGGATACAGACCTTGAGGCTCTCCTCGCTGAGCTCGGCGCTGCGGTCGATCAACAGGCAATCGTCATGCGGCGAGTCGAGCAGCCGCGCCAGCAGGCGCCGGTCGTAGAGCACGTCGGCATCCATGTAGAGCACCGGCGCGCCGGCCGCGAGCACCTCGCGCAGCTTCCACAAGGACAAGAGGCTGCTCGCTCGGTAGTCGGGATTGAACCGGGTGCGCACCAGGTCGGCGGCGCCGATCGCGGCCAGCTCGCGCTCAATGTCGTCGGCGCGATGACCGACCACCATCGTGATGTCGCCAAGGCCGAACGAGAGCAGGATCTCGAGATGGCGTTGCAGCAGGCTCTTGCCGGCGAAGCGCAGCAGCGCCTTGGGCGGCGCATCGCGGGCCCGGTCGAGCCGGCTGCCGACCCCTGCCGCCAGAAGGGCGACCTTCATGGCGTCCGCTCCCCGCGCCCAGCTTTGCCCATCAGTGCCATCACGCTCGGCAGGACGACCAACGTGCAAAAGAGGCTCCAGACAATCGCGATCGTCAGCAGCAAGCCCATGCTGGCGAGCCCGAGGTGACGCGACACCGCAAGCGAGCCGAACGAGGCGATCGTGGTGAGCGCGCTGAACAGAACCGCCCGGGGCGTGCTGGTGGCGGCCACACTCTCGGGCTCGGCCTCCTCGCGCCAGCGCATCACGACGTGGATCGCGCCGCTCACCCCGAGGCCGAGCAGCAGGGGAAGCACGATGACGTTGGCGAAGTTCAGGCGCAGGCCGAGCGCCACCGCGGTGGCGGCGGTGAACAGGACCGAGAGCCCGAGGGGCGCCAGGACGAGCAGGATGTCGCGCACCCTGCCGAGGACCACGACCAGCAGCAGCGTGATCAGGGCGAGCGCCAGCCAGGACGCCTCCTGGAAGGCGCCGACCACGGCATCGCCGCCTCCCATCACGATGACCGGGGTTCCGGTCGCGTGCGGCGCCAGCTCCAGCACCGCCAGCGCGAACGCCTGGAGCGCGGCGTTGTCGGTGACGTCCGCCGCCGGACGCAC
>CAVWCE010000027.1:0-9402 GCA_963753275.1 uncultured Alphaproteobacteria bacterium | reverse complement strand
GCCATAGGGTAGTGAGGCGATGGTTGCGGAGCGGTTACGCGCGCCGGCTTCGAGGCTGCCCCGATTCGATCGAGGTCGGGCCCCGGCGGGGTGGGGCAGGTGGAGGGAGAGGAATGCTGGAGCATCGCGAGGATCCGGGGTCCGACCTGGTCGAGATCGTGGTCGATGGCCGGATCGGCAGGGACGAGTTCGAGCGGATCGCGGGCCGGCTCGAAGCGGCGATCGCGCGCCACGGCAAGCTGCGCCTGCTCGAGGAGATCCGCAGCTTCGGCGGCATCGACCCGGCGACGTTCTGGGCCGATCTCAGGTTCAGCCTGCGCCATCTCGGCGATTTCAGCCGCTGCGCGGTGGTCACCGAGAAGCGCTGGATCGAGGGGCTCGCCAAGGCGATGGACCCGCTGGTCGCCTGCGAGATCCGCCACTTTCCGCCCGAGCGGATCACCGCCGCCCGCGACTGGCTGCGCGCGCCCGCGGCGAGCGCCGCCCCGCAGGCAAGCCGCTGAGGCCGCCGGGGATGGACCGCCCGCCCCCCTGCCACCGTTGCCGGCCGGCGTCGCCGCTGAGGCTGCCGGGCGTGCATCGCTGGCCCGCCTGCGACCCGGGCCGGCCCGCTACCGGCCCCATCATCGCGGAGGTCGGCCGCAGGGCGCGCGCTCTCGGGGCGCTTGTCGGCGCGCTCGGCCCCGCCCGGCGCGATCCCAACCTCTCAGCGGGCGCACGGCAGGGACCACGGCGACCTCGACGAGCGCCATTCCGGCGCCCGCGTGCCCGGCGCGTCGATCGCGCCGCAAGCCGCTGAGCGCGGCGCGCCGCGATGGTCAAGGGCCTCTGGAACTATGCGATCAAGGTCGCCGACCTCGAGCGGGCGGCTGCCTTCTACGTCGCGGCGCTCGGCGCCGAGGTGCGGTTGCGCGACGAGGTCCTGGGCTGCGCCTACGTGCTGCTGCGCCTCGGGGGCACGCGCCTGATCCTGTTCGAGCGGGCGCCCTACGAGGCGCTGCTCGGGCGGACCCTGCCGCTTGGCTTCCTGCACGACGTCTACGAGGTCGACGACTTCGATGCCCAACTCGCCCGCCTGCGCGCGGCCGGGGTCCGCTTCATCATGGAGCCGCAGACCATCGCGGCGGCCTTCGGCCGGCGCCGCATCGCCTTCTTCGAGACCGAGGCCGGCATGCGCACCGAGATCATGCAGATCATCGAGGACACCGGCGCCTGAGCCGCGATCGTCGAGGCGTCCTGACCGTCGAGCTTCAGGCCGGATCGTGGAGACTGGCGGAGGGCGAGAGGCAGGCACGCGGCAGGTCGTCGTGGCCGCCGCATGACGGCGTCAGCCCAGGGCGGTCGGTGCCCTCCGCCTCGAGCGCGTTCGCACCTGCAGCGCTTGCGGCCCGCTGCTTGCCGAGCCGCCGGTCGTCGCGACAGGCGATCGATGCCGCGAAATCGGGATGGGGCAGGGGAGGTCTGCACCGGCCGTCAGAACCGGCGCGTGGCGGTTCGGTTCCGCGGCGCCGGAGGCGCTGCCGCTTCGGCCTGCCGGCCGGAGAGCCCGTCGGCAACCGCCGTTCCTGGTGCGGCAGCAGTGTTATCGGCACGGTTGGCGAAGGTTTGCGCACGAGGATGGACCCGGCACCGACAATCGGCGAAACCAAGAGGGCTGCCAACGAACGCCATCGCCAGAAGGAGACCACGCATGCCGAACCGCCTCGTGCCGTGCCTCGGCCTGATCGTCGCCTGCATGGGGCTGGCGCCGGCGGGATCGGCCCAGGAGCCCGAGCGTACCCGGCTGGTGCTGAGCGAGACCGCGACCCGGGAGATCGAGCAGGACACCCTGGTGGCGATCCTGGCCGCGCGCGCCGAGGCGGCCGCCCCGCGCGAGGCGCAGGCGGAGGTCAACCGGGCGATGACCGCGGCGATCGAGCGCGCCCGGACGGTTGCGGGCGTGCGCGCCGCGACCGGCGGCTACCGCGTGTACCAGGAGTACGATCAGGAGGGCCGGCCACGACAGTGGATCGCCGAGCAGGATCTCAGGTTGACGGCGCGCGAGGCGGCGCCCTTGCTCGAGCTCGCGGGCACGCTGCAGGAGGAGGGGCTGATCCTGAACGGCCTCGCCTATCAGCTCAGCGCCGAGGCGCGCCGCGCGCTCGAGGACGAGCTCGCGATCGAGGCGATCGAAGCGCTGCGCCGGCGCGCGGAGCAGGTGGCGGCGAGCCTCGCCATGCGCGTCGAGACGATCGCGACGCTGCGCGTCGGCGAGGTGGCGGAGGAACCCCCGATCCAGCCGATGATGCGCTCGATGGCCGAGGCCGCGGCGGCGCCGCCGCCCACGGCCTTGCCCGACCTGGAGACGGTGCACGCGAGCGTGCAGGCGGAGCTCGTCCTGGCGCCGCGCTGACCGGCCCGCAGCGCCTCCCTCAGCGCCTGGTGCGGTCGCGCTCGACCACCACGTTGGGCGGCGATCCCTGGGCGCTCTCCTCCTCCAGCGCGGCCCGCAGCTCGCCGGGCTCGACCGCCTCGAGGGTCGCGCCTGCCGTCGGCCGCTCGATCGCGCGGACCGGCCCCGGCTCCGCCTCGTCCTGCTCGACCTCCTTCTCGCCCTCGACCTCGGCGAGCGCCTCCGGCGCGATCAGACCGTGCTGGGTGGCGTGCTCGGCCATCGCCAGGCTGTCGGCCGCCAGCAACAGGCTGCTGCCGGCGGCGACCACCTCGACCGCGAGGGCCTCGATCGCGCGCGGCCGATCGGGCTCGCGGCTGACGTTGCGGATGTAGATCGCGAGCACCCGGCCGGGGTGCTCACGTACGGTCTGGGCGTAGACCTCGGGGTCGTGCTGGCCGCTGTCGCCGATCAGCACGAAGGGCAGGTCGCGGTAGAGCGCCAGCATCCTGCGGATCAGTTCCTGCTTGTGGTCCTCCGCCCGGCGCGGCAGCGGCCGCTGCAGGGTCAGCCCCCATTCGCGCAGGAACAGGAGCGGCCCGACCGGGATCCGGTGCAGGTTGAAGAACTCGTCGAGGACCTCGTAGATGCTCCAGGGGCCGCGCGAGACATAGAGCATCGGATTGAACTCGCTCCCGGAGCGCCCGCGGTGCAGGGCGCGCAGCAGGGCCGCCATGCCCGGAAAGGCGGTCCGGCTCTCGGCGCCCTGCATGAACAGCCGCCAGAGCATCTTCAGCTTCTGGGCGACGCCCGTGTACATCACGGTATCGTCGATGTCGCTGATGACCACGTAGCGGCAGGCGGGCGGCGGCACGAAGACGTCGCCGTCGACCTGGAACCGCGTCGGGCTCAAAAGCTCGAGCTCCATGCGATGCCACAGCCGCTCGGCGGGCGGCGCGTGGGCGAGCTGCAGGTGGACCCGGAAGTAGCCGTCGCGGTCGGTCGCAAGCCGCTGCTCGGCGCCGCAGAAACGCGCGATCAGAGCCGCATCGGCGACGCCCCGCCGCAACAGGCCGCGCAGGATGTCGATCAGCTGGCCGGGAACGCCGCCGACCGGCCTCGAGCCGAAGGTCGGCTGCTTGAAGACGCGCCCGATCAGGAAGGCTTCGTGGCGCGAGCCATACCCGCGGTAGGGCTGGAGGACGAAGCCGCCGCGGCCGCGCGCCGCGCGCACCGGTCGGGCGAGCAGCGCGAGCGCCCGGCGCGCGGCGCGACCCAGCTTGCTCCACAGCGTGCGCCCGCCCACGTTTCCCGTCACTCCAGATCGGGCCACGCGCATGCTGGCGCGCGACCGCCGCGTCCGGTCGAGCCTCGCGACAACATAACGCTGCGGGGCGCCCGTGCCCAAGCCTCGAGCCAGATCAGCCGGCCAGGTCGCGCGCGGTGCCGGGCTCAGGCCGCGAGCCAGGCGCCCAGCTGCGCGCTCACCATGGCGGGCTGCTCCAGCGGGCTGAGATGGCCGCAGTGCGGCAACACGACCAGCGTCGCAGCGGGGATCGCTGCCGCCATCTCCTCGTGCAGCGCGACCGGCGTCAGAACGTCCTGACGGCCGGCGAGGACGAGAGTCGGGCAGCCGATGGCGGCAAGCGACGGCCGGCTGTCGGCCCGGTTGAGGATCGCGGTCTGCTGGCGCAGGAAGCCGTCCCGGCCGACCTTTCCGGCCATCGCGTTGAGGGTCGCCACGAGGTCGCGATCGGCGAGCCGGTCGGGGTGGATGAACAGGCGCAGGAGTTGGTCGACCGCGCCCTCGAACTCGCCGCGTCCGGCGCGCGCCATCAGATCCAGCCGGCGCGTCCGCGCTGCGGCGCCCTCCGGGCGGGCCTGGGTGTCGAGCAGCGCCAGCTTGAGCACCCGCTGCGGCGCGCGGCGCATGATCTCGAAGGCGACGTAGCCGCCCATCGACAGGCCGCAGAGCGCGAAGCGCTCGGGCGCTGCGGCGAGCGCCGCCTCGGCCATGCCGGCCATGCTGTCGGCGCCGGTCAGGTCGACGACCTTGGGCTCGGCGCGCTCAGCGAGCGCTGCGATCTGGGCGTCGTACAGGCGCTCGTCCAGGAGCAGGCCGGGCAGCAGGATCAGGGGTGTCCGGGTCATTTGCGGTCATGGTCCTGGCTGGGGTCGGCGGCGTCACTTGATCAGCGGCAGCAGGGCTCGGAAGGCGGCGGTGCCGCCCTCGGCCAGCCACTCGAAGAAGACCATCTCGGTGTCGACGATCTCGACGCCGTTGGCGCGCAGGCGATCGAGGGCCAGCGCGCGCGACTGCGGGCGGCGCGAGGCGACCGCGTCGGCGACCACGATCGGCTGCAGCCCGAGGGCCTGCAGCCCGAGGGCGGTCTGCAGCACGCAGACATGCGCCTCCATCCCACAGAGCACGATCTGGGTGCGCCCGAGCGCCAGCACCGCGGCGGCGATCTCGGGGTGAGCGGTCGCGGCGAAGCGGCGCTTGGCGTGGATCTGCCGCGCGGACAGCAGCGCGGCGAGCTCCGGCACGGTCGCGCCGAGCCCTTCCGGGTACTCCTCGAGCGCGAGGACCGGCAGCTCGAGCCGGCGCGCGGTCTCGATCAGCACCCGGCAGCGCTGCAGGCAGTCCTCGAGCCGATGCATGGCGGGGGCGACCCGCGCCTGCACGTCGACCACCAGCAGCGCCGACTTGGCCGCTTCGATCAGCACCATCCTCCCCGTCGGCGGGATCGCCGCCAGCCGCGCGGCCGCGGCCACCCGGTCGCCGAGTTAAGATGACGGGCTGATGATGCTGTCAAGCGGGCGCGGCAATCCTCGCCGGCAGCGTCATTGACATCCCGGCACAAATCTCTACATGCAACCCGAGACAACGCTCCCGAACCGAGGCGTACGGTCTTGATTTCATCTTCCCGTCAAAGGTCTTGCATGAAGTTCAGCGACTTTTCCCTCCGTCCGGAGATTCTCCAGGCGGTGGCCGAAGCCGGCTACCAGACGCCGACCCCGATCCAGGAACAGGCGATTCCGGTCATCTTGACCGGCGACGACCTGCTGGGCATCGCCCAGACCGGGACCGGCAAGACCGCCGCGTTCGTCCTGCCGATGATCGAGCGCCTCGCGTCCGGCAAGGCCAAGGCGCGCATGCCGCGCTCTCTGATCCTGAGCCCGACGCGCGAGCTGGCGACGCAGAGCGCGAACTACTTCGAGACCTACGGCAAGCACGTCAACCTGTCGATGGCGCTGCTGATCGGCGGGGTCGGCATGGACGAGCAGTGGCGCCGGCTCGACCGCGGCGTCGACGTCCTGATCGCGACCCCGGGGCGCCTGCTCGACCAGTTCGAGCGCGGCAAGGTGCTGCTCGGCGGGATCACCATCCTGGTGATCGACGAGGCCGACCGGATGCTCGACATGGGCTTCATGCCCGACGTCGAGCGGATCGTGAACCTGGTCAGCAAGCGCCGGCAGACGCTGATGTTCTCGGCCACCATGCCGGGCGAGATCCGGCGCCTGGCGAGCGCCTTCCTGAGCCACCCCAAGGAGGTCCAGGCCACGCCGCCGGCGACCATGGCCGACCGCATCGAGGACCATTTCGCGGTCGTGCCGCCGCGCCAGAAGTTCAAGGCGCTGCGGCGCCTGATCGAGAGCCACGACGTCGCCAACGCGCTGATCTTCTGCAACCGCAAGCGCGAGGTCGCGAGCCTGCGCCGTCAGATGGAGCGGGCCGGCCTCAGCGTGCGCGACATCCACGG
Source organism: uncultured Alphaproteobacteria bacterium (assembly GCA_963753275.1). Taxonomy (GTDB): domain Bacteria; phylum Pseudomonadota; class Alphaproteobacteria; order Geminicoccales; family Geminicoccaceae; genus DATAOG01. The sequence continues at coordinate 3,267 of CAVWCE010000027.1, read as the reverse complement.
CGATCTCGATCAGGCGCAGCGCACCGCGGCGCTCGAAGCGTTCAAGCGCGGCGAGATCGCCTATCTGGTCGCGACCGACGTGGCTGCGCGCGGTCTCGACATCGCGATGCTGCCCTGCGTGATCAACTACGACGTGCCGACCCACGCTGACGACTACGTCCATCGGATCGGACGCACCGGCCGCGCCGGCCAGGAGGGGCGGGCGTTCACCCTGGTGCTGCCGGACGAGCGGCGCTACGTCGACGCGATCGCGAGACTGACGGGTAAGCAGATCCCGCGCCTCGAGATCACCGGCATGGAGCCGGAGGTCCTGGCGGAGGCGGAGGGGCCGCGCGGTCGCGCGCGCCGCGGCCGGGCGCCGTGCAGGCCACGCCCCCGGCGGCCGCTGCTCCCGCTTCCGTGGCGGCGGACGATCCTCCCGCCGAAGCGGCGCCAGCTCCGTCGCCTGCCGCGCCGAGCGCCGAGCGCGGGGCCATGGCGGGGGCCGCGCCCGAGCCGCGCCGCAGGTCGGGGCGCAGGGGCCAGCGCCGGAGCGACGCCGGCGCAGAGCCGTCGGCCAGGCCCGCCGCGCGCGCCGCCGCCGGGCAGCTCGCGCCGCCGCGGCGGGTCGGAGCGCCCCGACCAGCCGGTGGTCGGGATGGGCGACCACGTGCCGCTGTTCATGCGTCGTCCGGTGCCGCAGATCGAGCCGCTGCCCGAGCCGGTCGAGGACTGATGCAAACCATCTTCGTGATGGTCAAGTGCGAGCTCGGGCGCGCCTACGACGTCGCCGACGCGGCGGTCCAGAACGTCGAGTCGGTGTCCGAGGTGCATTCGACCTCGGGTCAGTACGATCTGCTGATGAAGTTCTACCTCGACGACGAGGTCGACATCGGCCGCTTCGTCACCAGCCGGGTGCAGACGCTGGATGGCGTCAAGGACACCTTCACGCTGATCGCCTTCAAGGCGTTCACCTGAGGCGGCGCGCGGCCTGAGCCCGCCACAACACCTGCTGCCCCGATGACCGATTCGCGGGTCGAGGTGCTCGAGCGCAGCGTGGCGTTCGCGGGCTTCTTCCAGGTGATCCGCTTTCGGCTGCGCCACCGCCTGTTCGCCGGCGGCATGGGACCGGAGCTGTCGCGCGAGCTGCTCGTGCGCCGCGCATGCGGCGGTCGTGCTGCCCTACGATCCCGCGCGCCGGCAGGTGGTGCTGGTCGAGCAGTTCCGGATCGGCGCGATCGAGCAGGCGGACGATGCCTGGATGCTCGAGCCGGTCGCCGGCATGATCGAGGCGGGCGAGAGCGCGCCCGAGGTCGCGCGGCGCGAAGCGGTCGAGGAGGCCGGCCTCGAGCTGCTCGATCTGGTCCCGGTCGGCAGCTACTATCCGAGCCCGGGCGGCAGCAGCGAGGTCTGCGAGGCGTTCATTGGCCGGGTCGACAGCGGCGACGCCGGCGGGCTGTTCGGCCTCGCCGAGCATGGCGAGGACGTCAAGGCCCACGTCCTGCCGCTCGCGACCGCGCTCGCCTGGCTGGAGGCCGGCCGCTTCCGGGCCGCCAGCACGCTGATCACCCTGCAATGGCTGGCGCTGCACCAGGCCGAGCTCGATGAGCGCTGGAGCGGCGAGCCGAAACCGCGGCAAGGCGTCGGCCGCGCTGCGGGCAGAGCTTGAATCCGCCCCGGCGCGCGGCTAAGTGTCTGCGCCGGGGCGAGCTCATCCGGGAGCGGCAAGCGATGGTTGCGCGGATCTATCGGCCGGCCAAGCCGGCGACCCAGTCCGGCCGCGCCAAGACCATGCATTGGGTGCTGGAGATGGAGCCGAGGTCACGCCGGCGCGCGGACCCGTTGTGCGGCTGGATCGGTTCCGACGACACCGAGCAGCAGGTGCAGCTGCGCTTCCCGACCAAGGAGGCGGCGATCGCCTATGCCCGGCGCGAGGGCATCGAGTTTCGGCTGTACGAGCCGCACGAGCGCGTGGTGCGGCCCAAGTCCTATGCCGAGAACTTCATCCGCAAGGTGTAGCTGCGGTGCGCTGCCGTCGCCGACTCCTTGCGGCCTGCGGGCGCCCTTAGCTCAGCTGGATAGAGCACCGGCCTTCTAAGCCGATGGTCGCAGGTTCGAAGTCCTGCAGGGCGCGCCACTTCCAGAGGACTGGTCGGCCGTTGGGCAACAAATTGGGCAACAAAAGGCGTTATTGCAGAACATCCCTCGGGAGATCGTTGCGAACGCGGAGCGCCTTTTTGAAGATGCCAAGTTTCTCTCGGGGCGAAGCGCTATAAATCGGCCATATCGCTGGCGGCGCTGGCGGCCGAGGAGATCGGGAAGACCCAGCTCCTGTTCCTTCAGCGCAGCCTCGAAGCGGAGGAATACGACAAGAGGCTATCGAGCCACCGCGACAAGCTCCAGCTGCTGACGCCTCAGGCCAACCTGTCCAAGGGCAACCGCTGCATGCCGCTGGTACTAAGCGGCGCTAACGGGCGGGCCGTCGATCTCGTCATCCGGCTCGGTGAACCCGGCGTCCGGGCCACCTGGACGCTCACCGGCCAGCAGGGAGATGCAGTCATTGCAGCGCCTCGCCGTCGCCGGGCTGGCGTAGCGAAGCGCGCCAGCTCGCCGCCTCTGACTTGCGCTGCCCTTCGATCAGCGCCGCTGACAGCAGCTCGGGCATGGCGGGGGCTCACGGTGCGTGCGCTGTTGTGTCAACCGATCCGGCCTTCGCGACTTCCTGCAACACGGTGCGGCGCGCTCCCTGTTGTGTCAACCGAGCGGCCAGTCGGTCGCGCTTAGTGCGCAGGGTGCGAGACAACCCCGCTTCGGGCAGCTTTGCCAGGCGGCGACGAATGCGAGCCTCGGTGGCCCCGATCTGCAGGATTGCCTCCTCGACGGTCGGACAGCGCCCGAGGCTCGCGACGGTGCGGTGCCGGAACGCGGCCCTCCTGCGTCGCGATAGCCGTCGACCACCTGATAGTAGGTCGCACCCTTCACGACCTTGCTTCGGATGTACATGCCACGATCTCCCCGTCAGTTGACACAACGGGGTTTGCCACGGCGCTCCGTGTTGTGTCAACTGATAACGGCGTGGCGAGGTTGCCCTTGCACTAAGCCCGTGGCCCCAACGGCGCGCCGTGGCGCGGGCCATCCTCGGCCGTCACCATCGCGGCTCCCCTTTTTCCCCTGGGCAACAGCCGATGATGTAAACCAGTTCAAGCGTGTTCTGCGAAATGGGCGGAACGGCCAAGCTTCCCGCGACTTTCTGCGCTGCGGTGTTCACCTAAGCAATGCCGGTGGTCC
>CAVWCE010000026.1:0-67321 GCA_963753275.1 uncultured Alphaproteobacteria bacterium | reverse complement strand
CCCGGCCCGCTCGGCCGCCGTGCCGCAGCGGATCGTCGAGCAGATGGCTGTACCGTGCCGTGGTCGCCGCCTGGGTGTGGCCGAGCATCGCGCCGATGATCGGCAGGCTCTGGCCAGCGGCGCCATGATCGCTGGCGCAAGTGTGCCGCAGATCATGCACTCTCGCGACCTGATGCCGGCGCGCTTGCAGACCGTGCCCCAGACGTCTTGATCGAGGCGAGCGGCTGCCCGGTCGGCCCGGGGAACAGGTAGCGCAGCCGGGCTCGGCCCGCGGCATGCTCGACCAGCAGCGCCGCGCCGGCGCCGAGAGCGGCACCCGGTGCTCCTTCTTCTGCTTGGTGGCGCCGCTCGGCTTGACCCAGATCCCGGCCTCAGGTCGAACTGGTCCCAGCTCGCACCGGCGGCCTCGCCGACGCCGCGCGCCGGTCAGCAGCAGCAACCTGACCGCATTCGCGCTCGCCTGCTCGGGATGCCCGTCGAGGACCGCGGCAAGCCGTGCATCTCGGCCGGCGTGAGATAGCGCGGCGCTTGTTCTCGGGGTTGCGCTCGAGCCCGCGGACCGGGTTGTCGGCACGCATCCCCACTTGATGCGAGGTTGAACATCCGGCTAGCCGAGACGCGACCCCCGGTTCGCCCGGATCGGCTTGCCGGCTTTCGTGATCTCGCGATGCAGCCGGTCGACGTCGGCGTGTTCGACGTCGGCGACCTTGTGCCGGCCGAGCGCCGGCAGGACCTCGCGGTCGATCATCGACCTGTCCTCGCGTTGGCTGCTCGGCCGCTTCCTCGGCAGGTGTCTTCGCCCCGTAGCGCTCGCACAGATCCGCCATGTCGGCGCGGCGCGCTCGATCGCTGCGCTCGCCCAGCGGGTCGGCACCGGTGCGCCGGAGCCTACGAGCTTCGCTCCGGGCCGCGGCGAGAGACCAGGATGGGAAGCGCCCGATCGTGTAGCGGCGCTCGCGCCCGCCGGCCCGGTAGGCGACGAGGAACGCGTTCACGTTGCCCGCGGTGATCCGCACGGCGAGACCGGGCATATCGCGGACCCACACCAGCCGGTGACCGCGTTCAGGCGGCTCGAGCTTATCGATCTGAGCGGTGGTCAACCGGGTCGCGGCCATCAGGAGCGGCCGACGGCCAGCAGATCCGGGAGATGGCCGTCGTTGATGAAGCCCTCCTCCAAGGCTGCGGCCTTGTTCAGGATTGCGGTCTGGAGTGGTTCGTCCAAAGGCTCCCGTTCTCGGTCTCCGGCAAAGCGAAGCGGATCTGATGCTCGACTGCCTGCCCGGACTTCGCGCCGATCACGTAGGCGAAAGACTGGCAGAAGGCGTGAAACTCGGCATCGCGCCCGCGGCCCGGGGAACCGGATTTCTCACACTCGCCATAGGGGCCGAATTGTTCGGTGAGCCGCCGGTAAAGGAGCCGGCGCGCATCGCCGGTCCAGAACCTTGGGCTTGTTCCGCATGTCGGCCATCGTCTTTCCCCCGTGTCAGTGCCTGTCTCGAGCGCGCTCATAGGTAATCGGTGTCGGTCGGTATGATTGCACTGTCGGTGAATGTCAATGAAAAGGTCAGGACCTCTGCGGCCTTCAGGGCCGGGATCGCGGCGGCTCAAGGAGTTGGGCAGCGCGGTCGCGCCTGATCCCTATTCTGCAGGGAGCACGCTAGGGCCGGCGCATTGAACCGAACCTGAACCGCGCGTTCAGCCGTTGTTCACCTCACGCGGCGCGCGGGGCCTCCTGGCCGCCGGCGGCGGGCAGGTCGAGGCTCACCCGCAGGCCGCCCGCGGCGGCCTGCTCGAGGGCGAGGTGGCCGCCGTAGAGCTGGGCGATGTCGGCGACGATGGCGAGGCCGAGGCCGGAGCCCGGCACCCGCTCGTCGAGCCGGCGGCCGCGCTCGAGCACCTTGGCGCGCTGCTCCGCGGCGAGCCCCGGACCGTCGTCCTCGATCACCAGGCACAGCCGCCCCGCGGCCAGGCGCTCGGCGCGGACCTGGACCTGGCGCGCCGCCCATTTGCAGGCGTTGTCGAGCAGGTTGCCGACGATCTCCTCGAGGTCCTCGCGCGCGCCGCGAAAGGCGAGCTCCGGCGGGCAGGCGATCTCGATCGTCAGCTCGCGCGCGGCGTAGATCTTGAGCAGCGCGCGCCGCAGGTCCTCCAGCAGCGGCGCCACCTCGGTGCGCGCGCCGATGATCGAGCCGGTCGCCATCGCGCGCGCCCGGGCCAGGTGATGGTCGACGAGGCGCCGCATCTGCGCCGCCTGGCGGCCGACCAGCGCCGCGAGCGCGCCCTCGCGCCGGGCGGCCTCGTTGGTCAGCACGGCGAGCGGCGTCTTCAGGCCATGGGCGAGGTTGCCGACATGGGTCCGGGCGCGCTCGATCAGCGCCTCGCTATGGTCGAGCAGCGCGTTGAGCTCGAGCGCGAGCGGCTGGAGCTCGGCGGGGAAGCGGCCCTCGAGCCGGCGCGCGGTGCCGGCGCGGATCGCGGCGAGCGCGCCCTCGATCCGGCGCAGCGGCAAGAGCGCGATCCGCACCTGGAGCAGCAGCGCGCCGAGCAGCCCCAGGAACAGGACACCGAGCGCCAGCGACAGCAGGCGGTCGAAGCGCCGCTTCTCGGCCGAGACCTCCGCCCGGTCGCCGGCGACCGCGTAGAGCAGCGGCTCGGGGGCGTCCGGCAGGCTGATCGCGCGCACCAGGAGCCGCAGCGTCTGGCCGAGCGGGCCGGGGATCTCGCTGGTGATGCCCTCATCCTCGGGGGTGAGGCCGGCGCCCGCGGCGGCGACCGGCAGATGCTGATCCCAGAGCGAGGTCGAGCGATCGAGCGTCCGCTCGCCCTGGTTGACCTGCCAGTACCAGCCCGAGAGCGGCTGGGTGAAGCGCGGCTCGCCGAGCTGCAGGCGCAGCTCCAAAGGGCCCTCGGGGCCGATCTCGCTGCCGGCGACCAGCCCCTCGAGCAGCACCGCGAGCCGGGCGTCGAAGTTGCGCTCGACGGTGTCGCCGAACAGGGTCGAGAGCAGGTAGCCGCCGCCGCTCAGCACGAGCGCGCACCACAGCGCCGCGCTCGCGACCAGGCGGAAGGCGAGCGAGTTGCGCCGCATGGCGAGCGCCGCCGCGCTCAGTCGCGGTCGGCCGGCGGGCGCAGCCGGTAGCCCAGGCCGCGCGCGGTCTCGATCAGGTCGACGCCGAGCTTCTTGCGCAGCCGGCCGATGAACACCTCGATGATGTTGGAGTCGCGATCGAAGTCCTGGTCGTAGAGGTGCTCGGTGAGCTCGGTGCGCGACACCACGCGGCCCTGGTGGTGCAGGAGATAGGCGAGCAGGCGGTATTCCTGGGCGGTCAGCCGGACCGGCTGGCCGTCGACGCTGACCCGGGCCGAGCGGGTGTCGAGCAGGAGCGGGCCGCAGGCGAGCTCGGCCGAGGCATGGCCGGCGGCGCGCCGGACCAGCGCGCGCAGGCGCGCCAGCACCTCCTCCATGTGGAACGGCTTGGCGACGTAGTCGTCGGCCCCGGCATCGAAGCCCTGGACCTTCTCGCTCCAGCGGTCGCGGGCGGTGAGGATCAGGACCGGCATGCTGCGGCCCTCCTGACGCCAGCGCTCGAGCACGCGGATGCCGTCCACGACCGGCAGGCCGAGGTCGAGCACCACGGCGTCGTAGGGCTCGTTGGCGCCGAGGTAGTGGCCCTCCTCGCCGTCGCGCGCGAGATCGACCGAATAGCCCGCGTCGGCCAGGCAGTCCTTGAGCTGTCTGGCGAGATCCGCGTCGTCCTCGACCACCAGCACCCGCATCCCGTCCCCCGCAAGAGCTCGTTCATCGGAGCCGCGACCACGGCGCTTCCGGCGCGCCGCAGCGGGCGGAACCTGGGGGCATTCTCGCCACCCCGCGCCGTGGAGCCAAGCACGATCGAGCTTAACCTTCTGTGAACCAGGCGGGGCGAGCCGGAACTCTTGGCCGATGTTGCGCGTTTTGTGGACTGGCTCACTTGTGCCGGGCATCGGCTGCGCTATTTTTTCGGTGAGGAGGCGCGTCGGCTGTGCCGATCAGCGGTTGTGAGCTGGCGGTGCGCGCCCCTTGAGCGGACCGAGGACCAGGCCATGCTCCAGCATCTTTCGTCGCGGGTCGGCGGGCTCCCGGGCGCCGCTCACGTCCGAAACTTCGGCGAACGTCCGGCCGCACCCGCCGCGCGGCGGCGATCGCATTGTCTACCGGCGCGTGAAAGTCCGTCTTGGAATTAGCGCCGTAGTCGCTATACTGGCCCCACCCAAGCGACGCAGGGGGTGAGCGTGAAAGTCAGAGTGGAGCGGATCCGCCGCGGCCAGAGAACCGCCGAGGTGGAGTACATCGTGACCAAGGACCCGCGCCGACGCCGCCTGGGTCCAGAGACCGAGAGCGCCGCGGCCAACGCCGCGAGCGATCCCTGGAACATGGACGGGCAGACGGCCGAGCTGCGGCTGCCCTGGCGGTTGAACTCCCGCCGCAGCTAGCGCGCGTCCCGCACCAGCGGGGGGCCTCCGGCGCGGACCGGCGGCGGCAGCGGCGGCCTCAGCGCACGCGTACGATCGCGCCGGTCGCGGCATCGGCGAGGATGTCGCGCACCTTGCCGTCGTCCCCCAGCCACTTGATCCGATAGACCGCGCGTCCGTCGCGCTCGATCTGGCGCGCCTCGAGCGCACGGCCGGGAAAGCGCTCACGGATCGAGCGCAGAACCGCGTCGAGCGGCTGCCGGTCGGCGATCCGGAGGGCGCTGTTGGCCGGGACCGCGCTGCCGGCCGCCCGATCCGTCCCGGGCGCGCTCAGCCGCGCGACGACCGACCCGACCGCGGCGCCGCCGGAGGTGGGCAGGACGGTCGGGACGATCATCGCGGCGAGCATGACGGCGGTCAGGGCGAGACGAAGCGGGCGCATCACCGGGACTTCTATCCCGGGCCAAGTGAATGGCGGATGAATACCGCGTCCAGGTTGCATCGAGACCGAGCTGCACGACTCGCCGGACGGCGAGCGGGCGGATCTGCCTCCGGTCATCTTGCCGCAGCGCGGAAACCGGCCGCCGCTCTGGGCCGTTCCTATCCCGAAGCGAAGCCTCACGACGGCGATACGCCGGGACGGCTGACGGAGCCCAGGCGATGACGATCCAGACCTCGGCCCAGTGGTGGCGCGCTGATCGAGCACAATTGGGACGACCTCGCCCTGTTGCTCCGGCGCAGCGGTCTGGCCCACGACCTCGACGCGATCGAGCGCCTCAAGGCGCGGCGGGACGCCCGGATCGCCAGGCGCCTGATGGCCGCCAAGCGCTGCGCCCCCGATCGGCGCGCGCGCCGGCAAAGCCGCAGCTGGCAGATCCTGTTCGACCTGTGCGCCGAGCAGTGGGTGCTCTATCAGCCGGTGGCGTGACCCCGCCATCCTTCAGCTCAGGACCACGCTGAACTCGAACGGCGAGCCCTTGCCGCCGGCGACCACCGCGTTGGCGCCGGCGTGCAGGGCCACGCCGTCGTGCGGGAAGTCGCGCCCGAGCGGCGTGCCGTTGACGATCGTGCCGAGCTCGCTGCCGAGGTCGCGCAGCCAGATCCCGTCGCCCTCCGCCAGCAGGGCGAAGTGCAGCCGCGAGAGCCGATAGGGCTCGGGCTCGGCGATCGCGAGGTCGGCCGCGCCGCCCGCCACCACCTCGTCGGGTCCCGCTGCGCGCCCGACCGTGAACGGCAGGTGCTCGATCGCGATCGGCTCCAGACCGACGTAGAACTTGGCCGCGTAGGTGGCGGCGCGCAGCTCGAGCGCCGGCCGCGCGCCGGCGAGCGCCGGGCGGCGCAGCTGGTCGTGGCTGCGGGCGTGGAGCCGCGCCAGGAGGTCCTCGACGTGGCGCAGCCGGCGGCTCATCCGGGTCAGCAGCTTGTGCGCGAGCGCCGGATCGCGGCTGACCCGCTCGAGGAACGCCGTGCGCTCGATCAGCTCGACCTCGAGGTCGGTCGCGGCGCGCACGGTGGCGCTGCGCGGCCGCGCCTCGAGCACGCCCATCTCGCCGATGAACTCGCCCGCGCGCGCCGTGCCGAGCAGGATCGCGTCCCCGCCGGTCTCGCGCAGCACCTCGACCCGGCCCGAGCGGACCAGCACCACCCAGTCGCTCGGATTCCCCCTGCCGGAACAGGATCTCTCCCGACGCGAGCTCTCTGCGCATGGACGGCAGCCCTCCGGCGAAAGGGAGCCGAGTGTGCCCCCGGCGGACGCGCAGTTCAACGCCGATCCACGCCCGCTAGCCAGTCGCCACGCGCCGCGGCTATAGGTGGCGCCAAGCGCGCAACTTCGGAACGCAGGGGGAGCACCGGGCATGGCCAGGCACACGGTCTTCGACAAGTCCAGGCTGCCGAGCCGGCACGCGACGGTCGGGGCCGATCGGGCGCCCAACCGCTCCTACTACTTCGCCATGGGCCTGACCCGCGGCGACATCGAGCGGCCGTTCGTCGGCGTGGTCACGACCTGGAACGAGGCCGCGCCCTGCAACATCGCGCTCGGCCGCCAGGCGCAGGCGGTCAAGCGCGGCGTCGCCAAGGCCGGCGGCACGCCGCGCGAGTTCACCACGATCACCGTGACCGACGGCATCGCGATGGGCCATCAGGGGATGAAGAGCTCGCTCGTGTCGCGCGAGGTGATCGCCGAATTCGACCGAGCTCACCGATGCGCGGCCACGCCTACGACGCCCTGGTCGGCCTCGCCGGCTGCGACAAGTCGCTGCCCGGCCTGATGATGGCGATGGTGCGCCTCAACGTGCCCTCGGTCTTCATGTACGGCGGCAGCATCCTGCCCGGGCGCTATCGCGGCAAGGACGTGACCGTGCAGGACGTGTTCGAGGCGGTCGGCCAGCATGCGGTCGGCGCGATCTCCGACGACGAGCTGCAGGCGCTCGAGGAGGTCGCCTGCCCGTCGGCCGGGGCCTGCGGCGGCCAGTTCACCGCCAACACCATGGCCTGCGTCTCCGAGGCGATCGGCCTGGCACTGCCCGGCTCGGCCGGCACGCCGGCGCCCTACGAGACCCGCGACCAGTGGGCCCTGGCCTCGGGCGAGGCGGTGATGCGCCTGCTCGAGCAGGGCATCCGCGCGCGCGACATCGTCACCCGCGAGGCGCTCGAGAACGCCGCGGTGGTGGTCGCGGCCTCGGGCGGCTCGACCAACGGCGGCCTGCATCTGCCGGCGATCGCGCACGAGGCCGGGATCGAGTTCGACCTCCACGACGTCTGCGCGATCTTCCGCAGGACGCCCTACATCGCCGACCTCAAGCCCGCCGGTAAGTACGTGATGCGCGACCTGCACGACGCCGGCGGCGTGCCCCTCCTGATGAAGGCGCTGCTGGATGGCGGCTACCTGCACGGCGACTGCCTGACCGTGACCGGCCGGACGATCGCCGAGAACCTCGCGGACGTCAGCTTCGATCCCGACCAGCCGGTGGTGCGCCCGACCTCGAACCCGATCACCGCCTGGGGCGGCGTCGTCGGCCTCAAGGGCTCGCTCGCGCCGGAAGGCGCGATCGTCAAGGTCGCCGGGCTCAAGACCCTCAAGTTCCGCGGCCCCGCGCGCTGCTTCGATACCGAGGAGGACGCCATGGCCGCGGTGCAGGAGCGCCGCTACCGGGACGGCGAGGTGATCGTGATCCGCTACGAGGGCCCGAAGGGCGGCCCCGGCATGCGCGAGATGCTGGGGGTGACCTCGGCGATCTACGGCCAGGGCATGGGCGACAAGGTGGCGTTGATCACCGATGGCCGCTTCTCGGGGGCGACGCGCGGCTTCTGCATCGGCCACGTCGGGCCGGAGGCGGCGGTCGGCGGCCCGATCGGGCTCTTGCAGGACGGCGACGTGATCGCGATCGATGCCGAGGCCGGCACGATGGACGTCGAGCTGCCGGCCGCGGAGCTCCAGGAGCGCCGCCGCCTCTGGCAGTCGCGCCCGACCCAGTACCCCTCCGGCAGCTCTGGAAATACGCCCAGACCGTCGGCCCGGCCGAGAAGGGCGCGGTCACCCACCCCGGCGCCAAGGTCGAGTTGAAGAGCTACGTGGACCTGTGAGGACGACGTCGGACGTTGCAGAGCGCGGCAGCGCTTGATCACAATGCCGGGCGCAGGTCCGTCCTGGCGAAGTCGTCGCCCTTGAACAGCAGCGGCAGGTCGCGTTCCTTGGCGAGCGCGTAGGCGAAGCAGTCGCCGAAATTGAGCCCGGCCGGATGGTTGCCCTTGCCGAAGCGGCGATAGGCCTCACGCGCGATCCGCACTTGGCCCAGGCTTGCCGGAACGGTGATCACGTCGAGGCCCTCCAGGAAGGCGTCCAGTTCCGGCAGCCACTGCGGCCCCTTGCGGCCATCGATCACGATCGCGAGCTCGAGCCAGTTCGCGGCCGAAAGCAGAGGTCGGACCGTAGCCCGCAGATGGCGCAAGAATGCGTCGGCCTCGGGTTCCCCGAATAGCACGACCAGGAATCGCGGATGAATCGACGACCATCAGCGCGGCAGGCCGCGCTCGTCATAGCCGATGATCTCGTCCGGCGTCCGGGGATCCCGATCGGGCGCGCCGGCGATCCGCCGCGCGATCGCCATCAGCTCCTCGACCGACGCCTTGCCCCGCCCCCGTTCCTCGCGCTCGATCCGCTCCCGGACCGCGGTTTTGACGGCATGAGTGATGTTCTCCCCCGTCAGGCGGGCGAGCCGGCGAACCAACTGGTCGGTCTCAGGATCCTTGATATTGAGCGCCATGACAGAAGTCCAGGAAGAAGCAGAGCGGCTTTCTTCCTAGCTAGGCGTTGCCACTGACCAGGTCAAGCTCCAGCTGGAGCGAGCGCGGAAGCATCCAAAGCTCTGTGCCCGCAGTTGACCCGCCGCGCGCGGCGACCGATGGTAGCGCAGGCTGCAGGGAGGGGCTGCTCATGCCGTCTCGGTTGAACCAGGCATGCGTCGGTGGCGCCGTGGTCGGCCTCGGGCTGGTGGTGCTGGCAACGGCAGCCGCTGGCGACGGTCTCCCCAGCAAGGGGCCGGGCCCGGCGGCGTGGCAGGGCGATCTCGCGCCGATCGCGGCGGCGGACTGGAGCTACGACCGCGCGGCGCATCTGCTCGGGCGCGCGGGTTTCGGCGGCACGCCCGAGGAGATCGCGGCGCTCGCGGCGATGACGCCGCAAGAGGCGGTCGCGCATCTGGTCGACTACGAGGCCATCGCCAACGATCAGCCTGCCCGAGTTCGAGCCGTCCGACATCCACGATCCCGGCCTCGTCGACTTCCCGCCGAGCCGGCCGGCGACCACCGAGCTCGCCAAGGCGACCGGCGAGGCGCTCGGGCGTCAAGGTCAAGCCCGCCGGCAACCGGCGCATCCAGCCGGTGGTCGACAAGTTCTTCTACTGGTTGCGCGCGAGCATGCTCGAGACCCGGCGCCTCGCCTACTGGTGGGCCGAGCGCATGCTCAACACGCGGCGCCCGCTCGAAGAGCAGCATGACCCTGTTCTGGCACGGCCACTTCGCGACCAGCGAGGACAAGGTCCGCGACGTCCGCAAGATGCTGCTCCAGAACGCGACCTTGCGGCGCCACGCCACCGGCAACTTCCGCGACCTCGTGCTCGCGGTCGCGCAGGACCCGGCGATGCTCTACTTCCTCGATGCCGGGGTCAACGTGAAGGGCGCGCCCAACGAGAACTTCGCCCGCGAGATCATGGAGCTGTTCACCATGGGCGTGGGCCACTACGGCGAGAGCGACATCCGCGAGGCGGCGCGCGCGTTCACCGGCTGGAACGCCGACGATCTGACCTTCGTCGTCCATGCCGAGCAGCACGACGACGCGCTCAAGACCGTGCTCGGCGTGAGCGACCGGCTTCGACGGGATCGACGTCATCGACATCATCCTCGCCCAGCCGGCGACCGCCGAGTTCATCGCCGGCAAGATCTACCGCGAGCTGGTGCGCGAGGACCTCGCCGCCCGCGCTTCAGGCGCAGCTCGGCGCGGTGCTGCGCGAGGCCGGCTACGAGCTGAAGCCGCTGCTGCGGACGATCTTCCTGGCGCGGGACTTCTACAGCCCGGCCTCGCTCGGGACCCACATCAAGGGCCCGGTCGAGCTCGTGGTGTCGACCTACAAGAAGCTCGGCGCCACGGCGATCCCGGGCATCCCGGACTTCAACGAGGCGACCGCGGCGATGGGCCAGGCGCTGTTCTGGCCCCCGACCGTGGCCGGCTGGGCGCAGGGGCGGAGCTGGATCACGCCCGGGCTGCTGTTGGAGCGCGGCAACTTCGCGCTCGCCGTGCTGTTCCCGGACATCGACTTCGTGCCCCACGACCGCCATGCGCCCGATCCGACGATCCTTGCCGTGCACGAGCGCATCCGGCAGGGCTACGACATCACCAGCGCCACCATGCCGGAGGCGAGCGCGGGGCCGGGCGCGGGGGCCGGCGGGATGGCCGAGTCCAACATGCTCGCCGACCGCGACGAGGACTTCAACACCCGCTACGGCTCCTACCGCGGCTGGCAGATGGCGATCGAGAGGGTCAAGCCGATCCCGCGCACGACGCTCCAGGTCGACCTCGCGGCGATGGTGCGCGCCGCCGGGCTGACCACGAGCGAGCAGGTGGTGGACCATTTCCTCGCGCGCCTGATGAGCGTGCCGATCGGCGCGGCCGAGCGCCGCGATGCTGGTCGACTTCCTCGACGGCGAGCTCGGCACCTCCGACGTCGAGCGCGCCGCGAGCTATCTGGAGGACCCGCTGCGCGCGCTGGTCCACCTGATCATGAGCCAGCCCGAGTATCAGCTCGGCTGACGGCGGAGCGACCGCACGGTCGCACGGGAGACAGAGCCATGGACGGTAAGTTCCTGCGCGAGCGTGGCATCACCCGGCGCGAGCTCGCGCGCGCCGGCCTCGGCGGCGCGGCCGCGCTGTGCACCCTGGGCGGCATCCCGGCGCACTCGGTGTTCGGGCGGATCGCCCATGCGGTCGCGCCGCCGCGCGCGCCGAACGGGCGCATCCTCGTCGTGTTCGAGATGTCGGGCGGCAACGACGGCCTCAACACGCTGGTGCCCTATGGCGACGACGCCTACTACCGCCACCGGCCGACGATCGGGCTCAAGCCGGACGGGCTGCTCAGGCTCGACGACCACTTCGCCCTCAACCCCGGCATGGTCGGGTTCGAGCGCCTGTGGCGGGCGGGCGACCTCGCGGTCGTGCATGGCTGCGGCTACGACAACCCGTCCTTCTCGCACTTCACCTCGATGGCCTACTGGCAGACCGCAGCGCCCAACAGCGGCGCCGAGTACGGCTGGGTCGGCCGCCTCGCGGACGGGATGGACCCGGCCGGCACGCCCAACTTCGTCGTCAACGTCGGCGATACCCAGTCGCTCGCGGTGCGCAGCGCCGAGCACGTCCCGGTGGTGTTCGACGATCCCGAGCACGTTCCAGCGCGCGGGTTTCTTCCAGGAGCAGCCGGTCTTCGAGCACGTCGCGCCGGCCGACGGCGTCGACAACCCGGCGCGCCGCTACCTGCTCGAGGTCGCGCGGAGCGCGCTCGACGCGTCGGCCCTGGTGCGCGAGGCCTGGGCCAGCTACCGGACGCCGATCGACTACGGCCTCGTGCCGCTCGATCTCGACAAGATCGCGGCGCTGATCGCCGCCGACCTGCCGGCGCGGCTCTACTACGCCTCGTTCCGCAACAACGCCTTCGACACCCACGTCCACCAGAACGATCTGCACCAGCGGCTGCTCACCTACGCCGCCGACGCGATCGCGGCCTTCATGGCCGACATGGAGCGGATCGGGCGCGCCGACGACGTGGTGCTGCTGGCGTTCTCCGAGTTCGGCCGGCGGGTGCCGGAGAACACCAGCCTCGGCACCGACCACGGCACCGCGGGCCCGATGTTCGTGATCGGCAAGCCGGTCGCGGGCGGCTACTACGGCGCGCTGCCGAGCCTGACCGACCTGGTCGAGGGCGACAACCTCCGCCACACCACCGACTTCCGCCGCGTCTACGCCACGGTCGCCGGCGGCTGGCTCGGCTATCCCGACACCGACGGTCTGCTGGGGGGCGACTTCGCGCCGCTGCCGATGTTCGCCTGAGCCCGCCTGTATCGGCGGCGGCTGCAGATCTGAGGCGCCCTTTAGGAGGCAGACGATGCGGCGGACTATGATGCTGTTGATCGCGCTCCTTGCTCTCGGCAGCACGACGGCGTCTGCCTGGGCCGAGATCCTGATCGCCACCGCGGCGCCGATGACGGGCCGGCTCGGCTGGTACGGCGAGCAGTGGGAGCGTGGCACCGAACTCGCCGTTCAGGACATCAACGCCAAGGGCGGGCTGCTCGGGCAGCAGATCGACCTGATCCATGGTGACGACTTCTGCGACCCCGCGCAGGCCGTGGCGCTCGCGAGGAGCCTCATCGCCAAGGGGGTGGCCGCCGTGATCGGTCACACCTGCTCCGAGGCGGCCATCGCCGCGGCACCCGTTTACGAGGCGGCCCGTGTGATCATGATCGCGCCGTCGGCGAGCAACCCGGCGCTCACCGACAGCGGCTGGCCGAACGTGTTCCGGACCTTCGGGCGGGACGACCTGCAAGGCCGCATCGCCGCCGAGCACCTCGCCCGACATCACGCGTCCGACCGGATCGCGATCGTCTTCACCCCCGGGGTCTACAGCCGCGGGCTCGCAGCCGAGACGAAGAAGCGGCTGAACGAGCTCGGCATCCAGGAGATGGCGTTCGTCGTCGTCGACCCGGCCGCCGCCGACTGGAGCGCGCTGGTGAACACGCTCGCACGACAGGGGGTTGAGGTGGTCTACTCGTCGGCGCACAGCCCCGACACGGCGCTGCTGATCCGCCACGCGGCCGATCTCGGGCACAGCTTCAAGGTCATCGGCGGCGACGCCCTCAGCATGGAGGACTTCTGGCTCATCACCGGCCGGGCGGGCGAAGGCACGATGTTCACCTCCGGACCCGACCCGCGAGCCAGCCGCCGTCGCGGCACCGGTGGTCGAGCGCTTCCGCAAGGGCGGCTACGACCCCGAAGGCTTCACGCTCTACGTCTACGCCGCGGTGCAGGCCTGGGCGCAAGCCGTCGAGACCGCCGGCACGCTCGATCCCGGAGTCGTCATCAAGGCGCTGCACGACGGCGAGTTCGACACCGTGCTCGGCCGCATCGGCTTCGACGCGAAGGGCGATGTCGAGGGCATCACCCCCTTCGCCTGGTTCGTCTGGCGCGACGGCAAGTACGTGCCGCTCGATGGCTGAGGCCGGTGCGAGGCGGGCAGAAAGGACGGGACCGGCGGTCGGCGGCTGGCCCGCGGGCAGCGCTTGGCTCCGGCCGCCGCGAGGCGTAGCAATCGGAGTCAGACGGAGTGCTCGCCGAGATGAGAGTTATAGCAGCCACACTATCTTCCGATCGTCTCATCGCGCCTCATCACCCCCACCCCAACCCTCCCCCGTCGAGGGGGAGGGGGCGGTCTGCTAGGCCGGCCGCCATCGTCTCCCTCCCCCCTTGCTTGCGGGGGAGGGCCGGGGTGGGGGGACGGTCAGGTCTTTGTGGGACGAGTATTAGGCCGTTAGAGTGCCTCGATGTGGAGCATTGCCTCCTCCCCCTCCTCCGCCGCGCGCGCGAGCGGGTTGCGCAAGGGCGTGCCGAAGGCCTCGGCCGCGATCTCGAAGACGTCGCCCTCCTCGGTGCGCACGCCGGCGGTGAAGCTCAGCACCGCGGCGCCGATGAAGTGGACGTGGACGTCGCCCGGGCGCCGGAACAGCGGGTACTTGAAGTGGTGGTGCTCGAGGTTGGCGAGCGTGTGGCTCATGTTGGCCTCGCCGGAGAGCCACTCCGCCTCGAACAGGCAGCGCTCGCCGCGCAGCACGCGGACCGTGCCGCGCACGTCCTGCGGCAGCTCGCCCAGCAGCAGCTCCGGCCCGAAGGCGCAAGGCCTGAGCTTGGAGTGGGCGAGGTAGAGGTAGTTCTGGCGCTCCAGCACGTGGTCCGAGAACTCGTTGCCGAGCGCATAGCCGACCCGGCGCGGCCGGCCGCCGTCGTCGACCAGGTAGAGCATCGCGATCTCGGCCTCCTCGCCGCCGTCGAGCGCGAACGCCGGCATCGCGAGCGGCTGGCCCGGCGCCGCGACGATGCTGCCGTCGCCCTTGTAGAACCACTCGGGCGGGACCCCGGGCCGGCCGCCCTGCGGCTTGCCGCCCTCGATGCCGAGCCGGAACATCTTCATCGAATCGCTGAGCTCGGCCTCGGCCTTGCCCTGGACCTGGTGCATCGCGTCGCGCGCCTGGGCGCTGCCGATGTGGGTGAGCCCGGTGCCGGTGATCAGGCAGTGCGCCGGGTCCGGATGGTCGAGCGGCGGCAGCAGGCGGCCGGCGGCGAGCAGCTCCTCCAGCGTAGCACTCCCCGCGCTCGGCGCCTCGGCCGCGAGCTCGGCGAGCCCCCGGCCGCTGCGCAGCGCGCTCTGCGCCAGCTCGTAGACGGCGCCGACCCCGCCCAGGATCTCGACCGCTTCGCCATCGACCCGGCCGACCCGGCGCTGGCCGCTCGCCTCGCTGAACTGCACCAGCCGCATCGCCCCCTCCTATCTTGAACTCGGTCGTTGTGTCGGTTTGATCTGAGGCAGTGAGCCTGGCCGGCAGCCCGGATGCCGCCGGGTCCTTGAGACCGCAGGGGAGCGTGTGGCGCCGGCCGTTGGTCGTTCAACCCGGACAGTCGTTGGGGCCGATCGAGCCCGTATCGAGGAGGCAGGGTGATGGCGGAGGACGACCGTGAGGTCTTTGTCGGGATTGACGTCGGCAAGGATCGCCTGGACGTGCATATCCGGCCGCTCGGGCAGCATCTCGTGGTCGACAATGACGAAGCGGGGCTGGCCGAGCTCGCCGCACGGCTCGACGCCCGTTCGCCGAGGTTGATCGTGCTCGAAGCCAGTGGCGGCTACGAGCGCCCGGCCGCGGTCGCCTTGATCGACCGGGGCTTGCGCGTGGCGGTGGTCAATCCGCGCCAGACCCGGAAGTTTGCCGCGGCACTCGGCCGCCTCGCCAAGACCGACCGGATCGATGCTGCGGTGCTGGCGCATTTTGCCGAAGCCATCCGGCCGGCGGCGCGGGCGGTCGCCGACGGCGCGATCGACCGGCTGCAGAAGCTGTTGGCGAGGCGCCGTCAGCTGGTGGTGATGCGCAACGCCGAGAAGCAGCGTCTCGGCAAAGCCGAAGATCCGATCACCCGACGCTCGCTCAAGGCGATGATCGCCTCGTTGGACAAGCAACTCGGGGTGCTCGACAAGGCGATCGGCCGACGGATCGAGGCCGATCCGGCGATCGCCGAGAAGCTGGAGCGGCTGAAGACCGTGCCCGGCATCGGCGACGTCAGCGCCCGGACGCTGATCGCCGAGCTGCCCGAGCTCGGCCGGGCCAGCCGGCACGAGATCGCGGCGCTGTCCGGGGTTGCGCCGATCAGTCGGGACAGCGGTCGCTATCGGGGCAAACGCAAGATCCAGGGCGGCCGGGTCGAGGTCCGGGCGCCCTTGTACATGGCGACGCTGGTCGCGATCCGGCACAACCCCGTCATCAGGCCGTTCTATCGGCGCCTGCGCGCTGCCGGCAAACCCGCCAAGGTCGCGCTCGTCGCCTGCATGCGCAAGCTGCTGACCATGCTCAACGCCATGCTGCGCGATCGGCGGTCCTGGGCGCCGGCCGAGGCCTAGCGGTCGAGCCCATGGCAGCCGCAACGGCCACGGTGGTCGCTGGGTCGAGGCCGCCAGCCGCCGCAGGCGGGGGCGCGCCAGCGCCCGCCTTGACGCGCCGCGCACCGTGGCCGAACCCTCAGCCATCGGCTCGCCCCCCTTGACACTCAAGACAGTCGCTCCCCTGATCTGCGTTGGCCGGATAGGAGCTCCACCTCACCCCGCGGCCGACCGGCCGTCAACACCGCCCTGAGGTCGATCGGCGTCGCTGAGCAGGGCGCTGCGGCGCTCGCTCGGGCCGGAAAACCAGGCGAGGTGCTGCGCGAGGGCGACGACCTCCCCGACGATGATCAGGGTCGGCCCGGCGAGCACCGGATCGGGCGCGCGGGCGGGCAGCGTCGCGAGCGTGCCGGTCACCACCCGCTGGTGCTCGTAGGTGCCGTTCTCGATCAGCGCGGCCGGCGTCGTCGCGGGCAGGCCGTGCTCGATCAGCCTGCGGCACAGGCCGGCGAGCGCCTTGATGCCCATGTAGACCACGAGCGTCTGCCCCGGGCGGGCGAGCGTCGGCCAGTCGAGGTCGGGCGCGCCGTCCCGGGTATGCCCGGTGACGAAGACCAGGGTCTGGGCGTGCTCGCGATGGGTCAGCGGGATGCCGGCGTAGGCCGCGCAGCCGGTCGCCGCGGTGACCCCGGGCGCGACCTGGAAGGGGACGCCGGCGGCGACCAGCGCCTCGAGCTCCTCGCCGCCGCGGCCGAAGACGAAGGGGTCGCCGCCCTTGAGCCGCAGCACCCGCCTGCCGGCGCGGGCGAGCTCGACCAGCAGCTGGTTGATGCCGCTCTGCGGGCAGACGTGGCGATCACGCATCTTGCCGACGAAGATCCGCTCGACCGCCGCCGGCACGAGCTCGAGGATGTCGGGGCCGACCAGGCGGTCGTAGACCACGACCTCGGCCTGCCGCATCAGACGCAGCGCGCGCAGCGTGAGCAGGTCGGCGGCGCCCGGGCCGGCGCCGACCAGGTAGACCTCGCCCATCGGCGCCGCGGCCACCGGCTCCGGATGCTCGCTGGTCACATCGCCCGCTCCGCCGCCGATCGAGGTGCCCGGGCGCGAGCCGGCTCAACCGGTCGCCTGCAGGATCTCGAGCCGGGACGCGCCGGTGAACTCCTGGCCCTCCTGCCCGAGGGCGCGATAGAGGTCGGTGTCGAGAATGAGACGGCGGCCCTGCCAAATCTTCTCGCAGCGGCGATCGATGAACATGCCGCCGACCGGCGACCTGCCGTCGCCCGGCGGCGTCTCGGTGCACTGCCAGCCGTCGCGGCCGTAGCGGCCCATGACCCGGATGCCGAACAGGAACGCCTTCTTCTTGAGGTAGAGCCGGGCGTCCGGATCGGTCACGATGCGCAGGCCCTGGACCATGCCGCGGCCGTCGATCAGGAGCGAGGGGATCACCGGGTGGCCGGCGATCTTGGTGCCCTCCCAGCGGTCGCCGAGCGCGGCGAGCCGCGATTCGGCGAACGCGAAGGCGACCTCGTGGCGGCCCTGCGCGTCGGCCGGGCAGCGGCGGAAGTCCTGCCAGCCGGCGAGGCTCGGGCCCGGCGCGGCGCCGTCGTGGCCGCAGGCGAAGCCGGTGTAGCCCTCGGCCGGCAGCTGGTCCACGCTCACCCCGACCCGGAGATCGCGCAGATCGCCCTGCCCCGGGTCCTCGGCCGCGGCGAGCGGGCCGCCGAGCACGGCTGTGGCGAGCAGGCAGAGCGCCGCATGCAGCCGAAACCTCATCCCTTGCCTCCCTCGTCACCGGCGCCGCCCACGGCGCCACCAGCCATAGCGCGTCCGGCCCCCGCTTCACAACCTCCGCTGCATCTCCCTAGAATGCTTTCCAGGTCCAATCACCGGGAGGCCGGATCCATGCCGCTGCGCCATCGGCTCGGTCGCACGAAATTGCTGCTGTGGCCCGCCTGCATCCTGGCGGCGCTGAGCCTGAAGGCGCCGCTCGGGGCGGCCGACCTCGAGCTCGGCCGGCAGGTGTACGAGAAGGCGAACTGCGTCGGCTGCCACAAGTGGCACGGCGGCGGCGGCGGCGGCTATGGCGGCGCCGCCCTGTCGCTCCGCGAGACCGCGCTCGACCGCGCGATGCTGGTCGAGGTGATCCGCTGCGGCCGCCCGGCGACGCGCATGCCCTATCACGACCGAAGCGCCTACCAGGCGACCGACTGCTACGGCGGCACGACCAAGGCCGATCTCGGCGCCGACTTCCCGCCCAAGGCCGCGACCTTCCTGCGCGCCCCGGAGATCGAGGCGGTCGCCGACTACGTGATCGCCCAGCAACAGGGCAAGGGCGCGCCGACCCATGACGACTGCGTCGCGTTCTGGGGCGCCAACTCCCACGAGTGCGCCGCGATGAAGTGAGCAGGCGAAGGGCGGGTCGCAAGCGACCCGCCCCGAAGGAACGCCGCCGGGCAGCGCCCGGTCAGAGCGCGAAGACGTAGAGCATCGAGGACGGCTGCACCTTCTCCAGCCCCTCGGTGCTGTCGACGAACCACTTCGGCCAGGCGCCGCCGAGGCCGACCAGGAGCGCTACGTACTGCTTGCCGTCGACCGAGTAGGTGATCGGCGGCGCGTTGATCCCGGAGCCGGTCTCGAAGCGCCAGAGCTCTTCCAGCGTCTTGGCGTCGAGGGCGACGAACTCGCCCGAGGGGTGGCCGGTGAACACGAGGCCGCCCGCGGTCGCGAGGATGCCGCCGAGCATCGGGTACTCGGTCTCGTGCTTGGCGACGATCGCGCCCGTCTTGGCGTCGATCGCGGTCACGCTGCCGGTGATCGGCTGGTGCTGGCGCGGCCCGCCGCCGGTGAAGAACTCGCGCGGCTTGTAGGACTCGCCCGGGATCATCTCGGTGTTGGTCATCTCGTTGCAGCTCTCGATGACCGGGATGTACCAGATGTCGAGCTCGGCGTGGTACGCGGTCGGCGGCCAGTTCTTGCCGCCCATGTTGCCGGGGCAGGCGGTGCCGACCGGGTTGGTGCGCGAGGGCGCCGTGCCGGCGACGTAGGTCTGGACCTGGCTCTGCGGGTCGTAGTCGAGCGGCAGCCCGGTCGCCTTGTCGAGGCCGCGGGTCCAGGTCAGCTCCTTGACGAACTGGGTGCCCCAGACGAACTCGCCGCTGGTGCGGTCGAGCGCGTAGGCGAAGCCGTTGCGGTCGGCGTGCAGGGCGAGCTTCTTCGCCGCGCCGTCGACCTCGGTGTCGACCAGCACGTGCTCGGCGACCCCGTCGTAGTCGTAGGGGTCGTTCGGCGTGTACTGGTAGTGCCACTTGATCTCGCCGGTCTCCGGGTCGAGCGCGATCGCGCTGTTGGTGTAGAGATTGTCGCCCGGACGATATTCGGCGTCCCAGTCGGGTCCGGGGTTGCCGACCCCCCAGATGATCAGGTCCTGCTCGGGGTCGTAGGAGCCGGTGACCCAGGTCGAGCCGCCGCCGGTCTTCCAGGCGTCGTGCTGGTCGGCCCAGCTGTCGTGCCCCGGCTCGCCCGGTGCCGGGATGGTGTGCCGGCGCCAGACCTCCTCGCCGGTGTTCAGATCGGTCGCGGCGAGCCAGCCGCGGATGCCGTACTCGGCGCCCGAGACGCCGGTGATCGCGAGGTCCCTGACCACCAGCGGCGCCACGGTGATGACCTCGGCGATCGCCGGATCGGCGACCTGGCGCTCCCAGGCGACCTCGCCGGTCGCCTTGTCGGTCGCGATCAGGCGGCCGTCCAGGGTGTGCGAGACCACCTTGTCCTGCCACAGCGCGACGCCGCGGTTGTTGACGCCGCAGCACGACACCGCGCCCGACCAGTCCTTGTCGGTGCCGGGGTCCATCTTCCAGACCAGCTTGCCCGGCCCCTGGGTCAGGTCGAGCTTGTAGACCGAGCCCCAGCCGTCGGTGACGTACATCGCAGCCGTCCTCGACGATCGGCGTGCCCTCGAGCCCGCCGTGCGGCCAGATGCCGCCGCCCTCGATGCCGCCGAGCGCGAAGGTCCAGGCGACCTCGAGGTCCTGGACGTTGCTGCGGTCGATCTCGTCGAGCTTGGAGTAGCGATGGGCGGCGTAGTTCTGATGATGGTTGAGCCAGTTCTGCGGCTCGTCGTCGGCGGCGAGCAGCCGCTCCGGCGTGGTCTCCCCCGCCGCCAGCGCCGGCGCCGCGATCACCGCCGCCAGCAGGCCTGCCAGCCACGCGGGCCTGGTCAGGAACTCCATGGGCACGATCCGCCATTTGAACACCTCCCTGATTGATGAAAGCCGGTTTGGACATCCGGGCGCCAAGTCACGACCCGTCTTGAAAAGCCCGGCCAGCTTAGGCGTCGAGGGGGAGGGGGTCAAACGACAACAGAACTTCTGGTTCAACAGTTCCGATGGGCGCCCGGGGTGACCGAGCCGTCGAGCCGGCGCCGGTGATCTGACCCTAGGCGAGCAGCGCTCGGAGCAGCTTGGCGGCGGTCTCGGCGCAGGGCAGCAGGCACTGGGTCTTGATCCAACGCTTGAACTCCTCGTGCAGACGCTCGATGGCGTTCGCGGTCCTGAGCGAGCGCCACTGCTCGGGCGGGTACCGCAGGAAGGTCAACAGGCGCTCGCCAGCCTCCTCCAGGCTGTCGGCGACCGCGCGACAGCGCAGCTTCCAGCGCGCCAGGAAGGCCTTGCGCTTGCTCTGTACGTCGTCGGCCGTCTTGGCGTGAACCATGTCGTTGAATTCGGCCTTGATCTCGTCGTGCAGGTGCTTGCGCGCGTGCGCGAGCAGGTTGCGCTCCTTGTGTACCGTGCAGCGCTGCACCGGCACGTCCGCCCACAGGCTGGCGAGTCGCCGCCTCGAGACCCTTGCCGCCGTCGACGATCACCAGCTCCGGCTTGGCCAGGCCGCGCGCCAGCAGATCGTCGAGGACGTTCCGATGGGCGCCCTTGGTGGCCGCTTCAGCTCGGGGTAGATGATGATCGTGGTGCCGTCCTCGACCAGCGTCCAGATCTCGTCGATCTCGTCGTTGGTGAGCGCGATGCAGCCGTCCGTCCAGTCGACCTCGGGATGACCGATCCGGTCGGCCGACACGCCGTTCGGCAGGCCGTGCAGCATGATCAGGCCGCCCGCCGACACGCCCCAGCGCAGGGCGTGGTCGTCGTCGCCCGCGCGCGGGTAGGAGACGTGGATCGAGCGGTGGAAAGCGCTGTTGGCATTGCGCCAGTCCAGGGTATACACGCCTTCGGGCGTGCGGCCGTCGCCCTCCTGCCGCTTGGGCCCGGCGGGCTCCCGGCCGAGCGCGACGCGGTAGCTCTTGACGACCCGTCCCGCCCGCATCAGCTGCAGGCTGCGGGCGCTCTTGCGCACGATCACGAGGTCGACCACGCCCCGCTCGAAGTGAGGAATCTGCGCCTGCACCGGCGCGAGCGGCAGGGCGGTCGACAGGAGCATGGCCGCGAGGCCGAGGAGGACGAGAGGGCGCATGGCGGTCTGTTGCAGCTTCGGCCCGACTTGAGGCATGGCTCTTAGTTCAATCGAAACGCCCGAACCTGTAAACCGTTTCGTGGTGGATCACGACGACCGAAGCAATGTCCATGAGCAGAGCTAAGAAACCGTTGTCGCCCGCGCGCCGGCGCCCCGCCGCCGCGCTCTGTCTGGTCGGGGTCTGGTTCTCGAGCGGCTGCGACCTCGGCAGCCTGCTCGACCACGACGGCAACCTGCGTGAGACCACGACCTATCGCGCCGCGTATCAAGACACGCTGCTGGACGTCGCGCGGCGCTTCAAGCTCGGCTACGTCGAGATGGTCGCGGCCAATCCGGGCACCGACCCCTGGCTGCCGGGGGAGGGTCTCGACCTGGTGTTGCCGACCGTCCACCTGCTGCCGGTGGCGGATCGGGAAGGCATCATCATCAACCTCGCCGACATGCGCCTCTACTACTTCGAGAGCCCGGATGCGCCGCCCCGATCCTACCCGATCGGGATCGGCCGGGAGGGCCTGACGACGCCGCTCGGCGCGACCACGGTCGCGCGCAAGCAGAAGGATCCGACCTGGCGCCCGACCGCGCGCATGCGGGCCGAGGATCCGACCCTGCCCGAGGCGGTGCCGGCCGGCCCCGACAATCCCATGGGGACCCGGGCGATGTACCTCGGCTGGCCGCAGTACGCGATCCACGGCACCAACAAGCCCTGGGGGATCGGGCGGCGCTCCAGCAGCGGCTGCATTCGCATGTATCCCGAGGACGTCGAGGAGCTCTACGAGCTGGTCGAGCCCGGCACCAAGGTCACCGTGGTCGACCAGCCGATCAAGATCGGCGCGATCGACGGCGGGCTCTATCTCGAGGCGCATCCGACTCAGCAGCAGAGCGATCAGCTGGAGGCGTCCGGCCACTTCGAGGCGAGCCTGCCCAGCCACGTCGTGGACCAGCTGCTGGCGGCAGCGGGCGATCAGGCGGCGCGTCTGGACTGGAGTTGGGTCCGTCAGGCCGTCATGGAGCGCCGCGGCTACCCGATCCGGGTCACCCGCTGACGCGGCAGGCGCCCCGCGTCAGCACGGGGCGCCACCACGGCTCTTCCCGTCAGGACGGACCGTCGCTCGAGCGGCCTGCTCGGGACGGCCGGCCGACGGGTCGGCAGCTACTTGCGCAGCGACTGCTGCGTCATGCGGTCCTGCCGCTCCATCGCCATCTGCGCGTTCGAAGCCGCGTCGGCGGCTTCGGCAGCGGCGGCGGCGGCGCGATCAGCGGCCTGAGTCGCGCGGTCGGCCGCGGCCTCCGCCGAGGCGGCGGCCGCCTGGGCCTGATCGAGCGAGGCGCTATCTTCCGCGCCAGTCTGCGCACATGCCGACGTCAGAACGGCCATGCCCACGACCATCGTGCCGACGCGAAGACCCCGTGCAAGCATTGTCATCGAACCCTCTTTCTGATCATCAATGGTTGAGCCAGCGCATGTTAGGCAACAGCGTTGGTAAAGGAAATGACAATTTCCCGAATATTCGCGTCCGAGTTGGTACCAGCTCGCGGGGCCTGCGCCCAGAGCGGCAGGACCGCGGACGTGGCTACCAGGCGCGCACCGGCCCGGTGTCGACGTGGACGAACTCGGATTCCGGATAGTAGCCGACTCCGCCCAGAGCCAGCGTCTTGGCGTTGTCGCGCACCGACGCCAGCTGCCGTCCCGGCAGGCGGATGTCGATCGCCATGCCGCGCACGTGATAGCTGTTCTTGGCGACTTGTTTGCTGCGCGCGGCCAGCATCGCGTTGGTCGCCGGGCAGCGATAGCCGGAGATCACGCTGATCGGGCGATCGTAGTCCATGACCAGCCGCAGGCCATGCAGCAGGTCGAGCAGCTCGGGATCGATCGAGCGCACCTCGTCGGTGCGGAAGTCGCGCAGCACGTAGTCGATCGCGCGCAGGCCGTCGGCGAGATAGCGGCCGTTCTCCCAGTAGGTCGCGCTGAGCGTCTCACCGGTGTGGATGCTGTAGAAGTCGAGCTGGCGGGCGGCGGCCCGGGCCGCCGCGGGCCGCGCCGCGGCCAGCATCAGCCCGCAGCCCGCGCCGAGCGTCATGGCGAGCATGCGCCGGCGATCGCAGGATGGCTGTTCAGCGCCACGCACAGGCATCCCCGGAACTCCCCGCAGGCTTGAGGCGCAGGCCGCGCGCGATCTCTGTCGGTCGCGCTACGACCTCGGCCCGATCCTGCCACAGGGTAGCGGCGAGCGGAATACCAAACCCTTAAAGCCGCGCGCCGCTGCGGTGCGCGATCGCCGCTCGGGACCGGAATCGCACAGCTCGGCCGATGCTGGTATTTCCATTTCGAGGAATTGCTGTAACCTGGCTTCCGGCCGGTCGGCCCCGGCTCCTGCGCGTCGCGCGCCGGTCCGCGCTTCAGGGGAGGGACGGGTCGGCGCGCGCAGGCGACGATCGGCTACAGCAGAAGAACGAGCAACGAGAAGAAGGGATGCCCTCCGCCATCAAGGCATACGTCCGCTACGTCGAGGCGATCAACCGGGTGATCGGCCGGTTCGCGATGTACTCGATCTTCGCCATGATGGGCGTGCTGCTGTTGTCGTCGACCTCGCGCACGTTCTTCAACGTGTCGTTCATCTGGACCGTCGAGATGGCGCAGTTCCTGTTGACCGCGTACTATCTGCTTGGCGGCGGCTACTCCATGCAGCTGGATTCGCACGTCCGGATGGACCTGCTGTACAGCCGCTGGTCGCCTCGGACACAGGCGCTGGCCGACGTGCTGACCGCTGCCTTCCTGATCTTCTATCTCGTGTTTCTTTTGGTCGGCGGCGTTTCCAGCACGCTCTATGCGCTGGAGTACGGGCAGAAGAACTATTCGTCGTGGGCGCCGCCTCTGGCGCCGATCAAGATCGTCATGACGATCGGCATCACGCTGATGCTGTTGCAGGTCGTCGCGGTGTTCTTCAAGGACCTGGCGAAGGCGCGCGGGGAGCCGCTCGCATGAGCTACGAGCTCATCGCCCTGCTGATGTTCTCGTCGATGATGGTCCTGCTGCTCACCGGGCAGCGGGTGTTCGGCGCGATCGGCTGCGTCGCCACCGGCTTCGCCCTGCTGCTGTGGGGCGAGGGCGCCTCGGAGATGCCGTTCAACGCCAGCATCGCCCTGCTGAACTGGTATCCGCTGCTGACCCTGCCCTTGTTCATCTACATGGGCTACATGCTCTCCGAGTCCGGCATCGCGGACGACCTCTACCGGATGTTCCACGTCTGGGCGGGTCCGGTGCGGGGCGGTCTCGCGATCGGCACGATCGGCCTGATGGTCGTGATCTCGGCGATGAACGGGCTGAGCGTCGCGGGCATGGCGATCGGCGCCAGCATCGCGCTGCCGGAGCTGCTGCGGCGCGGCTACGACAAGATCATGGTGACCGGCGTCGTCCAGGCGGGCAGCTACGCTCGGCATCCTGATCCCGCCCAGCGTCGTCCTGGTCCTCTATGGCATGATCGCCCGCCAGCCGATCGGCCAGCTGTGGCTCGCCGGCGTCTTCCCGGGCCTGCTGCTGGCCGGCCTGTTCGTCGCCTACATCGCGATCCGATGCTACTTCCAGCCGCATCTGGGGCCGGCCTTGCCCGCCGAGGAGCGGCAGGTCGGCTGGAGCGAGAAGGTTCGGCTGCTCGGCGCCGGCGTCGTTCCCCTCCTCATCTTCTTCCTCATGACCGGGCTGTTCATGATGGGGGTGACGAGCCTGGTCGAAAGCTCGGCCGTGGGCGCGGCGGCGGCGACCATCGCCGCGCTCCTCAAGGGCCGGCTGAACTGGCAGGTGCTGGAGGACACGATCCGGAAGACGCTGAGCATCAGCTGCATGTTCATGTGGATCATCCTGGCCGCGCTCTGCTTCGGCGCGGTCTTCGACGGCCTCGGCGCGGTGCAGGCGATCAGGCTCCTGTTCCTCGAGCAGTGGGGCCTGGGGCCGTGGGAAGTGATCATCATGATGCAGCTGTCCTTTCATCTCATGGGCATGTTCCTGGACGACACCGCGATGCTGGTCATCGTCGCCCCGCTCTACGTCCCTCTGGTGATCTCGCTAGGTTTCGATCCGGTCTGGTACGGCGTGCTCTACACGATCACCTGCCAGATCGCCTACATGACGCCGCCCTTCGGCTACAACCTGTTCCTGATGCGGGCGATGGCGCCGCCGGAGATCACGCTGCAGGACATCTATCTCTCGATCATCCCCTTCGTGGCGGTGATGATCCTCGGTCTCGCGCTGGTCACGGCGTTTCCGCAGATCGCGCTCTGGCTGCCGAGCCGGTTCTACGGGTGACGACGTCAGCGGGAGGAGCCAGCAACGCGGCCATCAAGGAACTTCGAGCAGCAGGTCCAGCCCGACGACGTGGGCGGACGCCAACCAACCACGAAAGGAGCCAACCAGGATGAACCGGCCCGGCAGGATCAACAAGCGCGACTTTCTGAAGACAGCAGGAGCGACCACGGCTTCGGCCGCGGCGGCCACGGCGATCGGCGCGCCGTACATCGCGAGGGCGCAAAGCCCGATCCGGTGGCGGCTGCAGACCTATGCCGGCGCCGCTCTGGCCGAGCACGTCATCAAGCCCTCGATCGACGCGTTCAACACCGCGGCCAACGGCGAGATGGTGATCGAGCTCTACACCGCCGACCAGCTCGTGCCCCAGGGCGAGCTGTTCCGGGCGGTCCAGACCGGCACCATCGACGCGGCGCAGAGCGACGACGACTCGATGGCGGCGCCGGTCGACGTCGCGGTGTTCGCCGCCTACTTCCCCTTCGCCTCACGCTACAGCCTGGACGTGCCGGTGCTGTGGAACTGGTACGGGCTGAAGGAGATCTGGGAGGAGGCCTACGCCGAGGTGGAAGGCGTCACCTGGCTGAGCACCGGCGCCTGGGACCCCTGCAACTTCGCGACCACCAAGCCGCTCCGCAAGCTCGAGGACCTCAACGGGCTCCGGGTCTACACCTTCCCGACCGGCGGCCGGTTCATGCAGCGCTTCGGCGTGGTGCCGGTGGCGCTGCCCTACGAGGACGTCGAGGTGGCCGTGCAGACCGGCGAGCTCGATGGCGTCTGCTGGTCCGGCATCACCGAGGACTACACGGTCGGCTGGGCCGACGTGACCAGCTACTATCTCACCAACCCGATCTCCGGCGCCTGGGCGGGCTCCTACTTCGCCAACACCGAGAAGTGGAACGCGCTGCCCGAGCATCTCAAGACGCTGTTCCGGCTGTCCATGGACAGCTCGCACTACTACCGCCAGCACTGGTACTGGTGGGGCGAGGCGCAGTACCGCACCAAGGGCGGCAAGCTCGAGCTGACCACGATCCCGGAAGAGGAGTGGGCGGTGGTCGAACGCGCCGCGCTCGAGTTCTGGGACGAGATCGCCGAGCAGAGCCCGAGGAGCGCCAAGGTCGTGCAGATCCTCAAGGACTACCTCGCGACGATGGAGGCCGCCGGTCCGCCCTATCGCTACAAGGGGGCCTGACGCCGCTCGCCACGGTTCGGGGTCGCGGGCCAGGCAGGGATTGCCTTGCGCTCGTGAGCGAGGCCGGCGCGCTGCGGCGCGCGGCCCGCCCTCAGAGTTCGAAGGCGGCGCTGACCGGCGCGTGGTCCGGGGCGACGTCGTCGCGGCGCAGGTTCGGGTCCTCGGTAACCGAGGCGAGGCCGCCGGCGAACTCGGTGTGGCTGCGGACCTCGGGCAGGCTGCGCCGGCCGTTGGCCTGGCGCGGAAACAGCTCCTCCGAGGCCAGGATCTGGTCGAGCAGCTCGCCGACGCCCCTGTGCACGCGCGAGAAGCGCTGCGCGGGATCGATCAGCGGAGCGAGGTTGAACAGACGGGCGTCGTCGCCGAGGTCGGCGCGATCGAAGCCGGGGGTCCGGGGCTCGCTGCCGGGCGGGCCGGTCAGGATCTGGCTGGTGGCCGCCTCGGGCACGTCGTTCAGGTCGCCCAGCACGACCAAGGGCGTGGTCGGGTTGCCCTCCAGCAGCTGATTGGCGTGCTGCCGGAGCGTGATCGCCTCGGCGGTGCGCCGCATCAGGGCGATCCCGGCGACCTGCGCGCGCTCGCCCTCGTCGCGCGGCACGAAGCTCGTCCGGCCGCCCTGCCTCCGGTAGCTCAGGAGCTTGGACTTCAGGTGAGCGGTCAGGACGTCGACCGTGATCCCGTCCTTGGTCACCCGGATCCGGAGCGCGCCGCGCCCCATGCGCGTGACCGGGACCGCCCTGCCGTCGGCGTCGAGGTCGTGAATGTCGAGCGCCGGGCCGGGCGGGAAGTCGACCAGCTCGTCCTGGTCCGCGATCGCGAGCTTGGAGAGGAACGCGACGCCGATGCCGCGCCCGTCCGGCGACGTCGATGCCCGCCGATGCGGATAGCGGCCCTCGAGCGCCTGCTGCAGGTCCGAGAGCGGCGCGTCGCCGCCGACCTCCTGCAGGGCCACGACGTCCGGGTCGATCGCGGCGATGACGGCGCCCAGCAGCGCGAGCTTGCGTCCGTAGCGCTCCTCGATTCGGCGCTCGGCGTCGCGCCGCCGGGCGGAACAGGTTCTCGACGTTCCAGGTCATCACGCTGAATGGGGTCGGCATATCCCGCCTCCTGTCGCATGGGGACCGCAGATTGAATTTCTTTGGTTGCAGCATCGCGATAATAGCACAGCCGGGGTCCCGGCGCGCGCGCAGACTGCGGCCTCGTGCGCGCGCGTCTTCTCGCCCGGCGCCAACTCCTCTAGGCTGGCGCACGCGAATTCGACATCGAGCCAATGCGGGACGGCGGCGCCATGGGCGGCAACCTGGATCTCGAGCAGCTGAAGCAGGAGGTCGCGCGGCGCGCGGTCGACACCGTGCTGGTCTGCTTCACCGACATGCAGGGGCGGCTGATCGGCAAACGGGTTCTGGCCCGGATCCATGTCTGCTTGCCTGAGGAGGATTTCGCGCCCGAGGATCTGCACAAGGAGTCGGAACGCCGCCGCGGCCGAACGGCCTGGCCGGAATATCGGGCGTCCTTCGCGACGCTGCGGCGTTTCGATGGCTGAACAGCAACCAGGAAGCGCGCCCAGCGGACGCCTCAAGCTGGCCGGTTGGCCCTCGCAGTTCGAGAGCGATCTGGACAGAATCCCGTGGTTAGAACGCGGCCGGCCGAGAAGCTTTCTGGAGTTCCGCTTGCTCGACATGGAGGACGATCAGAGAATTTTTCCTAATGCTAGCCAGGAGGGCCGACTTGGCATGAGCCACTATCTGTACCGGTGGGAGTGGCGGCTGATCGGTTCCGGCAAGGTTCCGGTCTGGTTCACTCTCGACGGTAAGGGGATCATCACTCCTATCATGGCGTACTCGACGGCCCTTCGTTCCAGGCGTGGCGAAAGGGCCCTGGCCATCGCACGGGCGAGGCAAATTCATGGTATTGCTACCATGAACCTCACGGAGATCGACTGATGAGCGAAGCACGGCCCCCGCTTGACAAGTTCCGGGCTTATCAGAAGAGGCACCGCGACGCGCGAGACGAAAAGGACCGTCAAGCACGCGCCGAGACCCGCGAGCGCGAATTGGTCCGATGGGTACATGAGCTGGGCAGGGCGATGCGACGTCTGCGGGAGGCCAGCGGGCTGTCGGATGAAGAGCTAGCCAGCAAGCTCGGCGATCCGAGCGATGATCTCAAACATCTGGACGACGGCTTTTCGGACCGGGTCCAAGTAGGCGACATCAAGTCCTTCGTCGAGGGCTGCGGCGGATTCCTCGATGTGATCGTCTACGACAAGGACGGTCAGATCGTGTCCGCACGAGAGTTGGCGCCGATCGGCGAGTCGGCGACCCGCCCGACACGCGGGGCCCGCACCAGCGATCGCCTTGGATGAGGAAACTTTGACCGAGCGTGTTACTGCGAATGTATTGCAACGGCTCGCCTTGGCACTGGAGACGACCCTTCCCTTGAAGGAGGGAGATCGGAGGTCGTCGTACAGCACTGCACGAGCCGCTACCTCCGCCTTTTCGAACGAGCGATGACGACCCTGCTTAGCGGTACGGCTGGTTTCGCCGCAGCCGTCCCGGCGCGTAGGCGGCAGCCCGCTGCCGTGCCAGACCTCATCCGCCGCCTGTGGATCAAGCTCGGCTTCGGCCGTAGTCGCCCTCGTCGTTGCCGTGGTCGGCCTCGGTGCTCTCGACCCGATCAAGGCTGTCAAGAACTGGTTGGGGTTTATCGGTTCGGTTATCCTCATGATCCCCGTCTTGCATCTCGAACTGGCCAAGCTCGAGATCAAGAACCTTCGCAGCCTGCAAGTCCGAGATCCTCGGGTCCGAGCTCACACTGAGGAGGAGCTGAAGACGTGGGAGGCCGACCTCGGCCGCCATCGCGCTTGGCACGGTTGGTGCCTTTGCCTGGCCTCGCATCGATCGCGCTGGCGTTTCGCTCCGGACTCCGATTTCGACATTAAATCGGCGAGTAGCAACAATGAGCCGGCAATCTGGATCTCGAGCAGTTGAAGCAGGAGGTCGCGCGGCGCGCGGTCGATACCGTGCTGGTCTGCTTCACCGACATGCAGGGGCGGCTGATCGGCAAGCGGGTCACCGGGCACTACTTCATCGACCAGGTGGTGCACGAGATGCACGCCTGCGACTACCTGCTGGCGCTCGACATGGACATGGAGCCGGTGCCGGGCTACGCGGCGGCGTCGTGGGACAAGGGCTACGGCGACTTCGCGATCCGGCCCGACCTCGCGACGCTGCGCAAGATCCCCTGGCTCGAGGGCACGGCGCTGGTGCTGGGCGACGTGGTCGACCACCATGGCGAGGACGTCCCGCACAGCCCGCGCGCGATCCTCAAGCGCCAGCTCGCCCGCGCCCGCGCGGCGGGCTTCGCCGTCAACATGGCCTCGGAGCTCGAGTTCTACGTCTTCGACGAGCCCTACGGCGTCGCGCGCAAGAAGAGCTACAAGGGCCTCGAGACCGCCGGCTGGTACATCGAGGACTACCACATCTTCCAGACCACCAAGGAGGAGGGCCTGATCCGCAAGATCAGGAACGACATGGACGCCGCCGGCATCCCGGTCGAGTTCTCCAAGGGCGAGTGGGGGCCGGGTCAGGCCGAGCTCAACCTCAAATACGCCGAAGCGCTCGAGATGGCCGACCGGCACGCGATCTACAAGAACGGCGTCAAGGAGATCGCCTTCCTGCAGGGCAAGGCCGTGACCTTCATGGCGAAATGGGACTTCGGCCTCGCCGGCAGCAGCTGCCACGTCCACGTCTCGCTGGTCGATGCGGACGATGGCGCGCCGGCGTTCCCCGACGGGTCCGGCGGCCATTCGGCGACGTTCACCCGGTTCGTGGCCGGGCAGCTCGCGCTGGCGCGCGACCTCACCCTGTTCCTCGCGCCCTACATCAACTCCTACAAGCGTTTCCAGGCCGGCTCCTTCGCGCCGACCAAGGCGATCTGGAGCAGCGACAACCGCACGGCCGGCTTCCGGGTCGTCGGCGCCGGGCCCTCGCTCCGGGTCGAGTGCCGGATCCCGGGCGCCGATGCCAACCCCTACCTCGCCTTCGCGGCGCTGCTCGCGGCCGGGCTGCACGGCATCGAGGAGCAGCTCGAGCTCGAGCCCGCCTTCACGGGCGACGCCTACAAGGGCAAGGACATCCGGGAGATCCCGAAGACGCTGCGCGAGGCGATCGACTGTCTCGAGCGCTCGGAGCCGATGCGCGCCGCGTTCGGCGACGCCGTGGTCGAGCACTATCTGCACGCCGCCCGCTGGGAGCAGTTCGAGTACGACCGCCGGATCACCGACCACGAGCTGATCCGCGGCTTCGAGCGGGCCTGAGCGCGATGCGCCGGGCGGAAGGCTTCGCCGGCAGGGCCGCGGTGGTGACCGGCGCCGGCGGCGGCATGGGCCTGCAGGTCGCGCTCGACCTGCAGGAGGCGGGTGCGCTGGTCGTCGGGATCGACCTCAAGGAGCGCCCGGTCGAGCTCGCGGACGCGCTCTACGAGCAGGGCGACGTCAGCGACGAGCGCTTCGTCGGCGAAGCGATCGCTCGCGCCTTCGCCGCCAACGGGCGGCTCGACTACCTGGTCAACGCGGCGGGCGTCCTCCTGTTCGGCCAGGACCGCTCGCTGACCGAGGTCGACCTCGCGGTCTGGGATCGCGTGCTCGCGATCAACCTCACCGGCTGCATGCTGACCGCGCGCCATGCGATTCCCCACATGAGGGCGAGCGGCGGCGGGGCGTTTGTGCACGTCTCCTCGATCCAGTGCCTGCGCGGCGACGACCGGCCGCAGGACGCCTATCAGGTGGCGAAAGCCGGGATCCTGGCGCTCTCCAAGTCGATCGCGATCCAGTTCGCAGCCGACGGGATCCGCTCCAACGTGGTCCTGCCGGGGCCGACCGAGAGCCCGATGCAGGCGCGCTGGCAGGCCGAGCCGGCGATGAAGCACCGCACCGCCTCCGCGGTGCCGCTCGGCCGGGTCGGCACGCCGCAGGACATGGCGGAGGCCTGCCTGTTCCTGCTCTCGGACCGGGCGGCCTACATCACCGGCACCGAGCTGATCGTCGACGGCGGCCTCCTGGCCCGGCCGTAGCGGCGCAAGTCCGAGCCCGTCGACCTGCCTGGCCGATCGATTGCCTGTCTCGTATCGCGCAAGTACCATGGCGTAGGTCTCTACTGCTGAGCGAATGAGGACCGCCGCGCGATGGAGAAGTCGACGTTCAAGCTGTCGCCGAAGGCATCGGTCTCGCTCGCCTCGCTCGTCGGCCGCGCCGAACGGCGGCTGCGGCCGGCGCTCGCGGCGCGCGCCGCCGGGATCGCCACCCCGGCGACTCGAGGCGCCGCCCGAGGAGGCCCGCACCGCGGTCCTGATCGAGGCGAGCGACCCGGAGCACGTCGGCAACCTGCTGACCGCCTCGGCCGAGGCGGTCGAGGATCTCGGCGGCGGCTTCGTCTCCGCGCAGGTCGCGCCGCGCGACGTGGCGCGCCTGATCGCCGATCCGGCGGTGCGCCGGGTGCAGAGCAAGAAGCGCAGCCAGCCGCGCTGACCGCCGTGCTGCCGGAGATCGGCCTGCGCGCGAGCGGCACGCGGACCGTTCCGGAGGACGGCGCGGGCGTGCTTGATCGGGGTGGTCGATACCGGCTTCGATCTGTCGCACCCGGCGTTCCGCGACTGCGAACGGCGCGCTCCGGGTCGAGGGACTGCTCGATCAGACCAACCGCGACCGCGAGTACACGACGGCCCAGCTCGAGAACGGCTGGTCGCGCGCCGCCCGGCCGGGGGCGACGACAACGGCCACGGCACCCATGTCGCGAGCATCGCCGGCGGCTCGCGCCTGTGGCGACCTTCGAGGGGGTGGCGCCCGGCGCGCGCTTTCTGCTGGTCAAGACCGACTTCATCAACACCGACGCGGCGGTCAGCTGGATCTTCCGCAAGGCCGGGGCGCGACCCTGCGTGGTCAACATGAGCCTCGGGCACCACTTCGGCGCCCACGACGGCACCGACCAGGAGGAGCGGCTGCACGGCACGCTGGTCGGCCCCGGCAAGCTGATCGTGGTCGCGGCCGGCAACGAGCGCAGCGACCGCATCCACATCGGCGACCGCTTCGTCGCCGGCGAGTCCCAGCTCGTCCGCTTCGACGTCCTGCGGCAACGCGAGGGCGGCAGTTCGCCGTCCTGACCTTGTGGTACGACCAGCGCGACCGGTTCGACATCGAGGTCATCACGCCGTCCGGCCAGGCGGTGCCGGTGCCGACCGCGGGCAACACCGACTTCTACCAGTCGGCGAGCCTCGACCTCGAGCTGTCGCGGCGGCGCTATGCCTGGAGCCGCTCGCTCCAGGTCCAGATCTCGCTGAGCTTCAAGGGCGCGTTCATCGCCGACCGCCTGCTCACGGGCTGGCAGCTGCGCCTCACCTGCCGCCGGGCGCAGATCGGCCGTATCGACGGCTGGATGAACAACAGCGGCTTTGCCGCGTTCACAGCCCATCCGATGGTCGAGAGCGCGCGCACGGTAGGCCTGCCGGCGACCGGCGACGGCTGCCTCGCGGTCGCGAGCTACGTCAGCCGGGCGACTGGGCGAGCGACGAGGGCCCGCAGGAGGACCGGCAGGTGGTGGCGGGGCGCGCCAGCCCGTTCAGCAGCCGGGGTCCGACCCGCGACGGCCGCTGGAAGCCCGACCTCGCGGCGCCCGGGCAATACCTCACGGCGGCGCTCGCCGACGGTTCGGAGCTCGCGGGCTGGGCGGAGCGCGCCCGGGTCGCCGACCGCCTGCTCACATCGAGGGCACCAGCATGGCAGCACCCGTGGTCGCCGGGGCGCTGGCGCTGATGCTGCAGCGCGACCCGGCCTTGACCACGGCGCGGGCGCGCGACATTCTCGCCGCGCGCGCGCGCCACGATGCGCACACCGGCCGCGCGCCCTGGACGCCGGGCTACGGCTACGGCAAGCTCGACGTGGCGTGGTGCTGGCCCCGGTCGCCTGATGCGGCCGCCGGAACGGTCCGCTCCCGGGGCGTTCTGCAACCAGGGCGGCACGAGCGCCGGCTGCGAGGATGATGCCATGCTGTTGAGGAAGCAGACGGCGCGGCGGCTCGGACGCGCGCGACCGTCAGGTGGTCCCGGTCCTGGCCGAGCCGCGGCCGGGGCACGACGAGGCCGAGGTGGTCGGGCGGCTGCGCGCGATCGGCGCCAGCCGCATCGAGGTGCTGGCGCCGGGCTTCGTCTCGGCGAGCCTCGAGCAGGGCCGCCTGGCTGAGCTCGAGGACATCGCCGAGGTCGGCATCAAGCCGCGCAAGCGGCCGCTCGGCGCGGCGCGCTAGCTCGATCAGGGGCGGCCTCCCGCGCCGCGCGGCGGGGGTTACCTGGCACCGAGCGTGTCGCCGGCTGCCAGCATGATGGCGCTCCCATTCCTGGTCTTCGCGCCTGAGCCGGTGAGCGCTGCGGCCGCAGCAGGCCGGCCCTGAGCCTGCGCATGCGCGATCACGCGCACGGGGAGGCCGCGGCCGACAACGAGCGCCGCGTGTTCCTCGCCATGTTGCTGACCGGCGGCTTCATGCTGGCGGAGGTGGCGGGCGGCATCGTCGCCGGCTCGCTTGCGCTGCTCGCCGATGCCGGCCACATGCTGACCGACTGCGCATCGCTGGCGCTGGCCTGGATGGCGTTCCGCATTGGCCGCCGGCCGCACGACGCGCGCCGCACCTACGGCTATCACCGCTTCCAGGTGCTCGCCGCCTTCGTCAACGGCCTGACCCTGATCGCGATCGTCGGCTGGATCGCCATCGAGGCGGCGCGCCGGCTGCTGGCGCCGGTCGAGGTGCTGGGCGGGCTGATGCTGGCGATCGCCGTGCTCGGGCTGCTGGTCAACCTCGCGGCGTTCTGGATCCTGCACCGCGGCGACCGGGCCAACCTCAACATCCAGGGCGCCGCGCTCCACGTGCTGGGCGACCTGCTCGGCTCAGTCGCGGCAATCGTGGCCGCGTTGGTCATCGTCGCGACCGGCTGGATGCCGATCGACCCGCTGCTCTCGGTCCTCGTCGCGCTGCTGATCCTGCGGAGCGCCTGGGTGCTGGTCAAGAAATCGGGCCATATCCTGCTCGAGGGCACGCCCGAGTGGCTCGACGTCGGCGAGCTTAGGGCGGCGCTGGCCGCGGCGATTCCCGAGCTTGAGGACGTCCACCACGTCCATGCCTGGATGCTGACCAGCGAGCGGCCGCTGCTCACCATGCACGCGCGGCTGCGCGCCGGCGCCGACCACGACCGGGTGCTGAAGGCGATCCAGGAGGTGCTGGCGCGCGACCACGGCATCGACCACGCCACGATCCAGCTCGAGCCCGCCGGCGGCGCTGGCGAGGGCTGACGCGCCGCCCGGTTCAGATCCGAGCCACCAGATCCTCGAGCCGCAGCACGCGATCGGCGAGTTCCGGCTTGGCCCGGACCTTGTGCCAGAAGCGCCGGTCGGCGGTCACGTAGATCGCATCGAGATGGATCGCCAGCGCGAGATAAGCGCAGTCGTAGACGGCGTGGTCGAGGGTCTTCGCGAGATTGAGTGTCTCCGGCAACGGTTCCTCGCCTTGCCATGCTGCCCATGGAATCTTCCGCAGATATTCCAGGCTTGCGCGCGCTTCCGCGTCGTCCAGCTCACCGTGCCGCATCTTCAGCCACAGGGCGTTCGCGACTTCCATGGCAAGGAAAGCAGGAGCATGCAGCCGCGCCGTGCTCGTCAGGAGCATTTCTGCCCGTTCGCTGTCGTCCTCCGGAACCAGCCACTTGGTCGCGACGCTCGCATCCACTACCAGGCGGTCATTCATTCCTCCCACCCCGAATCCCGCGAGCGGCGGATGATCTCGGTCATGTCAGCGAAGTCGCGTCCTTCGAGCGAGCGCCGGTGCTGCCGCAGCTCTCTGACCAGGGCCTGCCGGTCCGGTCGAAGTGCCTGCTCTAGGATCAGGCGGTGTTCCGCTTCGGCCGAGCGGCCATGCTTAGCCGCCCGCAGCTTCAGCTCCCGGATCAGCTGATCGTCGACCTTCCGCACCGTCAGCACGCCCATCTCGACCCTCCGGGAACCAGGCTCCGGCAGAACAACCTAATCACGCCATTAAGTGCCGTCAATGACAGCAGTTAGCCATTCGTGGCTTCCGCGAGATGGAGAGTCCGGACCGCGGTTCTCCGCTTCCGTGACCGCACCATCGGCGTTCGGCTTTCAGCCGGCGATGACTTGGTCGCAACTATAACTGCTGGTGGCCGGAAAGGCGTCGGCGGCCATGGTCGCGCAGCGCACCGTCCAGGTCTACCGCACGCGCCAGCGTTGGGTGCGCTGGACGACGCCGCGGGTGGCGAGCGCGTGGACCAGGCGCGCGGCGACGTTGGTGTAGAAGATCATCATGCCCATCGCCGCGGCCGGGGCGATCGCGCCGGCGTCGTCCATGTTGAGCACCGCGACCGAGGCGAGCGTCGTATCCGGCCCGTAGAGGAAGACCACCGCCGAGACCGTGGTCATGGCGTTGACGAAGAGATAGATCGAGATGTCGAGGATCGGCACCAGGCAGACCGGCACCGTGACCCGCCAGAAGGTCCTGTAGAACGGCTGCTTGAGCGACGCCGCGACCGCCTCGAACTCCGGGTCCATCTGCTTGAGCGCGGTCAGCGCGGTGAGATGCGCCACGGTGTAGAAATGGGTGATGGTCGAGATCACCAGGATCGCCATCGTGTGGTAGATCACGTTCAGCGGATTGTTCGGCGCGTTGAAGAAGAAGATGTAGGCCAGCCCGAGCACCAGGCCCGGCACCGCCATCGGCAGCATGGCGAACAGCTGGAACAGCGCGCGGCCCTTCTCGAAGCCGCGCGCCTTCTCGACCAGATACGCGCCGGTGAAGACCACGATGGTGCCGAACAGCGCGGTCCAGAGCGCCATCTCGATCGAGTTGTAGTAGGACGCCCAGCCGCCGCCGTCCATCAGGTCGAACTGGTAGTTCTTGAGCCCGAGCTCGAGATTGTAGGGATAGAACTTGACGAGCGCGGCGTATTGGCAGGTGCCGAGGATGCCGAGGATGAACAGGCTGACCAGGAGCACGTAGCCCAGCATCCAGAGGTCGAAGCGCCGGTTCGGCTGGGGCTCGAGCGCTACGGCGCGCGCCGAGAGCAGCGCGACCTGGCGCTTCTGCACCAGGCGGTCGACGGCGAAGGCGAGCGCCGCCGGGATCAGCAGCACCACGCTGACCACCGCGCCCATCTCGAAGTTCTGCTGCCCGATCACCTGCTTGTAGACGTCGGTCGCGAGCACGTCGTAGCCGCCGCCGATCACCTTGGGCGCGCCGAAGTCGGTGAAGGCGAGGGTGAACACCACGAAGGCGGCGCTGATCAGGCCGTAGCGCACGCCGGGCAGGGTCACCGTCCAGAAGATCCGGGGCTTGCTCGCGCGCAGCGCCAGCGCCGCCTCGTACAGCCGCGCGTCGGCGATCGCGAGCGCGGTCAGGACGATGATCAGGGCGTGCGGAAAGGTGAAGAACACTTCCGCGATCACGATGCCGATCGGCCCATAGATGCTGTGGCCGAACATCGCGCCCTTGATCAAGCCCTGGGTGCCGAACAGGTAGATCAGCGCGATCCCGGGGAGCAGCGAGGGCACCAGGATCGGCACCATCGCGATGGTCTTGAACAGGCCCTTGGCCGGCAGGCAGCTGCGGGTCAGGGCATAGGCGAAGACGAACGCGACGGGGACCGTGATCAGCGTCGTGATCAGCGCCACGGTGAGGCTGTTCCAGATCGAGTAGGACAAGGCGGGCGTGGCGAAGTAGCGGGCGTAGTTGGCAAGCCCGATGAAGCTGCCGTCCTTCGCCTCCACGCTCTTCGAGAGCATGGCGTAGAGCGGCAACGCCAGCGTGACGAGCAGGTAGACGCCGACCAGCGCGAGCAGCAGGCGCATCGCCAGCGCGTCGCGGCCGAGCTTCGGCCGGATCGCGGGCGCCGCGAGCGCCGCCCTAGCCACCAGGCTCTCCGGCGAAGACCCGCAGCCGCTCCGCCGGCAAGGTGACGTTCAGCTGCTGCCCTTCCTGGATCGCCTCGCGCCGCATCAGGTTGATCGAGAAGTCGGCGCAGCAGTGCTGCCCGGGCAGGCCTTCGAGGGCCAGATCGGCGCGCACGAACGAGCCCAGGAACTCGAGGCCCTCGACCCGTGCCGGGAAGGTGTTCGGCCGCTCGCGACGGCGCCGCCTGCACCAGCAGGTCCTCGGGCCGCACCGCGAGCGTCACCGGCGTGCCGGGCGCCGAGGCCGTCGAGCCGCTCGGGCAGGCTGACCTCGATCGCGGCGATGCCGACCCGGCCCGGACCCGCGACCCGGCCGGGCAGGAAGTTCATCGTGCCGATGAAGTCGGCGACGAACCGCGTCGCCGGCTCGCGATAGATCTCGAGCGGCGTGCCGACCTGGTCGATCACGCCGTGGTTCATGACCACGATCCGATCGGCCATGGTCAAGGCCTCTTCCTGGTCGTGGGTCACCATGACGGTGGTCACGCCGAGCCGCCGCTGCAGCTGCCTGACCTCGTGGCGCAGATGCGTCCTGACCTTGGCGTCGAGCGCCGAGAGCGGCTCGTCCAGCAGCAGCAGGCCGGGCGAGGGGGCGAGCGCCCGGGCGAGCGCCACCCGTTGCTGCTGCCCGCCCGAGAGCTGGGCTGGATACTTGTCGCCCTGGTCCTCGAGGCCGACCAGCGCCAGCAGCTCCGCGACCCGCCGGTCGACCTCGGCGCGCCCGGCGCGCCGGCTCTCGAGGCCATAGGCGATGTTCCTGGCGACCGTGAGATTCGGGAAACAGCGCGTAGGACTGGAAGACGATGCCGAAGTCGCGCTCCGCGGGCGGCAGGGCGGAGATGTCCCTCCCGGCCTGCTCGATCCGGCCGCTCGACTGGATGTCGAGCCCCGCGATGGCGCGCAGGAGCGTGGTCTTGCCGCAGCCGGACGGCCCGAGGAAGCAGACGAACTCGCGCTCGAAGATCTCGAGCGAGATGTCGTCGCAGCGCGGTGAAGCCGCCGAACCGCTTGCTCAGGCTCTCGATGCGCAGATAGGGCGGACGCGCGGCGCGCTCGATCGGGGGCATCTGATTCCAGCTCCGCTCGCCAGCCTTTCTCCGAGCGGATCTGCCGAGCCAGCGAGGTTGGCCGGCCGGATGCCCGAAGGCAGCCGGCCGGCCGATCCGGTCAAAGGCGGTTCGTCAGCTCTTCGGCTCGGACTTGGAGTCGTAACGCTTCTGCCATTCGGCCAGGATGCGCTCGCAATTCTAGGCCGCCCAGTCGAAGTCGTTCTCGATCATCTTCTCCTCGAGGTTCTCGGGCATGTGCTCGAGCTTCTGGGCGAGCCCCGGGATCGCGACCACCGCATAGCCCTCGCTGTACAGCCGGTTGGCATTCTCGCTGACCGACCAGTCGACCAGCGTCTTGACGGCGTCGAGCTTGTCCGTGCCCTTGACGATCGCGGTCGCCTCCATGTCCCAGCCGACGCCTTCCTCGGGCACGATGATGTCGATCGGCGCGCCCTCTTCCTTGAGCCGCGCGGCGCGGAACTCGAACGAGATCCCGATCGCCGCCTCGCCGGCCGCCGCCTGGCGGCACGGCTTGGAGCCGGAGTGGGTGTAGCTGCCGACGTTCTCGTGCAGCGCGTCCATGTACTGCCAGCCCTTCCTCTTCGCCGAACAGCTGGAGCCAGCTCGACACGTCGAGATAGCCGGTGCCCGAGGAGTCCGGGTTGGGCATGACGATGTGGCCTTTGTAGACCGGATCCACGAGGTCCTGCCACGACGACGGCTTGGGCAGGCCGAGCCGTTCGGCTTCGACCGTATTGAAGCAGATCACCGCCGCCCAGGCGTCCATGCCGACCCAGGCGGGCGGCTCGGCGGTGTCGCGGAACCTCGGATCGAGCTTCCAGGATCCCGTTGGGCGCATAGGGCTCGAGCATGCCTTCGTTCTTGAGCAGCATCAGCGAGGTCGCCGCCAGGCCCCAGACCACGTCGGCCTGCGGGTTGTTCTTCTCGGCCAGGAGCTTCGCGGTGACGATCCCGGTCGAAGTCCCGGACCCACTTGAGCTCGATGTCGGGATGATCCTGGTTGAACCGTTCGGCGTATTTCTTGCAGGTCGTCCGCCTCGACCGCCGTGTAGACGGTCAGTTCCTCGGCGGTGGCCGGCGCCGATCCGGACCAGGCGACCGCGATCGCCGCGGCCAGATGGACTGCGGTCGCCCGCATCAATCCGTCATGCATTGCTTGACCTCCCGTTTGAGCGCTGTCGTCGGAGCCGTCCGACGTGAACCGCTACGTCCGGGCTCCGCTACGGCAATGATACGACAGTATGGTGACGGTAAGAAGCGGTCCGGCGCGAGGGCGTCAGCGTACCGGGTGCGCCCCGCGCACGAGACGCACCCGGCTCGCCTGCGGCCCCATCGGGCCTTCGTCCTCGGCGAGCGAGTACATCACCTCGCTGCCGACCTCGCACTGGTCGAAGGCGCCATTCTCGAATACGGCGCGGTGGAAATACACGTTGGGCCCGCCGGGGGTCTCGATGAAGCCGTAGTTCTGCTCGGGATAGAGCCTGACCACGCGGGCGTAGATCGGGCCGTCGTGGGTCTTGACCTCGCGGCGCAGCATGCGGGCGTGCTGCTCGAGCTGGCGCTCGGCCGCATCGAAGGCGACCCCGATCGCCTGATAGGCGTCATCGCGCAACTCGTGGTGGCGCAGCTCGCGCTTGACCACGATCTCCCGGCCGGCGACCCCGATGTCGATGGTGATGCCGAGCGTGCTCTTGTGCGGCTGCTTGTGGGGCGCCTCGATCGTCACCCGGCAGGAGATGATCGCCTCGAAGAAGCGCTCGAGCCGCACCGCACGCTCCCGCACCCGGGCCTCGAGCGCCTCCGAACTCGCCATGTTGTGGAACCTGATCTGCAACGGCACCTGCATGCTCGACCTCCCGGCAAGGTGTCTCGTGCCCCGAGCGGTTGCCCCGACATTCAACCACGCGGAACCGGGATAGTCGATCGATTGCAGGGCAGCTCCAAGCGACCCTGAAACCGCAGCGGAGGTCGTGCGATCAGCGGATCGGGTGATTGCCGCCGATCAGCTGGACGTTGCTCGCCATCGGCCCCATCGGACCTTCCTCGTCGGCGAGCGTGTAGAACACCTCGCTCCCGACCTCGAGCGCGTCGTACTTGCCGTCGCGGACGACCGCGCGGGCGAAGTACACGTTCTGACCCTCGGGCGTCTCGATGAAGCCGTAGTCCTGCTCGGGATAAAGGCGCACGACCCGGGAGTAGCGCTGGTCGGTCTCGTGGGTCTTGACGTCGTGCCGGCGGATCCGGGAGTACTCCTCGAGCTGGCGTCCAGCCGCCTCGAAGGCCTCGGTGAGCACCCAGATGTTGTGATTGTCGAACTCGTGGACGCGCTGCTCGCGTTTCACCACGATGTCGCGCCCCGGCACGCCGATGCTGATGCTGATGCCGAGCGTGCTCTTGTGCGCCTGCTTGTGGGGCGCCTCGATCACGATCCGGGCGCTGACGATGCCGTCGTAGT
Source organism: uncultured Alphaproteobacteria bacterium (assembly GCA_963753275.1). Lineage (GTDB taxonomy): Bacteria > Pseudomonadota > Alphaproteobacteria > Geminicoccales > Geminicoccaceae > DATAOG01. Next base: position 26,210 of record CAVWCE010000026.1, on the reverse strand, counting down.
AGCGCTCGACCTTGTCGAACAGCTCGCGCACGCGCTGCTCGAGGGCAGGGGAGCTGTCCATGTTGTGGAACGCGATCTGAAGAGGTTCCTGCATCCCGGTCTCCTTTGCTGGCGTCCGCCCCTTGGACCGTGGCGCGGCGAGCGGGTCGTCTCATCACTAACGACGGCCGTGGCCGGGCGATCCCGCCGTCGGCATGGAACAATCCGCGCCGGCGGCCTATTGTCGGAGGGACGCCACGCTTGCGGAGAGGAGCCCCCATGCCGACCACCTGGGTCTTGATTGCCGATGGCGCCAAGGCGCGCGTGCTGGCGCAGGAGAAGGCGTTCGAGCCGCTCAAGCCGGCATTCGAGCAGGAGGAGCTCACCGGCAGCCGGGCGCAGAGCAAGGAGATCGGAAGCGACCGGCCGGGTCGGACCTTCGACAGCGGCGGTCACGGACGCCATGCGATGGAGCCGCCGACCGATCCGCAGCGCTACGCCAAGTACGAGTTCGCGCGCGAGCTCGCCGAGCGGCTCGAGGAGGCCGTCCACGCCCATCGTTTCGAGCGGCTGGTGCTGGTCGCAGCGCCCAAGACGCTGGGCGACCTGCGCGAGCTCCTGCCGGATCCGGTCAAGAGCAGGGTGGTGGCCGAGATCGACAAGGATCTGACCAGGGTTCCGCTGCGCGACCTGCCCAAGCACCTCGGATCGGTGCTGAAGCTGTAGAGCGCGCGCCCGACGTCGCGCGGGTCAGGATTCGGAGGTCGCGCGCGCCTGGAGCTCCGTCAGCAGGCCCTCCATGTCGCTGCGCTCGATCACCGCCGCGAACTCGGAGCGCTGCGAGACCAGCAGGCTGATGCCCTCGATGATCAGGTCGATGATCACCGGCCCCTCCGCGGCGTTGCGCAGGCGCCAGTCGACGCCCACGGTGTCGCCGGCCGGAGTGGTCACCGTGCTGCGGACCAGGACGTCCTGCTTGCCGACCGCCTGGCTGCCGGTCATGCGAAAGTGCTGGTCGAGCGCACCCGTGGCGCCGCTGGCATACTGATCCAGGCGCTTGGCCAGATTGCGGAGCACGACCTGCCCGAACAACTCCCGGTAGCGCGCCTGCTGGGCCTCGGTCAGGCGTTGCCAGTGCTGGCCCAGAACCAGGCGGCTGAGCAGTGCGACGTCGGTCTTGGACTGCAGCAGCCCGGTCAGCCGGTCGAGCCGCGTGCGCGGGTCGAGATCGCCGCTCCGCAACAACCCCCAGACCTCGCCGGCCAGCTCGCCGACCACCGCTTCGGCGCGCGCCGCCGGCGTACCGGCCAAGGCGGCATTGTAGCCCAGCGGCATCGCAGCCGCCGCGAAGGCCAAGGCGAGCAGCCGACGGCGGTCAAGCCGCAGAGGCGCGCGACGCATCGTAGTTCTCCATGGCGGTGCCGTTGCTCGACGCCGGAGCGCTCCTATTGGTGCCAGAATTTAGCGCTTTCGGACGCGCAGTCAATTACCTGACGTACTCGTGTAGCTTCGGGATTGGTCGCGGCCGCCGCTCGTTCCGGGACAGCACATGCCGGAACGCGGGCGGTTGTCCAATGCCGAACGGTCATGGACTTCCAAGCCTGCGGGCATGCTCGCCGCTGCCCGGCTCACGTCACCTCGTCGATCTCTTCCGGCGTCAGGTGCCCCGGGACCAGGGTCACCGGCACGCGCATCTGGCCACCCATCTGGCCTACCAGATAGGTGACCAGCGGCCCCGGCCCCTCCCGGCCGGTCGCGGTGCCGAGCACCAGGAGCGAGATGCTCGGATCGTCCTCGACCATCGCCAGCAGCTCGTCGCGCCGCCGGCCCTCGCGGACGTGCAGGATCGGCAGCTTGCCGGTCTCGGCCTGGACCTTCGCGGCGAGCGTCTGCAGGGTCTGCTCGGCCTGTTGCCGCGCCTCGTCCTGCATCACCCGCTCGACCCCGAGCCAGTGCTGGAACTCCGCCGGCTCGATCACGTAGAGCAGGGCGACCCGGCCCTGGGTGTTGCGGGCGCGGCGGCAGGCGAAGCGGAGCGCATTCTGCATCTCCTCGCTTTCGTCGACCACCACCAGGAAGACGCGCTCCTTCTGCGCCGGTGCTGCCGGCTCGACCGTCTCGGACGAGTGCGCTGGGTTGTCGTCAGCCATGGCTCACCCCCTTCGAAAGATCACCCCGGCCAGCCAGCCCAGGGTCAGGGACAACGCGATCGCCATCAAGCCGTAAAGAGCCGACTGCTGCTGCGCGAAGTCGAACAGGTCGGCTTCGATGCCGATCTTGCTGATCACCAGCGTGCTGCGCTGGGCGCCGGTGATCTCGCCGTCGGTCAGCTCGAACACCTGCACCCGATAGATGCCGGGCGGCACGTTGGCGGGGAAGTAGAGCGTGGTCCGGAACAGGTGCTCGCCGATGAAGTTCACCGGCACCGGCGTGCTGCTGTAAAGGTTCTGGCGCTGCTTGTTGCGGATCAACGCGTCGTGGAAGGCCGTAATCTCGCTGATCTCGAGTCCGGCGGCGTCGATCGGCGTGAGCTCGAGATGCTCGACGCCGAGCTCGTGGCGCGCCAGCACGTCGGGTTTGGCGACCTCGTCCAGCGGACCGGAGGCGGCCACCGCGTAGTAGCCCGGCACCTGGGTGAAGGCGAGGCGGGTCCGGTTGACCCAGATGCCGGCGACCTCGGCCTTGCGGCGCACCATCTGGTCCTGGCGCGGACCGTGCACCGTGACCACGATGTCGCCTTCCCCGTCGCTGGTGCCGAACAGCACCACGTTGGTCCCGACGAAGGCCGTGGTAATCGCGATCAGATGCTGCGAGAGATCGGCGACCAGGCCGTTGGCGCGCGCGTCGCTGTCGGCCCGCAGCGCGCTCAGCAGGACCGCGAGGACCGTCAGCGTTGCGAGGCCGTGCCGCTGCGCCCGCATCAGAACTGTCCCACCGCGCCCAGCGAGTAGATGTCCTGCGGCGTGGTGATCAGGTCGCGGCCGAGCTTGACGCCCACCGCGAGGACCAGCAGGGCGAGCAGGATGCGCAGCTGGTCGCCGCGCAGCCGGGCGCCCGCGTTCGAGCCGAGCTGGGCGCCGAGCACGCCGCCGACGATCAGAGCCAGCGCGAGGATCACGTCCACGGTCTGGTTGTTGAGCGCGTGGAGGAACGTCGTCACCGCGGTGACGAAGGTGATCTGCAGCAACGAGGTGCCGACCACGACCTGGGTCGGCATGCCGATCAGGTAGATCATCGCGGGCACCATGAGGAAGCCGCCGCCCACGCCCATGATCGCGACCAGGATGCCGGCGATGACGCCGAGGCCGAGCGGCATCAGGGCGCTGATGTAGAGCCGCGAGCGGTGGAAGCGCATCTTGAGCGGCAGCCCATGGAGCCAGAGATGCCGGTGCCGCTTGGTGAAGCCGGCCCCGCCGCGCCGCCGGACCTTGAACCAGGCCGCCGCCAACTCGATCAGCATGAGGATGCCGACCGTGCCCAGGAACAGGACGTAGGCGAGCGAGATCGCGAGGTCGATGTGGCCGAGCCGGCGCAGCAGCCCGAACAGCCAGACCCCGAGCAGGGCGCCTACGAGGCCGCCCGCCACCAGCACCATGCCCATGCGGAAGTCGACGTTGCCGCGCCGCATCTGGGCCATGACGCCGGACAAGGACGACGCCAGGATCTGACTCGCCTGGGTGCCGACCGCGACCGCCGGCGGAATGCCGATGAACATCAGCAAGGGCGTCATCAGGAAGCCGCCGCCGACGCCGAACACGCCCGACAGGAACCCGACGACGCCGCCGATGCCGAGCAACAGGAACAGGTTGACCGACAACTCGGCGATCGGCAGGTAGATGTCCATCGGAAGGCGGCGGCTCCGGCGCTCGACTGCGCGGCAACATTGCCGAGGGGTGAGATGTAGTCAAGCGAGGCCGCCACGGCGCTGATGACCGGCGGCACGGCCGCAGCGGCTCGGCTTTGGATCGGGCCCTCGTCGGCGGCGCGGGCGGGATCCGGCGGTCGCGCGCCCGCACTCGGAAAAGTTGCACGATGCTCTACGTTCACCCGGTCGCGCGCTATGGATCGCTGGTTGAGCATGCCACGTGCGGAACTCGGCCCTCGCGCGCGGGCGCGCAAGCCGCTATAGGAGAGGATCGGGAGGGCAAGGGAAGCGCTTGCGCGGCGCTCCTCATGTGCCGTGGAGGGTTCCCTGTTCGGACGCAAGCCTGTCGACACCTCGCCGCCGATCGCGGACGAGGTCAAGACCACCACCTGCTACATGTGCGCCTGCCGCTGCGGCATCAAAGTGCACCTCAAGGACGGCCGGATCCGCTACATCGAGGGCAACCGCGACCACCCGGTCAACCACGGCGTCCTGTGCGCCAAGGGCGCGGCCGGTGTCATGCAGCACTACGCCCCGGCGCGCCTGACCCGGCCGTTGAAGCGGGTTGGCGAGCGCGGCGCCGCCGAGTTCGAGGAGATCGAGTGGGAGGAGGCGCTGGCGACGGCCACGGCGTGGCTCGGCCGCATCCGTGCGCGCGATCCGCGGCAGCTGGCGTTCTTCACCGGGCGCGACCAGAGCCAGGCGCTGACCGGCTGGTGGGCGAGCCAGTTCGGCACGCCCAACTACGCCGCCCACGGCGGCTTCTGCTCGGTCAACATGGCCGCGGCGGGGATCTACACCATCGGCGGCTCGTTCTGGGAGTTCGGTGAGCCGGACTGGGAGCATACCCGCTACTTCATGCTGTTCGGCTGCGCCGAGGACCACGCCAGCAACCCGCTCAAGATCGCGCTCGGGCAGCTGAAGGGGCGCGGCGTCAAGTTCGTCTCGGTCAACCCGGTGCGCACCGGCTACTCGGCGATCGCGGACGAATGGCTCGGCATCACCCCCGGCACCGACGGCCTGTTCGTGCTGGCGCTGGTCCATGAGCTGCTGCGCGCCGGCCGCATCGATCTCGACTACCTGACCCGCTACACCAACGCCGCGTGGCTCGTGATCCGCAACCCGGGCGGCGCCGACGACGGCCTGGTCCTGCGCAACCGCGCCGGCCAGCCGCTGTGCTGGGACCGGGCGCGGCAGCGGGTCCGCCCGGCGGACGATCCGGACGCGAGGCCGGACCTCAAGGGCAGGGTCACGCTGCCGAGCGAGCGGTACGCGCGGCCGGTGTTCGAGCTGCTGGCCGAGCGCTACCTCGACCCCGCCTACGGTCCCGACGCGGTGGCAGGGGCGACCGGGATCCCGGCGGCGACGATCCGGCGGATCGCGGCCGAGCTGGCGCAGGTCGCGTTCGCCAGCCCGGTGGTGCTGGACCAGCCCTGGACCGACGCGTCCGGCCGGCGCCATGAGCAGATGGTCGGGCGCCCGGTCAGCATGCATGCGATGCGCGGCATCTCGGCCCATTCCAACGGCTTCCAGACCTGCCGCGCGCTGCATCTGCTGCAGCTCCTGCTCGGCAGCATCGACGTGCCGGGCGGCTTTCGCTACAAGCCGCCGTTCCCGAAGCCGATCCCGCCGGGGCCGCAGCCCGCGGGCGGACCCGGCGAGGTCGCGCCCGAGCGGCCGCTGCAGGGCGCGCCGCTCGGCTTCCCGACCGGGCCCGAGGACCTGCTGGTCGAGGCCGACGGCACGCCCTCGCGGATCGACAAGGCGTTCTCCTGGGAAGCGCCGCTCGCCGCCCATGGCCTGATGCACCTGGTGATCACCAACGCCCACAACGGCGATCCCTACCCGATCGACACCCTGTTCATGTACATGGCCAACATGGCCTGGAACTCGGCCATGAACGTCGGCGGCACGATCCAGATGCTGACCGCGAAGGGCCCGGGCGGCGACTACCGCATCCCGCGGATCATCTATTCGGACGCCTACTTCTCCGAGATGGTCGCCTATGCCGATCTCGTGCTGCCCGACACGACCTACCTCGAGCGCTGGGACTGCATTTCGCTGCTCGACCGGCCGATCTGCTCGGCCGACGGCCCGGCCGAACTCGATCCGCCAGCCGGTGGTCGCGCCCGACCGGGACGTGCGGCCGTTCCAGGACGTGCTGCTCGACCTCGGCCACCGGCTGCGCCTGCCCGGGATGACCAACGCGGACGGCAGCCCGAGCTTTGCAGGCGGTTACGCCGACTACCTCGTCCATCACGAGCGCCAGCCCGGGGTCGGCTCGCTGATGGGCTGGCGCGGCGCGGACGGCCGCCTGGAGGGCAGGGGCCCGCCCAACCCGGAGCAGCTCGAGCGCTACGTCGAGAACGGCTGCTTCTGGCGCGGCGAGATCCCGCCCGAGGCGCGCTACCTCAAGCACGCCAACCGGGCCTATCTCGACTACGCCGTACGGATGGGCTTCATCGCGCGCGCCGAGCCGATCACGCTCCAGCTCTACAGCGAGGTGCTGCAGAGGTTCCGCCTCGCCGCGGAGGGCCATGGTCCCGTGCAGCCGCCGGAGCGGGATCGTGCCCGGATCCGGACCTACTTCGACCCGTTGCCGTTCTGGTACCCGCCGTTCGAGGATCGCGCGGGCGAGGGGCAGGACTTTCCGCTCCACGCCATCACCCAGCGGCCGATGGCGATGTACCACTCCTGGGGCGGGATGAACGCCTGGCTGCGCCAGATCCACGGCAGCAACCGCCTCTATCTCAGCCGGCAGCGAGCCGAGGCGCTCGGGATCGAGGACGATGCCTGGGTCTGGATCACCAGCCGGCACGGCCGGGTCAAGGCCCAGATCCGCCTGATGGAGGGCGTCAATCCCGAGACCTGCTGGACCTGGAACGCGATCGCCAAGCGGCCCGGCGCCTGGAACCTCGCCGCGGATGCGCCCGAGGCAACCAAAGGCTTTCTGCTCAACCATTTGATCGATGAGCTTCTGCCCGAGCGCGAAGGCGGCTATCGCTACGCCAACGCCGACCCGGTGACCGGGCAGGCGGCCTGGTACGACCTGCGGGTCCGGCTCGAGCCGGCGGCTGCCGCCGAAGCCGGCGCCAGCGCGCCGCAGTTCGCGCTGCTGCGGCCGCCTCCGAGCCTCGGCGCCGCGCCGCAGGTCTCGCGCTACGGCGCCGAGTTCCGCGCGCGTCGGAGGCGGCCGGCATGACCAGCCTGCCGCAGACCCCGCCGCCCCGGCGCCTCGGCCTGGTGATTGACCTCGACACCTGCGTCGGCTGCCAGGCCTGCGTGGTCCACTGCAAGGAATGGAACACCGGCGGCTACCCCGCTCCGCTGACCGATCAGGACCCCTACGGCGCCGAGGCGCGCGGCGCTTGGCTCAACCGGGTGCACGGCTTCGAGGTCGGCGCGGGGCCGGACAGCCGGACGGTGCATTTCCCGAAGTCCTGCCTGCACTGCGAGGATGCGGCCTGCGTCACGGTCTGCCCGACCGGCGCCTCCTACAAGCGCGCCGAGGACGGCATCGTGCTGGTCGACGAGGGCTTGTGCATCGGCTGCGGGCTATGCGCCTGGGCCTGCCCCTATGGCGCGCGCGAGCTCGACGCCGACCAGGGCGTGATGAAGAAGTGCACGCTCTGCATCGATCGCATCTACAACGAGAACCTCGAGGAGGTCGACCGGCTGCCGGCCTGCGTCCGGACCTGCCCGGCGGGCGCCCGCCACTACGGCGACCTCGCCGATCCGGAGTCGGCGGTCTCGCGCCTGGTCGCCGCGCGCGGCGGCTACGACCTGATGCCGGAGATGGGCTACCGCCCGACCAACAAGTACCTGCCGCCGCGGCCGCGCAGGACCGCGCCCGGCTATCTCGGCGCGCCCGCGGCGCTCGAGCCGGCGCGACCGCACGGCGGGTTCCTCGCCTGGCTGGACCGGATCCTGGCGGACTGAGCCCCGGCTTGCGCCCGGCGCCCTCGATCGTCCTGTTCACGACCGCCTCCGGCGCCGGCTACGGCCTCCTTTTTCTGCTGGCGCTCGGCGCGCCCTTCGGCCTGGTCCCGAGCGAGCGCGGCTTCGGAGCCGCCGGCCTCGGTCTCGCGCTGGCGCTGATCACGCTCGGGCTGGTCTCGTCGGCGGCGCATCTCGGCCATCCCGAGCGCGCCTGGCGCGCGGTCAGCCAGTGGCGGACGTCCTGGCTGTCGCGCGAGGGCGCCTTGGCGCTGCTCACCTACCCGCCGGCGCTCGGTCTCGCGCTCGGCTGGATCCGCCTCGAGCGGATGGGGGGTTGGTTCGCGCTGTGCGCGCTCCTGGCGGCGCTCGGCGCCGTCGCGACGGTCTATTGCACCGGGATGATCTACGCGTCCCTCAAGCCGATCCGGCAGTGGCATCAGCCGTTGGTCGCCCCGATCTACCTGGCCTTCGCCCTGATGAGCGGCGCGCTCCTGCTGCACCTGCTGCTCGCCTGGTTCGGGCTGGCGCGCGCCGGCGCCGCCGTGCTCGCGCTGCTCGCGACGGTCCTGGCGTTCGCGCTCAAGACGGCGTACTGGCGCGCGATCGACGCGGCCGCGCCCGGCAGCACGCCCGAGAGCGCGACCGGGCTCGGTGCGCAAGGCCTGGTGCGGATGATCGAGCCCCCGCACACCCAGACCAACTACCTGCTCGACGAGATGGGCTTCGTCGTCGCCCGCAGGCATGCGCGCAAGCTGCGCGCCCTGGCCTACGCCTGCGGGCTCGGCGGGGGTGTCCTCTTGACGCTCGTGGCGCTACCGGCGCCCGGCTGGGCCGCGGCCCTGCTCGCGACGCTGGCCGCGCTCTTGGGCATCCTCGGCATCGCGCTCGAGCGTTGGCTGTTCTTCGCCGAGGCGACCCATACGGCGATGCTCTACTACGGGCGCCGCCCGGGCGCGCCGCAGGCCGCCGCCTAGCGTGCTCCGGCGGCGACCGCCGCGCGATTGCGCTCGAGCGCCGCCTCGGCCAGCTCGCGGCCGCAGTAGAGGCCATGCAGGGTCTGCAGCAGCGCCCGCGCCTCGGCGCCCGCGAGCGCATAGTAGATGGTCTGCGCCGAGCGCCGCGTGCTCACCAGCCGGTCGCGGCGCAGCCGCGCCAGATGCTGCGAGAGCGCCGACTGGCTGAGGCCGATTGAACGCACCAGCTCGCCGACCGACTTCTCACCCTCGAGCAGCTGGCAGAGGATCATCAGCCGGTGGGGGTTGCCGAGCGCCTTCAGGAGTTCGGATGCTTCGCGTGCGCGCCGCTGCAGCTGGTTCGGATCCATCCCAGGCGGCCGCGTCGCCGTCGCGGTCGTGCCAACCTCGCCTTCACCCGTCATGCAGCTCCGGACGCCCGTAGCATTCCGCTCCCTGCGGTTGGCTCGCCGTCGACTGGAGCCCGGCGTCGATGGCCGGGCCGATCACGAGAGATAGTCGCGCGGCCCGACCCTTTCCAGAGCAGCGTCGTGGGGCGACAGGACGTACGGCCTCACCCCTGGTCGGCCGGGTCCTGCCCCGCGTTCGCGAAGATTCCGACCAGGAGGCGGCCGGCGTCCAGGAACCGCGCCGGATCGTAGGCCGTGTCGTCGATCCGGACCTCGTAGTGCAGATGGAGCGCCGTGCTCCGGCCGGTATTGCCGATCACGCCGATCTCCTCGCGGAACTGGACCTCGTCGCCCGGCGCCACGCCGATCGACTTGAGGTGACCGTAGCGGGTCACGACCCCCATGCCGTGATCGATCTCGACCATGTTGCCGTAAGGCCCGGCGGGTCCGGCGTGGACCACCCGGCCCGGCGCGGTCGCCAGGATCTTGGATCCGGAGGCCGCGCTGAAGTCGAGCCCGGCATGGAACGCCCAGCCCCTGGTGAACGGATCGCGGCGCTTGCCGTAGGCGCTGGTCAGCTCGAAATGGTCGAGCGGCGAGGCGAGCGGCAGGGTGCGCGCCAGCCTCTGCAGGGCCGACAGACGCTCGATGTTGTTGCGCATCGGATCGGCCGGCATGACCAGCGCCGGCCGACCGTGCTCCGGATCGAGCGCCGCGACCTGGAGCGGGCCGCCCTGGCCGAGCTCGGGGGCCGTAGCGCGCTCGATCAAGCCCTCGAGGTCGACCCCGGTCTCGACGAACAGCTGCTCGAGCGCCTCGGTGCTCCCGAGCACCCAGTCCTTGAGCCAGAGCTGCGCGGTCTCGCGCCGGCTGCGCAGCTGCTGGACCTCGCCCTCGAGCTGCGCGACCTGCCAGCGCAGGCCGACCTCGACCTGGCGCCCGGCGTCGCGCTCCTGGCTGACCGCGGCGAGGCGAGTCCGGGTCGCCTCGAGCCGTTCCTCGAGCGCGGACTTGTCCGCCACGACGCTCTGCATCAGGTCCTCGACCTGGGCCATCGCCTGCTCGAGCTCGCCGACCAGCGTCCGGGCGTAGTTGCGCTGCTCGGCGATGCCCGCGAGCTGGCGATTGCGCGAGTCAAGCTGCCGTCCGAGGGTGTCCTGGATCGCGGCGAGGTCGCGGATCGAGGCGCGCTGGTCCTCGGCGGTCGCCTCGAGCCGACCAACCTGCTCCAGCAAGGCGGTCGTCGAGAGCTCGGACCGGGACTGCAGGTCGGCATACGCCTGCTCGAGCCTGCTGATCTGCTGGTAGCTGTCGCTCAGCAGGTGGCGGTTGCCCAGGTAGCCGACCGAGGTCGCGGTGACCCATGCCGAGAGCGCGAAGATCACGGCCCCGGTGGCAAGCTGGGCCTTGACCGACAGGTCGCGCCGGCCCATGCAGAGCCGCGCGATTCGGCCAGGTGCGGCAAGGCACCGCTTGGTCAACGACGTCGTGCGGGCCATGGTCGCACCCCGGGCATATCGCCTCTCCTGATTGTTGGCCGACAAAATAAACTCCCGACGTGAGGAGCCGCCCCACCCCTCCCGCCTGTCATTGCTTGCCCGTCGTCCCAGCCTTCCTATTCAACGCGACGATTATGTGGAGGTTTGCTGGCCTGGGCAAGCTCAAAGCGGTGATTCTCCGAGAACGACAGGCGCGGTTTTGGGCGTGCCACCGCCGCGGCAATTCTCCACGCGGCTCGCACTCTCGCCCAGGGCGGCGGCGCCGTCAAACGGCAAGCCGCGGGATCGGAGCCGATCGCAGCCGTTCGAGATCGACAGCGTGGCCGCGAACCTGTTCGCCGGCATCACCGTGGGCGCGATCTACGCTCTGGTCGCGCTCGGCTTCGCGTTGATCTATTCGCCCGGGTCGCTTGATGGCCGGATCGATACGGTTCTCGTAGTTGGTCGCGATGACTAAGATGATACGCTCGGCGCGGCGCAGATCGTTCAGCTTTGTCAGCATTCCCGGCGTCATAAACTGAAGCACAGTCTCCTGCTTGGCGTAGCGTCGTGTGTCACGGTCAAGCCGGAAATTGTCAATCTCGTCGAAAAGGACGACGCTATCGGATTGGGCACGCAGTACAGTAGCGATAGTGTCACCATCGCAGTCGTGCTGTGTGAGCCGATGGACGGCTTCTCCTCGATCAAATTCTCGGCACCGCGCTTCAGTCGATAAGGCCAACCCTTCTCCTCAACGAAGGCTCGGACTAGGGTAGTGCTGGTATCCTGAATGACTCGCTCGAGCTTAGTCAGCTCTTGCTGGTCTGTGAGGATTCATTCGTCAGGTATTCGTCGAGAGTGCCCACGTCGCGGGCTTTCAACGGTCGAGGATGTTGCGCGTCTACACAAGAGTTATGTGGTATCGGCGAAATGCTCTCTTGCAGATAGGAGGAGACGTGCCCCTACGCTGGCCGCAAACTCACCCAACCTCTATCGCCCGGGCCCGCTGCGCTTGCAATGGGAAATCTGAGGTCTAGCTGCGGGGCGTTGGCGGCCAAGCCGTGGATCGGACGACCACCAGGACGCCCTCACCTCACAGCACCTCGCGGTTGACCACGATCAACGCATCGAGCTTGCCGTCGAGGCCGGCGAGGGGCGTTGCGGGCGGTGGAGATCGCCATGGGGATCGCGGCTTCCGTTGCTAATGCCGGCCGGCGTTGTGGGGCTGAGGACCACGTTGTCGAGGGTGAAGAGGGGGGTGGTCCGGAGGCGGCGGCTCCGGGTCGAGGACGTCGAGGCCGGGGCTGGTGTGGCGGAGCGAGGGAGGGCGCGGCGCCGCCTTTGCCAAGCCTTGGGGCGCCTCGAGGCGCGACGAGCGCCGGACTGTCCATCATCAGGTCGGGAGCCCGTTCTCAACCTGGCCCTGCGCCTCGGCCATCAGCTCGGCCGCGGCCTCGGCGAGCAGGGCGTCGTCGGCCTCCCCGGCGACGCGCTCCTTGCCGATCTCGACCAGCACCGGCACGGCGAGGGGCGAGACCCGGTCGAGCGCGCGATGCACGATCTTCCCCTGGACGCTCACCAGGAGGTCGGCGAGCCGGCGCACGTCCATCAGGCCGACCGCCGCCTCGGCGCGGGTCGCGCGCAAGAGGACGTGGTCGGGCTCGTGCTTGCGCAGCACGTCGTAGATCAGGTCGGAGCTGATCGTGACCTGGCGGCCGCTCTTCTCCGCTCCCGGCCGCCGGCGCTCGATCAGGCCCGCGACCACGGCGACGTTCCTGAAGGTGCGCTTGAGGAGGCTGGTATCGGCCATCCAGTCCTCGAGCTCCTCGCCCAGGATCGCGACGTCGAACAGCGCGGCCGGATCGGTCACCGGCTCGAGGCTCCAGATCGCCAGCATGTAGTCGCTGGCAGCAAAGCCCAGCGGCTTCAGGCCGAGGCGCTCCATCCGCCGGGTCAGCAGCATGCCGAGCGTCTGGTGCGCGTTCCAGCCGACGAAGGCGTAGCTCACCATGTAGTGGCGCGCGCGGCGCGGGAAGGTCTCGACCAGGAGCTGGTCCGCGCCCGGCAGCGCCGAGCGCTCGCCCTGCAGGCGCAGCCAGCGGACGACCTCGTCCGGCAGCCCCTGCCAGCGCTCGGGCTCGGCCAGATAGCCGCGCACGCGGGCCGCGAGGTGGGTCGTGAAGGCCATGCGCGTGCCCATGTAGCTCGGCACCGTCGGCTCGCGGCCGGGCGCGGCGAGGCTGACCTCGGCGAAGGTCGCGCGAATGCCCTCGAAGCGCAGCGTGCGGCCGGCGAACTGGAAGACGTCGCCCGGCCGCAGCCAGCTCGACGAACTCTTCCTCGACCTCGCCCAGCACCTGGCGGCGGCCCTTGAGGCGGACCCGCAGCATCGGCGCCTCGACGATCGTGCCGACGTTCATCCGGTAGCGCCTTGTGAGCCGCCGGTCGGCCAGCCGCCAGAGCCCGTCGGCGCCCGCGCTTCAGCCGCCGGAAGCGCTCGTAGGCGCCGAGCGCGTAGCCGCCGGTCGCGACCAGCTCGAGGACGGCGTCGAAGTCGGCGCGGCTCAGGCCGGCGTAGGGCTGGGCGGTGCGGACCTCCGCGTACAGCCGGTCGGCGTCGAACGGGCCGCAGCAGGCGGTCCCGACCAGGTGCTGGGCCAGCACGTCGAGCCCGCCCGGGTGCGGCGGGTCGCCATCCAGCGTGCGCTCGCGGATCGCGTCGAGCGCCGCGCGGCACTCCAGCACCTCGAACCGGTTGCCGGGCACCAGCAGCGCGCGCGACGGCTGGTCGAGGCGATGGTTGGCGCGTCCGATCCGCTGCAGGAGCCGTGCTACGCCCTTGGGTGCCCCGATCTGGACCACGAGATCAACGGCGCCCCAGTCGATGCCGAGATCGAGCGAGGAGGTGCAGACGATCGCCTTGAGGGCGCCCGCGACCATCGCCGCCTCGACCCGGCGCCGCTGCTCGACCGCGAGCGAGCCGTGGTGCAGCGCGATCGGCAGGAGGTCGTCGTTGTGCCGCCACAGCTCGCGGAAGAGCAGCTCCGCCTGGGCGCGCGTGTTGACGAAGACGAGCGTGGTCCCGGCGGCCTTGATCGTCGCGTAGAGCGCCGGCGCGGCATAGGTGCCGTAGTGGCCGGCCCAGGGCAGGCGCGCGTCCGGGACCAGGATCGCCACCTCCGGCGCCGGGCCGGGCGCGCCCTCGATCAGGCGCGCCGGCCGGGCGCCGGGCGCCAGATAGGCGAGCAGCGCCGCCGGCTCGCGCACGGTCGCGGACAGGCCGACGAAGCGCGCGCGCGGCGCAAGCTGCCCGAGCCGCGCGAGGCCGAGCGCCAGCAGCTGACCGCGCTTGGCGGCGGCGAGCGCATGGAGCTCGTCGACGATCACGGTGGCAAGCCCGCCGAACATCGCAGGTGCCTCGGGATAGGACAGCAGCAGCGCCAGCGACTCGGGCGTCGTCAGGAGGATGTCGGGTGGCGCCCTGCGCTGTCGGAGCCGGCGGTTCTGCGGCGTGTCGCCGGTCCGCGTCTCGGCGCGGACCGCGAGCCCGATCTCCTCGATCGGCGCCCGGAGATTGCGCGCGATGTCGGTGGTCAGCGCCTTGAGCGGCGAGACGTAGAGGGTGTGCAAGCCGTTCTCGGGGCTGCGGTCGAGGGCGACCAGGCTCGGCAGGAAGCCCGCCAGCGTCTTGCCGCCGCCGGTCGGCGCGACCAGCAGCGCCGACTGCCCGCGCCGGGCGGCGTCCAGCATCGCGAGCTGATGGCGGTGCGGTCGCCAGCCGCGGCGGGCGAACCAGTCGCGGAAGTTGGGCGGTAGCTCGGCGGTTTCGACCTGCGGCAGTCGATCGGTCGGGGCGGACGGCATGGCGGATAAGCTAGGCCGCGCGACTTGGGTCGCCAATCCGGCGCGCCGGCGTCGTGGGGCAGCGGCAGCGTCCGCCAACGAGAGCGAACTCCCTGCGCTGCGCTCACGCCACCTTGGATCGTTTTTGCTCTGCCCCCGTTACTACGCCGCGTTGCTGCGCGCCAACCAACGAGACCACGGAGGCAGGCCATGAACATGCTCGCTGCAGCGGCTCTGGCGCTGGCCGGCGCCGGGCTCGCCGCAAGCCCGCCAGCGGCGGGCGGGCAGGAGCCGGCGTTGGTCTGCGGGGCCGACCAGCAAGCCGGGGACTGCGGCGGGGGCATCGCCGGGGAGAACCTCGCCCAGGCCGATCACGACCTGGACACCGCCCGGCATCTGTTCAAGCGGATCGACCGCAACGGCGACGGCCAGATCACGCCCGAGGAGTGGTCGGTCTGGTACGATACGGAGCACGCAGCGGCGACCCAGAGCAGTCAGGACAGCCCGGCGGCCGACTAGTCCCCCGGGGGCTAAGCCCGGCGACGCCAAACCACGCCTGGCGCGCCCGCCGCCTCGCTCAGTGATGCGGGACCTCCGCCGGCGGCCCTCGTTCAGCACGTAGGCGCCGACGCAGTCCACGTCCGGGTTCGTGGGGTTGAACAGGCCAGCCGGGTTCTCCTTGAACAGCCAGACGTGCAGATCGTAGTGATGCACCTCCTTCGGGATCAGGGGCTCGTGGCCCTCCATCGGGCCCTGGAAAGGCTGGCCGAAGATCTCAGGGCGGCTCGCGATGCCGGTCGCGAGCGGGATGAACCATTCGGCGGCGACCAGATGCAGCTGGCCTTGGGCATCGGGCTCGTAGACCAGGATCTGCGGCGCCATCGGGTCGGGCACCGGGCCGAACAGGCGGGGATTGAGGAAGTGGACGCCCATGCCGCCGTCCGGGTACTGGACGCATCCGAGAGTGGAGAGATAGCCGTCGCGCACGGCGACCACCGGGTCGCGGTACTTGCCCAGCGCGGCGCGCACCGGCTCGAACTCCGGCGGCACCTTGGGCCCAGTTCCGGATGTCTCGGCCGCGGCGCCGGACCCCAGCAGCACGAGCCCGGCGAGCGCCAAGGCGCCGGCCTCGGGAAGATGCTTGCCGGCAAAGCGGACGCGATCGGTTCGGAGCATAGGAGACCTCCCTCGGCGTCGGCAGTCAGCCATCGGCCCACTGTAGAATCGCTCGACCCGGTCTTCAAGCTCCGGCGCCGGCGTTCGCCCGGCCAGTGCCGTTATTGAGGTCAAACGAATGGCCATTTCCGGCCAGAGCCGATACGGTGCGACCATGATGCCTGTCGGAGATCGCAGGTCGGCCAACCGCGCGAAGCGCGCGCGCCATTCCGGGCGGGCGACCCTGCTGGCCGCGGTCGTCGGCATCGGCTCCGCGCAGCTCGCGGAGGCCGCATCCGAGGCCGATCTGCAGCGCATGAACAACATGGCGCTGCTGCTCGGGCGGGCAGCCGGCTGCGGGCTCGACACGGCGCGCGCGACCGGCGTGATCGGCGCCTGGTTCGATCAGACCTTCCCGCCCGGCTCGATCGACCAGATGCGCTACCTGCCGGTGTTCGCCCGGGAGGTCCGGCGCCACGCGGAGGCGCAGCAGAGCGGCAACAGCCCGGACAGCTGCGCCGACGTCGCGCAGGCCTTCGGCACGATGCGCTGGTGAGCCGGCGCGGACAGCGGCAAACCCCGGCCTGGCACACCTCGCCCGCCGCGCGATCGGGATCGCGGTACCGGCCGGCTGGCGAACTCGCACGGCCGCCGGTTTCCGCAGACGCGCCCGACGTATCTGAAGAGGAGGCAAGAGGAGCGAGGGCATGGGACAACTCGTCGAAGGGGTCTGGCACGACGAGGGGTTGGTCGCCCCGCGCAGCGATGGACGCTTCGTCCGCAGCGCGACCCAGTTCCGCCACTGGGTCACCGCGGACGGCAGCCCCGGACCGACCGGCGCCGGCGGCTTCGCGGCCGCGCCCGGACGCTACCACCTCTACGTCTCGCTCGCCTGCCCCTGGGCGCACCGCACCCTGATCCTGCGCAGGCTCAAGGGCCTCGAGCAGGCGATCGGCGTCTCGGTCGTGCACTGGCACATGGCCGAGCACGGCTGGACCTTCGCGGCCGGCCCCGGCGCCACCGGCGACCGCCTCCACGGCCTCGACTACCTTTACCAGGTCTACACCCGGGCCAAGCCCGACTACACCGGGCGCGTCTCCGTCCCGGTGCTGTGGGACCGGGAGAAGGCAACGATCGTCAACAACGAGTTGGCCGAGATCATCCGGATGCTCAACTCGGCCTTCGAGCGCGTCGGCGCGCGCGGGCCGGACCTCTACCCGGAGCCGCTGCGCGGCACGATCGACGCGATCAACGACCGGGTCTTCGAGACCGTCAACAACGGCGTCTACCGCGCCGGCTTCGCGACCGCCCAGGACGCCTATGAGGAGGCGGTGACGGCGCTGTTTGGGACCCTGGACGAGCTCGAGGCGCGGCTCGCGCGCCAGCGCTACCTGGCCGGGGAGCGGCTCACCGAGGCCGACGTCCGCCTGTTCACGACGCTGGTGCGCTTCGACCCGGTCTACGTCGGCCACTTCAAGTGCAACCTGAGGCGGCTGGTCGACTACCCGAACCTGTGGGGCTATGCGCGCGAGATCTACCAGCTGCCGGGGGTCGCGGACACGGTCGACTTCGGCCACATCAAGCAGCACTACTACACGAGCCACGCGACCGTGAACCCGACCGGCATCGTGCCGCTCGGGCCGCTGCTCGACTGGACCCTGCCGCACGGGCGCGGCTGAGCGCCGGATCGGGGGAGAAGCGTCAGGCGGCCGGAGCGGGACGGCCGCGGGCGCCCTCAGGCGTGGCCCGCCTCGCTCGAGAGCAGGGTCAGATCGATGCCGATCTTGGCGATCGCCCGCTCCCACTTGGTGTCGTTGTCGAGGCCGAACACCAGCTCGAGGTCGGCCGGCACCAAGAGCCAGCCGTTGGCCTGGATCTCGGCGTCGAGCTGGCCGGCGGCCCAGCCGGCGTAGCCCAGCGCCAGCACGCGGTGGCGCGGGCCGTCGCCGCGCGCGATCGCCTTGAGCACGTCGATGGTTGCGGTCAACGCGATCTCGTCCTCGATCACGAGCGTCGAGTTCCTGCATGTAGTCCGTGCTGTGCAGGACGAAGCCGCGGCTCGAACTCGACCGGGCCGCCGAAGTGGACCGGCATGTCGCGGCCGGCGGCGCCGTCCTGCTCGACCCCGATCTGCTCCAAGAGGTTCTGGAAGCTCAGGCTCTCGATCAGCCGGTTGACCACGAGACCCATGGCGCCGTCGACCGAGTGGGCGCAGAGATAGACCACGCTGCGCGCGAACCGCGGGTCGGCCATCTGCGGCATCGCCACCAACAGTTGCCCGGCAAGCGAGCTCTCGGCGGGGATGGAACTCAGGCTGGTTGCCATGGCTCAACACTTAGACCGGATGGCAACGACCAGCAAGGGCAAGGGGTCGGATGGTCGCGCCCCGGGATTGAAAAAGCCTCAGGGCGATCGTTGCCTGCCGGCCGCCGGCATGCCAGATTGCGCGCGGCGCACGCGGCGCCGCGATGGCACGGCAACGACCTGCCCGGAAACCATGGACGAGGAGGCTCCGATGACGATTCAGGTGGGCGACAAGCTGCCGGCGGCGACCCTGAAGCAGCTCACGGCGGAGGGGATCAAGGACGTCTCGATGGCCGATCTGACCCGCGGCAAGAAGGTGGTCCTGTTCGCGGTCCCTGGCGCCTTCACCCCGACCTGCTCGGAGCGCCACCTGCCGGGCTTCGTCGAGCAGGCGGACGCGCTCAAGGCCAAGGGCGTCGACGCGGTCGCCTGCGTCGCGGTCAACGACCCGTTCGTGCTGAGCGCCTGGGAGAAGTCCCGCAACGTCGGCGGCAAGGTGCAGATGCTCTCCGACGGCAACGGCGAGTTCACGCGCGCGCTCGGGCTCGAGTTCGACGGCAGCGGCTTCGGCCTCGGCAAGCGCTCGCGGCGCTACGCCATGGTGGTCGAGAACGGCACGGTCAGGACGCTCCTGGTCGAGGAGGTCCCGAGCCAGGCCGAGGCGAGCAGCGCCAGCGCGATCCTCGCCACCCTCTGACCCGCCCGGCCGGCGCGCGCGTCCAGCCCGCCCCTGCTGATCCGCTGCCGGGCCCGGCCAAGACCGGCCCCTAGAGCACCGTCGGCCGCGACCCGGACATCAGGCCGCTCCTGCGCTGCGACGTGTTGCGCCGGTTCGTGCGCACCGGCACGACCGAGGCGTGACTTTTCCCGGCTCAGCTGATTTCATACCGGCTGCGCGGCAACCACCAAGCAGGAGAGGCAGCATGAAGCGTCGTGATTTCGTCAGGACCGTCGGCGCCGGCGGGGCGCTGGTCGGGACCGCCGCGGCCGCGTCGAGCTTCCCGGCGCCGGCGATCGCGCAGGGCATGAAGCAGTTCAAGATGGTCACCACCTGGCCCAAGAACTTCCCGGGCCTCGGCACCGGCGCCGAGCGCCTCGCCGAGCGCATCACCGCGATGTCCGAGGGCAAGATCGAGGTCAAGGTGTTCGCCGCCGGCGAGCTGGTGCCGCCGTTCCAGTCGTTCGATGCGGTCTCGGCCGGCAATGCCGAGATGAGCCACTCGGCGTCCTACTACTGGCAGGGCAAGTCGCCGGGCGTTCAACTTCTTCACCGCGGTGCCGTTCGGCCTCCTGCCGATGGAGCACGCGTCCTGGATCGCCTATGGCGGCGGCCAGGCGCTGTGGGACGAGCTCGCCGCGCAGTTCGACATCAAGCCCTTCCTGCGCGCCAGCACCGGCCCCCAGATGGGCGGCTGGTTCC
Source organism: uncultured Alphaproteobacteria bacterium (assembly GCA_963753275.1). GTDB lineage: Bacteria > Pseudomonadota > Alphaproteobacteria > Geminicoccales > Geminicoccaceae > DATAOG01. The sequence continues at coordinate 6,864 of CAVWCE010000026.1, read as the reverse complement.
GCCGCGAGATCAACACGCTCGACGACTATCAAGGGCCTCAAGTTCCGCATGCCGGGGCTCGGCGGCGAGGTGCTGCGCCGGCTCGGCGCGGCGGTCGTCAACCTGCCGGGCGGCGAGATCTTCCCGGCGCTGCAGTCGGGCACGATCGACGGCACCGAATGGGTCGGCCCCTGGCACGACCTCGCCTTCGGCTTCTACAAGGTCGCCCAGTTCTACTACTGGCCCGGCTGGCACGAGCCCGGCACCACCGGCGAGGTGATGATCAACCGCCAGGTCTGGGAGGGCCTGACCGAGCGAGGAGCAGGCGCTGATCCAGGCCGCGATCGAGGCCGAGGCGTGGCGCGAGTACGCCGAGATCAACGCCCAGAACGCCGACTCGCTCAAGGTCCTGGTCGAGCAGCACAACGTCCAGCGTGCGCCGCTTCAACGACGACGCTGCTGAAGGAGATCGGCCGCGTCTCGGGCGAGGTCGTGGCCGAGGTCGGCGCCTCCGATCCGCTGACCCAGAAGATCTACGACAGCTACATGGACTTCCGGGCGAAGAGCGTCGGCTGGGCGGCGATCGCCGACCAGGGCTACTACAACGCCCGCTCGCTGCCGTTCCAGTACGGCTGACGCCGGCCTTGCCGGCTGATTCCGGGGCGGCGTCCGCGCGCGGGCGGCGCCCGCCGCTCCGCTGGCCGGCCTGACCTGCCGCCGGCCCTGCCCGAGAGCCGCGGTGACGCTGCTGCTGCGCCTTCGCGCGCGCGATCGACCGCCTCAACGAGGGGCTCGGCCGCACGCGTCGCCTGGCTCGCGCTGCTGCTCGTGCTGCTGCAGTTCGTCGATCGTCGTGATGCGCTACGTGTTCGGCCTCGGCTCGGTCAAGATGCAGGAATCGATCGTCTACATGCACGCCATGCCTGTTCATGGTCGCGGCCGGCTACACGCTGCTGCACAACGGCCACGTGCGCTGCGACATCTTCTACAGCGCCGCCTCGCCGCGGACCAAGGCGCTGGTCGACCTGTTCGGGGTGGTGGTGTTCCTGCTGCCGATCTGCGCGCTGATCGCCTGGGTCGCCTGGCCCTACGTCGCCGCCGCCTGGGCGGTGCGCGAGGGCTCGCCCGAGGGCAGCCTCGGCATCCCCGGGGTGTTCCTGCTCAAGACCGTGATCCTGGTCTTCGCCGGCCTGGTGGCGCTGCAGGGCCTCGCGCTCGCGATCCATTCCGCGCTCGCTGCTGGCGCGGCGTCGAGGCGCGCCGCGGCGACGGCCGACGACGCGCGGGAGGCCGGCGCTTTGAGCCTGCTCGCCGAGTGGCTCGACCTCGGCATGTTCCTGGCGCTGTGCGGCCTGATCCTGATCGGCTTCCCGGTCGCCTTCACGCTCGCCGGCACGGCGCTGATGTTCGCCGGCATCGGCCTCGGCGCTCGGCGTGTTCGACCCCGCCTTCTTCGGCTTCTTCCCCAACCGCATCTACGGCGTGATGACCAACGAGGTGCTGATCGCGGTGCCGTTGTTCGTCTTCATGGGGGTGATGCTCGAGCGCTCCAAGGTCGCCGAGGAGCTGCTCGACGCGATGGGCCAGCTGTTCGGCAAGATGCGCGGCGGGCTCGGCGTCTCGGTCTCGGTGGTGGGTGCCTTGCTCGCCGCCTCGACCGGCATCGTCGGCGCCACCGTGGTGACGATGGGCCTGCTCTCGCTGCCGACCATGCTGCGGCGCGGCTACGACCCGGCGCTCGCCTGCGGCACGATCTGCGCCGCCGGCACGCTCGGCCAGATCATCCCGCCCTCGATCGTGCTCGTGGTGCTGGGCGACCAGATCTCCAACGCCCACCAGGAGGCGCAGCGCGCGCTCGGCAACTTCGCGCCCGAGCCGGTCTCGGTCGGCGACCTGTTCGCCGGCGCGCTGCTCCCGGGCCTGGCGCTGGTCGGCCTCTACATCCTCTACCAGCTGGCGATCGCGCTGCTGCGGCCGGCGTCCTCGCCCGCGGTGCCGCGCGACGCGCGCCGAGAGCGGCGCCGACATGGCCGGCCGCATCGGCCATGCGCTGGTCGCGCCGATCGTGCTGATCGTCGCGGTGCTGGGCTCGATCCTGGCCGGCGTCGCGACCCCGACCGAGGCCGCCGGGGTCGGCGCGATCGGCGCGACGCTGCTCGCCGGCCAGCGCCTCGTCGCCCGAGCGGCCGCTGCCGATCTACGCCGCCGCGCTGAGCCTGGTCGGCCTGCTGCTGCTGACCAGCCTGCTCGATCTGCGGCGTCGGCCGCAGCGCGATCCCGGCCGGCGATCAGGCCGGCATCGTCGCTCGCGGCGCTCGCTCTGCCTGGCGCTCGCGCTGGGCCTGCTGGTGGCGCTGCGGCGCGCCTGGCGCGACGGCACGCTCACCGAGGTCATGCGCGCGACCACCCGGATCAGCTCGCTGGTGTTCGTGATCGTGATCGGCGCCCAGCTGTTCTCGCTGGTGTTCCGCGGCCTCGGCGGCGACGAGATGGTGCACGAGTTCCTGACCGGCCTGCCCGGCGGCGCGCTCGGCGCGATGATCGTGGTCATGGCGCTGATGTTCGTCATGGGCTTCTTCCTCGATTTCATCGAGATCACCTTCGTCGTCGTGCCGGTCGTCGGCCCGGTCCTGCTCCAGCTCGGCCTCGACCCGATCTGGCTCGGCGATCATGATCGCGGTCAACCTGCAGACCTCGTTCCTGACGCCGCCCTTCGGCTTCGCCCTGTTCTACCTGCGCGGCGTCGCCCCGCCCGAGGTCACGACCATGCACATCTACCGCGGCGTCGTGCCGTTCGTCCTGATCCAGCTGTTGATGCTGGTCATCCTGGCGCTGTTCCCCGGCATGGCGACCTGGCTGCCCCAGGTCGATCTTCGGCTAGACCCGCGGGCGCCCAGCGGTCAGCGCAGCTCGTCGAGCAGCGCCCGGGCGTCCTTGAGATCGGCGGTGTGTAACCTTCCGTAGACCAGAGTGGGCAGGCCGCGGCTCGAACGGGCGAGCCCGCCCGCAGAATGGGCGACCAGCGCCCGGCTCACTTGCTCAGGTAGGTCGCCTTGAGCGCCTGCGCGTCGCCCCAGGTCTTGTACACCTTGCGGAACGCGAGATAGCTGTCGGCGACCTTCTTGAACGTCGGGTCGGCTGCCGACTGCTCCGCCAGAACCTCGTCCCAGGCCGCCTCGAACGCCGCCAGCTCCTCGTCGCTCCAGCGCACGTTCTCGACCCCGTACTTTTCCATCATCTCGTTCATCGCGGGCGGATTCATCGCCTCGGACTCGGCGTACGTGACGTGGATGTTCCAGCCGCACGCCGCCTCCAGCATCGCCCGGTCACCTTGGGGAGCGCTTCGAATGCCGCCTTGTTCATCAGCAGCTCGCCGACCGACGCCGGCTGGTGCCAGCCGGGATAGTAGTTGTACTTGGCGATCTGGTAGAAGCCGAGATTGATGTCCATGTCCGGCATCGCAAACTCGGTGGCGTCGATCACGCCGCGCTCCAGGGCCGGATAGATGTCGGGCGGTGCCAGCAGCTGGGTCGACACGCCGAGCTTCTGCATCACCTGCGCGCCGAGACCAAGGAAGCGCATTTCATCCCTTGAGATCGGCGAGCGATCCGACCTTTTGCCTGAACCAGCCCGAGGTCTCGGGGCCGGTCGCGTTCATCGATCTTGGAGAGGCCGTGCTTGCCGTAAATTTTCTCTGCAGGTCGTCGCCGCCGCCATAGATCTTCCAGGCGAAGAACTCGCCGTACTGCGGCCCGAACGGCACCGTCGAGAAGAAAGCCAGCGCCCGAAACTTGCCGGTGTGGAAGGCCGCGGTGGTCCAGCAGGCCTCGACCGAGCCCTTCGCGGCCGCATCGAAGCACTCGAGCGCCGGCACGAGCGCGCCCGGCTCGTAGAACCTGAGCTCGAAACTGCCGCCAGAGAGGCGATCGACCATCGCCTCCACGCGCTTGCCGGCGACGCCGGTGTGCGGCAGTTTGCTGGGAAACGCGCTCTGCATCTTCCAGGCACGCGCTCCTGCGCTTCGGCAGGGGTCGCGAGCGCGCACGCGGCCGCCAGCGCCACGCCGGCGGTCACGAGAGCAGTACCAGGGCTCCAGATCATCTTGCTGCCTCCTGGTTTTCGTTAGTTGCCTCGCCATGAAGCTACGCCAGTTCGTCGACCACCCCCTTGGCGTCCTTCAGTTCGGCGGTATCGAAGCCCTCGGTGAACCAGCCGTAGAGGGGAGCCAAGAGCTCGTGCGCCTCGCGGCATCTGCCTTGGCTCTGCCACAAACGAGCGAGGCTCGCGGCCGCGCGGAGCTGCAATAGCTTCGCGCCCTGACGCTGTGCCACCTCGATAGCTCGCCGGAAGCATGCCTCCGCCTCCGCACTGGCGGATTGCGCACGCGAGATCTCCCCCTTCAGCCTCACGATTTCGGATCTGGCCCAGCGTTCGCCGCCGGCTTCGATGATCCGGTCTGCCTCCTCAAGGGATTTCAGGGCGTTCTCGTATTCTCCCTTCCGGGCCTCACTCTCGACGAGTTTCGCGAGAGCGAGCGTGCTGTTCGCCAACATGGGCACCGCCCGACATGTCTTGAGGCAGGCCTCCAGTGTGCTCGTGCCCTCCTCCTGCTCTCCCTCAAGGAGCCCGAACGAGATGAACATGCGCCCGAATAGCGTCCACTGCGGCATTTCGTGCTCGCCGGCCACCCGCATCAGTTCTTCGCCGATAGCCTGCGCCGAGGTGAACTGGCGATTGAAGGTGTGCAACGTCCCGGCCCCCGAACACAAAGCATGACAAAGGCTGTTCGCATGCGATAGGGACCGGGCGAAAAGCGATTCGTTTCCTCGTTCGCCCTGAGTGCCCGATCCGGAAAGCCCAGAAACCAATCCGTCAGTGCAAGATAGGCAAGGTTGACCTCGAAGAAGTCCATTCCGTAGACGAGCGCCAGGTCACGGTGACGCTCGGCGTCGTACAGCCTGTTTCCGTCTTCCAGGTGCCGCCGCGCAAGGGCGGGCTCGCCGAGCCCTACCAAGGCAATGCCGAGGGTCCGATCGGCGACCATCCGCGGGATCTCGCTGCTCTCACCTTCGGCGAATTTGGGGGCCTCCTCAGCGTACTCCAGGCCCTTGCGACCTGCCCGCTGACATGATGGAACACCCACTGTCCATAAAGGACAGGGAAGAGTTGCGTCGTCTCGCCGAGTCGCTCGCAAAGGCTCCGCGCGCGGGTGAGCGTCTGCCCCATTTCGGGTGCAGCCATTCCCTTGGAGGCGATCAGGGGTGAGGTCAGGTCTATACGCAGGCCGAGCTCCTTGCGGTCTCGCTCGACAGACGGCGGTAGGCTTTCGAGCAACTCCAGGGCTTTCGAGAGCTGCGCGATCGCCTCGACCGTCGCCGACCGCTTCGACGCGCGTTGGCCGGCCCGCTGCCAGTAGTCGATCGCCTGATCGGTGGGCTGCGCCTCCGTGTAGTGGTAAGCGAGTAGCTTGGGCTGCGTCTCGGCAGTGGCCGGGAACTGCTCCTCCAGCGTCCTTGCGATCTTCTGGTGAATCGTTGCCGTGTGCTCTTGAGGAGCGACTGATAGGCAGCGTCCTGAACGAGGGCGTGCTTGAAGGTATAGATTGCGTCGGGTGAAGAGCCGCGGCGGCACACCAGCTCCGAAGCGACGAGCTGGTTGAGGGATTTGCGGAGTTCATCCTCGGGCAGGCGTGAGACGGCGGCGAGCAGCTCATGCGAGAACTCCCGGCCGATCACCGCGCCGGCCTGGGCGACCTCCTTCACTGGGGCGAGTTGGTCGAGCCGGGCCATCAGCGAGTTGTGCAGGGTCGCCGGAATTGCGAGCAGCACGAGCGGGCCGGCGAGCGTGTAGTGATCCCCGGCATCAGTAAGCAGACCGGATTCGAGCACGGTCTTGGTCAATTCCTCGACGAACAGGGGCACGCCGTCAGTCTTCGCGAGGATCTGGTCGAGCATCTCGCCCGGCAATGCCTTCCCGCCGGTCACCTCGCTCGACGAGGGCTTCGGCCCTGCTGTCGGTTCTAACGTGAAAGCGAAAGCTGCATGACATGGGCATGGCCGGTCCAGGGCGGGTTGAACTCGGGCCGAAAGGTGATCAGCACCAGCACAGGCAGACGCTGCACCCGCTCGATCAGGTGATCGAGCACCTCGGAGGTCGAGGGATCCACCCAGTGCACGTCCTCGTAGACCGCGAGCACCGGCTTCTGGGCCGCCAGGCCCTCGACTTGGTCGACCAGTGCCTTGAGGGTGCGCTGCTTCTGATGCTGCGGGGTCAGCGCCAGTGCCGGGTAGCGCTGCCCGGTCTCGATCCCCAGCAGGGCAGCCACGAGCGCCACGACCTCGCCGAGCGCCTCGGTGGCTTGAGAAAGCAACGCTACGAGCTTGTCTAGTCTGGCCTCAGCCGGATCGTCTCGCGTGAAGCCGGCGGCGCGTTCGAGGAGTCCGATGACAGGATAGAGCACGCTGTTGGTGTGGTGCTGCGAGCAGTAATGACTGAGTGGCGTGTGGGGGCTCGTTCGCGAGCCGCGCGCGCAGTGCGCGCACGATCCGTGATTTGCCGATCCCCGGCTCACCCGAAAGCAGCGCCACCTGGCCCTCGCCTTCTTTGGCGCGCTCCCATCGGTCCGCTAGTAGACCGATCTCGTGCTCGCGGCCGACCATCCCCGGTGAGCTGTTGGCCATGCATGGCCTCAACGCGGCTCTCGGCCCGAAATTCGTCGAGCACGTGCCAGGTCTGAACCGCTCACTCAATCCCTTGAGGTGCTGCGGGCCGAGGTCAGCGTACTCGAACAGGCCGCCGACAAGTTGATGACACCGTGGGTCGATGACCACACTCCCCGGCTCGGCCGATGCCTGTAATCGTGCCGCCAGGTTCGGCGTCTGGCCG
>CAVWCE010000025.1:0-134158 GCA_963753275.1 uncultured Alphaproteobacteria bacterium | reverse complement strand
GCCTTGGCTGCGACCCGCGCCAGGTGCGCCGTCTGCTCGATCTCGACCATCGCTCGCGCCTCGACCAGCTCGAGGCGGCGCTCGCCGCGCTCGGCAAGCGTCTGGTGCTCGAGGTGCAGGACGCTGCCTAAAGCCCAGCCCGGCTCGGTCGAACGACGCCGCGCCGGCTCGCACCGGTCAACCGGCTTATCCGCTTCTCAAAACCAGCGCTCATCTCGTTCGCGTTAAGCCCCGGCACGGCGGAAACTGACGCCGGGGCCTGATTGCGGCCAGGCGCCCGGCGGGCTCCATTGCAGCCATGGACACGATCCGCGTCGCCGAGCGCCTGTCCGAGGGCGGGATCTTTACCGATTGACCGCCGGGTTGGGGAAACGGGGCCCCAACCCCGTTGCGGCGGTCAATCAGGCTATGCGCCTTACCACGACGCTCGCCGATCATCTCAAGGACGAGCTGGCCACCAAGCATGACCTTCTGGTGCTGAAGGCCGAGCTGGAGGCGAAGCTGACGGCCGGTCTGGCCTCGGTCCGCAATCAGCTCCTCACCGCGCAGGTCGCAGCCTTCTTCGGCATCATCCTGTACATCACCTTCGAGCTTTAGGCGCGGCGGCCAGACGCGGACGATTTCACGCCGGCTGTCAACGAGCTGCTCAGGACCGCCGCCACATGCGCTAATACAGATACTTCCAGTCGCCGTCCTCGACCGCGAGCATTTTGAAGGATTTGAGGCCGAGACCCATGTGGTCGGCGGGCGACATGGTGAAGATGCCGTCGACCCCGACCAGGCCGTCGGTCGCCTCGAGGGCGTCGCGCACCGCGGCCGGGTGCGTGCTGCGCGCACGCTCGAGCGCGTGGACCAGCAGGAGGAGAGCGTCGTAGGCGTGGCCGCCGAAGGTCGAGACCTCCTCGCCGGTCGCCTCGGTATAGGCCTTGGCATAGGCTTGGGCCACCGCCTTCTGCGGGTCGTCCCCGGGTAGCTGGTCGGCGACCAGGAGCGCCGCGCAGGGCAGGCGTACGCCCTCCGCCGCGGCGCCGGCGCCGTCGATGAACTGCTTCGAGCAGCTGCCGTGGTTGTGGTAGAGCGGCAGCTCGATGCCGAGCTGGGCGTAGTTCTTGGTCACGATGGTCGACGCCGCGCCGAAGCCGCAGAACAGCACCGCCTCGACCCCGGCGTTCTTAATCTTGGCCAGCTGGGGCGTCATGTCGGTGTCGCTGGCGCCGTAGGTCTCGTGCGCCTTGACCTCGAGACCGTGCTTGGCGGCGAGCCCCTGGGCGTTCGCGATGCACGACTGGTCGAAGCCGCCCGAGCCACCGATCAGCCCGATCGCCGCGATCCCCTCCTTACGCATGTCCTGGTAGATCTTGTCGACCGCCATGCGGTCGGTGTGCGGAGTCTTGAACACCCAGCTCTGCACCGGGTCGACGATCACCGAGGCGCCGGCCAGCGAGATGAACGGCAGCCCGGCCTCCTCGACCAGCTTGACCACCGCCATCGTCTCGCCGGTGGTGGTGCCGCCGATCAGCGCGTCGACCTGGTCCTGCTCGATCAGGCGCTTGACGAACGTGACCGCGTCCTTGGCGTTCATGCCGGTGTCGTACACCACCAGATCGAGCGGCTGATCGAGCACCCCGCCCTCGCCATTGATCCGGTCGACGTAGAGCTCGAGGGTCTTCTTCTCGGGCTCGCCCAGGAACGCCGCCGGGCCGGTCACCGCAAGGAACGAGCCGATCCGGATCGGCTCCTGGGCCGCGGCCGGGAGCCGCCGGCCACAGCCAGAGCCCGGCCAGGCCAGCGCCGCGCCGGCCCGCGCGGCGCTCCGACCGTTGCAGCGCGAACCCATGACGATCTCTGCTGCCGCCATGGCAGGTGATCCGGGCGCAGATCGGCCGCGCGATCCCTGAGACCGAGCCTCAGCCGGCGGCCTTGAGGTTGCCGGCGGCGCTCCAGGCCTGGTCCCACTCCTGCGCGAGGATGTCGGTGACCTTGCCGCCCTGCTCGAAGAACCTGTTCGGCACCTGGAAGATGCCGAGCACCAGGCAGCCTTGGGGCGACCACGCCTCGTGGCGGCTGCCGGCCGGCCGCCAGACGAAGTTGCCGGCGCCGCAGCGGCCGTCGTCGTCGACCAGCTCGCCCTCGAGCACGAGGCTCTGCTCGGCGAGCGGATGCTCGTGGTCCGGCAGGCGCGCGCCCGGCGCGAGCCGGATCAGCGCGGTCACCGACCCGGTCTGCTTGTCGATGAACAGGGTCTTGGTCTCGACCCCCGGAAACCGGCTCGGCTCCCAGGGCAGCCGGTCGACCTCGACGAAGCGCGAGTCCTTGGGCCCGAGGTTCGCGTGGTTCTTGGCATTCGGGGTCACGCCCGCCATGACTTGCCTCCCCTGGTGCAGCTCACGTCCCGCGACTCTACGCCAAAAACCCCCTTCCCTGCCAAGCCGAAGTGGCGCCCGCAGGCGCGCCGGCGGCGGGCCGGCCGTGACCCGCCGCCGCCACGAGCCTCAGTTCGGATAGGCGTTGGGCTTGGAGGCCCAGTCCAGATAGGCCTCGCGCTGCTTGTCGACCCCGATCTGCTCGGTCACCGCGTCCCACTGCGCGGCGACGTCGTCGAGGATCGCCTGCGGATCCTCGCCCGCCCACAGGCGCGAGTAGGCCTGCCGCAGCGCCTCCTCGTACTTGTCGGTCTGGATCAGCGACAGGTCGAGCAGCCCGGTGTTGGCGGCTTCCTGCAGGGTCGCGAGGTACTCCGGCGCCGCCGGCCAGCGCGACTTGTACGCCTCGCTCTCGAAGTGGCTCTCGCGGAACGGATCGCGGAGCGCGTAGGGCAGCTGCACGCGCTCGAGGCTGACGTCCTTGCTGTTCAGCCACTGGATGAACAGATAGGCCGGCTCCTTGTTCTGCGACGACGACGACACGGCGAGCGAGAAGCCGGCGGCGAGCTGCGGATGGCCGCCCGGCGGCAGGGCGTAGCCGACCTTGCCCGCGATCTGCGACTTCGGGACCCAGGAGAGCGCCTCCTCCTCGGTGCCGTAGCCCGCGGCCCAGCGGCCATAGGGCGGCCAGGAGAGGGTCATCGCGGTGTCGCCGGCGAGAAACGCCGCGAGGTTCTCGACGAAGCCCCAGGTCTCGACCCCGGGCGGCATGAACTTGTTCTCCTCGCGCATCTCGGTCAGCACCTTGACGCCGATCTCGTCGTTGATCGTCGCCTTCATCGTGTCCTCGTCGAAGAACTTGCCGCCCTCGACCCGGAAGCGCTCCTGGAACATGAAGTGGCCGTAGGTCGGCTCGCGGAAGAACGCCGCGCCGTACATCTCGGGCGCGTACTTGTCGGTCAGCTGCTGCCCGATCTCGGCGAACTCGGCCCAGGTCTTGGGCGGCTGCAGCCCGTTCTCCTCGAAGATGTCGGTGCGGTAGTAGAACACGAACACGTCGCCGTCGTCGGGGAAGCCGTAGATCGTGTCGCCGACGGTCATCTGATTGTCGCGATAGACCGGCGCGATCTCCTGCAGCTCGTCGCGATAGCCGTACTTGTCGACGTAGGCGTCGAGCGGCTCGAGCGCGCCGGCGCGCGCCAGGTCCGGCATCCAGGACGGGATCACGTTGAGCGCGTCGTAGGCGCCGGTCCCGGCGCGATGCTCCTGCAGGATCTTGGTGAACATCTCGGCGGTCGGGACCTCGACCACGGTGACGTCGATCCCGGTCAGCTCCTTCCACTTGGGGCCGGAGAAGTTCAACGGATCGAGCGCCTGCAGGCCCGCCTCCCAGACGATCGTGATCTCGGTCCCGGCGTACTGCTTGGCCGCCTCGACCGCACGCTCGGCCGCACTCTGCGCCAGCGCCTGGCCACCCTGGCCGAGCGCCAGCAGCGCCCCGACCCCGAACACCGATAGCTCCTTGGCTCTCATGTTTGCCTCCCATTCCTGGCGCGGGCAGGTTGCCTGTCCCGCCGCCTCCTCATAGCGACGACGCGGCTTTGGCTTATCGTTGCGACGGCCGGGTCGGGTCAGTCATAGCTCACCGGCAGCGCAATTGTCAGCCCTCCCGCGTGATTGCAGCCGCAGGGCATCGCCCTATCCCGAACAATCCATCATCGGATCGGAGGAGGTAGCCATGTCGACGATGATGGACTTCGTGCGCGCCGGGATGCTCACCCTCGTGATCGTCGCGACCACCGCGGCCGGCCTGGCCGGGGTCGCGTTCTGGCCGGCCGATGCCGCGCAGTCCGAGGCGCGGGTCTGGATCAGGAACGGCGAGATCGGCTGCAGCTACGTGCCCGCGAGCGAGGCGGCAGGCGCCCTGCCCTGCCAGTCCTGAGCCGGGCGGCTGCGCTCGGCCTGCTCGACGCGCCGACCCGACCTCAACCCCCGAATGCTGCCTGGTAGCGCTTCAGCTTGTCCCGCCAGGCGGGGCGCTCGACGATCTCGCGGTTGACGATGCCGGTCGGCACGCGGCCGTGCATGACGTCGAACACCGCCTTGACGTCGGCCGCGCCGATCCCGGCGAAGCACTGGTCGGTCCAGCACAGCGCGTGCGGCGTGAGGAGCACGTTGTCGAGCTTGTAGAGCGGGTTGCCCTTCGGGCTCGGCTCCTGCTCGAAGACGTCGAGGCCGGCGCCGCCGATCCGGCGCTCCTGCAAGACCTTGGTCAGCGCCTGCTCGTCGACCACCGGCCCGCGCGAGGTGTTGATCAGATAGGCGCCGGGCTTCATCAGCGCGAGACGCTCGGCGTTGACGATGTGGTGGGTCTCGTCGTTGAGCGGGCAGCTGACCGAGAGCACGTCGGCCTGGCGGAACAGCTCCTCGAGGCCGACCAGGCGCACGCCCAGCTCCTGCGCGACCTTGAGATCGGCGTAGGGGTCGTGGGCGATGAACTTCATGCCGAAGGGCTTCGCCAGCCGGAACACCTCGGCGCCGATGTTGCCGATGCCGAGCTGGCCGAGCGTCCGGTCGACCAGGCCCACGCCCATGTGCTCGTTGCGCCTGGCCCAGCCCTCAGGCCCCTGGCGGGTGATCCGGTCCTTCGGCATCAGCTTGCCGGTCAACGCCAGCATGAAGGTGATGATCGAGACCGCGACCGGGCGGCGCACGCCGTCGGGCGTGATCACCAGCGCGCAGTCGTGGTCGGTGCAGGCCTGGACGTTGACGGTGTCGTAGCCGACGCCGAAGCGGGCGATGACCGCGAGCCGGCCGTCGCGCGGGAAGCTCTCCGGCTCGATCCGCGGGATCAAGAGGATCAGCGCGTCGTAGCCCTCGAGGTCGCTCGCCGTGATCACGCCGTTGGTCTGGATGTAGGCGTACTCGACCGCCGGGTTCTGCTCGAGCGGCCCGAGGTCGAAGTCCGGAAAGGCGGCGCTGCCGTCCGGCTTCTTGAAGTCGCCGCTGAGCGCGACGCGAAACTTGCTCATCACTGCCTCCGTCTTGTCATTTCTTCTTGCTCTTGGAGCGCTTCGACGGGTCCTTGGCCTTGCCGGCGGTCCGCGCCCGGATCTCGTCGAGGCCGGCCTTGACCGCGCCCTGGAGCGCCCAGACGTCGCCGGAGTAGCAGAGGAAGTCGAAGCCCGCCTGGTGCAGTGCCACCGCCTCGTCGACCGTCGGCACCAGCCGGCCGAGGGCCTTGCCGTGCTTCCGGCAGGCCCTGGTCACGGCCTTGACCGCGTCGCCGAAGTCCCGGTGGTCGAACTGGCCCGGGATGCCGAGCGAGCAGCTGAGGTCGAAGTGGCCGATCCACAGGCAGTCGACGCCGTCGAGAGCGGCCAGCGCATCGGCGTTCTCGACGCCCTGCCGGGTCTCGATCTGGGCGAACAAGGTGGTCCTCCGGTTGGCCGCCGCGAGCTTGTCGAGGGTCGGCCCGGGCAGGTAGCGGTCGTGGGCGATCGCGAGCGCCACGCCGCGCCGGCCGTCCGGCACGTACTTCAGGCAGTCGAGGATCGCGCGCGCCTCCTCGGAGGAGCCCACCATCGGCAGCATCACGCCCTCGGCACCCATGTCGGCGGCGCGCGCGATGTGGTGGTACTCCTTGGACGGCACCCGCACGATGGTCGGCAAATCCGCCGCCTGCATGTAGCGCGTGACGCTCTTGATGGTCTCGAAGCCGAAGCCCGAGTGCTCGGTGTCGAACAGCGCGAAGTCGCAGCCGGCGCCCTTGAGGATCTGGCCGATGCCGGGGGTCGCGAACTCGACGATGAAGTGGCCGAGCTTGAGCTCGCGCGAGCCCGCCATCTCCTTGAGCCCTGGGGTTGCCATGGCTCTGATGCCTCCCCTTTATTCGCCGTACCGGTGCTCTTGCATGAACGAGCCGTTGGCCACCACTGTGACCAGCGACCCGTGGTTCGTCAATCGACCCGACGTGCGCGATCTACGATGCGCCGGACACCGACTTGGCATCCGCAATGAGGGCGTCGTCGATTTCCCGCGCTCGGATCGCGGCGGGCCGCGTGCTGAGCCGCTCGAAGTAGCGCTCGAAGGCCGGGCGCTTCTCGATCGCGCCGTAGCTCATCCCCCAGCCGATGTGGGAGCCGACGTAGACGTCGGCCGCGGTGAAGCGATCGCCGACGAGATAGTCGCGCCCGGAGACCGCTGCCTCCAGCGCCGACATCACGTCGGCGAGGCTGCCGTAGCCGACCATGGCCTTGCGCTCGGCAGGCACCTCGAGACCGAGCGCCTTGTCGCTCGCGGCCGCTTCGAGCGGACCGGCGGCGAAGAACATCCAGCGATAGTAAGGCCCCCGCAGCCGGTCGCCCGGCGGCGGCGCCAGTCCGGCATCCGGGAACGCGTCGGCCAGATAGCAGCAGATCGCGGCACACTCGGTGACCACCGCAGCGCCGTGGCGGAGCGCCGGCACCTTGCCCATGGGGTTGATGGCGAGATACTCGGGCGCCTTCATCGTCGTGCCGTAGTCGAGGAGCTCGGTGCGATACGGCTGCCCGACCTCCTCGAGCATCCAACGCACGATGCGCCCGCGCGACATCGGGTTGGTGTAGAAGACCAGCTCGTCGGTCATGTGGGCGGTCCTTCGTCCCCACGTTGGCACTCAAGACTTCGAGCGGACGCCATGCTGGCGCACGCCGTCGCGGCCTAATGGATCTCCGCGGCCTCGGCCATGGCGCGCTCCAGCGCCTCGAGCGAGAAGTCGGGGCTGCGGGCGACCTTCAGGATCGGCTCCTCGCGGCGGCCGCAGAGCCGGGCGGCGTCGGCGACCTCGCGCGCGACCTCGGGCGGAATCACGACCGCGCCGTGGCGGTCGGCGTGGATCAGGTCGTCCGAGCGCACGACCATGCCGAACACGTCGACCGTGCCGCCGTGGCCGATGCTGTGCACCCAGGCATGCGACGGCGTGACCTTGCCGCACAGCACCTGGAACTCGGGCGCCACGGCATCGAGGTCGCGCACCCCGCCGTCGGTGACCAGGCCCTGGCAGCCGAGCCCCTTATGGATCGCGGTCTGGACCTCGCCCCAGAAGCAGCCGAAGCCGATCCGCGAATCGACGTCCTGGATCACCACGACCTTCGGGCCGCTGCCGGCGGCGACGTAGCGGTAGTAGTCGAGCCGGGCCTTGCGCTGCTCGGCGCCGGACAGGCCCTGCGGCAGCGCCGAGCGGATCATCGCGGTGCGCGCGTAGCCGACGATCGGCGGCAGCTCTGGGAACGGGCAGATCAGCGTCTGGGTCGTGAAGCCCAGCGCCCGGCGCTCCGGCGCCACGACCTCGAGCGCGTTGCAGATGGTCGGCGTGTCGAAGGCGCGCAGGGCGTCGAGCTCGGCTGCGCTCAGGGGCTCGTTGGGCATTTCCTCTCCTCCGCGTGGTGAGCAGGTCGTCGCTCCGTCAGACGCTCGGCGTGACCGTATCGCCGGTTGCGGCCGATGCATAGGCCGCCTCGCACAGCGCGAAGGTCCTGAGGTTGTCGGCGCCCGAGGTCGCGGGCTCGATGCCGCGCCGCAGGCAGTCGACCCAGTGGCGCTGGGTCGTGAGCACGCTTTCCTGGATGCCGTGCCAGGGCGGGCTCGCCCAGGGCAGCACCGCCGGCGCGACCTCGCGCCGAAGCGTGCCCTCGCGGCCGGTCACGGTCAGCGCATAGCCCTGGCGCAGGCGCAGCGTGCCCGCGCTGCCGTCGACCTCGACCAGGGTCTCGGGGAAGGGGTCGGGGTCCTGGCGCGCCTGGTAGGTGGCGTCGACCACGCACATGACGCGGTCCTGGTGCTCGAGCAGGATGGTGGCGGCGTCCTCGCCCCGGATCCCCGGTCGGATGCTCGCGGTCCGGCAGGTGAGCCGGCGGACCTCGCCGAGCAGGAAGCGCGCGACGTCGAGGAGATGGATCACCAGATCGAGGATGATGAAGCGCTCCTCGAGGGCGAGGTAGGGCTGGTTGGCGTAGACGTCGTAGCCGGTGCGCCAGGAGATCCGGGCGAAGAAGGGCTGGCCGATCGCGCCCTGCTCGAGCACCTCCTCGACCGCGCGGAGCGGGGTCTGGAAACGGAAGTTCTCGTGCACCATCAGCGGCACGCCGGCCTTGGCGCAGGCCCCGACCATCGCCCGGCAGTCGTCGATCGCCGGCGCGAAGGGCTTCTGCACGATCACCGGGACGCGCTGCGCGGCCGCGAGCTCGACCAGGCTGCGGTGGCTCGCCATGGTGGTGACCACGTCGACGAAGTCGGGCCGCTCGGCCTCCAGCATCGCCCGGGCATCGGTGTACCGGCCGGCGACGCCGAACGCCTCGGCCGCGGCCGCCGCCTTGGATGCGTCGAGGTCGCAGACCGCGGCCAGCTCGACCGTCCTCGATGGCGCGCCAGGCGTGCAGATGGTTCTGCGCGAAGAAGCCGCAGCCGATCACCGCACCCCTGAGCCTGTCCATCGGCCCCCCCGCAGCCCGACCACGCGCCGGCCCAGCCTAGCCGCGCCGGCGCCGCTCGCAAGCGGCCGCGTGCGGCAGGGTGGCGAGATGGCGCCTCAAGCCCTATGATGGACCCAACGAAATCACGAGGAGGCGATCGATGACCACGGTTTCGCGAACCTTCCTGGCGCTCGGCCTGAGCGGCGCGCTCGGCGCGCTGGCGAGCGGCGGCGCGCTTGCCCAGACCCAGCTCAAGGCCTCGCACCAGTGGCCGGGCGGCAAGGGCGACGTGCGCGACGAGATGGTGCAGATCATCGCGCGCGAGGTGGCCGCCGCCGACGTCGGGCTCGACGTCCGGATCTATCCCGCGGCGTCGTTGTTCAAGCCGAACCAGCAGTGGGACGCGATGGTGCAGGGCCAGCTCGACATCTCGGCCTTCCCGCTCGACTACGCGAGCGGCAAGCATCCGCAGTTCAGCGCCACCCTGATGCCGGGCCTGGTCAAGAACCACGAGCACGCCAGGCGCCTGAACAATTCGGCGTTCATGGAGGACATCAAGCAGATCATCGACGAGCAGGGGGTGATGGTGCTGTCGGATGCCTGGCTCGCCGGCGGCTTCGCGAGCAAGGGCGGCTGCGTGCTCGAGCCGACGGACGCTTCGGGCAAGGTCATGCGCTCGGCCGGGCCGGCGTTCGAGCAGATGCTCGCGGCGGCCGGCGCCTCGATCAACTCGATGCCGAGCTCGGAGATCTACACCGGGCTGCAGACCGGCGTGCTGGATGCCGTCAACACCAGCTCCGGCAGCTTCGTCTCGTTCCGGATCTACGAGCAGGTCGACTGTCTGACCCCGCCCGGCGACTTCGCGCTCTGGTTCATGTACGAGCCGATCCTGATGTCGAAGGACAGCTTCGAGGAGCTCACGCCGGAGCAGCAGCAGGCGCTGCTCGATGCCGGCCAGAAGGCCGAGGACTTCTTTTTCGAGGCGGCCAAGGGCCTCGATGAGGAGCTGGTCGAGACCTTCGAGAAGGCCGGCGTCGAGGTCTCGGGCATGAACCAGGACCAGTTCAACGCCTGGCTCGATCTGGCCAAGGAATCCTCCTACAAGATCTTCGCCGAGGAGGTGCCGGGCGGCGATCAGCTGATCGAGAAGGCGCTCGCCGTCGAGTGAGCGCCGGCGGCCCTTGAGCCTCCCGCGCCGCCCCGATGGCCGAGCGCGCCCGCGCGCGGGAGGCTGACCGCGCCGCGCACTCGGCCGCGGCGGCGCGGTGGATCGGTTCATCGATGCGGTGGCGTGGTCGTCGCGGGTCGGCGGCGTCGCTGCCGCCGCGCTCCTCCTCGCCGCGGTGCTGGTGATCTGCCAGATGGTGTTCGTGCGCTACGTCCTGCAGGGGTCGGCGATCTGGCAGCACGAGTTCGCCACCTTCAGCCTGATCGGCGCCACCTTTATCGGCGCGCCGTATGTGCTGCTGACCCACGGCCACGTCAACGTGGATCTTGTGCCGGTCTATCTCGGCCCGCGCGGGCGGCTCGCGCTCGCCCTTCTCGCCGCACTGATTTCGCTGACCTTCTGCGTCATCCTCACCTGGTACGGCTTCGGGTTCTGGTACCAGTCCTACATCGAGGACTGGCACGCCCAGACCGTCTGGCGGCCGCCGCTCTGGGTGCCGTACGCCGCCGTCCCCCTGGGCATGGGCGTGATGTCGCTGCAGTACGTGGCCGAGATTCTGGCGCTGGTGACCGGGCGTCTAGCCCCGTCCAGTGGCGGGGCAGAGCCGACATGAGCGAGCTGCAGCTCGGCGTGATCGTCGCCCTCGTGACCATCGTGGTGCTGCTGACCGGCGCGCCCGTCGCGTTCTCCCTCGGCATCGTCGCCGTAGGCTTTCTGGTCTGGTCCGAGGGGCCGGATCGCTCGGCTTCGTGCCCGACATCTTCTACGGCGCGCTCGACAGCTTCGCGCTCCTGTCGATCCCGATGTTCATCCTGATGGGCGGCGCGATCGCCAGCTCGCGCGCCGGTGCCGATCTGTACGAGGCGCTCGATCGCTGGCTCTACCGGGTGCCGGGCGGCCTGCTCGCCGCCAACCTCGGCGCCTGCGCGATCTTCGCCGCGCTCTGCGGCTCGTCGCCCGCGACCTGCGCCGCGATCGGCAAGATGGGCGTGCCGGAGATGCGCAAGCGCGGCTATCCGGCGGACGTCGCCACCGGCTCGATCTGCGCCGGCGGTACGCTCGGCATCCTGATCCCGCCCTCGATCACGCTGATCGTCTATGGCATCGCGACCGAGGCCTCGATCGGGCGTCTGTTCGCCGCGGGCGTGTTGCCCGGGCTGATGCTAACCGCGCTGTTCATCGCCTGGGGCATCTTCGCCACTTGGCGACGCGGTCGCGACCTTGCGAGCTCCGACATCCGTTACTCCCTGCGCCAGAAGCTCGAGGTGCTGCCCAAGGTCGTCCCATTCCTCCTGGTCATCGTCGGGGTTCTCTACGCTCTCTACGGAGGCATCGCCACGCCGTCCGAGGCCGCGGGCGTCGGCGCCCTGCTCTGCCTGGTTCTCGTGATGGTGGTCTATCGGCTGTGGCGCCGCCAGGACCTCTCGCAGATCTTCAGGGATGCGACGCGCGAGTCGGTGATGATCATGATGATCATCGCGGCCGCCGACCTGTTCAGCTACATGATGTCGACCCTGTTCATCACCCAAACGCTCGCCATGCAGATCGCGGAGCTGGAGGTCAATCGCTGGGTGGTGATGCTCTGGATCAACGTCTTCCTGCTGGTCGCCGGCTGCTTCCTGCCGCCGGTTGCGATCATCCTGATGACCGCGCCGACACTTCTGCCGATCGTCGAGGGCCTGGGCTTCGATGCCATCTGGTTTGGCATCATCCTCACCATCAACATGGAGATCGGCCTGATCACGCCGCCGGTCGGGCTCAACCTCTACGTGATCAACGGCATCGCCCCGGACGTGCCGCTGCCGACCATCCTCTGGGGCGCCCTCCCCTTCGTCTTGTGCATGGTGCTGGCCATCGTCCTCCTCTGCATCTTCCCCCAGATCGCCCTCTGGCTCCCGGAAGCCCTGATGGGTCCGGGGTTTTAGCGCGCGGATTCGTGTCCCCGCACCTTCGAACTTTATGTCGCCGAAACGCACCCGAGGGTCCTTGAGCAGGATTCTCTGTGGCCCAGGTTTCCTGGTGCACGCGGATGTTCGCTTGCACAGGCGGTGGGTGTATACTCCGTTTCACTTGGGAGAAGATGGCCGTGAGCGAGGACCAATACACCGTGCGCTGCGAGTGGGACCCGGAAGCCCGGGTCTGGGTGGGGACGAGCGACGATGTGCCTGGACTTGCGACAGGTGCCGAGACGCTTGACCAGCTCATTGAAAAGCTAAAGGTGGTGATCCCCGAGCTACTCGAAGCCAACGGTCTGCTGGACCCCGATCAGCAGGGCGACATTCCGTTCGCCGTCATTGCGGAGCGTCACGAGAAAGCGCCGCGCGCCGCGTGATGGCGGAAAACTTCACGCCGGCGGTCCGGAGGTTGTTGCGCGATGCGGAGTGCCGGTTTGAGCGCCAGGGCAAAGGTGATCACGAGATCTGGTAGAGCCCGCTCACCAAGCGCCGTTTCATGGTGGACGCGCGGATCAAGTCGCGCCACTGGGCGAACTACACGCTGAAGCAGGCGGGTCTTCCGAAGGCATTCTGAGCGCAGGCATGCCGGCCGCGGGGACTGTTCGTACGGATGCAGGTGATCGCAGAACGCTCGATCTGGCTGGAAGTCGCCTTGAACGGGCCGTGGGGGCGGACGTTGCAGCCGCACATCCCAATCACGGTCGGTGAGCTGGTCGCCGACGGCATCGCCTGCGCGAAAGCTGGCGCCGCGATCGTTCACGTCCACGCCTACGACGAGGCGACCGGACGCCAGCGCGACGACGCGGAGACCTACCGCCGCATCATCGAGGGAATCCGCGAGCAGGAGGATGTGATCGTTTACCCGACGCTGCCGCTCGCCGGCGGACCGGACGCGCGTGAGCCGCTCTCGGCCAGGCAGCGGTTCGCCGCGGTCGAGGAGCTCGCCCGGCGGGGCCTGCTCGAGTGGTCGGTGGTCGACCCCGGCTCGGTCAACTTTGCCCGCTACGAGAGCCTCGCAGCCGGCGAGGAGGGCTTCGTCTACTTGAACCCGGAAGGACAGGTGCGCTACGGCCTTGAGCTCGCCGCGCGCTACGGCGTTCACCCCAGCTATGCCGTATATGAGCCTGGTTTCCTGCGCCTCGGCGCCGCTCTCGCCCGGGCCGTCGCCGGCACACCGATGCCGATCTATCGGTTCATGTTCTCGGACGGCTTCGCCTGGGGCTTTCCGCCCGAGCCCTATGCGCTCGATGCCTATCTGAGCCTGCTGCGAAGGGAGGCGCCGGACGCGCCCTGGATGGTCGCCGGCCTTGCGGTCGACGTCCGGCCGCTGGTCGAGGCGGCGGTGGCCCACGGCGGCCACGTCCGGGTCGGCCTCGAGGACGCGCCCTTCGGCAGCCCCATGAGTAACCTCCAATGGGTCGAGGCGGGCGCCCGGGCGATCACCGACGCCGGCGGGCGCGTCGCCACGGCGGCGGAGGTGCGCCGGATGCTCGCCCGGGCGACCCGCTGAGGCGAACGAAAGGGCCGGAAGGCGAGCTCCCGGCCCTCGAAGACGCCCCGCTGCGACCAGCCTCGCGCAGCGGCTTGGCCGTTAGCCCTGGCGCTGCAGCGGCTGGTACTGCTCCTCGTCGTACTCCGGCATCTGCTCGAGCTGCTCCTCGGTCTCCCCCGACATCAGGTAGACCTCGTCCTCGCCGAGCTGCAGCTGGTCGAACGGCACCGCCACCTTCTTGTCGCCGATGCCGAGGAACCCGCCGACCGACAGGATCGCGTAGTACTGGTCACCCTGGCCGAGGACCACGTCCTCGATCTCGGCCACCTCATCGCCCTCGGCGTTGACCACCGACGCGCCGAGCACCTCCTCGATGCTCACCACCTGCCCGGGCTCGGTGGCCGCCTGCTGCTGCTCGGGCTGCGGCGTGACGACCTCCTCCTCGGTCTGCGTCAGCGCCGGCTGCTCGGGCGCGACCGCCTGCTCCTCCGTCTGCGTCGCCGCCGGCTGCTCCTCGGTCTCAACCGCCGCCGGCTGCTCGGGCGTCATCGACCTGCTCGCCCTGCGGCGCGGTCTCGATCGCCGCGTCGGGCTGCTCCATCCCGGCGGCGGAGGCCGTGACCTGCTCCTGGGTCTTCTGCGCGAGCTGCAGGTGCTCCTCGAGCACCGGCAGGGTCTCCTCGGCGAAGCCGGTCAGATCGGGGTCCTGCCCGCTCTCGGCATACTGCTGGAAGTGCTCGACGTCCTCCTCATGGTCGCTGACCATCTCGTCCATGTAGGCCTGGTCGAACTCCTCGCCGGACTTCTGCTGCAGCTCGTCGTAGAGCTGCTGCCCCTCGTCCGACATCTCCTGCGGCAGCTCGATGCCCTTCTGCTGCGCGATCTGCTGCAGCTGGTCATTCGCCTTGCCATGGTCCTCGACCATGCGCTGGCCGAACTCCTTGACCGCATCGCTCGCCGCCTGCTGCTGCGCCAGCTCGCCGAGCCGCACCTCCATCAGGCCGCCCTCCGCCGCCTTGGTCGCGAACTCGGTGTCCTGCTGCGCGAGCTGCTGCTGCTCGCCGGCCTGCGCCGGCTGCTGTTGCTGTGCGGTATCCTGATTCTGGGCCAGCGCCGGCCCGGCCATCAGACCGATGACGGCGACGCCCGCCAACAGGTGCTTCATAGCCATGTTCTGTCCTCCTCCTGAGCCAGCGACGACCGCTGGCCGGTTCTTGCGGCAAAAACGGCCGCGGCCCTGGGAGAGTTCCGGCCGCCATGCCCAGCCTGCGCCGCCTTGTCGCACGCGGCCGGGCCGCGACCCTCGTCGCCCAGACCAACGGAGGAGGCGCAGGCGTGAGCGGCTGGCCGAAGCGATCTACGGCACGCTCGCGGCCTCGGGGTGCGCCAAGGGGCCTACTTACCGATGCCGCCATGCGCGGCTGAGCTCTGCCCGGCCGCCCCACGATGCGACCGACCGCCCTCTTAAGGGGCGAAATCGCTCGTCAGGCTAGAAACTGAAAGGCAAGGCCGAGCAACCAGAGGCCGACCGCCACGGCGAGGCAGCAGCGGGCGTACCGGTCATAGGTGTCGTGCAGCACCTGGCTCACCATACGCTGCGCGCAGTCCTCCGGGACGCCGAGCCGCTTGTCGAGAATCAGCCAGACCTCCGTCCGCCGGTACGGCCGGGACCACGCCTGCTTCGAGTTCAGCCGCAGGATGACGGTCATCAGCAGGGTGAGCGCGCCGCCCGTCTTCAGCGCCAGCACCGGGTCGAAGACCAAGCCCAGCACCATCGTCCCGACGGCGAGCGCGCCGAAGCCGACGGCACGGCCGACCGATATCTCAGCGGCCGCCTGGATCCGGTCCACCCCATCCTCATGAGCTGAGCGACTACAGGGACGGTGCCAGGTCAAATTGGTGCAGCAGAAGCCAGTAAGCAAGGACGAACACGACGAGCCAGAACGTCGTCACGAGCGGCCGCGGGATTCCCGACAGCGCGGCCGGCGTGAGCGGCGCGGTCAGACGCATCGGCGGATCAGTGACGAGCACGAGAACCCGCCAGACGATGTTCAAGCTGTGAGGGTGCACGAAGATGCTGAGGATGAACCGCGCCAGAAGCAGCGCCACCAGCCAGTAGACGAAGTAGTATGGCAGATAGTAGTACCAGAACTCCCGAAGGAGCGTGGTGCTGACCTGTTCCATCGCGCGTCCGCGATCGCAGCGGGGTCGGAAAAGAGGGCCCGCCGGGACGGGCCCCCGAAACCAGCGGCAACGAACGGGCGGTTCGCGCGCCTGCCCTATCGCACGGCGGGATCGTGCTGAATGGCCCTGGCGGCGAGAGCAGGCATGTCGCCGCGCGGAACCCGGACCGCATCGACCAGGTCCTGCATCTCCTGGCTCGGCGCCTTGGTCATCAGGCTGACCACGACGGTGACCGCGAAAGCGATCGGCAGGCCGAACACCGCAGAGGAGATGTTGCGCACCCCGAACCACAGCTCCATGCCGCCGAACTGCGTGCCGACCAGGTAGACGAGGCAGATGAGGAAGCCCGCGAGCATGCCGGCGCAGGCGCCAGCCTTGGTCGTCCGCTTCCACCAGATGCCGAGCACGAGCGGCACGAACAGGCCCGCCGCGGCGAGCGAGAAGGCCCAGGCGACCATGGCCACGATGACCGCCGGCTGGAAGGAGGCGGAGTACGCGCCCGCGACGGCGACCAGGACCAACAGCACGCGGGCGACGGTCAGGCGGCGTGTGGTCGATGCCTTGGGGTCGATCATCTGGTAGTAGACGTCATGCGAGAGGGCGTTGGCGATCGCGAGCAGGAGGCCGTCCGCCGTGCTGAGCGCTGCGGCCAGCCCGCCAGCCGCAACCAGCCCTGCGATCACGTAGGGCAGCCCCGCGATCTCGGGCGTGGCCAGAACGATCGCGTCGGGATGGATCACGAACTCCGAGAGCTGAAGGATGCCGTCGCCGTTGCCGTTGATAGGCATGCCGTCGCGCACGCATTTGGCTATGGTCGCGCCCGCGTCCACCGCGTCGCAGATCGTGACGAGCCCGACCGTGCCCCAGTTCGCGACCCAGACCGGGAGGTTCGCGATCGTCTGGCCGATGACGTTCTCATAGATCTCGAGCTTGGCGAACGCGGCATAGGCCGGCGCAGTGAAGTAGAGCAGGAAGATGAAGAACAGCGACCAAGCTACCGACTTGCGCGCGTCGCGCACCGTGGAAGTTGTGAAATAGCGCATCAGGATGTGCGGCAGCGACGCGGTGCCGACCATCAGGCACAGGATCAGCGCGAAGAAGTTGAGCGCGTCTAGGGTCAGGAACGGCTCCACGTGCGCCTTGACCACGCCGAGCTCCTGCTCGAGCTCGCCGATGCGCTGCAGCGCCTGGCCGTAGGTGAGCTCCGGGATCGGCAGACCGTAGAGTTGCGCCGACAGGATCGCCACCGGCAGGATGTAGGCGATGATCAGGATGATGTACTGGGCCACCTGGGTCCAGGTCACCGCCCGCATGCCACCCAGCATCGAGCAGACCAGGATACCGGCGAGGCCGACGAACACGGCGATGCCGAACGGGATCTGCAGGAACCGCGAGGTGACGATGCCGACCCCGACGATCTGGGCCACGATGTAGGTGAAGCTTGCGCAAAACAGGATGATGATGCCGAGCAGCCGCGGCAGATGG
Organism: uncultured Alphaproteobacteria bacterium; assembly: GCA_963753275.1. GTDB lineage: Bacteria > Pseudomonadota > Alphaproteobacteria > Geminicoccales > Geminicoccaceae > DATAOG01. The sequence continues at coordinate 117,059 of CAVWCE010000025.1, read as the reverse complement.
CCCTCGTACCGCGTACCGAGAAAATCGGGCACGGTGAAGATGCCGAACTTGCGCAGATAAGGCGCCAGGAGAATCGCCACGAGCACGTAGCCGCCGGTCCAGCCCAGCACGTAGCCCAGACCATCGTAGCCGAGCGCGTAGAGCGTCCCCGCCATGCTGATGAACGACGCCGCGCTCATCCAGTCGGCGCCGGTGGCCATGCCGTTGTAGATCGCCGGCACGCGCCGACCGGCCACGTAGTACTCGGAAATCTCGGTCGTCCGCGAGATGATGCCGATCATCGCATAGATCGCGATGGTAAAGCCGATGAACATGTAGCCGATCGCCCGGTCCGGCACCCCCATCTGCTCCAGGATCGCCATCAAGATCACGAAGGCGATGAACCCCCCGGTATAGATCCCGTAGATCTTGCCGAGGTTCTCGACGAAACCACCCCGCGTCGCCATGGCGCTGTCTCCCTACTGCTCGTCGACGCCGCACTCTTCGTCGATCTGGTTCTGGCGATGGGCAAACCAGAAGATCAGGACGACGAAGGCGATCAAGGATCCCTGCGCGGCCATGTAGAAGCCGAGCGGGAAGCCCAGGACGACGATCTGATTGAGCGGGACGGCGAAGAAATGGATCACGAAGCCGAAGAAGAGCCAGATCGCCAGAGTAGTCCACATCAGCGCCCGCGTACGTCGCCAATGCTCCTCGGCGCCCGGACTGCCGGAAGGCGTGTTCTGAGCCATGTCCCTTGCCCCGACTGGTTACGCTATATCCAACGAAGTCGGACCAACTCCGCCCTAGCCGCGATCGCACGAGAACACGCCGAAGCGCAGCCCGTTAAGCTCCCGTGACAGTTGCTTGCGCCTTCGGCGTTCTTTACCATTCTTTGGTACACGCACTCATGGCACTCGGGGAAGCGGAACGAAATTGGGCAGCCATGCGACATGATGTCCGCCCGTTCGAGGCGATCACGGCCCTATGCCGGGTCTTGAGGCGCCAGCGTCGGCCGCCGGTGGCGAGTCTCGACGAGCTTGCCGAGTTTCTTGCCGCCCAGACGGCCTACGTCGCCCAACGCACGGTGCTCGAGTACTGCCGCGCCCGTGCGGGGCTCAACTGGGACAAGCTCGTCCGCGAGCAGGTATTTCTCGACAGCTTCGAGACCTGCCGCTGGGAAGCCTATGTCGAGCTGCTGGCCGAGGTGGCCGAGCTCGCCCTGATCCTCCTGCGGCGGCGCAGCCCGGCTGATCCGCAGGCATTTCTGCCGGGATTGGCTCAGGCCACTCGCCTCGCGCTGGTGCGCCATCCGGTGCCGCGCCAGAGGGCGAGCTGGGACGAGGCCTCTGCCGCGATCGAGCAGCATCTGGCGCTGTCCCTGCTCGCCGCGCCGCGCGCGGTGCATCTGGCGGGCTGCGGCTCGGCAGACGCGATCTTCGATCACTTGCCGATCCATCCCGATCTGCGCCGGGAGGACCGCGAGATGTTCCGCAACAGCGTGCGATTCGCCCTCTGCCGGGTTTTCAGCGAGGTCACGCGCCGGCTCGACGTGCCCGCCCTCGAGACCGCGCTGCAACGGCGCGACGGCCCGAGCGCGCCCTCGGGCCCGCCTGAGGAGCATCGGTGAATGATGGAGGCAAGCAACGAGGTGATTGGCAGCACGAGCTGGCCGGAGGCCATTCATGCGGCGCTCGGTGGCCTCGCGGTGCGGCAAGTGGCGTTCGTGCCCGACGCCGGCCACGGCCGGCTGATCGAGCTCTGCCGGTCCGATCCGGCGATGCGCGCCGTCGTGCTGACCACCGAGGAGGAGGGCGTGGCGCTGCTCGCCGGCGCCTGGCTCGGCGGCGCGCGCGGCGCGCTGCTGATGCAGAGCAGCGGGATCGGCAACTGCGTCAACATGCTGAGCCTGAACCAGAGCTGCCGGCTGCCGCTGCTCGCCCTGATCACGATGCGCGGCGAATGGGGCGAGTTCAATCCCTGGCAGCTCGCGATGGGCCAGGCCGCGGCCGAGGTCCTGAGGATCGCCGGCGTGATCGTGCAGCGCCTCGAGCAGGCGGAGCTCGCCGGCGAGACGGTGGCGGCCGCCGGGCGGATCGCGTTCGAGGGCCAGGTCCCGGTCGCGGTGCTGATCGGGCAGCGGCTGATCGGCGCCAAGAGCTTCGCCCGGTGATCGCCATCGCACCCGGCGCAAGCGAGCAGTTTCCGCTCCGCCGGCGCGAGGTGGCGAAGGCGCTGCTCGCCGGGCGCGGCGATCTCCTGGTCGTCGCCGGTCTCGGCAGCACCGCCTGGGACGTGAGCGCCGCGGGCGACCACCCGCTCAACTTCCCGCTGTGGGGCGCCATGGGCGGCGCCGCCATGATCGGCCTCGGCTTGGCACTCGCCCGGCCCGAGCGGCGGGTCCTGGTGATCACCGGCGACGGCGAGCAGCTGATGGCGCTCGGCAGCCTCGCGACCATCGCCGTGCAGCGGCCCGCCAACCTCGCGCTGGTGGTGCTCGACAACGAGCGCTACGGCGAGACCGGCATGCAGGCGACCCACACCGCGCACGGCGTCGACCTCGCGGGCGTCGCCGCGGCCGCGGGCTTCCCGGTGGCCGGCACGATCCGCGCGCCCGAGGAGCTCGAGGCCGCGCGCCCGGTCATCCGCACCGGGGCCGGCCCGATCCTCTACGCGATCAAGGTCCGGGCCGAGCCCCTGCCCTTCGCCCTCCCGCCCAAGGACGGCGCCCACCTCAAGGACCGCTTCCGCCTGGCGCTGCTGGGAGCGGACGCCGTGGCGGCCTCCACGACCATCAGGTAGCGCCTGTGGCGACGAGACTGCGGTAGGGGGTGGGGCGGGTCAGGACGGCTTGCAGGATGACGCGGGCGAAGCGGTGGCTGAGAGTTCTTGGCGGTACGGCGGTTGAAGCGGAAGACGAACTCGTCGAGATAGGCCGGCAGGTGCTTCTTGGGGACGGCGCCGTGGTGGGTGCCGAGCAGCCAGCGCTTGGCCAGGCCGAACACCAGGTGGATCGCCGGCAGGCGGAGCGCCGCGTCGCCCCAGCTGGCGCTGAGATTGAGCGGCTCGTGGCCGTAGCCCTTGGCGGCGAGGCCGGCATAGCCGGACCAGCCGTCGGTGGCCACGGTCGCGGGCCGGGCGACGTTGGCGGCGAGGAAGCCTTCGAGGCGGCGGGCCGAGACGTCGGCCACCACGGCCAGACGCAGCCGGCCCAGGCGGCGCCCGCGGGCTTGGCCTCGACCGCTCTCGACGGCGCCCGCGACCCTGGTCTTGCCGGCCGCGCCGCGGCCGGACCGGCCGGGCCTGGGGCCGCCGACATAGGTCTCGTCGGCCTCGACCCGCGCCGCCAGCGGCGCCCGCTCCGGGCGGACCATGGCGCGGCGGATCTTGTGCAGCCAGCTCCAGGCGGTCTGGTAGCTGCCGAAGCCCATCTGGCGCTGCAGCTCCATCGCCGAGATGCCGCCCTTGCTCGAGGTCACCAGGTAGATGGCGAGGAACCACTTGGCGAGCCCGGTCTTGGTCTGCTCGAAGATGGTACCCGCCAGAATCGAGTGCTGCCTGCCACAGGCCGTGCACTCCTCGATCAGGCGCTTCCTGTGGCTCCAGGCCTTCTCATGCCCGCAGCCCGTGCAGCGGAAACCGGCGGGCCAGCGCGCCCGCACCAGATACGCCCGGCACTTCGCGTCCGTGCCGAAGCGCTTCAGGAAGCTCGGCAGATCGCGCGGCAGATCCGTCAGCAGCTCGTCGCCCATTGGCGCCTTCCCCACTATGTTCCTGCTTCGTTCACTCTCCCCTATCCTGCCACCGGAGTCAAGCACCCTGAGCCTTGTGGAGAGCTAGTTTAGGACATAAAGCTCAGAGTTGCATGAGTTGCATCTTGTCCGGCGAGCCTCTACGTTCGCATAACACTAACTCGATGAACCGCTTCTTTCGCGATCTCCGGGTCACTTTGAATAGGAATCGTGAAAGTTCACGGGAAATCTGCTTGACGGATGACCTCTCGAATATTTGCCGATAGTTGATCAATCAGCTGTACTGCAGCTGCGCTCCCTCGTGGCGCTGCAGGGTAGTCTTCGACGCGGCCATTAGCGAGCCTCAGCAGAGGCTCCTAGAGAACACGACACCGGGCTCTCTGCGGAATGCGTGGCTGCTAGCCGGCGTGCGCGTGCCTTGTGGCTGTGCGACACCGAAGTGCCACCTGAGACCCCTAGTGCACTGATGCAAACATAGGATTCACAGGCTCCGCCGTGAATGTGCGATGCTGGGCTCATGGCTCAGAACGTCTGCCCGTTCGTCTCGGCCGAGGATCGCGCTCGTTTGGAGGCGATCGTGGCCGATCGCAATCGCGCCCAAAAGCATGTGGCGCGCGCTCGGATCATCCTCGGCTCGGCCGACCGCCTGAACGTCGCCGAGGTCGCGCGGCGCGCCCGGGTCGGCCGGCCGGCGGTCTGGCGCTGGCAGCGACGGTTCGTCGAGGCCGGGGTCGAGGGCCTGCTGCGGACGCGACCCGCAAGCCCGGCAAGGCGCCTCTGGGCGCTCAGACCGTGCGTCGGATCGTGAGCCTCACCTGCGCCGAGCCGCCCGGCGAGGCGACCCATGGACCGGCCGGGCGATGGCCAGACACACCGGTGTCTCCCTGCGCTCGATGCAGCGGATCTGGGCAGACGCATGACCTCCAGCCGCACCGCATCCGCACCTTCAAGCGCTCCAACGACCCCGAGTTCGCAGCCAAGCTCGAGGACATCGTCGGCCTCTACGTCAACCCGCCCAAGCATGCGGTCGTGCTCTCGGTCGACGAGAGATCCCAAATTCAGGCTCTCAACCGCACCCAGCCCGGCCTGCCGATCAAGCCAGGCAAAGCCGGCACCATGACCCACGACTATCTGCGCAACGTCTCACGACCCTGTTCGCCGCCTTCGACATGCTCGAAGGCACCGTCCTCGGCCGCTGCATGCAGCGCCACCGGCACCAGCAGTTCCTGCGCTTCCTCAACGCCATCGAGGCCGCGGTCCCGGCCGGCAAGGTGATCCACGTGATCCTCGACAACTACGGCAGCCACAAGCATCCCAAGGTGCTGCGCTCGCTCGCCCGCCATCCGCGCTTCGTCTTCCACTACACGCCGACTTCGGGCTCGTGGCTGAACGCGGTCGAGACCTTCTTCTCCGCGCTCACCCGGCGCCGGCTCAAGCGCGGCAGCTTCCACTCGATCGTCGACCTGCAGGCCGCGATCCACCGCTACATCGCTGAGCACAACCATTACCCCAAGCCTTTCACCTGGACCAAGACGCCGGCACAGATCCTCGCCCAGCTAAATCCTCTCAATGCGCCTGTGCACTAGAGGTATTTGGTAATGAGCGAGAAGATCACGATCTGGACGCCGAGCAGGCCGACCATCTTCCAGGTGAACCGGGCGTCGAATCCGGCGAGGCGCTTGTCGAGATAGTCTCGCGTGACCAGGTCGGCGGCCGAATCGTCGATTTCCTCGCCGAGCGCTTCGGCCATCTAGGCGTAGTCGCCTTCGGACTCGGCCCATTTGCGCGCCAGTCGAGCGGTGTTCATCCGTTCGAGATCCTTGAGACCGGAGCGAGCTTAGATAGGGCGCCGTTGGATGGCAACCTGCCGGGCTGCCAGCGGGCGGCGTTGGCAGCCCAGCCGGCGGCTCGGGAACCATCCGGCGCAACGATCTCGAGCGGGCGTTGACGCATGCCGTGAGCGGGGTAGTTTGACGCGGCGCGCAGGCGCGCCACTCCAAAGGGGGAATTGACGGCAAAGGGCGCGTCATGACCGCTCGGGCGATCTATCTCGAGACCCGGGGCACGCTCGCGCAGCTGGTCCTGGACCGGCCGGACAAGCGGAACGCGCTGAGTGCTGCGATGTGGCGGGCGATCCCGGAGCTGGTCGGCGCGGCCGGCGCGGACCCGGCGGTCAAGGTGCTGATCCTGCGCGGCGTCAGCGCCGAGGCGTTCTCGGCCGGGGCCGACATCGCCGAGTTCGACCGGGTGCACGCCTCGGCCGCGACCGCACGCGCGTACCACGCCGTCGTCGCCGCCGCCTACGAGGCCCTCGCCGGCCTCGCCAAGCCCACCATTGCCATGGTGCAGGGCGCCTGCTTCGGCGGCGGCTGCGCGCTCGCGCTGTGCTGCGACCTGCGCTACGCCGATCCCTCCGCCCGCTTCTGCATCCCGCCCGCGCGCCTCGGGCTCACCTATTCGCTCGGCGAGACCAAGCGGCTGGTCGACCTGGTCGGGCCGTCCAGGGCCAAGGAGATGCTGATGGGCGCCCGGGTGATCCTGGCCGAGGAGGCGCTCCGGATCGGGCTTGCGACCCGGCTGTTCCCCGCCGCCGACCTCGAGCGCGAGACCCTGGCCTTCGCCGAGCAGCTGTCCGCGCTGTCGCAGTTCACGATCCGCGCGGTCAAGCAGGTGATCGCAGAGATCCAGAACGGCGCGGTCGCCGAGACCGAGGTCTCCCGGCGCCTGCTCGAAGAGCAGTTCGCGGGCCCCGACTACCTCGAGGGTCGCCGCGCCTTCCTCGAGAAGCGCCGACCGGTCTTCACCTCGCGCTGACGGGTCCTCGGCAATCGGCTGTCGGAGTACCGGCGAAGCTTCGCCAGCTGGGCCTCGCCTCCCGACACGGCCGCGAGGATTCGCCACGGACGACCGCAGCGCAACTCGGGCCGCCTGCGGCGTTGAGCCGCCGGGGGCAGACCTGGCCACCGCTAACCGACCCGCACCCGCGATGCCACCCGGCGCGAGCGGTCTCCGACCGTTCGAAGTCACCGGTTCCAGTCCTCGATGGTGATCCCCTGGCGGAGTGCTGCGCCTTTCAGGCGGCGCGACGGGTTGACGGCGACCGGCTCGGTCGCAAAGCGCAGCAAGGGCAGGTCGGCGTGGTGATCCGAGTAGCAGATGACCGGCAGCCCCGCCGCTTTTTCGGCCAGATAGCGCTCGACCTGGCGCAGCTTGCATTCGCCGTAGCAGTTGTCGCCGTCGAGCGCGCCGGTCACGCGGCCTTCGGCGTCGTAGGCGGCCCGGGTGCACAGCACGGCGTCGAAGCCGAGCCGGCGGCTCAGGGGCTCGGCGTAGAAGTCGAGGCTGGCGGTGACCATCACCAGCCGGTGACCCGCGGCCCGATGGCGCTCGATCGCCTTGCGCGCGCCGGGCCTCAGGCCGTCGGCCAGGACCCGGTCGAGAAAGCTTTCGGTCCAGGATGCAAGGACATGGCGCGGCACCCCGCTCAGGATCGCGCGCAGGAAGGTGGTCTTGAGCCAGGTATTGTCACGCTGGCCGGCGAAATGGCGCAGGACGGCGAAAGGCAGCGGGGCGGCGCGCAACAGCCGTTCCGGATGACGCAAGAGGAAGCCCAGGAGATAGGCCAGATAGGTGTCGCGCCGGGTGATCGTCCCGTCGAGATCGAACAACGCGACGGCGCCCGCGCCGATCGCTCGCGTCGGTGGACACACGGCCGCCAGCCGCGATCTACCGTCGACGCTTCGGTCGGCGAGCGACCCCGCCATCCTGGACACTCCGCGCGCGCCTGGCCAAGGCTCAAGTGGCGAAGGTAAAGCTGCGATTGATCGCGAAGTTGATCGGCACGATCGCAGCGATGGTGATGACCTGGCTCGTCAGGTAGTCGATCCCGAGGCCGCTCGACAAGGTCCAGAACAGCAGCGTGTTGAGCAGCATCGTGCCCGAGGTCACGGCCAGATAGCGCGGCAAATACGCGCCGTGGCCGCGCGATCGGGAAAACACGAAGCGATGCTGGAGCGTGTAGTTGACGAGCGTCGCGCAGGCGAAGCCGAGCACCGAGGCCAGCACCGGCGGGCTACCCGCGAGCTCGACCAGAGCGGCCAGCACCGCGAGATGGGTGGCGACGGCCGCGCCGCCGGACAGCCCGTAGCGGGTGAACTGGACGAGCATCCTGCGGTCGAGCACGGCGACCCCGGCAGCGGGCATGGGCGCGGTCATCCGTCCTGCAGCACGTGGTTCTCCACCAGGACGTTGAGCCAAGGGAGCTGGACGAAGAACAGCAGCACGACGAGGCAGCCCAGCGCAGCGACGTAGAGCAGGAACGGCTTTTCCCGGTAGAGCTTCTCCGGGTTCTGAACCGGCGATTGCGCCCGCATCCCGATCACCAGGTACCAGGTGAACAGGAAGGCAAGGAACGGCATGCTGATCAAGAACTCGATGCGGTACTTGATCAGGAACACGCCCAGGAAGAAGGCTGAGCACAGCGCATAGAAGAACGCCGAGGCGAGCAGGCTTTCCTCGGTGTAGAAGCGGAACGAGCGCCGGTACAGCCCGGCGAGCTCGGGGCTGTTGATGAAGCGGTATTCGGCGTAGCGCTTGATCGCCATGAGGTAGGCGCCACCCATCCAGTAGGCGAGCAGGATGCTGGACGGCGGCAGGACGTCGCTGATGATGGCGCTCCAGCCGAGCAGGAAGCGCAGCGGATTGTTGATCGATTCCGAAAGGACGTCGAGGTACTGCCGGTCCTTGGTCCGCGAGGGCTTGACGTTGTACACCAGCCCCATGGCGAGCAGCAGGCCGGAGAACAGCAGGAAATGGGTCGAGATCGCCGCGGCGATGGCCAGCCCGACGAGCGCCAGCACCATCCATTGGACGTAGACGGCCGTTGCCGAGACCCGTCCGGCCGCAGAGGGGCGGAAGCGCTTGACCGGGTGATGCCGGTCGAACTCCGCATCCAACCATTCATTGATCGTGTAGTTCGCCGAAGCGATCAGGCAGGTGCTCACCACGCCCAACAGCAGATAGACCAGCTCGGGCGCGAACGCATCGTCGGTGAGGATCAGCGCCAGCGCGGCACCCGGCAGCATGAAGACGTTCTTGAACCAATGATCGGGTCGGGCGATGGCCACCAGATCGGCGAGCGCGGTCCGACCCGGGCCGCGGCTCAGGGCTGCGGCCGAGGGAGATTTGGTCGTGGAGGAATCGGTCATGTCGTTGCCTCGGCTAGCGTAGTCGGAAGGTCAGGGGCAGGCCGCAACGCCACGCTTGAGCAGCGACGATGAGCCGACTGCACGAGCAGAGCTAGTTCGAGTTCACGCTGAACCTAGCGGATCCTGCCGCTCACCCCGGCGCGCGCTCCACGCCGGAGCCTCGGCGCTTCCTCATTGTTCATCAGCGACTGCCGGGAGCCACCCTCCGCGGCGAGCCTATCGCGATCGTTGCCATTCTGTCCACCGGGCTGGCGTCCTCGAAGAGAGGCAGATCTGGCAAGGTTCACATGCTAGGCTCGCGCCGCGACGTGGGTGGGATAACGGTGTCTGGCTGTACGGGGTTCCGTTCTCGCTCGAGGGAGCGCTGCCGATGAGCCTGCGGGAGCTTCACGAGGATCCGGCGTTTGCGGCGGATCGGATCGAAGCACCACGACCGATCGGGTCCGCGATCGCCAGCGGCGATGCGAGCGCGCGCCGGGCCTGGCTGGAGCGCCGCCGGCAGATGGAGTGGCGCCGGATCCGCGCGACGCCGGATGGCCCGCGCCGGCCTGGCGGCCTCCCGCGAGCCGTCATGCTGGCCATGGGCCTCGGACTGAGGCTCGTCGGCCTGTGGCGCCGTGGCGTGGCCAACGGGCTCGACGTCCGGCGGCGCAGCCTTGCGATCGCCCTGCCGCGGCTGCCGTCAGCCTTCGAGGGCTACCGCATCCTGCACGTCGCCGACCCGCATCTCGATGCCGCGCCCGGGCTCGCCGAGGCGATCCTGCGCAGCGTCGCCGGCGCCGAGGTCGACCTCTGCGTGCTGACCGGCGACTTCCGCGCCGCCGACCGCGGGCCATTCACCGACACCGGCATTCTTCCGGCGCTCGCCGCGTTGCGCGCGGCCGTGCGATCGGCGGACGGGTTCGTCGCCACCCTCGGCAACCACGACCCGGGCGACATCGTGCCGCATCTGGAACGGCTCGGGTTCGAGGTGCTGCTCAACCGCAGCCGCCGCGTCCGGCGTGGCGCGGAGCAGATCGCGATCACCGGGGTCGACGACGTGCATCGCTACTACACGCCGGCCGCGGCGGCCGCGCTCGCGGCGCACGAGCCCGCCCGGTTCGGCATCGCGCTCGTCCACTCGCCGGAGCTCGCCGGCGAGGCCGCGGCGGCGGGCTACGACCTCTACCTCTGCGGCCACACCCATGGCGGCCAGGTGTGCCTGCCGGGAGGCCGGCCGCTGATCACCCACCTGTGCCGCCATCGGGACCTCCACTCCGGTCTGTGGCGGCATCGCGGGATGGTCGGCTACACCAGCCGGGGCGCCGGGTCGTCGAGCCTGCCGGTGCGCTTCAACTGCCCGCCCGAAGTGACCGAGCTCCGTCTCCACGCCGCGACGTAGCTCGAGCGGTCGCGCACCGGCGGGATCGATTCCGCCGGACGCCGAAGCGCCCGCCGACGGGTTGACGGGAGCAGCGTCCGGAACCACCCTGCGCTTCTTGCGTTCACGGCAGGACTACGAGGGAGGGACGACATGAAACGGATGCTCGCGGCGACCTTGGCGGCGGCGGCATGCCTTGCGACCAGCCAGGCCCAGGCCCAGAGCGCGAATGCGGTCCTGATCGATCCGGATGGCAATGAGATCGGCAACGTCGCTCTCGAGCAGCTCGAGCAGGGTGTGCGAGTGTTCGCCCAGGCAGCCAACGTGCCGCCGGGCGTGCACGCGCTCCACATCCACCAGACCGGCCAGTGCGACACCCCTGACTTCCAGTCCGCCGGGGGACACTTCAACCCGACCGAGAAGCAGCACGGCTGGGGCAACCCGCAAGGGCATCATGCGGGCGACTTCCCCAACGTGCACGTCCAGGACGACGGCCGGCTGGCGATCGAGTACTTCACCGATGCGGTGACCCTCGGCGAGGGCGAGACCTCGGTGTTCGACGACGACGGCTCGGCGATCGTCATGCACGAGGGCGCCGACGACTACGAGACCGATCCCGCCGGCGACGCCGGCGCACGGATCGCCTGCGGCGTGGTCGAGAGGTAGCGCGGCGGCCCGCAACGGGACCGGTCATCGAGGTCGGGGCACGGCGCCGGGCAGCAGCCGGACCCCCCTGCGCCGCCGCGCTCCTCAGGAAGCCTTCGCCTCCTGGTGCTGCGCGACCACCGTCTCGGCCAGCTTGTCGGGCATCGGGTTGAGGTGGTCGTAGCGCCAGTCGAAGAACGCCACCCCCTGGCTCAGCGAGCGCAGGCTGACGATCAGGTCGTGGATTTCGGCCTGCGGGATGTGGGCCGAGATCCGGTCCCAACCGCTCCAGTCCTCCTTGGCGTCGTAGCCCAGGATCTGGCCGCGCTTCTGGCTCACCAGCTGGAGCGCGCGCGAGGTGTACTCGGACGGCACCGAGATCTCGACCGCGAGGATCGGCTCGAGCAGAATCGGCTCGCAGTTGCGCAGGCCCTCGCGCAGCGCGAGCGCGGTCGCCATCTTGAACGCGATCTCCGAGCTGTCGACGCTGTGGAACTGTCCGTCGAACAGGGTGACGCTGACGTCGACCACCGGGAAGCCGAGCGGCCCGCGCTGCAGGAACTCCCGGGCGCCCGCCTCGACCGCGGGGATGTACTGACGCGGTACCGAGCCGCCGACGATCTTGTCGACGAACTCGAAGCCCTCGCCGCGCTGGCGCGGCCGGATCTCGATCTTGACGTCGCCGAACTGGCCGTGGCCACCGCTCTGCTTCTTGTGGCGGCCGTGGCTCTGGGTGCCCTTGCGGATGGTCTCGCGGTAGGCGGTATGAGGTGGCCGGCCCCCGATCCCGATGTGGTACTTGGAGCGCAGGCGGTCGAGGGCGACCCGAAGGTGCATCTCGCCCTGCCCCCAGAGCAGGCTCTGCTGCAGCTCCGGGTCCTGCTCGAACTTGAGGCTCGGGTCCTCGTCGATCAGCTTGGCGATCGCCGCCGACATCTTGACCTCGTCGTTGCGGTTCTCGGCGCTCAGCGCGAAGGCGTACATCGGCGCGAGCGCGTCGGCGGTCGGCAGCTCCTTGGGCGGGCTCGCGCCATTGCCGAGCGTCTGTCCGGTCCTGGCCTCCTCCAGCCGGCCGAGCCCGACGATCTCGCCGGCGCCGGCGCTGCCGACGTTCTCGTGCTGGCCGCCGAACATCCGAAACACCCCGCCGACCCGCATGCCGCCGAGCATCATGCCGTCCTTGACCTCGCCGGCCCAGACCCGCACCAGGCACAGCTTGCCGAAATGCGGCAGGTGGTAGTTCTTGAGCACCTGGAGCAGAGTGTCGCCGGAGGGATCGACGCCGACCCGCGCCGCGCTGACCGACGGCGGCGGGGTCTCCTTGACCAGCGCCTCGAGCAGGCGACGCACCCCCATGTCGCGCTCGGCCACCCCCATGAACACCGGCACCACCTGGTCGGCGCCGAGCGTCTTTTGCATGTGGCGCAGGATGTCCTCGGCCGGCGGCTCCTGCTCCTCGAGCAACATCTCCATGAGGTCGTCGTCGAAGTCGGCGAGCGTCTCCAGCATCTCGGCGCGCGCCGCCTGCTCGCGCGCCCGGTACTCCTCCGGCAGGGCGATCTGATCCGAGGGCGCGCCGGGGTTGTAGCTGTAGGCCTGCTCGGTCACGAGGTCGATGTAGCCGACCAGGGTGTCGCTGCGGCCGATGGCGTATTGGTGGGGAATCACCGGGCGATCGGAGAGATCGCGCAGGCTCTGCAGGAGATCGCGGTAGGGGACCTCGGAGCGATCCATCTTGTTGATGAAGATCAGGTGCGGGATCTGGTTCGCGTCGAGGTGCTTGAGCAAGGGCGATACCGTGATCATGCGCGCCAGCACCGGCTCGACCACCACCACCGCGGCGTCGACCCCGAGGAGCACGTTACGCGCTTCCTGGGCGAAGTCGACCGCGCCCGGGCAGTCGAGGAAGTTGAGCTTGATGCCGTCGTGCAGGGTGGTCGCGGCGTTGACCTCGACGCTCATCTGGCGCTCGCGCGCCTCGGGCGAGCTGTCGCCCACGGTATGGCCCTCGCCGCCGCCCGCCTTGCCCTTGCGGCCGATCGCGCCGGTGACGAACAGCAGGCTCTCGAGCAGCGTCGTCTTGCCGGTGCCGTTGGGGCCGACAATCGCGACATTCCGAACCGCTTCAGCTGCGGCCATGGCAGGTCTCCCGGTTTGTTGTTGTGGCCGCCTCGATCGCGACGCAGCGCCTCGGGGCAGCAGCGGCGGCCCTTGCTCGACCGCCCAATCTCGACAAGCCGCAGGGCGATGGCAACCGGAAAGTCACCGAACCGTCACATCGGCCGGCGACCCGGACGGAGTCACGTCTGGGCGTCCTCCAATGCCTCGGCGGCCTCGAGCCAGCGGCGCTCGGCCGCCGCGATCGCAGCCTTCAGCTCGGCCTCGCGCTTGAGCAGGCTTTCGAGCTCGGCGCCCGAGAGCCGGTAGGTGGCGCCGTCGGCGAGGCGCGCGGCGAGCGTCTTCTGCTCGGCGCTCAGCCGCTCCAGATCCCGCTCGGCCGCCCGCGCGGTCTGGCGCAAGGGTGCCAGCTCGGCGCGCAGCGCCGCACCGCGTTGCCGCTGCGCCCGCTTGAGACTGGGCTCCGCGCCGGCCGCCGGGCCGGGGTCGTTCGCTCGCCCGGCGAGCAGGCTCTGGTGGTAGTCCTCGAGATCGCCGTCGTAGGGCCGCACGCGGCCATCCGCGACCAGCCACAGGCGATCGGCGGTGAGCTCGATCAGGCTGCGCTCGTGGCTGATCAGCAGCACCGCGCCCGGGAACCGGTTGATCGCGAGGATCAGCGCGTCGCGCGAGTTGATGTCGAGGTGGTTGGTCGGCTCGTCGAGCACCAGGATCTGCGGCTCCAGCGCGCTGATCAGCGCGAGCGTCAGGCGCGCCTTCTCGCCGCCCGAGAGCAGGGCCGCGGCGCGCTCGGCCTTGTCCTGGCTGAGGCCGAAGGCGCCGAGCCGCGCGCGCAGCTGCTCCGGCCGCAGCGCCGGCAGCGACCGCGGCCAGATGCTGGAGCGCGCTGCGCTCGGGCTCGAGCTCCTCGATCTGATGCTGGGCGAAATAGCCGACGCGGAGCTTGGGCGCCCGCACCACCTCGCCGGCCTGCGGGGCGATCCGACCGGCGAGCAGCTTGGCGAAGGTCGACTTGCCGTTGCCATTGGCGCCGAGCAGCGCGATCCGGTCGTCGGGATCGATCCTGAGGTCGAGCCGGTCCAGCACCACGTGGTCGCCGTAGCCGGCGCGCACGCCTTCCAGCGTGATCAGCGGCGGCGGCGGGACCCTTGGCGCCGGGAAGCGCAGCACCACGTCGGCGGCCTCGACCACCTCGGGAATCGGCGCCAGCCTGGCGAGCGCCTTGAGCCGGCTCTGGGCCTGGCGCGCCTTGCTCGCCTTGTAGCGGAAACGGTCGACGAAGGCCTGCATGTGACGCCGCTTGGCGTCCTGCTTGGCGCGCTCCTTGGCCAGCAGCTCCATGCGCTCGCGCCGCACCCGCTCGAAGGCGTCGTAGCCGCCGGCGTAGCTGGTGAGGCGGCGCTGGTCGAGGTGGATGATCTGCTCGGGCACCCGGTTGAGCAGGTGGCGGTCGTGGCTGACCAGGAGGAGGGTGCGGGGATAGCGCCGCAGATAGTCCTCGAGCCAGAGGCTGGCCTCGAGGTCGAGGTGGTTGGTCGGCTCGTCGAGCAGCAGGAGATCGGGCTCGGCGAACAGCGCGGCCGCGAGTGCCACCCGCATCCGCCAGCCGCCGGAGAAGCTCGCGAGCGGCCGGTTCTGGGCGTCCTCGTCGAAGCCCAGGCCGTTCAGGATCACGCTCGCCCGCGCCGGCGCGGCATGCGCGCCGATGTCGGCGAGCCGGGTCTGGACCTCGGCGATCGCGGACGGATCCTGGACCCGCTCGGCGGCCGCGAGCAGGCGCTCGCGCTCGGGGTCGGCGGCGAGCACCGCCGCGCGCGGGCTCGCTCGCCGCCCGGCGCCTCCTGCGCGACCCAGCCGACCCGCGCGCCGCGCCGCAGGCGGACCTCGCCGGCATCCGCCGTGAGCTCGCCCCGGATCAGCTGCAGGAGCGTGGTCTTGCCGCTGCCGTTGCGCCCGACCAGCCCCACCCGGTGCCCGGCCGGCAGGTGGACGCTCGCCTGCTCCAGCAAGGGGCGGCCGCCGATCCGTAGCGTGACGTCGTTGAGATGCAGCATGGCGCCCGCGACATAGCACGAGCGCAGGCCCCGCCCAATCCCCGCCGCCGGCCATTCGCTCTCGCCCGAGGGGCAGGCCGCCCGATCGGAGGCCGCTCCCCGAACCGGGGCGGAAACGGATCTGGACCACGACCAGATCACCTGGTCCGCGGCGCGGCGCGGCTCATCTTGCTCGAAGGACCGAGACGGCAGGAGCATGCGGCCATGACGGGTGCATCCGAGGACATCGTCGCGTGGACCGTGAGCGTCGGCCTCGACGGGCTGGAAGCGGCCGATCTGATGGCCGGCTACTGCGGCCGCCTGGTCGACGCCGGCGTGCCGCTCTGGCGCGCCTCGATCGGCGCCGACACGCTGCATCCGCTGAACGTCGCCCAGGGCCACCGCTGGCTCGCCGGCGAAGGCGTGCGCGAGGAGTTCTACGCCCGGGCGACCACGCCGCAGGGCGAGCGCGAGTGGCGCCAGAGCCCGTGGTTCTGGCTGATCGAGAACCATGAGGCGCAGATGCGCCGGCGCCTCGCCGCCGGCGAAGGCGGCAACGAGTTCCCGCTTCTGGCCGAGCTCGCGGCCCAGGGCGGCACCGACTACTGGGCGCGGATCATAGGCTTCGGCGAGCGGGCCCGGATCGGCGAGACCCGCGGCCTCGCGTCGTCCTGGGCGACGCGCGACCCGGGCGGCTTCGCCGCGCGCGATCTCGCGCTGATCGAGGCGACGTTGCCGGCCTTCGCGCTGGCCTTCAAGGCGACCATGGTGATCGGCACGGCGCGCACCCTGGTCACCACCTACCTCGGCCGCGACGCCGCCCTGCGCATCCTGCGCGGCGAGATCGACCGCGGCCAGGTCAAGACCCTGCGCAAGGTGCTGTGGTTCAGCGATCTCACCGGCTTCACCCGGATCGCCGACACCCTGCCGCGCGAGCAGCTCCTCGACCTGCTCAACGCCTATGCCGACTGCCTGGTCGGCGTGCTGCACGACCACGACGGCGAGGTGTTGAAGTTCATGGGCGACGGCATCCTCGGCGTGTTCGGCGGGCCGCCGGACGAGGCCTGCCGGGCCGCGCTCGACGCCGCCGAAGCGGCCCGGGCGGCGATCGCGCGGCTCAACCGGGAGCGCGCCGCGGCCGGCCTGCCGGTGACCGGCTTCACGCTTGCCCTGCACGAGGGCGAGGTCCTGTCGGGCAACGTCGGCAGCCAGGAGCGGCTCGACTTCACCGTGGTCGGGCCGGCGGTCAACGAGGTCAGCCGGATCCAGGCGATGAGCCGCTCGCTCGACCAGCCGGTGCTGGTCTCGGCGAGCTTCGCCGCCGGCTGCGGCGACCAGCGCCCGCGGCTGGTGTCGCTCGGCCGCTACGCCCTGCGCGGCGTCGCCCGGCCGCAGGAGCTGTTCACCCTCGAGCTCGCGGAACCCGACGCCGCCGCCAGCTAGCGACTGAACGTCTCCGAACACAGCACGAGGGAGCGGAGAGGTAGCGCAGTCGGCCGCTCGCTCGCGCTGGCTCCTCCGGCTCGCAAGAGGGGCTCCTGGAGATCTCCTTGGGGCGACTGGGTCCGCGGGCGCTACCAGCTCTGACCTTTCTGCCGCTGCCCAGCTCGCCCCCGGCCCGGATCCGGGGAGCTTTTGGTTTGCGCCCGGAGCCGCTATCCAGGTTCCGTAGGACCAAAGCGGCGAGGGGGAAGCCATGGCGGTGCACGGCAGGCAGCTCGGCGACCTCTCCCTCGCGCGCGCGGTGGAGATGGTCATGCCGTTCGACCCGCTGGTGTTCTTTCCCGAGACCACGGCGGCGGACTGGGCGCCCCACGAGAGCTGGCTGAAGCCCAGGGCGATGGACCCGGAGAGCGGCGCGCTGCTGTTCCCGGTGCAGAGCTATCTGGTGCGGACCCGGCACCACACGATCCTGATCGATGCCTGCGTCGGCAACCACAAGGAGCGCCCGAACCGGCCCTTGTGGCATCAGAAGACCGACGACGCCTACCTGCAGGCGCTCGCCGCGCTCGAGGTGACGCCCGCCGACATCGACTACGTGATGTGCACCCACCTGCACGCCGACCACGTCGGCTGGAACACGCGCCTCGAGGGCGGCCGCTGGGTACCGACCTTCCCCAACGCGCGCTACGTGTTCACGCGCCAGGAGCTCGCGGCCTGGCAGGGCGGCCACCCCAAGTTCTCGCGCGCCCCGCTCGAGGACAGCGTGCTGCCGGTGATCGCCGCCGGGCAGGCCGAGCTGGTCACCAACGACTTCGCGCTCGACGACCAGGTCTGGCTCGAGCCGACGCCCGGCCACACCCCGGACCACGTCGCGATCTGCCTGGCCTCGCGGGGCCAGCGCGCGGTCATGAGCGGCGACCTGATGCACTCGCCGATCCAATGCCTCCACCCGGAGTGGACGGCGTGGCCCGATTGGGACCCCGCGCAGGCCAAGCAGACGCGGCGCGCCTTTTTGGAGCGCTACTGCGGCACCGACACGCTGATCTGCACCGCCCACTTCCCGCTGCCGTCGGCCGGCCGGATCGTGGCCGAGGGCGATGGCTTCCGCTTCGTGTTCGACGACGCCTGGTGAGTTCCGCCCGGGCAGACCGCCGGCAGCCCGCCGCTCACCGGCGCGCCGATTACTGCCGCGCGGCGGCCTCTTTCAGCGCCTGCGAGCGTGAAGGTGTAGTCGGTCTCGGTCAGCGGCTTGTGGCAGGCGAGGCACTGCGCCTCGACGACCCCCGCCTGGTGCTCCCCACCTGGGGTGAAGACGGCATAGCGCCAGTCGTCGTTCCTCAGGATCTCGGGCACCTCATCACCCCATCCGGCCGCTTTCTCCATCGCCGTGTAGGCCGACAGGTCGCCTTGGACGAAGCGGCCGTCGCCGCCCTCGACGGGCTCGCCGGCGGGGTCGAGCGCGGCCTTGTGGACCTCGACGAACAGATACGCGCCCGGCGGGAACGGCCCGCCCGCCCGCGCCGCCTCCAGCGCCGCGTCGTTGGCCCAGTAGTGGCGGACCTGCTTGCGGTCGGGGAAGTCGATCGTGTGGTAGCGGGTGAAGCTCTCGGCGTAGCCCGCCGGGAAGTGCGGCCGGGTTCCCGCGAGCGCGGCACTCATCGTCCCGACCGCGTCCGGCGCGGCCCCCGGCAGGCCGGCGAAGTGCGCGGCCAGGTTCTCGATCTGGGCATCGTCGAGCTGGGCGGCGATCGCGTTCATCAGCGGATTGCTCCGCTCGCCCTCCCGAAACGCCTGGAGCTGCGCCTCGAGGTAGGCGGCCTTCTGCGCCGCCAGGTTCGGGATCTCGGCATCGACGCTGACGCCGGCCTCGCCATGGCAGCCGGCGCATTGCGCCGCCATCTCGCGGCCGGCTTCAGGATCGGCGGCAAGCGCCGGCACCACCACGAGCGCCGCAAGGGCGAACGGCAGCGTGCGGCTCATCGGATCTGCCTCCCCGATCGTCACATGATTGGCCGCACAATGCGCGCTTCGAGGGTCTCCGCGCAATCGCGCCGCTCGAGGCTGACGCGGTTTTGAACAACCGCTGATGCGACGCCCCGGCGGCGCCTGAAGCAGCTCTCGCCGATCCCGGTCAGCCAGGACTTGCGGCAAGGAAGTCTCATGTGTAATCTGCAGTGGCGATCTACACACCAGCAGGCATGATGATGATGCGCACCAACATCGAGATCGACGATGCGCTGCTCGCCGAGGCGATGGCGGCGACCGGCTTTCGGACCAAGCGCAAGGTCGTCGAGGCAGGCCTGCGGCTGCTGGCCCGGCACAAACGGCAAGCGGATGCCCGCGAGCTCTTCGGTCGCATCCGATGGGAGGGGGATCTCCACCGAGAGCGTCTGGACGAGCCGGAGGAGCTTGATCGCAGAACGTGAGAGCGCTGATCGACAGCTCGGTCTGGATCGATCATCTGCGCGGCGTGCGCACGCGGGAGACCGCCATTCTCGCGGCGCTGCTCGCGCGACTGGACCCTGAGCTGGACCGTGGCGACCGTGCGGCAGCTGCACATCTCCTGGTCGGCGATCTCGTCCTATGCGAGGTTCTCCGCGGCATCCCCGATCCGCGCGAGCACGCGGCGGTCAGGGAAGCTTTGCTCAGCTTCGAGGTCGTGACGATCGGCGGCGTCGACTTGGCGCTCGAGGCCGCCGACCACTACCGTGCTTTGCGTCGCCTCGGGGTCACGGTGCGCAAGACCATCGATCTGCTGATCGGCACCTGGTGCGTCGCCCAGGATTGCGCGCTGCTGCACAGCGATCGCGACTTCGATCCCATGGCCCAGCACCTCGGACTCCGCGTGCTCTGATTCTCGCCAGCGAGAGCGGGCGCTTTCGCTGCGTGCCCTCAAGGCCCGTGGTAGTCGCGATACCAGGCGACGAAGCGGGGCAGGCCGTCCTCGATCGGCGTCCGCGGCTCGAAGCTGAGGTCGCGCCGGCTCGCCTCGATGTCGGCGCAGGTCTGGATCACGTCGCCCTCCGGCAGTGGGGCGAGCTCGATCTCGGCGCGTCGGCCGAGCGCCGCCTCGAGCACCGCGACGAAGCGGCGGAGCGCGACCGGGCGATGGTTGCCGAGGTTGTAGAGCCGGTGCGGGGCCCGATCCTCGCCCGCGGGCGGCCGGTCGAGCGCGGCGAGCACGCCGGCGACCACATCATCGATGTAGGTGAAGTCGCGTTCCATCTCGCCATGATTGTAGAGCGTGATCGGCCGCCCGGCGCTGATCGCGGCGGCGAACCGGAATGCCGCCATGTCGGGCCGGCCCCAGGGCCCGTAGACGGTGAAGAAGCGCAGGCCGGTCGAAGGGATGCGGTAGAGGTGGCTGTAGCAGTGGCTCAGCAGCTCGTCGGCGCGCTTGGTCGCGGCGTAGAGCGAGATCGGCTGGTCGACCCGGTCCTCGACCGAGAACGGGATCTTGCTGTTGCCGCCGTAGACCGAGCTCGAGCTGGCATAGACCAGATGGCGGAGCTCGGGCAGCTCCTGGCGGCAGACCTCGAGCACCACCATGTGGCCCTGCAGGTTGCTGTGGACGTAGTCGAACGGCGCCGCGAGCGAGTGGCGGACGCCGGCCTGGGCGGCGAGGTGGATCACGCCGTCGATACGGTCGCGATGGCGGCGGGCGAGCGCGGTGATCGCCGCGAGGTCGGCGATGTCGGCCTGGGCGAAGGTGAAGCCGGAACGCGCCTGCAGCCGCTCCAGGCGAGCCTGCTTCAGGCCCGGGTCGTAGTAGCTGTTGAGGTTGTCGATGCCGAGCACCGACTGGTCACGCGCGAGCAGCGCCTCAGCGACATGGTAGCCGATGAAGCCGGCGCTGCCGGTGACCAGAACCGTCATGCTGGACGCCTTTCTGCTGGACCGCGCATCGGTTCTAGCATGAACCGTGCGGTGCCGAGTCCTAGCGACGAGGTATCAGCCGCCGCTCAACGGACGCGGACATGGCGGAAATAGTCGGCGAGCAGCGGTGCGGGCGGCTTGCCGATCTGCGGCATGAGGCCCGCCGGAACGCGGCGGCGACGCAGTCGACCAGGGCCGCCCGGTCGCTCGCGCGCGTCGGCCGGAGGAGGCCGGAGCTCAGGTTCAGATCTGCGCCCTCAGATGTGCAGCGGCGCGCCGTGGGTCGCGAGCGCCGCCTCCTTGATCGCCTCCTCGCAGCGTCGGGTGGGCGTGGGAGGTGCGCGCCAGATCCTCCGAGGACGCGCCGAACTCCATCGCCAGCGCCGCTTCGCCGATCATCGTGCCGGCATCGGCGCCGATGATGTGCACCCCGAGCAGACGGTCGGTGGCGGCGTCGGCCAGGATCTTGACGAAGCCGTCGGTCTGGCCGGTCGCGCGCGCCCGCGAGTTCGCCGAGAATGGAAACTTGCCGGTGCGGTACGCGATCCCGGCCTCCTTCAGCTGCTCCTCGGTCCGGCCGACCGAGGCGACCTCGGGCGCGGTATAGATGACCGCCGGAATCGCGTCGTAGTCGATGTGCGGCCGCTGCCCGGCGAGGTGCTCGGCGACGCACACGCCCTCGTCCTCCGCCTTGTGCGCCAGCATCGGCCCCTTGATCACGTCGCCGATCGCGTAGATGCCCGGGGCGGCGGTCGCGAAGCGGCGGTCGACCTCGATCCGGCCCTGGTTGTCGGTGGTCAGGTCCACGGTCTCGAGGCCGAGCCCTTCGGTGTAGGGCCGTCGCCCGATCGCCACCAGCACCACGTCGGCCTTCATCTTCTCGGTCTCGCCGCCTTCGGCCGCCTCGGTGGTGACCAGCAGGCGCTCGCTGCTGGCGTCGACCGCGGTGACCTTGGTGCCGAGCTTGAAGCCCAGGCCCTGGCGCGAGAGCAGGCGCTGGAACTGGCGCGAGACCTCGAGGTCCATGCCGGGCGTAATCCGGTCCAGGAACTCGACCACGGTGACCTTGGCGCCGAGCCGGCGCCAGACCGTGCCGAGCTCGAGGCCGATGTAGCCGCCGCCGATCACCACCAGATGGGGCGGCACCTCCTCGAGCTCGAGCGCCCCGGTCGAGGAGACGATGCGCGTCTCGTCGATCTCGACCCCGGGCAGCGGCACCACCTCGGACCCGGTCGCGAGCACGATGTGCTTGGCGCCGAGCTCCTGCCCGCCGCCGCCGTTGAGCTCGACCTGGACCCGGCCGACGCCGTTCAGCCGGCCGGTACCCTTGATCGCGGTCACCTTGTTCTTGCGGAACAGGAACTCGATGCCTTGGGTCAGCTCCTTGACCACCTTGCTCTTCTGGTCCTGCATGGCGCCGAGATCGAGCTCGACGGTCGGCACCTTGATGCCGTAGGCGTTCAGGCCGTCACGCGCCTCGGCGTACAGCTCGGACGAGTGGAGCAGCGCCTTGGACGGGATGCAGCCGACGTTCAGGCAGGTGCCGCCGAACGCGCCGCGCTTGTCGATGCACGCCACTCGCATGCCGAGCTGGGCCGCGCGGATCGCGCAGACGTAGCCACCGGGGCCGGCGCCGATGACCACCAGGTCGAAGCTCTCGTCCGTCATCCACCTTCCCGTCGCAGGATTGGGGCTCGCCGTGGGAGTCTGGCCATGCCGTCGCTCTCGATGACATCGTCGGCGTTCAGATCTCGAGCAGCAGACGTTCCGGATCCTCGACGCATTCCTTGACCCGGACCAGGAAGCTCACCGCCTCGCTGCCGTCGACGAGGCGGTGATCGTAGGACAGCGCGAGGTACATCATCGGGCGGATCGCGATCTCGCCCTTCACCACCACCGGGCGCTCCTGGATCTTGTGCATGCCGAGGATGCCGACCTGGGGCGGATTGAGGATCGGCGAGCTCATCAGCGAGCCGTAGACGCCGCCGTTGGAGATCGTGAAGGTGCCGCCCATCAGGTCTTCCATCGCGAGCTGCCGTCGCGCGCCCTTGCGCCGAGCTCGCCGATGGTCTTCTCGATCTCGGCGAAGCCCAGCCGGTCGGCGTCGCGCACCACCGGCACCACGAGGCCCGACGGCGTGCCGACCGCGACCCCGATGTCGTAGTGGTGCTTGTAGACGATCTCGTCGCCATCGATCTCGGCATTGACCGCCGGGAAGGCCTGCAGCGCGTTGATCGCGGCCTTGACGAAGAACGACATGAAGCCGAGCCGGACGCCGTGCTTCTTCTCGAAGCTCTCGCGATAGCGCTGGCGCAGCGCCATCACCGCGCTCATGTCGGCCTCGTTGTAGGTGGTGAGCATCGCCGCGGTGTTCTGCGCCTCCTTCAGGCGCTCGGCGATGCGCCGCCGCAGCCGGGTCATCTTGACCCGCTCCTCGCGCGCGCCGGCGGGCGCGCGCGGGCGCCGGACGCGCGGCCGGCTCGGCGCGCGCCGGTGCGGACGCTGTTCCGGCTGGGCGGCCGGCGCCTGCCTGGCGACCGCAGCGCCGGCGCCGGGGCCGCGGCAGGGCGCTCCGGCGTTGGCGCGGCCGCGCGCTCGCGGCCGGCCGCCTCGGCCGCGGCGGGCCTCGCCGCAGCCGGCGCTTCGGCGCGGCCCGAGGGTTCGCCCCGCAGCTTCGCCTCGACCGCCGCCAGAACGTCGCCCTTGGTGAGATTGCCCTTGGGGCCGGAGGGCTCGATCGTCGCTCGGGTCCAGGCCGTGCTCCTCGAGCAGCTTGCGCACCGCCGGCGACAGCGCGCCGTTGCCCCGGCCATCGCCGCCCTCGGCCTCGTCGGTCGCGCTCTCCTCCGCTGCCGGGGGCGCCGCCGCGGGCGTGGCTGGCCGTGCCGTCCCCGCCTCCTGGCTGATCGAGCCGAGCAGGGCGCCGACCTCGACCTCGCCGCCCTCCTCGACCACGATCTCGGCGAGCGTGCCGCTGGCCGGCGCGTTGAACTCGAGCGTCACCTTGTCGGTCTCGAGCTCGACGATCGGCTCGTCGGCGTTGACCGTCTCGCCGACCTGCTTGAACCACCTGGCGACGGTCGCCTCGGTGACCAACTCGCCGAGGCTCGGCACCCGGATTTCGACGCTCATGGTCCGTCCCTCGATCTGCCGCTCCTGCCCCCGATCCCGCCCGGGCCGCCCGGCGCCCGCTCAGGCGGTCCCGGCCGCTTCCACCGGCCCGCCGGCCAGCGCCGCCTCGACCAGGCTGGTCTGCTCGCGCACGTGCTGCTGGTACAGTCCGGTCGCGGGCGAGGGCGACGGCGGCCGGCCGGCGTAGGTCGGCCGCGCTCTGGCGCATGCCGATCCGCTCGAGCACCGCCTCGATGCGCGGCGCGACGAAGCTCCAGGCGCCCATGTTCTGCGGCTCCTCCTGGCACCAGACGATCTCGACCCGCTTGGCGAAGCGGACCAGCTCCTCGGCCAGGATCTCGTCCGGGAACGGCGCCAGCTGCTCGAGCCGCAGCAGCGCTCACGACCTCCTCGAGGCCGAGCTCCTGCCGGCGCTGCACGAGGTCGTAGTAGACCTTGCCGCTGCACAGCACGACCCGGGTCACGTCGCGATCGGCCTGGGACGGCGGCCGCTCGTACATCACCCGGTGGAAGCTGCTGCCCGCGCCCCATCTCCTCGAGGCTCGAGGTGCAGAGCTTGTGGCGCAGCAGCGACTTCGGCGTCATCACGATCAAGGGCTTGCGGAACGGCCGGTGCATCTGCCGGCGCAGCGCGTGGAAGTAGGACGCCGGCGTCGACGGGTAGAGCACCTGGATGTTGTCCTTGGCGTAGAGCTGCAGGAAGCGCTCGAGCCGCGCCGAGCTGTGCTCGGGCCCCTGCCCCTCGTAGCCGTGGGGCAGCAGGCACACCAGCCCCGACATGCGCAGCCACTTGGCCTCGCCGGGCGCGATGAACTGGTCGAAATAGACCTGCGCGCCGTTCGCGAAGTCGCCGAACTGCGCCTCCCACAGCACCAGCGAGTTCGGGTCGGCGAGCGAGTAGCCGTACTCGAAGCCGAGCACGCCCTCCTCGGAGAGGAAGCTGTCGACCACCTCGAAGGGCGCCTGCTCGGGGTCGAGATGGTTGAGCGGGATATAGCGCTCCTCGGTCTCCTGGTCGTAGAGGATCGCATGGCGCTGGGAGAACGTGCCGCGGCCGCGAGTCCTGGCCGCTCAGGCGGACGAGGAAACCCTCGCGCACCAGCGAGCCGAACGCCAGGTGCTCGGCGGTCGCCCAGTCGATGTCCTGGCCCGCCTCGATCGCCTCGCGGCGCTGGCCGAGGATCCGCCTGAGCTTGCGATGGACGTGCACCTCGGGCGGAATCTCGGTCATCTCGAGCCCGATCTCGCGCAGGCGCTCGACCGCGACCGCGGTGGCGCCGCGCTCGTACTCGGAGGGCGCCTTGCTCAGGCCGGTCCAGGCGCCCTCCAGCCAGTCGACCTTGTTCATCTTGTAGCCGGCCGAGGCTTCGTGAGCCGCCGCCAGCTGCTCCTGAAAGCCGTCGAAGATCGCCTGCGCCTGGTCCTCGCCGATCACCCCCTCCGCGACCAGCCGGCGGGCGTAGATCTGCCGCGTGGTCGGATGCTGGGCGATCCGGCGGTACATCAGCGGCTGGGTGAAGCTCGGCTCGTCGGCCTCGTTGTGGCCGTGGCGGCGATAGCACCAGACGTCGACCACCACGTCCTTCTTGAACTTCTGCCGGAACTCGGCGGCGAGCTGGCCGACGTGCACGACCGCCTCGGGATCGTCGCCGTTGACGTGGAAGATCGGCGCCTGGACGCTGCGCGCCACGTCCGAGGGATAGGGCGAGGAGCGCGCGTAGGCCGGACTGGTGGTGAAGCCGATCTGATTGTTGACGATCACGTGGATCGTCCCGCCGGTGCGGAAGCCCTCGCAGCTCCGACATCTCGAAACCTTCGTGGACCACGCCCTGGCCGGCGAAGGCGGCATCGCCATGGAGCAGGAGCCCCATCACGCGCGAGCGCTCGGCGTCGCCCTTTTGCATCTGCTTGGCGCGCACCTTGCCCAGCACGACCGGGTTGACGGCCTCCAGATGGGACGGATTCGCGGTCAGGCTGAGATGCACCTGCTGGCCGCCCGGCAGGTCGCGATCGGTCGAGGTGCCGAGGTGGTACTTGACGTCGCCCGAGCCCAGCACGTCGTCGGTCACGGCGGCGCCCTGGAACTCGGCGAAGATCGCGGTGTACGGCTTGCCCATGACGTTGGCGAGCACGTTGAGCCGGCCGCGATGCGGCATGCCGATCACGATCTCGTCGACCCCGAGCTCGGCCGAGCGCCGGATGATCGCCTCGAGCGCCGGCACCGTGCTCTCGCCGCCGTCGAGACCGAACCGCTTGGTGCCGGGGAACTTGACGTGCAGAAAGCGCTCGAAGCCCTCGGCGATGACCAGCTGCTCGAGGATCTCCCGCTTGTCCTCGACGCTCGGCCGCAGCAGGTTGTGCGAGCCCTCCATGCGGGCCTGAATCCAGGACTTCTGCTCGGGGTACTGGATGTGCATGAACTCGACGCCGATCCTCGCGCTGTAGGTCTGGCGCAGGATCTCGAGGATCTGCCGGAGCGTCGCCTTCTCCAGGCCGAGGACGTTGTCGAGGAAGAACTCGCGCTCCAGATCGGCGTCGGAAAAGCCGTAGGACTTGGGGTCGAGCTCCGGATGATGCTTGTCGCCCGCGAGCCCGAGCGGGTCGAGGTCGGCCAGCAGGTGGCCGCGCACCCGGTAGGCCCGGATCAGCATCACCACGCGCAGGTGATCGATGATCAGGCGCCGCGAGCGCTCGCTGCCGAGATCGACGATCTCGCCGCCGTCGCCGACCAGGCTTGGCGGCCTGCGAGCGTCGTCGGCGCGCGGCCGCACCGCGCTGCGGCTGCGCTCGAACAGGCTCCGCGTCTCGGGCCCGAGCTCGTCGAAGTAGCTCCGCCAGCTCGGGTCGATGGCACTCGGATCGCGCAGGTAGCGCGCGTAGAGGTCTTCGATGAAGGCGCCGTTGCCGCCGTACAGAAACGCGGTCTGCTCGAGCTCGAGTCGCTTGGCCATGGCTCCGTTCTACTGTTGCCGCCGCCGCTTGCCGGTCACCGGGCCGGGCGGGCGGCCCGGAGGGAACATGGCGCCCGGTGGTTAACAATCCGCCTCAGCCGCCCATCGCCTCGAGCATCGTCCGGCCGATCGCCGCCGGGCTGTCGGCGACCTTGATGCCGGCCTCGCGCATCGCCGCGATCTTCTCCTCGGCGCCGCCCGTGCCGCCCGCGATGATCGCGCCGGCGTGACCCATCCGCCGCCCGGGGGGCGCGGTCCGGCCGGCGATGAAGCCCACCACCGGCTTGCTGGTGCCCGACGCCTTGATCAGCAGCGCGGCGTCCTCCTCGGCGCTGCCGCCGATCTCGCCGATCATCACGATCCCCTCGGTCTCCGGGTCGGCGAGGAACAGCTCGAGGCAGTCGGTGAAGCTCGTGCCGTTGACCGGATCGCCGCCGATGCCGATGCAGGTGCTCTGGCCGAGGCCGGCGGCGGTGGTCTGGGCGACCGCCTCGTAGGTCAACGTGCCCGAGCGCGAAACGATCCCGATCCGGCCGCGGCGGTGGATGTGGCCCGGCATGATGCCGATCTTGCAGGCGTCGGGCGTGATGATGCCGGGGCAGTTGGGACCGATCAGGCGCGAGCCCGAGCCGATCAGCGCGCGCTTGACGCGCACCATGTCGAGCACCGGGATGCCCTCGGTGATGCAGACGATCAGGTAGCACCTCGGCGTCGATCGCCTCGAGGATCGCATCGGCTGCGAACGCCGCCGGGACGTAGATCACCGAGGCGTCGGCGCCGGTCTCCCGGACCGCGTCGGCGACGGTGTCGAACACCGGCCGGCCGAGATGGGTCGAGCCGCCCTTGCCCGGGGTCACGCCGCCGACCATCTGCGTGCCGTAGGCGATCGCCTGCTCGGAGTGGAAGGTGCCCTGGGCGCCGGTGAAGCCCTGGCAGATGACCTTGGTGCCCTGATCGACCAGAACCGACATCAGGCCGCCTTCCCGACCGCGGCGACGACCTTCTCCGCGGCCTCGGCGAGGTCGCCCGCGGCGGTGATCGCAAGCCCGGACTCGCCCAGGATCTGCTTGCCGAGGTCGACGTTGGTGCCCTCCAGCCGGACCACCAGGGGGACGCCGAGGTTGACCTCGCGCGCCGCCGCCACGACGCCCTCGGCGATCACGTCGCAGCGCATGATGCCGCCGAAGATGTTGACCAGCACGCCCTCGACCTTGGGGTCCGAGAGCAGCAGCTTGAACGCCGCGGTGACCCGCTCCTTGGTGGCGCCGCCGCCGACGTCGAGGAAGTTCGCCGGCGCGCCGCCGTACAGCTTGATGATGTCCATGGTCGCCATCGCGAGGCCGGCGCCGTTGACCATGCAGCCGATGTTGCCGTCGAGCTTGATGTAGTTGAGCTCGTGCCGGCTGGCCTCGATCTCGTGCGGGTCCTCCTCGTCGAGGTCGCGCAGCTCGACCACCCGCGGCTGGCGATAGAGCGCGTTGCTGTCGAAGTTCATCTTGGCATCGAGCGCCACCAGCTCGCCGCCCGCGGTCACGACCAGCGGGTTGATCTCCACCAGGCTGGCGTCGAGCTCGCAGAAGGCGCGGTAGACGGCGCGCACGAAGCCGACCGCCTTGCTCACCTGGCGGCCCTCGAGGCCGAGCCCGAACGCGATCTGGCGGCCGTGGAACGGCTGGCAGCCGATCGCCGGGTCGATCGCGACCCTGATGATCCGCTCCGGGGTCCGCGCCGCGACCTCCTCGATCTCGACGCCGCCCTCGGTCGAGGCCATGAAGGTCACCCGCGACGCCTGGCGGTCGATCACCACGCCGAGATAGAGCTCGCGCGCGATCTCGCAGCCGTCCTCGACGTAGACCCGGCGGACCTGGCGGCCATCGGGCCCGGTCTGATGGGTGACGAGCGTCATGCCGAGCATCTGGCCGGCGAGCTGGCGCACCTCCTCGACCGACCGCGCGAGCTTGACGCCGCCGCCCTTGCCGCGCCCGCCGGCGTGGATCTGCGCCTTGACCACCCAGAGCGGGCCGCCCAGCTCGCGCGCCGCCGCCTCGGCCTCCTCGGGCGTGTACGCCACCTGGCCGCGCAGCACGCTCGACCCCGTACTCCTTCAGCAGCGCCTTGGCCTGGTACTCGTGGATGTTCATGCCGGGCTCGTTTCCGCTGGCTGCTCGGGTTGGCGGAGCGCCGCCGCCCAGGCCTGCATCGCGCTACAGCTCGACCGCGGCGCAGAGGCTCTTGACCGCCGCCACCGACGCCTCGAACGCGGCCCGCTCCGCGCCATTCGAGCTCGATCTCGACGATCCGCTCGACGCCGCCCGCGCCGATCACCACCGGCACCCCGACGTAGTAGCCCTCGCACGCCGTAGGCGCCCTCCAGCATGCGCGGCGCAAGGCAGCACGCGCTTCTGGTCGAGCAGATAGGCCTCGGCCATCTGGATCGCCGCCGCGGCCGGCGCGTAGAACGCCGAGCCGGACTTCAGCAGCTTGACGATCTCGCCGCCGCCGTCGCGGGTGCGCTGCACGATCGCGTCGATCCGCTCCTGGCTGGTCCAGCCGAGCTTGACGAGGTCGGGCAGCGGGATGCCGGCGACCGTCGAGTAGCGCACCAGCGGCACCATGCTGTCGCCGTGGCCGCCGAGCACGAACGCCGTGACGTCCTCGACCGAGACCCCGAGCTCGGCCGCGAGGAAGTAGCGGAAGCGCGCCGAATCCAGCACGCCCGCCATGCCGACCACCCGGCTCGGCGGCAGGCCGCTGGCCTTCTGCATCACCCAGACCATCGCATCGAGCGGGTTGGTGATCACGATCACGAAGGCGTCGGGACAGTGCTGCCGGACGTTGGCGGCGACGGTCTTGATCACGCCGGCGTTGGTCGCGATCAGGTCGTCGCGGCTCATCCCGGGCTTGCGCGGGATGCCCGGCGGTGACGATCACGACGGCGGCGCCGGCCAGCGCCTCGGCGTAGTCGTTGGTGCCGGCGATCGTCGGCATTGACGCCGTGCACCGGGGTGGCTTCGACCAGATCGAGCGCCTTGCCCGCCGGCATGTCCTCGACGATGTCGAACAGCACGACGTCGCCGAGCTCGCTCTGCGCGGCCAGCAGGGCGAGCGTGCCGCCGATCTGGCCGGCACCGATCAGCGCGATCTTCTTGCGAGACATGTCAACTGGCGGCGCCTGGTGGTGGACCCGTCGCCGGGGTCGACCCGGCGCCGCCCTTGTAGCGGAGGCCCGCCCGACGGCAAGCTTCGGCCGGCCGCGGCGCGCCTCGAGCGCAGCCGCGGCCGGCGCGGCGCGACCTCAGGCGACCACCAGGCTGCCGTTGTCGGCCGCGGCCTGGGCGGTGGTCACGCCGGTCGGGTCGGTCAGCGTCGCCATCGCGATGAAGGCGAAGTCGCTGCCGGCGCCATCCTTGTCGACGCTCACCACGACGTCGCCGCCGGCCGCATCGAAGCGCACGAAGGGGTCGACCGCGCCCGGATCGACGCCGCTCCCTTGGAACAGGCCGCTGAAGTCGAGCGTATCGCCCTCGGTCGCATCGAAGCCCCGGATCGTGTCGCCGCGCTCGGTGAGCGTGAAGTAGACGTGCGCGTCGGCGCCGCCGCCGCCCACCAGGAGGTCGGCTCCCGGCCCGCCGATCAGCACGTCGTCGCCGTCGCTCGCGGCCGCCAGGGTGTCGTCGCCGAACAGCTGGTCGTCGCCGAGGCCGCCGTCGAGCACGTCGTCGCCGGACAGGCCGAACAGCTGGTCGTCGCCGCGCCGGCCGGCGATCGCATCGTTGACCCCGGGCTCGCCGAGCAGGATGTCGTCGCCCGGACCGCCGAAGTCGGCGCCGGCGGTCGTCAGGTCGACCCGCACCGTGGCGGGCGCGCTCTCCGCACCGCGCTCGTCGGTAACGCTGAAGGTGATCTCGCGCACGCCCTCGCCCGCGGCGTCGAGCTTGATACTGCGCAGCGCATCGACATAGTCCGCGATCGGCGCGATGCCCGCGAGCACGAGCCGGCCGCTCGTGCCGTCCTCGACCACGGTGATCGCGCTGCCGGGCGGCAGGTCGACCAGCAGCGCGATCGCCGGCCTGCTCGCCACCAGTGATCTCGGCGACCGCGCCGCTGAGATTCGCATCGTCGTCGGCGACAGTGGCGTCGACCGCGATGTTGAGCTCGACGAAGTCGAGCGAGCTGCCGGTCGAGGGCTCGAGCAGCACCTCGTAGGTGACGTCGTTGAAGTCGTTGTCGCTCTCGGTGTCGCCAAAGTTCAGGCGCTTGTCCTCGAAGGTGATCGAGAGCCCGGCGGTGCCGTCCTCGAGGCCGGAGAGCACCTGGCCGCGGCCGCCGTCGTTGAGGGCATTGCCGAGCGGATCGTCGACCGTCGGGGTCGCGGTGTGGAAGACGTTGCCGGCGAGCGGCACCAGCGTGCCGTCCGGCAGGAGCGCGAACAGACCGGGCGTCGCGTCGCCGAGGCTCGCCGCGCTGCCGTCGTCGTTCAGGAACACCAGCTCGGCGCCCGTGAGATCGCCGCTGAAGCGAAAGCCTTCGGCGATCGTGAAGAACGCGAACTGCTGCCCTTCCGTCAGCTCGCCCGTGGTGTAGAGCTCGCTCAGGCGCACCTCGTCGCCCGGGCTCAGCGGGCCGCCGCCCGGGCGCGCGAACGGGAAGCGCGGATCGGCCTCGGCGTGCTCGACCTGGGCGAACACGATGCGCGCCGGCCCGAGCGTGCCGTCGGGGCCGACCAGGACGACGCCCAAGGTATTGTCGAAGGCGGCGATCTCGTCGCGGAAGGTGATCGTGGCGTCGGCATTCGGGCCGAGCACCAGGTTGCGCGGATCGACCCCGTTGACCAGGTCGAGATCGACCGCGCCGCTGCTCGCTCAGCGTCGGGAAGGGCGGCGCGCTGACGAAGTCGATCGGGCGCGTCACCTCGCCGACCTCGGCCGTGACCTCGCCGCTGATGGTCAGCTGGGGCCGCGCGTTCGGACCCGGCCCCGGTCCGGGGCCTGGGCCGGGGCCCGGTCCGGGACCTGGACCCGGGCCCGGCTCGGGGCCCGGGCCGGGGCCGGGATTGGGACCCGGGCCGGGCTCGCCGCCCGGTTCGCCGGCCTGCTCGCCGTTGCCGAACTCGCCGGTGCCGCGGATCAGGAACTCGCGGCCCGGGCCGAGCGCGGTCGGCAGCAGCGGCCCGGTCAGGCCGAGCCCGGGACCGATGTCGCCCGGATCGTAGGGGCTGAAGCCGGCGCCGCCGCCGTGCACGGGCCCGCCCCCGGGCGGCGGCGGCGGCAGCCAACCGACCACGGGGCCCTCCGCCGGCTCGGTGATCGGCTGCAGATTGGCGAGCAGCTCGCTCGCCGCGACCGCCGGGCCGCCGGCCACCGCAAGGGTCGGCGGCGGACCGCTCTCGGCGCTGTCGACGAAGCCCGACAGGTAGACCAGGCGGCCGTCCTCGGTGACCACCAGCAGGCCGCCCTCGACCACGATGTAGGTGGCGCTGGCAAAGGCGCCGCCGGCGAGCTCGATCGCCTGCCCCGGCTCGGTCTGGACCTGAACGCGGGTGCCCGCCTCCGGCGGCCGAACCTCGACCTGAGCCCCCTCGAGCGTCACCACGTCGAGCGCGGTGCCGGCGGCGCAGGCGCGCGCGA
The DNA here is from genome assembly GCA_963753275.1 of uncultured Alphaproteobacteria bacterium. Lineage (GTDB taxonomy): Bacteria > Pseudomonadota > Alphaproteobacteria > Geminicoccales > Geminicoccaceae > DATAOG01. The sequence goes on along the minus strand of CAVWCE010000025.1, from coordinate 84,936 downwards.
GCTCCACCAGCTGCTGGTTGCCGAGCCCGGCGAGCACCGGCCGGTCGAGCTCCCCGTCCTGCGGGTTGACCAGGACCGAGACGGCGCCGCTCGCGGCGCCGCCCTGGCCGTCACCGACCTGATACTGGAAGCTCTGCAGGCCCGGCTCACGCGGCGTGAAGGTGACTGTCCCGTCCGGGTTCAGGGACACCTCGCCGCTGGACGGGTTGCTCGCGCTCAGCAGCTGCAGGGGATCGCCGTTCGGATCGCGGACGTAGTCGAGGACCGGCACCTCGACGGCGGCATCCTCGGCGGTGGCGACGCAGACCGCGGCCGCCTGCGGCGGCCGGTTGCCCGCGCCTCCGGCCGCGGCGGCACCGCCCTCGCTCGGGCCCGCGGCATCGGCCTGCGCCAGCTCGCGCCAGCCATCACCCACCTCTAGCTCGGCCATTCAGATCTCCGCACCCGTTGGAGCCGACAGGGCACTACCGCGATTTCGCTCGCACCGTTTACCGGAAGCTAACCTAAATGAGCACCATAATGTGGGCAATCCTACCCACAAAAGTAGTATCGCAGTGTGAGTTGAGCGAGTTGGGGCCACCAGCGCAGGCGATGATCCGGAAGACAATGCGCATCGGCGAGGTGCGCACGTCGATCAAGCTCGAGCCGGAGTTCTGGGGCTACCTCAAGGAGGTCGCCGACAGTCGCACGATTCGCCTGTCGCGGCTGGTCAACGACGTCGCCAGCGCGACCCCGGACCGCACCAACCTCGCCTCGACCTTGCGCACCTTCTGTCTGATCCACGCCCGGCTGCGCTGGCAGGGTCTCGAGCGCGAGCTCGAGCGCCTGACGCTCGCCGGCAACACCCAGGACCTGCCCCGGGTGCTCGATGCCTGCCCCCTGCCCTGCCTGCTGCTTTCGGAAGACCGCGCGGTGCGCCGCCTCAACCAGGCCTTCGCCGGCTGGCTGCACGTCGACGCCCGCGGCGTGGTCGGCCAGCGGCTCGACAACCTCATGATCCTGCGCGGCGCGACCATGCAGCAGCTCTGGCAGCGGGTCTTCGGCGAGCCCGGCGCCCGCGGCAAGTTCAACGCGACCTACGTCTCGCCGGGCAAGGTGCGGACCGCGCAGGCGATCGCGATCGGCCTGTCGCCGGCGACCGGGGCGAACCCGCACCGCGCCTGCCTGATCATCTTCGAGACCCTGGCCGGGCGCGGCTGAGCCGAGCGGGCGGCAGCCGCCTCACTCCCGCGGCGCCCGCTTGTTGAGGATGCGCTGCAGCGTGCGCCGGTGCATGTTGAGGCGGCGCGCGGTCTCGGACACGTTGCGGTGGCACTGCTCGAACACCCTCTGGATGTGCTCCCAGCGCACCCGGTCGGCCGACATCGGATTGTCGCGCGGCGGGGGCAGGCCCTGGCCGCTGCGCAGCAGCGCGGCGACCACGTCGTCGGCATCGACCGGCTTGGCCAGGTAGTCGACCGCACCGGCCTTGATCGCCGCCACCGCGGTCGCGATGTTGCCGTAGCCGGTGACGATCACGATCCGGACCTCCGGCCGCAGTTCCCGGAGCATGCGCACCAGGTCGAGACCGCTGCCCTCGGTGAGCCGCATGTCGAGCACCGCGAACTCGGGCCGGTGGGCGTGGGCGTGATCGCGCGCTTCGGCCAGCCCTTCCGCCGCCAGCACGTGGAAGCCGCGGCGCTCCAGGGCGCGCGCCAGCGAGCGGCGCAACGGCGCGTCGTCGTCGACGAGCAACAGGCTGCGCCCGGCGCCCGGACTGGCGACCGCCTCGGCAGCGCACGGCGCTGCGCCCGCTTCGCTGCCGTCCTCGGACTGCTCCATCTCAGATCTCCGGTGCCCGGCCCTCCAGCGCTGCGCGACTCCAGGTGATCGTCACGCGAGCCCCATGGTCGCAGTTGTCAAATTGCAGCGTCGCGCCGGTTCGCGCAAGCAAGGTCTGGGCGATGAACACGCCAAGCCCGAGGCCGCCCGCCTCACGGCGGGTCGAGAGATAGGGTTCGCCCAGCAGCTCCAGGACCTCGGCCTGAAAGCCCGGGCCGTCGTCCTCGATCCGCACCGCGACCCGCGTCGGCTCCGAGGGTGACTGCGATCCTGACCTCGCTCGCGGCGAACGCGAGCGCGTTGTCGATCAGGTTGGCGAGCGCGTGCCTGAGCTCCGGGGTCGGCACCAGCTGCGGCTCCGGGCTGTCGGGCGCGCGCCGCTCGAGGGTGATGGCAAGGTCGACCTCGGGCCGCCGGCGGCAGGAATTGGCGACCGCCTCCAGCAGGTTCGAGAGCGGCATGCGGGTGAACGGCGCATGCTCGTCGTTCTCGCCCTTCTCGCTGAGCGAGCGCAGGATCTCGCGGCAGCGCTGGCCCTCGCTGACCAGCAAGGCGACGTCCTCGGCCAGCGGGCTGTCCGCCGGCACGCTGTTGGCGAGCTCGCGCGCGGTCACCGCGATCGTCGCGAGGGGGCTGCCGAGCTCGTGCGCGGCGGCGGCGGCAAGCCCGCCCAGCGCGGAGAGCTGCTGCTCGCGGGCGAGCGCCATCTGGGTCGCCGCGAGCGCATCCGAGAGGCGCCGCGCCTCGTCGGCGATCCGCCAGGCGTAGGCCGCGACCAGGGCGGTGCCCAGCACCAGCGCGAGCCACAAGGCCGCGACGTAGAGCGGCGGCAGCTCGAAGCTGCCGGGGCGCCAGGGCAGGTCGCTCGGGAACAGGGCGAGCAGGGTCGCCGCGCCGACCACGAACAGGCACAGCACGATCGTGGTACGCAGCGACAAGGTGGTCGCGGACAGGGTGACCGGCACGATCAGCAGCACCGAGAACGGGTTCTGCAAGCCGCCGGTCAGGCCCAGGAGGAAGGCCAGCTGCAGGATGTCGTAGCCGAGCAGCAGGGCGGCGCTGCGCTCGGTCAGACGGGTGGTCGCGGCGAAGCCCGAGAGGACGAGGTTGATCAGCGCCGAGAGCCCGATCGCGCCGAGCAGCGGCCCGAGCGGCAGGCGGAACTCGAGGGAGAAGTGCACCAGGGCGACGGTGAAGGCCTGGCCGATGATCGCGATCCAGCGGATCAGGGTCAGCGTGCGCAGCCGGACCCGGCGTTCGCCGCTGCCGGTCAGCACGCGCCCGAGCAGCGACCCGGCGAGGCGACCGCCAGCCTGGCCGGCAGGCAGCACCTGGCCGATCGCGTCGTCGCGGGACTGGGAGAACAACAAGCCGACCCCCTCCGGTCGTACCCCGAGCACCGAACGTACACCGCACCCGGGCGCGGCAGGATGCGACCGAACCGCGCTTGACCCGGCCGGCGCATCGGTGTTGGCTGAGAGGTCGATGGGAGAACTGGTCAGGGCAGCCCGCTCGGCACCCCCGGTGATGGCGCCCCGTCCCGAATCAGGGAGAACATCATGCGATCGTGGCTCACGACAGCCGCCGCTCTTGGTTTGACGACCTGGCTCGGCGTCGGCAGCGCGTCCGCGCAGGATTATCCGTCGAGCACGATCACCATTGTCGTGCCATTCTCGGCCGGCGGCCCGACCGATACCGTGACCCGGCTGGTCGCCGAATCGATGTCCCGCACGCTCGGCCAGCAGATGATCGTCGAGAACATCGGCGGGGCAGGCGGCACGCTCGGCGCGAGGCGGGTCGCGCAGGCCGAGCCCGACGGCTACACGCTCCTGTTGCATCACATCGGCATGGCGACCAGCGCCACGCTGTATCGCAGCCTGCCGTACGACCCCAAGACGGCGTTCGCGCCCATCGGCCTGGTGACCGAGGTGCCCATGACCCTGGTCGCGCGGCCGGATTTCGAGCCGGAGACGCTCGCCGACCTGGTGAGCTACGCGAAGGAGAACGGGGAGAACGTCCTCTACGCCAACGCCGGCATCGGCGCCGCCTCCCACCTGTGCGGCATGCTCCTCATGCAGACGATGGAGACCACGCTCACGACCGTGCCCTACAAGGGCACGGGGCCGGCGATGACCGATCTGATGGGCGGCCAGGTCGACTTCATGTGCGACCAGACCACCAACACGACCAATCCGATCAATGCCGGCAGCATCAAGGCCTACGCCGTGTTCACCGAGGAGCGCCTGGATGCGCTGCCCGATGTCCCAACCGCGGCGGAGGCCGGCCTCGAAGGCATCGAGATCTCGATCTGGCACGGGCTGTACGCGCCGGCGGGGACCCCGGACGAGGTGGTAGCCAAGCTGTCCGACGCGCTCAAGTCGGCACTCGCCGACGAGAACGTCGTGCAGCGCTTCGCCGAGCTTGGCACCGCACCCGTTCCACCCGAGGCCGTCACCCCGCAGGCGCTCCAGGAAAGGCTGCTCTCCGAGATCGACCGCTGGAAGCCCGTCATCGAGGCCGCCGGCGTGTACGCCGAGTAGTGGACGTCGCCAGGATGCCGGCGCGGCAGCATCCGGATCGACCTCTGGTGTAGACGGCGCTCGCGACTCAGCTGAGATGCGCGATGAGCTTCAACGTCAAGGACATCGGCGCCGGCCTCATCTTCATCGCGATCGGGCTTCTGTTCGGCCTGGGCGCGATGAACCTCGAACTCGGCACCCCGCTCCGCATGGGCCCTGGCTATTTCCCGCTGATCCTTGCGGGACTCCTCGTCGCGCTCGGGCTCGCCATCGTGGTGTACGGGCTTGGCCACTCGGCCGCGGGCCCGCTCACCGTCCCCTGGCGCGGGCTCGTCCTCATCCTGGCCGCCCCTGTCGTCTTCGGGCTCACGGTCCGCGGGCTGGGGCTCGTGCCCGCCCTCGCGCTCGTGGCGCTGATCTCGGCATTCGCCAGTCGGCGCATGTCCGTTTCACTGGCGGTCGCGCTGACCGTGGGCCTGACCGTGTTCTGCGTCCTCGTCTTCAGCCTCGGGCTGGGCCTGCCGCTCCGGCTCTTCGGGCCGTGGCTTGGCGCCTAGCGAAGCTCCGATGGATCTCTTCCTGAACCTTGGCCTCGGCTTCGAGACCGCTTTCTCTCCGGTCAACATTGCCTTCTGCTTCATCGGCGTCCTCCTCGGCACGCTGGTCGGCGTGCTGCCGGGGATTGGCCCGACCGCGACCATCGCGATGCTCCTGCCGCTGACCCTCGCGCTGTCGCCGGCGACGTCGCTGATCATGCTTGCCGGGATTTACTACGGTGCGCAGTACGGCGGCTCCACGACCGCGATCCTCGTGAACCTGCCGGGCGAATCGTCCTCGGCGGTGACCGCGATCGATGGCTATCAGATGGCGCGCCAGGGCCGCGCGGGTCCCGCGCTCGCCGCCGCCGCCCTCGGCTCGTTCTTTGCGGGCTCGGTCGCGACCCTGGTGCTCGTGCTGTTCGCGCCGCCCTTGACGGCGGTCGCCCTCGAGTTCGGCCCGGCCGAGTACTTCTCGCTCGTGGTCCTCGGCCTGATCTCGTCGGTCGCGCTCGCACACGGCTCGGTCGTCAAGGCGCTCGCCATGATCGTGCTCGGGCTCCTCCTCGGGCTGGTCGGCACCGACATCTACACCGGCGAGCAGCGGTTCACGCTCGGCCGGCTCGAGCTCGCCGATGGCATCAACTTCGTCGCCGTCGCCGTCGGCGTGTTCGGCATCGCCGAGATATTGCGCAACCTCGAGGAGGAGCACGACCGCGACGTGGCGGTCCGACACGTCAGCGGGCTCATGCCGAGCCGCGAAGATTTGCGCCGAATCATTGCCCCGGTGCTGCGCGGAACCGCCCTCGGCTCGCTGCTCGGCATCCTGCCGGGGGGCGGCCACGTCCTGGCCTCGTTCGCAGCCTATACTGTCGAGAAGAAGGTCTCGAGAACGCCAGAGCGATTCGGCAAGGGCGCGATCGAGGGGGTGGCGGCGCCCGAAGCCGCGAACAACGCGGGCGCGCAGACCTCCTTCATCCCCATGCTGACCCTCGGCATCCCGGCAAATCCGGTCATGGCGCTGATGATCGGCGCGATGATCATCCAAGGAATCACTCCAGGGCCCAACGTCGCTCTCGACGAGCCGGCGCTCTTCTGGGGCCTCATCGTGTCCATGTGGGTGGGGAACCTTCTTCTCGTCGTCCTCAATCTGCCACTCATCGGCCTCTGGGTGCGGATGCTGAGCATCCCCTACTATGTCCTGTTTCCCGCGATTCTGACCTTCAGCGCGATCGGGGTCTACAGCATCAACAACAACGCCTTCGACCTTTTCGCGGTGGCCGTCTTTGGGCTTCTCGGCTACGTCCTCGTGAAGTTCGAGTGCGAGCCCGCCCCGCTCCTCCTCGGCTTCGTGCTCGGGCCGATGCTCGAGGAGCACCTGCGGCGCGCGATGATCATCGCCCGCGGCGACCCCCTGATTTTCCTGCAGCGGCCGATCAGCGCCGTCCTGCTGGGGCTCGCGGTCCTCGCCCTGGCGATCGTGCTGATGCCGAACGTGGCGAAAAAGCGCGAAGAGGTGTTCCACGAGGAGGAGTGAGAAAGGCCCGCCGGCGAGGGTCAGCGCGGCGCCGTTCCGCCCCGGTCGGCGGGTTGACAGAGCGCGCTCTGACGCGTACGGATTGCCTCGTGATACGCTTAACTGGCGCACGCTCCGCTGGTGCTTCCGGACCTTCGAGGTGAAGAGCGGTGTCCACAAGCGATAGCGCGACCACGTTCCGGTGGATCTCCTTCGTCATCATCGCGGTGCTGGGGCTGCAGCTGTTCGCCGTCATAGCGCGCCCTGGCAAGTGGACGTGGCCGTTCATCGACTATCCGATGTATTCGAAAAGCCGTCACGATGGCGACCGGGTGGTCGCGCGTCATTTCGTCTTCGGCACGACTGAAGATGGTAAGGAGGTGGCGATCACGCCCGAGGACGTCGGGGTGGTCCTGTGGGTCTACGAGAAATGGGCGAGCGCGCTCATGGCAGCAGCGCTGACTGCCGACGCGGCCCCCAGCAGGGACGATCAGGCAGCGCAGTCGCTGCATCTACCGTCCTTCACGCGGCATGAGTGGCCGCTGCGCGAGTGGCTCAAGTCGACCGCGCTGTTCCAGATGTTCAAGCAAAAGCCGGATCCCGACCTCACCGTCATGCTGACCGATCATTTCCAGGATGCGAGCGGTCATAAGCTGGTACGGCTGCGCATCGAAGACACGCCGGTGATCGTAACCCGTCACGGTCAGGCTGCGGCGCCGCCGCGCTCGGTCGAAATGGAGCTTCCTCTCGCGCGCAGCGACTGATCCGGAGGGCCGACGACGTGAGACGGTGGAACGAGTACTGGTTTCGCCCCGCGCCCTATGTCGACTTGGCGATGGTGCGGCTGCTCGTCGTCGCCTGTCAGCTGTGGCTCTTGTTGTTCTGGCCAAACCTCTCCCCTTCATTCATGGAGAAGCTGTGGGCGCTGCCGGACCCACTCTACGATCCAATCACGCTGTTGCGCCTGTTCCTGCTCCCCTGGGGCTGGGACTATCGGCCGTCGCCGCAGTTCATGGCGATCGTGTACTACGTCACTGTCGTCTTTGGGTTGTTGGCCTTCGTCGGTTTCCGCACCCGACTGAGCCTGCTCGTCTTCATGCTCGGCAATGCGTTCATGGTGACCTACGTCTATTCGCACGGCGATTTCCACCATACCGAGGCGCCGTTGATCATCGGGCTTGGAATCCTCGCGCTCAGCCCTGCAGGGCACGTGCTTTCGGTCGACCAGCTGATCAGGCGCCAGCGTGGTGGCCGGAGCGACGAGGAGGAAGACGTCCTGACCGCGCAGGGTCCGCTCGCCGGATGGCCGATTCGGCTCATCCAGTGGTTGTTCGTGCTGATCTACCTGTCGGCCGTCCTCAGCAAGCTGGTGTTCGAAGGTGGTCTGGATTGGCTCAACGGCTATACCCTGCAATACTACATGATTCAAGACACTCTGCGAAAGGGAACCCTGCTCGGCGGCTGGTTCTCACAGTATCACTACCTGGTCATGCTGTCTCAATATGCGGTGGTGATCTTCCAGGTGACCTTCGCTCTGGCGGTCATCTTTCCGCGCCTGCGCTGGATCTACGTGCCGCTCGGGCTCGGTTTCCATGCCGGCAACTGGATCCTGCTCAACGCGCCCTTCCCCGAGTGGATGGCGCTCTACGCCGTGTTCATCCCGTGGCAGCGCGTCTTCACGATGATGGCTGCGGCGCGAGCCGGCCGGGCAGCGCGATCCCCAGCTCGCGACCTGAGCCGGGCCGGCCCCCGCCGGTGGCGCGGGGCTTGATTTGCGCCGGCGGCGATCGATGTTCCAGCTCCTGACGGCAGAGCGGCGGGCCCATGGTGCCGCCGCGGTGGGATGGCCGGATGAACCTCGCTCACGACGCGCAACGCAAGACGCTGGAAAGCCGATGACCCGCGCGGCGACGCCTGGCTGGTCTACGACGGCGACTGTCCGTTCTGCAGCCGCTACGTGCAATACCTACGGCTTCGTCAGGCAGCCGGCCCGGTCAGGCTGGTGAACGCGCGCGAGGGCGGGCCGCTGGTCGATGAGCTGCAGCGCGCCGGCCTCGACCTGGACGAGGGCATGGTGCTCAAGCTGGGCGGCCGCTACTACCATGGCGCCGACTGCATCCATGCGCTCGCCCTGCTGAGCAGCGGCTCCGGCCTGTTCAACCGGATCAACGCCAAGGTGTTTCGCTCGCCGCAGCTGTCGCGCGTGCTCTATCCGGTCCTGCGGGCGGGTCGCAACTCGGTGCTGCGGCTGCTCGGGCGGACCAAGATCGCGTCCCCTGGCTGCAAGCACGCCAGGCTCGCCGGCGCGACTTCGGATGCGGGCGATCCGCCGGCACCCTGACCTCGCCGCCGCCGCGCGGTCGAGTCCGGGGCCTTGCCGTAGAGAGCAGGCCGCGCGTCGTCAGGGGATCCGGGTCTCCTTCTCGATCGCGATCGCGCGCGCCGGCGCGCCGTCGGCGCCGGGGACCTTGAGCGGCAGGCAGCAGAACCAGACGCGCGGATCGACCAGCGCCGCGGTGTTGGAGAGATACTCGACCAGGATCACGCCGTTCCGGAGCAGGACGTCGTGGGTCACGTTCTCCGCCAGCGGCCGCCTCTCGCCCTTCAGCAGCAGCCGGATCGGGTAGTCCTGCGGGAAGTCGAAGGCGACCGCCTTGGGCTGCCGGGCCAGCAGCCACTCCGCCGCCTCGCGGGTCAGATAGGGCGCGTCGGTCCAGAACGCCTCGGTCTTCGGCGAGCGCTGCTGCTCCCAGCAGCTGCGCATCAGGACGATGTCGCCCGGGCGCAGCAGCTCGGCGGCCGCGGCCAGGCGCGCGGGCGTGATCGCCTCGTTGGGCTGCACCGGCTCAAGATCGAACACGGTCGCATCGCCGATCGTCCGGTCGAGCGGCACGTCGTCGGTGGTCGGGCCGCCGGGCACGCAGTGCCGCGGACTGTCGATGTGGGTGAAGCCGTGCACCGTCGAGCCGATCCAGGTCGCCTCGAAGGTGTCGCCCTGCGCGTGGTCGCCGCTCACCCGGCGCTCCACCGGCCAGCGGAAGTGGTCCTCGATCGGCATCGAGAGGTCGACGATGGTGGCCATGCTCTACCTCGCGCTGGGCGGCGGCCCGATGAACTCGATCAGGAGGCCGAAGCCGCTGTGCAGGTAAACGACCTTACGGCCCCGATTGGGTCCATCGTCGATGGTGATTATTTCGCCGACGGGCGCGAGGCCGTGACCGGCCGCAGCCTCGACCGCCGCCACCACGTCGTCGACGTCGAGCGCGATATGGGCCGCGCCGTCGTCGTAGACGCGCGGTCGATCGGTGCGGCGGATGCCGTCGCCGGCGTAGCGGATCAGCTCGACCCGGTGACCCGGGCCCTGCAGGTGAGCGATCTCGACCTCGGGCGCGGGCAGCCCGGTCATGCGGCCGATCAGGGCCGGGTCGCGCGGCGCGCGCGAGAGCACCTCGAAGCCGAGCAGGTCGCGGAAAAATCCGATCGCGCGGTCGAGATCGGTCACGATCACGCCGGTGTGGTTGAAGCCTTCGAGCGCGAAGCTGGCCATCGCTCTGCCTCCCCTGGTCGCGAGCTTGCCGTTGCGTCCGGCGCCGTGGGCTCGCATCCTGGCGCAAGTTTCACGCGCTGGTAACCCGCTTGTCATCCCGCATCGATAGAATAACTCACAGGTGGACAACCATTGTGGATGACCCCTGCGAGGCCGCCCCGATGAAGCGTCAAGCCGTCCTCGAACGTGCCGCCCGCCACTTCGACGGCGGGGTCTTCCTGGCCGATCTCGCGCGCCTCGTGGCGGTGCCGAGCGAGAGCCAGGAGGCGCGCGGCGCGCCGCATCTCGCGGCCTATCTGACCGACCACCTGCGGCCGGCGCTCGAGCACATGGGCTTTCTCTGCCAGGTGCTGGTCAATCCGGCGCCGGGCGGGCCGCTGCTGCTGGCCGAGCGCACCGAGGACCCCGACCTGCCGACGGTGCTGGTCTACGGCCACGGCGACGTCGTCCGCGGCATGGAGGAAGCATGGCTGGAGGGGCTCTCGCCCTGGGCGCTGACCGAGCGCGACGGCCGGCTCTACGGTCGTGGGGTGGCCGACAACAAGGGCCAGCATGCGATCAACCTCGCCGCGCTCGGCCTGGTGATCGCCGAGCGCGGCCGGCTCGGCTTCAACGCCAAGGTGCTGATCGAGACCAGCGAGGAGATCGGCTCGCCGGGCCTGCGCGAGATCTGCGAGAGCCACCAGCGGGAGCTCGCGGCCGACCTGCTGCTCGCCTCCGACGGCCCGCGCCTGCTGCCGGATCAGCCGACGATCGTCCTCGGCAGCCGCGGCGCCCTCAACTTCGACCTGGTGGTCGAGCTCCGGGATTCGGGCCACCATTCGGGCAACTGGGGAGGACTGCTCGCCAACCCGGCGATCATCCTGGCCCACGCGATCGCCACGATCGCGTCCAAGAGCGGCGCGATTCAGATCCAAGACCTCAAGCCGCGCTCGGTTCCGCCGACCGTCCGGCGGGCGCTCGCCGACCTGCCGCTCGCGGCCGCCGAGGGTGAGCCGGCGATCGACCCGGACTGGGGCGAGCCCGGCCTGAGCGCGGCCGAGAAGGTGCTCGGCTGGAACAGCTTCGAGGTGCTGGCCTGGCCGCCGGCGATCCGGAGAGCCCGGTCAACGCGATCCCGCCCGCGGCCTCGGCCCACTGCCAGATCCGCTATACCGTCGACAGCGAGCCGGAGGGCTTCCTGGCGGCGATCCGCCACGCGCTCGGCGAGGCCGGTCTCGGGCGGGTCGAGGTGCGGCCTGCCGATCTCGCCGTTTTCCACGCCACGCGCACCGACCCCGAGCACAGCTGGGTGGCGTTCGCGAGGCGCTCGATCGAGCGCACCACCGGCCGCCTGCCGCTCGTGCTGCCGAACGCCGGCGGCTGCCCTGCCCAACGACGGCTTCGCCGAGGTCCTCGGGCTGCCGACGGTGTGGGTGCCGCACGCCCATCGCGGCTGCCGCCAGCACGCCCCGAACGAGCACGCCCTGCCGGCGGTCCTGCGCGAGGGGCTCCTGATCATGACCGGCCTGTTCTGGGACCTGGGCGAGAACCAGCGCCACACGTGAGGCCCGCTGGCGCGCGCGGCGCATTTCGCTGTTCGGTTCCGTTGGCGATCCTGCTACCAATCGCCCGTCGCGGTCGACCGCGACCCGGCCGGTACGTGCTGTGTGCGGCGCGCGCCGGCGGCTTCGTCAGGCTTGGGGCTGATTCGACCATGCAACTCGCCGAACGCATGCACCGGCTCGGCACCGAGAGCGCCTTCGAGGTGCTGGCCCGCGCCGCGCAGGCTTGCCCAGCAGGGCCGCAGCATCATCAACCTCGGCATCGGCCAGCCCGACTTCCCGACGCCCGAGAACATCGTCGCCGCGGCGCAGAAGGCGCTCGCCGACGGCCACCACGGCTACACGCCGGCGAACGGCATCCTCCCCTTACGCGAGGCGGTCGCCGAGGACATCCTGAAGTGGCGGGGCGTCGAGGTCGACCCGGACCGGGTCGTGATCGTGCCGGGCGGCAAGGTCACGATGTACTTCGCGATCACGATGTTCGGCGAGCCCGGCAGCGAGATCATGTACCCGGATCCCGGGTTTCCGATCTACCGCTCGGTGATCGAGTTCTCGGGTGCCAAGCCGGTGCCGATCCCGCTCCACGAGGAGACGGGCTTCTCGTTCTCGGCCGAGGAGGTGCTGGGCAAGATCACGCCCCGCACGCGGCTGATCATCGTCAACAGCCCGGCCAACCCCACCGGCGGCGTCGTGCCGCGCGCCGAGATCGACAAGCTGGTCGCCGGCCTCGCGGAGCATCCCGAGGTCATGGTCATGTCGGACGAGATCTACGCCCGCATGGTCTACGACAACGTCCCGCACGCCAGCATGCTGGTCTATCCGGAGCTCGAGGACCGGCTGATCCTGCTCGATGGCTGGTCCAAGACCTACGCGATGACCGGCTGGCGCCTGGGCTACGCGGTCTGGCCCGAGGACCTCGCCGAGCACGCGACGCGGCTTGCGATCAACATCCACTCCTGCGTCAACGCCGCGACCCAGTGGGCCGGCATCGAGGCGCTCAAGGGCCCGCAGGACGCGGCCTTCCGCATGGTCGAGGCGTTCGATCAGCGCCGCAAGGTGATCCTCGAGCTGCTCAACGGCCTGCCGGGCGTGCGCTGCGTGCGCCCGGGCGGCGCCTTCTACGCCTTCCCCAACATCGCCGGCACCGGCTACAGCGCGCGCCAGCTCCAGGACGACCTGCTCAACGAGACCGGCGTCGCGCTGGTCGCCGGCACCAGCTTCGGCGACCAGGGCGAGGGCTACATCCGCTTCTCCTACGCCAACTCGATCGCCAACATCGAGGAGGCGATCGAGCGCATCCGGCGCTTCCTCGAGGCAAGCCGGAAGTCGAGCCTGAGCTGAGGCGTAGGAAAGCAGCGCCGGCCTGGGACGTAGACCTATCAGCGCGCGGCCACAACAGACATATCGGAAGGCCTTCGGAACCGGACGTCGCCTGCTCAGGAGGGATCTACTCCGAAATACGCATCGACCGCCCGGGCCATCGCGGTGGCCAGCCTGGCGATGTGGGCGTCGTCGGCGAGAGCCTTCTCGTCAGCCGCATTCGACAGATAACCGAGCTCGATCAGCACCGACGGCATGTCGGGCGACTGGAGCACGATGAAGCCCGCCTGCGCCGGCCGTCGCCTGGCCATCCTGGTCGCGCCGTTCAGCTCCTGCATCAGCAGCTCCGCCAGCCTGATCGATTTGATATTGGCATCGCGCCGGGCCAGATCGGGCATGATTTCGGGAGCGACGTCGTCCGGGTTCGACAGATCGATCCGAGCCAGGATGGCGGTGCGATTCTCCTTACCCGCCAAGGGCGCGGGCCCGTCGATGGAGGCCGACTCCGATAGCGTGTAGATGGCTGCGCCACTGACCTCGGGCATGGTCACCAAGCTGTCAGCGTGCAAGGAGATGAACAACTCGCCCTGCCCCTGCCTGGCGATCTGCAAGCGATCGCGCAGTCCGACGAACCGGTCTTTGTCGCGGGTCATGACCACCTGGTAGCGCCCGGTCGCTGCGAGCTGGTCGCGCAATGCCAGGCCCATACGCAGGGCGACATCCTTCTCCAGAATTTTGCTGGTGCTGCCGATCGCGCCAGAATCGACGCCGCCATGTCCGGGATCGATCACGACGTGATGCGTGTCGGCGCAAGCGGACAGGGCCAGAACCATGCCGATCAGGAATGATCTGGTTCTCCTCATCACTCTGCCGCCATGATGTTCCGCTCCAGGACGGGGCTGAGGCCGCGGGGTTGCGCGGCGGGCATGTCGGGCCGGTCCCGGCACCTCGGTTTCGCACGCCCATCTCAGAACGAGAACCACCGACCGAAGTTCCGCGTCTGCGACCGACGAGCTGGCCGCGGCTTATTGGAAGGGGCACGGTTTTGCAGTCGGCTTGAGGCCGGCACCATGAGTAGGCGGAGCCGTCGTACCGGGCTACAGAAGAGCACCGGCTATGCCAAGCCGAAGGACGGATTGCGCCAACGAGGGTCATGCGGCGCCCTGCTCGACGCGGCCGCTCCGCTGTCTTAGGCTCCATCCCCGCTACGACCGACCCCGACGGGAGCGTCTGTGGCCACAGAACCGAAGCACGCCGCCGCGAGCCCGGTCGGGCCGCCGGTCGAGCCGCTGCCATCGGGCCGCGGCGCCGGAGCGGGCGCCGCTGGCGGGCGCCCATGTGCGGCTCGAGCCGGTCGAGGCCGGCGCGCATGCGCGAGTCTCTCTACCGGCTGTCGCATGCCCGGCCCGAGGACGCGGCGCTCTGGACCTACCTCGCCTATGGCCCGTTCGCGGATCAGGGCGCGTTCGAGCGCTGGCTCGAGGAGCGCTCGCGCTCCGGCGATCCGCTGTTCTTCGCGATCGTCGATCTGGCGGGCGGCGAGGCGGCCGGCATGGCGAGCTACATGAACATCGTGCCGGCCAACGGCTCGATCGAGATCGGCCACATCTGGTTCGCGCCGCCCTCTGCAGAAGACCCGGGCGGCGACCGAGGCGATCTTCCTGCTTGGCGCGCCACGCCTTCGAGGAGCTTGGCTACCGGCGGCTGGAGTGGAAGTGCGATGCGCTGAACGCGGCCTCGATGCGCGCGGCGCGGCCGCTTCGGCTTCACCTACGAGGGCACCTTCCGCCAGCACATGGTCGTCAAGGGCCGCAACCGCGACACCGCCTGGTTCGCGCTGCTCGATCGCGACTGGCCGGCCGCGCGCGCCGCCTTCGAGCGCTGGCTGGCGCCCGACAACTTCGATGCCGCCGGCCGCCAGCGGGTCGCGCTCAGCGCGCTGACCAGCGCCCGCTGAGCGGGCTGCGGCAGCTTGCTGCCGCCTCAGTGCACCGTCATGCGCTCCGCGCCGACCCGCCAGTGGCGCCACAGCGTGACCGCGCCATAGGCGATCGCGACCTGGAGGCCGCCGCCACCAGGCGCGGCCTAGAGCAGGCTCGCGCAAAGCCGTAGCCGGGCTCGAGCATGGTCGCTCGCGAGCTCCATGAACAGCCAGAGATTGACCACGATCAGCACGCCGTGGACCCTGCTCCGGATCAGCAACGCCAGCCCGACCGCCACCAGCAGCGGTCAGGACATTGGCGGTCAGCACGCACGACATCGGCGGCGAACTCGAGCAGTCTCGCGCCCATCGACCGGCTCCTTCAGCGCGGACGCGATGGTTTTCCGAACTCTTGGTTGTGAATCATTTTAACCATAGATTGATTTCAATCAAGGGCAATTTCACTCTAGGTCAGCAGACCGTGCCTGGGCCAGTGATCCGCGGCGGGCCGTCCGGCTGCGATCCGGCTGGCGACCGCGACGCAGGCTCTTGTCACCGGACGGCACCAGTCTGACAGGTTTCCGGTGCGATTTCCGGTTCGGTTGTCTCTGGGGAGGCGACGAGATGGAGGTACGCGCGGCGGTGGCCCACAAGGCCGGCGAGCCCCTCGCGATCGAGACCGTGGAGCTCGAGGGGCCGAAGGCCGGCGAGGTGCTGGTCGAGATCAAGGCGACCGGGATCTGCCACACCGACGAGTTCACGCTGCTCCGGCGCCGATCCGGAGGGCCTGTTCCCGACCATCCTCGGCCACGAGGGCGCGGGCATCGTGGTCGAGGTCGGCCCGGGCGTGAAGTCGGTCACGCAAGGGCGACCACGTGATCCCGCTGTACACGCCCGAATGCCGCGAGTGCGAGTACTGCCTCAACCCGAAGACCAACCTCTGCCAGGCGATCCGCGCGACCCAGGGCCAGGGCCTGATGCCGGACGGGACCTCGCGCTTCTCGCACGGCGGCGAGCAAGATCTTCCACTACATGGGCACCTCGACCTTCGCGAACTACACCGTGCTGCCGGAGATCGCGGTCGCCAAGATCCGCGAGGACGCGCCGTTCGACAAGGTCTGCTACATCGGCTGCGGCGTGACCACCGGCATCGGCGCGGTGATCAACACCGCCAAGGTCGAGCCCGGCGCCAACGTCGTCGTGTTCGGGCTCGGCGGCATCGGCCTGAACGTGATCCAGGGCGCGAGGCTGGTCGGCGCCGACATGATCGTCGGCGTCGACACTCAACCCGGCGCGCAAGGCGCTCGGCGAGCAAGTTCGGCATGACCCACTTCGTCAACCCGAAGGAGGTCGAGGGCGACCTCGTGCCCTACCTGGTCGACCTGACCAAGGGCGGCGCCGACTACAGCTTCGAGTGCATCGGCAACGTCAAGACCATGCGCCAGGCGCTCGAGTGCTGCCACAAGGGCTGGGGCGTCTCGGTGATCATCGGCGTGGCGCCGGCCGGCGCCGAGATCAGCACGCGGCCGTTCCAGCTGGTCACCGGCCGGGTCTGGAAGGGCACGGCGTTCGGCGGCGCCCGCGGCCGCACCGACGTGCCGAAGATCGTCGACTGGTACATGGACGGAAGATCAACATCGACGATCTGATCACCCACACGATGCCGCTCGACCAGATCAACGAGGCCTTCGACCTGATGCACGCGGGCAAGTCGATCCGCAGCGTCGTCATCTACTGACCGAGGCGCGGCTCCGAGCGCGAACGAACAGGTGGCGGGCGGGTTTTCCGCCATCCTCATCTGACGAGGCAGGCATGACCGAACGGCTGACCACGCTCAAGCAGCACCGCTGCTTCGGCGGCACCCAGGGCATCTACCGCCACGAGCTCGAGCGCCACCGGCTGCGCGATGGAGTTCGCGGTCTACCAGCCGCCGCAGGCGGCGCGCGGGCCGGTGCCGGTGCTCTACTGGCTCTCCGGCCTGACCTGCACCTGGGCCAACTTCACCGAGAAGGCCGGCGCGCAGCGCTACGCCGCCGAGCACGGGCTGATCGATCGTCGCGCCGGACACCAGCCCGCGCGGCGCCGATCTGCCGGGCGAGGACGACGCCTATGACTTCGGCTCGGCGCCGGCTTCTACGTCGACGCCACCGCCGAGCCCTGGGCCGCGCACTACCGCATGTACAGCTACGTCACCGCCGAGCTGCCCGCGCTGGTCAACGCGAGCTTCCCGACCGACGCCGGCCGCCAGGGCATCTTCGGCCATTCGATGGGCGGCCACGGCGCGCTGATCTGCGCGCTCAAGAACCCGAGACAGTACCGCTCGCTCTCGGCCTTCGCGCCGATCTGCTCGCCGACCCGCTGCCCCTGGGGCGAGAAGGCGCTCTCCGGCTATCTCGGCGCCGACCGCGACGCCTGGCGCGGCCTACGACGCGAGCGCTGCTCGCCGCGGCGCTCGGCGTGGCCTCGCGAGGTCCTGGTCGACCAGGGCACCGCCGACGATTTCCTCACCGAGCAGCTCAAGCCCGCAGCTGCTCCAGGAGGCCTTCGCCGCCGCCGGCATCCCGCTGACCCTCCGCTACCAGGCGGGCTACGACCACAGCTACTACTTCATGGCGAGCTTCATGGCCGACCACATCGCCCACCACGCGCGGATCTTGAAGGCCTGAGAGTTCGGAGCTGGGCGCGAGAGCTGATGCTGATCGCAGGCTGCCGAGATCGGGCCGGCCGCGCCCTCATCGCGCATGGCGATCTGGCTGGGGGACCTGGATTCGAACCAGGACTGCTCGGTCCAGAGCCGAGAGTTCTACCGTTAAACTATCCCCCAAAACGGCCTGCAACGGATAGGTAGGCGAGCGGCGGCTTGTCAAGCAAGCCTGGCCGCGGCATCAGCGCCGTAAGCGTCCTGCTCAGGCGAGCCTCGCCGCCTCGATCAGGGCCTCGGCATGGGCGAGACAGGCGGCGCGGTCCGGGGCGAAGTCCTGCTCGAGCCACCAGGCCTCGACCGCGGCCAGGATCGCGCCGACCCGCGGCCCGGGCGCCAGACCCAGCGCCAGCAGGTCGTCGCCGTCGAGCGGCAGCTTGCGCGGACGCCAGGCGGCGGCCTCGGCGAGCGCGGCCGCGAGGGCGGCATCGTCCGGCGCCTCCGCCGCGGCGAGCCGGATCAGGTCGCGGTAGCGCTCGGTCCCGATCCGGTAGAGCGCACCGCCGGCGCTCCGCTGCGGGCGCCGCGAGCGCCGGCAGGGGCGCCGCGGCGAGCGCGGCGAGCCGGCTCGCGTCGCGCCGGGCGAGGCGCCAGCGCTCGGCGACCGTCTCGGCCAGCTCCGGCGCGGCCGGCGGCGGCCGCAGCAGCGCCGCGAGCCGCAGCAGCGGGTCGGCATCGGGCGCCACCGCGAGCAGACCGCGCAGGCGGTCCTGCCCGACCGGACCCGGGATGACCTGCCCGAGCACGCCGGTCTCGGCCATCAGCCGCAGCGCGGGCAAGGGATCCGGTGCCGCCAGCAGCTTCAGCATCTCGGCCTGGATCCGCTCGCCCGACAGGCGGCCGATCTCGGGCGCCGCCGCGGCCGCCGCGGCCAGCGCCGCGGCATCCGCCGGCGCCCGGCCGTAGTGGGCGAGGAAGCGGAAGAAGCGCAGGATGCGCAGATAGTCCTCGGCGATGCGCTGCGCCGGCTCGCCGACGAACCGTACCCGCCCCGCGGCGAGATCGGCGCGCCCGCCGACGTAGTCGAACAGCCGCCCCTCGCCGTCGCAGCTCATCGCGTTGATGGTGAAGTCGCGCCGCGCCGCGTCGGCCTCGAAGTCGTCGCCGAACGCGACCTCGGCGTGGCGCCCGTCGGTCGCCACATCCTCGCCGCAGCGTCGTGATCTCGAAGCGCTGCCCGTCGACCACCGTCGAGACCGTGCCATGGGCGAGACCGGTCGGGATCGCCTTGAGGCCTGCCGCCTCGAGCAGGCGGATCACCTCCTCGGGCCGTTCCGCGGTCGCGAGATCGAGCTCGGCGCCCGCCGTCATCCGGCCCAGCAGGCCGTCGCGCACGCAGCCGCCGACGAAGCGTGCCGGTCGCCCGCGGGCGGTGAGCGCCGCGAGCACCCGGCGCGCCGCCGCCGACCGCAGCCAGGGCTGGCGCGCGAGCGGGCGCTCGTCGTCCTGGGTCATGCGGGGGCCGTCATCGCCTCAGGGCTCGACCGTGGTGCTCGGGACCACCCGGCCGTCCTCGAAGCGCGGCGGGACGTAGACCCGATCGGTCGGCGCGCCCGACATCAGCCCCCAGGTGAGCAGGCTGATCGCCATCAGGACCACGCCCGCGACCGCGAGGTAGGGCCAGGGCGCCTCGCCGAGCCAGCCCGGGGTGCGGCCGCGCGCGACGGCGACGTAGACCACGTACACCAGGAACGGCAGCAGCAGCGGCAACAGGTACTGGAGCAGGATGCGCAGCATCGCCTCACGCCCGGAGCAGGCTCGAGAAGTTGACCAGGATGCCCGCGGTGGCCCCCCAGATGAAGCGGCCCTGATAGGGCAGTACGTAGTAGCCGCGGGTCAGAGTTCCACGGCGGTAGCTGTGGCGGCGCTGGTTCTGCGGCTCGACCACGAACTGCAGCGGCACCTCGAACGCGTCGGCGACCTCGTAGCGATCGAGCCGCAGCGCGAAGGGTGGCGTGATCCAGCCGACCACCGGATGGATGCGAAAGCCGGTGACCGTGTCGTAGGGGGCGAGCTCCCCCAGCACCTCGACCCTGGCCGCATCGAGCCCGATCTCCTCCTCGGCCTCGCGCAGCGCCGCGGCCGGCGCCGACCCGTCGCAGGGCTCGATCCGCCCGCCCGGGAAGCTGATCTGGCCGGCATGGTCGCGCAGATGCTCGGTGCGCTGGGTGAGCAGGACCGCGGGTCCGCGCGGCCGGTCGACCACCCCCACCAGCACCGCGGCCGGCGTGCGCCGCGAGGTCGCGCCGCCGAGCGCCGCGGGCCCCGGATCGTCGCCGTGCAGCCAGCCCTCGTCGGAGCCGAGAGCGCGGCGCGGCGCGCCCGGCGCGCGGGCGAGGCGAAGGCGCAGCTCCTCCCGGGTCACCACCGGCGCCATCCGGCCGAGGGCACCGGCGCCTCAATCCGCCTCGTCGAGCGCGAAGAACCGGCCCCCGCTCCACACGCCGAACCGGGTCCGGCCGCCTTCGCGCCGCTCCTCGCCGAGCTCGACCAGCTGATAGTAGACCGGCGCGCGCGAGGCGCGCCTCGAGCCCGGGGCGGACCTCGACATAGGGCACGAGCGCCTGATCGCCGGCACCCGACGCGGTGCGGCGCAGGCGCAAGGGGTGCTCCGGCCCGACCGTCACCCACTCGTCGAGGTTGCTGCGCAGGCGGACGCTCTGGTCGCGTCCCGCTCCGGTCGCGGCGAGCTCGACCGCGACGAAGGGCACGTCCTCGACCTCGATCCGGCCGCGCTCGACCGGGGTCACCAGCCAGTAGCTGCCGTCCGCGGCGCGCCGCAGCACGGTCGCGAACAGCTTGGCGAGCGCCACGCGCTCGATCGGCCGGCCCTCGTGCCACCAGCTGCCGTCGCGCGCGATCCTGAGCCCGAACGCGCGCTCGGTTGCGACGCGTTGCGCTGCCGGCGATAAACTCTGCGTCTTGCCCCTGCCTAGGGGTTGATCCGACGGGGACTCAGTACCCATACTCACCCCATGCCAGCCCGCCGTCGCCGTCCACAGCCTTCCGGCGCTCCCTCGTCCGCACCGCGTGCCAGGATCGGCCCATGAACGAGATGCATGATTCGGCGATCCTCGACCAGGTCGAGGCGACGATCGACCGCTTCACCCGGGTCCGCAGCGAGATCGGGCGCGCGATCTTCGGCCAGGAACGCGTCATCGAGGAATCTCTTATCACGCTGCTCGCGGGCGGTCATGTGCTGCTGGTCGGCGTGCCCGGGCTCGCCAAGACCCGGCTGGTCGAGACCCTCGGCGTGGTGCTCGGGCTGACCCAGAAGCGCGTCCAGTTCACCCCCGACCTGATGCCGGCCGACATCCTGGGATCGGAGGTGCTCGAGGAGACCGAGAGCGGGCGGCGCAGCTTCCGCTTCATCCCCGGGCCGGTGTTCTGCCAGCTGCTGATGGCCGACGAGATCAACCGCGCCAGCCCGCGCACCCAGGCAGCACTGCTCCAGGCGATGCAGGAGCACGTGGTGACCGTCGCCGGCCACGACCACCAGCTGCCGCGGCCGTTCCACGTGCTGGCGACCCAGAACCCGATCGAGCAGGAGGGCACCTATCCCTTGCCCGAGGCCCAGCTCGACCGCTTCCTGCTGCAGGTCAACGTCGACTACCCGGACGAGGCGGCCGAGCGCCGCATGATGATCGAGACCACCGGCAGCGGCATCGAGCCGGCGCGCCCGGTGATGACCGCGAACGAGCTGATCGGCGTGCAGGCGCTGGTCCGCCGGATCCCGGTCGGCGACCGCGTGGTCGACGCGATCCTGCGCCTGGTGCGCGCCGGGCGACCCGCGCCCGCCGCGGCCGACGAGCTGACCGAGCTGATCGGCTGGGGCCCCGGCCCGCGCGCCAGCCAGGCGCTGATGCTGGCGGTGCGCGTGCGCGCGCTGCTGCAGGGCCGGCTCGCGCCCTCGGTCGAGGACGTGGTCGCGCTGGCGCCGCCGGTGCTGCGCCATCGCATGGCGCTGACCTTCACCGCCCGCGCCGAGGGCGTGACCCTGGACCAGGTCATCGAGCGTCTCTGCGGAGCCGTCGCCGGCTGATGGCCGCTCGGAGCGCGGTCGACCACCACTCTCGATGCGCAGCGCCAGCGGGCCGAGCAGCTCGCCGACCGCCTGCCGCCGCTCCTGGTCGCGGCGGAGCGGGTCGCCGCGACCGTGGCGCAAGGGGTGCACGGCCGGCGCCGGGTCGGCACCGGCGAGACCTTCTGGCAGTTCCGGCCCTATCAGCCGGGCGATTCGACCAGCCGCATCGACTGGCGCCAGTCCGCGCGCACGGCGCAACTGTTCCTGCGCGACCAGGAATGGGAGGCGGCGGAGAGCGTCTGGCTATGGGCCGACCGCTCGGCGTCGATGGCCTACCAGTCGGCCGCGAGCCGCTCGAGCAAGGGCGATCGCGCGCTGCTGCTGCTGCTCTCGCTGGCCGCGCTGCTGACGCGGGCGGGCGAGCGCATCGCGCTGCTCGGCGAGCGCCGGCGGCCGACCGGCGGCCGGGTCGGCATGGCGACCCTGTGCGAGGATCTGCTGGCGCGCGCCGCGGCCGAGCCCAGCCTCGCGCCGGCGCAGTCCCTGCCGCGCTACGCCCGCGTGGTCCTGATCAGCGACTTCTTCACCCCGCTCGACGAGCTGCGGGTGCGGCTGCGCAGCTTCGTCGCCATGGGGGTCCGCGGCCACCTCCTCCAGGTCCTCGACCCGGCCGAGCCGGATCTGCCGTTCGCCGGCCGGGTCCGCTTCGAGGGCATGGAGCAGGACGGCATCGCGCTGATCGGCAACGTCGACGGCGTGCGCCGGCGCTATCAGATCCGCCTCGAGGCCCATCGCCTGGGCCTGCGCGACCTCGCCCGCTCGCTCGGCTGGACCCTCGGCTACCACGTCTGCGACCAGCCCGCCGAGCCCGCGCTGCTGGCGCTCTACACGGCGCTTTCGACCAAGGGGCAGGGCTGAGCGATGCTCGATCTCGGCCTGTTCGGGCTGGCCAATCCCTGGCTGCTGACCGCCCTGCTCAGCCTGCCCGTGCTGTGGTGGCTGCTGCGCATCATCCCGCCCGCGCCGAAGGAGATCCGCTTTCCCGCGGTGCGCTTCCTGCTCGGCCTCGAGCCGGAGGAGGAGACCTCGGCGCGCACGCCGCCCTGGCTCTTGATCCTGCGCCTCGTGCTGGCGACCCTCTTGATCCTGGCGCTGGTCGGCCCGGTGCTCAATCCGGAGCCGGAGCTGAGCGGCGACGGCCCGCTGGTGCTGGTGGTCGACGACGGCTGGGCGGCGGCCCCGGCCTGGAGCAAGCGGACCGAGGCGCTGGAACGCTTCGCCGGGCGCGCGCAGCGGCAGAATCGCGAGGTCATCCTGCTCGGCACCGCGCCCGATCCGGGCGCGCCGGCGCTGCGGCGCCTGAGCGCTGCCGACGCGGCGCGCACGGTCTCGAGCTGGCAGCCCAAGCCCTGGCCGGTCGACCGCGCGGGCGCGCTCGCAGAGCTCCAGCGCGAGGCGCTGGACGGGGCGGAGGTGATCTGGCTCAGCGACGGCGTGGCCGGCGACCAGGCGGCGCGCGATGCCGCAATCCGCTTCGCCGGGCAGCTGCGCGAGATCGGTCCGCTCCAGGTCTTCGCCGATCCGGGCGAGCAACGGGCGACGCTGCTGCTGCCGCCGGATCCGGCGGCGGACCAGCTGGTGGCCGCCGCGCGCCGCGCGAGCCCGAGCGGCGTCCAGAGCCTGATGGTGCGCGCCGTCGGCCCGGAAGGCGAGATCCTGACCCGCCAGACGCTGGTCTTCGACGGCGAGGCCGCGCGCGCCGAGGTCGCGATCGACCTGCCGCTCGAGATGCGCAACCGGATTGCCCGACTCGAGCTCGAGCCGGCTGGCGGCGTCGGCGGCGTGGTCCTGCTCGACGAGCGCTGGCGCCATCGGCTGGTCGGGTTGGTCGGCGAGCCCGCGACCCAGGCGGCGCAGCCGCTGCTGTCCGAGCTGTACTACGTCGAGCGCGCGCTCGGACCGCACGCCGAGCTGCGCCGCGGCTCGATTCCCGAGCTGCTGGCGGCGGGGGTGCCGGCGATCGTATTGACCGACAGCGCGCAGATCGGACCGGAGGCGCGCGCCCAGCTCGCCAGCTGGATCGAGGCCGGCGGCGTCCTGCTGCGCTTCGCGGGACCGCGTCTGGCGAACGCCGAGGATGATCTCGTGCCGGTCCAGCTGCGGCGCGGCGATCGCAATCTCGGTGGCGCGCTCTCCTGGGCGCGGCCGCTGCCGCTGACCAGCTTCGAGGACGCGAGCCCGCTCGCCGATATCGCCGTGCCCGAGGGCGACGTCGTCGTGCAGCGCCAGGTCCTGGCGCAGCCCGGGCCGCAGCTCGCGAGCCACACCTGGGCGCGTCTCGCCGACGGCACGCCGCTCATCACCGGCGCGCAGCGCGGCAAGGGCTGGCTGGCGCTGGTCCACACCACCGCCAACACGACCTGGTCCTCGCTGCCGCTGGCGGGCGCGTTCGTCGAGCTGCTGCAACGGGTCGCGGCGCTGGCGCCGGGCGCTGGCGGTACCCTGCGCGGGCCGCTCGCCCCGATCGAGGTGCTCGATGCCGCCGGCCACCTGGTCGAGCCGGGGCCGGAGGCCCAGCCGGTGCCGGCGGGCGAGTTCGCCACCACCGCGGTGAGCGCGCGCCACCCGGCAGGGCTCTACGGGCGGGTCGACGCCGGGGCGGATGCCGCCCGCCAGGCGCTCAACCTCGCCTCGGCCGTGCCCGACCTGCAGGCGCTGCGGGCGGGTGATCTGCCGGTCCGCACGCGGCCCTACGCCGGCTCCGCCGAGATCGACCTGATGCCGTGGCTGCTGCTCGCGGCGCTGCTGCTGGCGCTGGCCGACACCCTGATCGGCCTGCAGCTGCGCGGCCTGCTGGTGCGCCCGGCGCGCGCCGCGCCCGCCGCCGCGGGCCTGGTCCTGGTGCTGGCGCTGCTGCCGGCGCCCGCGCCGTCGGCACGCGCCGCCACCGACGAGGCGGTGGTCGCCGCCACCTCCGAGACCAAGCTCGCCTACGTCGTGACCGGTCTCGCCGAGGTCGACGAGATCAGCGAGGCCGGTCTCGAGGGCCTCAGCCTGGTGCTCAACCGCCGTACCGCGATCGAGACCGGCGCGCCGCAGGCGGTCGATCTCGCGGCCGACGACCTCAATCTGTTCCCGCTGCTCTACTGGCCGATCCCGGGCGACCATCCGCAGCTCGCCCCGGGCGTGCCCGAGCGGCTCGACGCCTACCTCCGCCAGGGCGGGATGATCCTGTTCGATACCGGCGACGCCAGCGTGATGATCCCCGGCCAGGCCGGTCCGGGGCCCGGCGAGCGCCGCCTGCAGCAGCTGCTCACCGGCCTCAACCTGCCGATGCTCGAGCCGGTGGCCGAGGATCACACGCTCACCCGCTCGTTCTACCTGCTGCAGGACTTCCCCGGGCGCTGGACCGGGCACACGGTGTGGGTCGACCGCGCCGAGCCGAGCGTCAACGACGGCGTATCCTCGGTGATCATCGGCAGCCATGGCTGGGCCGGCGCCTGGGCCACCGACGAGTTCGGCCTCGCCATGTTCCCGGTGCTGCCGGGCGGCGAGCGCCAGCGCGAGCTCGCCCGACGCTTCGGCGTCAACCTCGTGATGTACGCGCTGACCGGGAACTACAAGACCGATCAGGTGCACATCCCGGCTCTGCTCGAACGCCTCGGCCAGTGACGATGGACGGCACGTCCCTAAGCTTCGCCCCGCTCCTGCCCTGGCCGGCCCTGGCCGTGCTCGCGCTCGCCATCCTGGCGGTCGCGGCCTTCGGCCTCTGGCGCCGGGCGCGCGGCATCCTGTGGCGCACCGCGATGCTGGCGCTCGGCCTGCTGGCGCTGGCCAATCCGGTCGTGATCCGAGAGCAGCGCGCGCCGCTCGAGGACGTCGCGGTGCTGCTGACCGACCGTTCGCCGTCGCAGGGCATCGGCGCGCGCCCGCAGCAGCTCGAGGAGGCGCTTACCCGGTTGCGCGAGGAGCTCGGCCAGCTCGAGGGCGTCGAAGTGGTCGAGACCGCCACGACCGGCGACAGCAAGGGCGGAACCCGGCTGTTCGCGACCCTCGGCGCCACGCTCTCCGAGATCGACCGCGCGCGACTGGCCGGCGTCCTGATCCTGTCGGACGGCCAGGTGCACGACGTCCCGGGCGAGCTCGCGGCGCTCGGCGTCGACGCCCCTTTGCACCTGCTGCTGACCGGCGAGCGCGACGAGCGCGACCGCCGCCTCCTGGTCGAGCAGGTGCCGAACTATGGCATGGTCGGCGACGAGCAGGAGATCACCCTCCGGGTCGACGAGCTGCCGGGCGGCGCCGGCGACCAGCCGGTCACGGTCACCCTGCGCCAGGACGGCGAGCCCCGGCAGCGCCTGGCCGTGCCGGCCGGCGTCGCGCGCACCGTGCCGTTCCAGCTGACGCGCGCCGGCCAGACGGTGCTCGAGGTCGAGGCCGATGCCGCGCCGGGCGAGGTCACCACCCTCAACAACCGCCAGGTCTTCTTCATCAACGGGGTGCGCGACCGGCTGCGCGTGCTGCTGGTCTCCGGCCAGCCCTACGAGGGGCTGCGCGTCTGGCGCAACCTGCTCAAGGCCGACCCCGCGGTCGACCTGGTCCATTTCACGATTCTGCGGCCGCCCGAGAAGCAGGACGGCACGCCGATCCGCGAGCTCGCGCTCATCGCCTTCCCCTCGCGCGAGCTGTTCGAGGTCAAGCTGAGCGAGTTCGACCTGGTGATCTTCGATCGCTACTCGCGGCGCGGCCTGATGCCGCTTGCCTACCTCGACAACGTCGCGCGCTACGTCGAGGACGGGGGTGGCCTGCTCGAGGTCGCCGGGCCGGAGTTCGCCCACCCGCTCAGCCTCTACCGGACGCCCTTGGCGCGCGTCCTGCCGGCGCGGCCCTCGGGCGTGGTCTACGATCGCGGGTTCACGCCGACGCTGACCGAGCTCGGCCAGCGTCATCCGGTCACCGCCGACCTCGTGGAGACGCCTGGCGACGGCCAGGAGCAGACCGATGGTCGAGCCGCCCTGGGGCCGCTGGTTCCGCCAGGTCGACGTCGAGGTCGCCGGCTCCCAGGTGCTGATGAGCGGCGCGGCCGAGCGGCCGCTCCTGGTGCTCGACCGCATCGGCGAGGGCCGGGTCGCGCAGCTGCTCTCGGACCATGCCTGGCTGTGGGCGCGCGGCTTCGAAGGCGGCGGCCCGCAGGGTCTGCTGCTGCGCCGCCTGGTGCACTGGCTGATGCAGGAGCCGGAGCTCGAGGAGGAGGCGCTGCGCGCCGAGCCGGTCGGCGACTCGATCGCGATCGAGCGGCGCTCGCTGCAGCCCGAGCCGGAAACCGCGATCGTCACCGCGCCGTCCGGGCGCACGACGCGAGGTCGCGCTCGAGCCCGCCGAGCAGGGCATCGCGCGCGCGAGCCTGGCCGCCGAGGAGGCCGGCCTCTACCGGATCGAGGACGGCGAGCTCACGACCTACGTCGCGGTGCGCCCGATCGGCGCGCAGGAGCTGTCCGACATGCGGGCGAGCCCGGAGCGCATGGCGCCCCTGGTCGAGGCCAGCGGCGGCGCGGTCCACTGGCTCGCCGACGGCGGCGCGCCCGGCATCCGCCAGGTGACGCGGGGCCGGGCGCTGTCCGGGCGCGGCTGGGTCGGCCTGCAGCGCAACGAGCGCTATCTGGTGACCGGCGCCTCGCAGATCTCCCTGCTGCCCGCGGTCCTCGCCCTCTTGCTCCTGCTCGGCACCCTCGGCTTCGCCTGGTACCGCGAGGGCCGCTGACCGCTCAGGTGCGCTCGCCGCCCTGGAGCGGCGAGAAGCGCACCGGCATGATCCGGCGCTCGCTCAGCTTGCCCTCCTGGTCGCGGGTGACCACGGTGAGGTATTGCGGGCCGCCCGCCGGGCCGAGCGGGATCACCATCCGGCCGCCGCGCTTGAGCTGCTGCAGGAGCGGCGGCGGCAGGTGGTCGATCGCCTCCTTGATCACCATGACGTCGAACGGCCCCCGCTCGGGCCAGCCGAAGTAGCCGTCGCCGGCCTGCACGAACACCTGCTCGTAGCCGAGCTCCTTGAGCGTGCGCGCGGCCTGGTCGGCGAGCGGCTCGACCACCTCGACGCTGTACACCTTCGCGCCGAGGTCGGAGAGCAGCGCCGCCTGGTAGCCGACGTCGGTCCCGGTCTCGAACACGACGTCGCCGGCCTTGACCTCCGCCAAGTGGGTCATGAGCGCCGCCAGCAGCGGCGCCGCGAGGTTCTGCTCGTAGCCCACCGGCAGCGGATGGGGCCGGTAGGCGTAGGCCCGCAGCTCCTCCGGCACGAAGGCATCGCGCGGGACCTGGCGCATCGCGTCCAGCACGCGGGGGTCGAGCTCCGCGATCCCGGTCTCGCCGCTGATCATCAGCGCCTCGAGCTCGACGTGGCGGACCATCTCCGCGCGCTCGGCGGCGAGGTCCGCGGCCGCGGCCGGCGCGAGCGGCGCCCCCAGCAGCGCCATCAGCAGAGCTTTGCGCAGCAATCTCGTCACGATTCCTCGCTCCTCCGACCTCCGGCGGGCACGCCGGCCGCGCTCCGGCCCGCCGCAGGGGCGGCGCTCAGCCGGCGGCGATCTTGGTGCCGACGCCGCCTTCGGTGAAGGTCTCGAGCAGCAGCACGTGCGGCAGCCGGCCATCGAGGATATGGACCGCGCCGACCCCGCCGTCGAGGGCGGCGAGGCAGGTCTCGAGCTTGGGGATCATGCCGCCCTTGACCGTGCCGTCGGCGAGCAGCGCGCGCGCCTCCCGCGCCGACAATTCCGAGATCAGCCCGCCAGCGCCATCCAGCACGCCCGCGACGTCGGTCAGCAGGACCAGCTTGCGGGCGTGCAGCGCGGCCGCGATCGCGCCCGCCGCGGTGTCGGCGTTGATGTTGTAGGTGTGGCCGTCGGCGCCGAGCCCGATCGGCGCGATCACCGGCACGATGTCGCTGCCGGCGAACACCTCGAGGACCTTGGTGCGGATCCGCACCGGCTCGCCGACGAAGCCGAGATCGAGCACCTGCTCGATGCTGCTCTGCGGGTCGCGGATGCTGCGCGTCAGCTTGGCGGCCTCGATCAGCTGCGCGTCCTTGCCCGAGAGCCCGACGGCCTGGCCGCCGACGGCGTGGATCGCCGCGACGATCTGCTTGTTGATGCTGCCGGCGAGCACCATCTCGACGATCTCGACGGTGGCCGAATCGGTCACCCGCAGACCCTCGACGAACTCGCTCTTGATCTTCAGGCGGTCGAGCATCGCCTTGATCTGCGGCCCGCCGCCGTGCACCACGACCGGGTTGATGCCGACCTGCTTGAGCAGCACGATGTCGCGGGCGAAGCCCTCGGCGAGCGCCGCCGAGCCCATCGCATGGCCGCCGTACTTGATCACGAAGGTCGCGCCCGAGAAGCGCCGCATGTAGGGCAGCGCCTCGATCAGGGTCGCCGCGATCTGATGGTGCGCAGGCGCGGTCATGCCGGCGCCTCCGCCGGCTGCCCGGCGAGCGCCGCCAGCTCCGCCCGCAGCCGGTCGATGCCGGCGCCGGTGCGCGCGCTGGTCGCGATCAGCTCCGGATGCGCGCCGGGCTTGCGCTCGAGCTCGGCGGAGAGCGTCGCCAGCAGATCCGGCAGCTCGCCCCCCGCGACCTGGTCGACCTTGGTGAGGACGACCTGATAGGCCACCGCGGCCTCGCCAAGCATCGTCATGAAGCGCCGGTCGACCTCCTTGAAGCCGTGGCGGGCGTCGATCAGGACGCAGGTACGCCGCAGCGCGCTGCGGCCGCGCAGGTACTGGCGGACCAGCCGCTGCCACGCCTCGACCGTCGGCTTGGGCGCGCGAGCATAGCCGTAGCCCGGCAGATCGACCAGCATCAGCCGGCCGCCGAGATCGAACAGGTTGATCTGCTGCGTGCGGCCGGGCGTCTGCGAGGTCCGCGCCAGCTGGCGGCGCCCGGCGAGCGCGTTGATCAGGCTCGACTTGCCGACGTTCGAGCGCCCGCCGAAGGCGACCTCGGGCAGGTCGGCAGCCGGCAGGCGCGCGAGATCAGCGACCCCGGCGACGAACTCGCAGGGCTGCGCGAACAGCCGCCGGCCCGCGGCGAGCGCGGCATCGTCGTCGGGCTCGTCGCGTCACCAGCATCTCTCAGGCAGAGACGCCCATGCGCTTCATGATCAGCCACTGCTGGCTGATCGAGAGCACGTTGTTCCAGGTCCAGTAGATCACCAGCCCCGCCGGGAACGTCGCGAACAGGAAGATGAACATCACCGGCAGCAGCATCATGATCTTGGCCTGCATCGGATCGGCGGGCTGCGGGTTGAGCTTGGTCTGCAGCAGCATGGTGGCGCCCATGAGCAGCGGCCAGATGCCGATCATCAGGAAGCTCGGCGGGTCCCACGGAATCAGGCCGAACAGGTTGAACAGCGTGGTCGGATCGGGCGCCGAAAGGTCCTGGATCCAGCCGAAGAACGGCGCATGGCGCATCTCGATCGAGACGAACAGCACTTTGTAGAGCGCGAAGAACACCGGGATCTGCACGATGATCGGCAGACAACCCGACATCGGGTTGACCTTCTCGTTCTTGTACAGCGCCATGAGCTCCTGGTTCATGCGCATCTTGTCGTCGCCATACTGCTCGCGCAGGCGCATCATCTCGGGCTGGAGCTTCTTCATCTTGCTCATGGCCCGGTAGGACTTGTTGGCGAGCGGGTAGAACACGAGCTTCACCAGCAGCGTCAGCAGCAGGATCGCGACCCCGTAGTTGCCGACCAGGCCGTAGAAGAAGTGCAGGATGTGGAACAGCGGCTTGGTCAGGAAGTAGAACCAGCCGAAGTCGACCGCGCGGTCGAACAGCGGGATGCCGAACTCGCTCGCGGTAGCGGTCGAGCAGCTCGACCTCCTTGGCGCCGACGAACAGGCGCTCGCTGACCGCGACCGACTCGCCGGGCGGCACGGTCACCCTCGGGCGCAGGTAGTCGACCTGGTAGCGGTCCTGGCCGTTGGCCAGATGGTGCCGGAAGGTGGCGCTGATCTCGCTCTGCTGATCGGGGATCAGCGCGGTCAGCCAGTACTTGTCGGTGATGCCGAGCCAGCCGCCCTGGCTCGGCAGCTCGACGTTGCCGTCGTCGCGCAGATCGTCGTAGTCGATCTCCTGAAGCTTGCTGCCGAGCACGCCGATCGGGCCCTCGTGCAGGATGTAGAAGCCGAGCGTCGCGGGCGTGCCCCAGCGGCTGACCAGGCCGTAGGGCTGCAGCGTGACCGGCTGGTCGCCGGTGTTCTCGACCCGCTGCATCACGGTCAAGAGGTAGTTCTCGTCGATCGCGATCTCGCGCAGGAAGCGCAGGCCCGCGCCATTGTCCCAGCGCAGCGTGACCGGCTGGCCCGGCCGGAGCTCGGCGCGGTCGGCCTGCCACTCCGCGTCCGGACCCGGCACCGCGACCTCCGGATCGGCGGGGACCCAGCCGAACTCGACGAAGTAGGGGTCCGGCGCGCCCGGCGGGCTGAGCAGGGCGACGTCCTGGGCGATCGGGCGCCGTGGTGACCTGGTAGTCCGACAGGACCAGGTTGTCGATGCGCCCGCCGGTCAGCGCGAACGAGCCGTGCAGGCGCTCGTTCTCGATCGTCACCCGCTCGGTGCCGGCGAGGCTCTGCTCGCGCGTCTGGCCGGGCGCCACCGCCTCGCCGCCCGGCGTCAGCGTCCCCGGCGCGACCGGCGCCCCGGGCGCACCCTCGGCCGATGGCGATACCGTCTCTCCGATCGGCGCCGGCTGCTGGCGCTGGGCCTCCTTGATCCGCGGCAACTCGTAGAAATACTGGAACGCCAGGATGATCGTCACCGACAGGACGATCGCCAAGATCAGATTGCGTTGCTCGGGCATACCGGCCCCTGGCCTCCTCCGTTCCCGCTCAGCCGATCGCCGATCGACTCTCATCCCGCCCGCGAACGGCCGGTCTCGGATCGCCCCCGCAACCTGGCACCGGATCGTAGCCGAACCCACCCCAGGGATGACAACGCGCGATGCGGCGGAGCGCCAGCCAGCCGCCGCGCAGCACGCCGTGCCGCTCGAGCGCCTCGAGGGCGTACTCGGAGCAGCTCGGCAGATAGCGGCAGCAGGGTCCGACCAGCGGCGCCAGCAAGAGGCGGTAGAGCTGGATCGGCGCGCCTACGAGGCGGACCGGCCAGCGGCGCGCCCGCCGCTCCCGGTCCGCCGGCGGCACGAGGCGCGCGAAGGCGGTGCCAAGGTCGGAGAGCAGACGCTCGAAGGGACATGTCAGCACCGCCGGACGCGCCACGATCACGTAGTTGTACCCCGGCCGCGCCGGGCCCGGCAGCACCGCCCGAGCCGCTTCGACCAGACGCCGCCGGGCGCGGTTGCGATCGACCGCCTTGCCGACCCGACGACTTGCGGTGAAGCCGAGCCCGATCACGTCGTCGGCCGCTGCGGTGGCCTCCGCTGCCGGCCGCGCGCCTGCCTGCAGCACGAACGCCGGGGTGACCCAGCGCCGCCGCGTCGCCGCGACCGCCAGGAACTCCGCCCGCCGTTTGAGGCGCGTCACCCGAGGCGGCGGCGACGGGTCGGCTACGGCCACGGCCCGACGCTGGCGGGTGGCCGCTCAGCAGGACAGCCGCTTGCGGCCCCGGGCCCGGCGGCGCGCGATCACGCGGCGCCCGCCGACCGTGGCCATCCGCGCGCGAAAGCCATGCCGCCGCTTGCGCACGATGTTGCTCGGCTGATAGGTACGCTTCACGGCGGAGCCTCTTGCCAACCCTCGGTCAAACCGGCCCGCTGTATAGGCCGGGCGCGGCCGCCTGTCAAACCTCGCAAGGCCAGAAAGCCGCCCGCCCGGCGGCTCACCGGCTTGTGAGCGCGCACGGGTCGGATCGCCCGACCGGACCGCTATATCGCTGTCCTGACCGATGTCGCGCGGGCGGCGCCGCAGTGCGGCGCAGGTCGGCCGTCACGGGCTGGCAAGGCGGTTGATGCCGGCGACCGGCAGGGGCCGGCTGGCGTGGCGGCGTCGGGCGCTGCGCGCGCGTCGCACGGGCGCACGGAGGCTCTCGAACGTGCTGATACGAACCCTCTGCCTGCTCCTGCTGGCCGTCGGCGCGGCCCAGGCGGCGCCGCAGGCCGAGCTCTGGGAACGCTGGATCGCGCACGATCCGCGCTCGACCCGTCACATCGATCACCGCGCCTGGGACGGCTTCCTGATGCGCTACGTCAGGATCGGCCCCGATGGGGTCCACGGCGTCGCCTACGGCCTGGTCACGCCCGCGGACCGGCAGGCGCTCGAGGCCTACATCGACGGGCTGAGCCGGCTGCCGATCAGCCGCTACGGGCGCCCGGAGCAGATGGCCTATTGGATCAACCTCTACAACGCCCTCCTGGTGCGGGTCGTGCTCGAGCACTACCCGGTCGCGAGCGTGCGCGACATCGGCGCGTCGGCCAACCCGGGGACCGGCGGGCCGTGGGACGGCAAGCGGCTCGAGATCGAGGGCGCTCTGGTCTCGCTCAACGACATCGAGCACCGCATCCTGCGCCCGATCTGGCGGGATCCCCGGATCCACTATGCCTTGAGCTGCGCCGCGATCGGCTGCCCGAACCTCCAGCCGGAGCCGTTCGAGGCGGCCCGGCTCGAGCGTCAGTTGAACCAGGCCGCCATGTCCTACATCAACGATCCGCGCTGCATCCAGACCGGCGCCGATCAGCTGGTCGTGTCCAGCCTCTATCGCTGGTACCAGGAGGACTTCGGCGGGTCGGATCGCGCCGTCATCAACCACCTCATGGCCTATGCGGAGCCGCCTCGCCATGACCCTGCAGCAGTTCGAGCGCATCGCCGGCGACCGTTTCGCGTGGCGCCTGAACGACGCGACGCCCTGACGCTGCAGGGCGCCCAGGCGGCGCCGGACGCCGACCCGGACCAACTGTCGCGGGGGGCTTCCCGCCTATAACGACGGGGATGGCCAGCCCGCCGCACCTGCCGTCGCCGGCGCGATCGCTCTCGGCACGTCTGCTCGTGCTGACCGTCGGCTTCGTCCTGCTCGGCGAAATTCTGATCTACGTGCCCTCGATCGCGCGCTTTCGCGCCGTCTATCTCGACGAGCGGATCGCGGCTGCGCATCTCGCAACCCTGTCGCTCGAGGCCGCGGGCGACACCGGGATCGATCGTGAGCTCGAGGACGAGCTGCTGAGCCACGCCGGCGTCCTTTCGGTCACCCTGCGCGAGCCCGCGGCCGAGCTGATGCTGGGCCGACTGCCGCCGGTCGAGAACGTCGTCGACCTGCGCGCCTCGAACCCGATGGCGATGATCGGCGCCGCGTTCGACACGCTCCGCCACGGCGGTGACCGGACGATCCGGGTGATCGGTCCGTCGCCGCAGCGCCCGGCGGTTCTGGTCGACATCAGCCTGCACGAGCGGGCGCTGTGGAACGCGATGGTCAACTACTCCTGGCGGATCCTCAGCCTGTCGATCGTGATCTCGCTGATCACCGCGGTCCTGGTCTACGCCGCCCTGCAGCTCATGATGGTCCGACCGCTGCGGCGCGTGACCGACAGCGTGATCGCCTTCCGCCGCCGGCCCGAGGACGCCAGCACCGGCCTGCCGCCCTCGCAGCGCGGCGACGAGATCGGCCTGGTCCAGACCGAGCTCAGCCGGATGCAGGAGGGCCTGCGGGTCGCGCTCGCGCAGAAGACCCGGCTCGCCGCGCTCGGCGGCGCGGTCAGCAAGATCAACCACGATCTCCGCAACCTGCTGGCCAACGCCATGCTGCTGTCGGACCGCCTGGAGCAGAGCCAGGACCCGGAGGTGCGCCACGTCGCGCCGCGTCTGGTCGAGGCGATGGATCGGGCCGCCCGCCTGTGCAGCGAGACCCTGAACTTCGCCCGCGCCGAGGTGGTCGAGCCCAGGAAGACGCGCTTTCCTCTCGCGCCGCTGATCGACGAGGTCGGCCTGGCGGTGGTCGGACCCGACCAGAGCGGCTTGCACTGGCGCAACGAGGCCCGCCCCGACCTCATGCTGCACGCCGATCGCGACCAGCTGTTCCGGGTGCTGATGAACCTCGGCCGCAACGCCGCGCAGGCTCTGGCCGAGGGCGGCGGCCTGATCTCGGTCGCGGCCTGGCAGTCGGGCGACGACGTCGTGATCGAGCTCGCCGACACCGGCGAAGGCATCCCGAACGCCGCGCAGGCGCACCTGTTCGAGGCCTTCTCGGGCTCGGCCCGGCACGGCGGCACCGGGCTCGGCCTGCCGATCGCACGCGAGATCATGCGCGCCCATGGCGGCGACGTCGAGCTCGCCCATACCGGGGCGGAGGGCACCGTGTTTCGCTTGACCCTGCCCTGCCGCTGACGTTCCCTTACCGGGACGGCCGGGGTATCGATCCGCGACTGGAGGAACATTGCGCACCGTCTCACACGCTCGCGGGCATCGTGTCGCGGGCGGGCTCGTCGGGCTCGGGCTCGTCGCGTGCGCCGGCTGCGCCGGCGGCGAGCTCGCCGGGCAGCCGCGGCCTCGAGACCGCGCTCAGGAGCCACTACGACGCCCGCGCGCTCGAGCGCAACGGCCTGTGCGCATCGCCCGAGCTCGGGGTCGTGACGGCGAGCCGCGTCGAGGAGCAGACCCAGGAGCGCCTGGTGGTGCGCGTGAGCTACTCGTACCGCGACCCGGACGCGAGGCTGCCCGCGCAGTGCCGCGGTTTCGGCACGCGCCTGTTCACGTCGCCAAGGGCGCCGAGGGCTTCGAGGTCCTCGAGATGACCGGGCCGCGGCGCGAGGGGATCAGGATCAACCAGATCGACGACAGCGAGGTCTGGTGATGCGCGCCCTGGCGCAGGCGCGGCGCCCGGCTCGGGCTGCTTGGCGCGGGCGCGCTCTGGCTTTGCGCCTGCGCCGGCGACCCGCGCGCCAACCCCGCCTGGACGCTGGGCGGCGAGCCCGGGCTCCTGTTCGTGATCAAGCAGTACTACGAGCGCAACGCGCTCGAGGAGGGCGGCATCTGCGCCTCGCCGCTCCTCGAGGGCGTGACCCGCTCGCGCGTCGTCGAGGAGGACGACCGCCTCTCGATCGATGTTGGCTACTACTACCGCGACCTGGTTCGTGACGGCGACGACTGCAGCAGCTTCCGCCTGCTGCGCTGCGGGGTGATGCGGGAGTGCCAGGGCTTCGCCTCGCGCAGCTTCGTGGTCGGCCGGGAAGGCGACGCGTTCCGGGTGCTCGAGATGAGCGGCGATCGCAAGGGCCGCGTGTGGCAGCCCAAGTCCCCGGCCTGGTAGCTCCCGGGATCTTGAGCGCGCTCTCCGGAACGGGTCGCTAGCCTTGGCGGAAGGCGGCATCCTGAAGGCGGAAGATGCGGTCGGTGAGATAGGACAGGATGGTGCGCTCGCCGACCAGCAGGTCGACCTCGACCGCCATACCCGGCACCACGGCGAAGGTCTCCGCCCCGGCGCCGAGCTCGGCGCGGTCGGTCCGCACCGTGATGCCGTAGGTGAGCGCGTCGCTGCGCTGGTCGATCGCCGCGTCCGCGGCGATCCGCTCGACCGTGCCCGACAGCGTGCCGAAGCGCAGGAAGTCGTAGGCCAGCACCTTGACCGTGACCGGCTGGCCGAGCCGCACGTAGCCGATGTCCTGGTTGGCCACGCGGGCCTCGATCACCAGGCCGCCGCCGGTCGGCACGAGCTTCATCAGCGGCTGATTGCTGCCGACCGATTGGCCGGCGCTGGCCACCGCGAGCTCCTGCACGATGCCGTCGACCGGCGCCCGCACCACCAGATTGCGCACGGTCGCCGCCTGGCGTTTTTGCGCCTCGGCCAGCCGGTCGCGCTCGGCGCTGACCTCGCTCAGCTCGGCGAGCAGCGCCGCGCGCCATTCGCGCTCGAGGCCCTCGCGCCGGCTCTCGGCCTCGGCGAGCGCGGCTTCGGCGGCCTCGCGCCGCGCGCGCGCCTGGCTCAGCTCGCCGCTGAGATCGCTCAGCTGCCGCTCGACCGCGACCAGACGCAGCCGCGGATACAACCCCTTCTCGGCGAGGCCGCGGATCGCGTCGAGCTGCTCGCCGAGCAGCCCGTGGCCGTTGCGCAGCCGGACCAGATCGGCGTTGATCGAGGCGATCTCGCTCTTACGCCGCAGGACGGCCTGGGCGAGCTCCTCGGCCCGGCTGGCGTAGGTCTGGCGCCGCGTCTCGAGCAGCTGACGCTGCTCCTCGAGCAGCGCCGGGCGGGTCGCGGCGAGCTCGGGGTCGACCAGCAGCTCGCCGCCGCCGAGCTCCGCCCGCAGCCGCGCCGCCTCGGCGCTCTTGACCTCGAAGCGGCCGCTGAGCTCGGCGAGCTGGGTGCGGACCAGCTCGGGATCGAAGGTCATGAGCGGCGCGCCGGCCACGACCCGCTGGCCCTCGACCACATGGACCTCGGCGATCCGGCCGCCGTCCGGGTGGTTGATGATCTTCACCCGGCCCGCGGGCTCGACCTGGCCCTCGGCCTGCACCACCTGCTCGACCTCGGTCAGCGCCGACCACGCCAGCATGGCCGCCGAAGACCGCGCTGATCGCCAGGATCAGGAGGCCCGCGATCGGCGAGTGGCCGCGCTCGACCACGCCCTCGGCGTCGGGCAGGAACTCGCCGAAGCGGCGTGCCCCGGTCAGGCGCTCGCGCAGCTCCAGCAGCATCAGACCGGCGCCAGGTGGGGCCGCATCGGGCCGGAGGGCGACGGGCGCGAGCGCGCGAACGCCGCGACCTGGCCGGGCTTGCCGTCGCGCTCGACGCGGCCGTCGGCGAGCAGGACCACCCGGTCGGCGATCGCGAGCGAGGCCAGCCGGTGGGTGACCATGACGATGGTGCGACCGCGCGAGGCGCGCTTGAGGTTGACCAGCAGCGCCTCCTCGGTCGCGGCGTCGAGGCCGCTGGTCGCCTCGTCGAGCACCAGGAGGCGCGGGTTCCGGATCAGCGCGCGGGCGATGCTGATCAGCTGGCGCTGGCCGGCGGACAGGCCGCCGCCGCGCTCGCTCAGGCAGGTGTCGTAGCCGGCCGGCAGGCGCTGCACGAAGTCGTGGGCGCCGACGAACTTGGCGGCGGCGACGACGCGCTCGAACGAACGGTCGGCGGCGCCGAGCGCGATGTTCTCGGCGATGGAGCCGGCGAACAGCTGGACCTCCTGCGGCACCACGCCGATCTGCTGGCGGAGCACCGCGGGCGACCACAGGCGGACGTCGAGATCGTCGATCAGCACGCGGCCGTGCTCGGGCTGGTCGAGGCCGAGCAGCAGCTTGGCGAAGGTGCTCTTGCCGGAGCCCGGCGCGCCGACCACGCCCAGCACCTGTCCCGGCACGATCTCGAGGTCGACCCGATCGAGCGCCCAGGGCGCGTCGCCGGCGTAGCGGTAGCTGACCTGCTCGAAGCGGATGTGGCCGCGCAGCGCGAGCGCCGGGCCGGGCGAGGCCACCTGCTCGCTCGGCTCGTTCATCAGCTCGTCCAGGCGCGCGAACGCGCTGCGCACCGTCTGCAGCTGCTGCCACGCGCCGACCACCTGGCGGATCGGCGCCAACGCGCGCGCCGCGAGGATCGTCGCCGCGATCAGCGCGCCGATCGACATGTCGCCGGCGATGATCGCGCGCGCGCCGACGTAGACGATCACGAGCGCGACCAGGTGCTGGAGCGCCTGGCCGGAGCTCGCGATCACGCCGCCGAGATTGCTGACCCGGAAGCTGGTCCAGGCGGCCTCGGCGAGCTTCTGCTTGAAGCGCCGCTCCATGTCGGGCTCGAGCCCGAGCGCCTTGACCGTCAGCGCCTGGCTGATCGTCTCGCCGAGGCTCGAGGCCTTGGCCGCCGAAGTCGCGAAGCCGGCGTCGACGAGGCGCTTGTGCGGCCCGCGCGCGACCATCGAGAGCAGCCAGAACAGCGGCATCGCGAAAAGCGTGATCGCGCCCAGGCGGACGTCGAGATAGAACAGCACGGCGACGAACAACCCGACGAACGCGAGATCGACCAGCAGCAGCGGCATTTGGCTGGTGAAGAACTGGCGCAGGTGGTCGAGCTGGCGGGTGCGCTCGACGATCTGGCCGGTCGGCACCGCCTCGAAGCTCTTGAGCGGCATGTGGACCAGGTGGTGCACGACCTCGCTGCCGAGCGCGGCGTCGAGGCGGCCGCCGGTGTGGCTCGCGATGTAGGCGCGCAACGAGCGCAGCAGCCACTCGAACACGAACAGCGTGATCATGCCGAGCACCAGGACGTCCAGGGTCTGCAGGGCGCCGTGATTGATCACCTTGTTGTAGACGGTCATCAGGAAGATCGGCGTGGCGAGCGCCAGGAGATTGATCACCACCGAGGCGATGCCGAGCTCCCAGAGCACCGGGCGCAGGCGGCGCATGATCGACTGGCGCCACTGGCCGGGCCGGGCGGGCTCGGGCAGCGCCTTGAGCAGGACCACGCGGCGGGCGAGATCGGCCACGGTCGCGACGTGGAGCGCGCTGGCTCCGCCGGCGCCCGGATCCTGGAGCAGCAGGTGGTCGGCCACGCGCCGGCGGACCAGCCAGCCCTCGCCCGGTCGCCGGCCGACGACCAGGAACGGCGTCGGCGCCTCGGCGAGGCTCCTCCGATCGGGCTTGATCTCGCCGGCCTTGAAGCCGAGCCGCTCGGCGGCGAGCAGCAGGTTGCCAAGCGTCATGCCCTGGTCGTTGGGCGGCGCCGCGGCGCGGATCTCGGCCGCCGTGAACGGCCGCCCGAGCTCGCGGCAGAGCTGCTCGAAGGCGCGCGCGAGGCCCTCGCAAGCCGGCGACTGCGGGCTCGGCTCCTCGGGACGACCCGGCGCCGGACGCGCGGTCCTGGCCGGCAGGGGATGCGGGGGAGCGCGAGCCGCGACGCCAGCGAGCGCAGCTGTCGCAGCCAGCGCCCACGGTCGCGAGTCTGGGCCGGGGCCCGCGACGGCCGCTCGCCCGCCGCGCGGCTGCGCCGCCTGCCGCCGCGGCCGGTCAGGCGCCTCGTCAATGATCGGAGCCGTCTCATGACCCCATCTATAAACTAAAAAGAACTAATTGAGCAAGAACAAGCAACTATAAGGCGAACTTTGGTCCGAGTATCACTGCACGTGATGGCACGTCTTCAATGGTTTACGTCAGAGCGTAAACCAAGAACTTTAGGTACGCCGACTCCGGCAGGAAGGGATGGCTCGGATGGTCGGGGCCGGCGCCCGACTGACGGATCAGGCGGCCCGCCCGCCCCGCATCGCGCAGCCCGCGCCGGACCTCGTCGGCGAAGGCGTCCGCGGCGACGTTGTGCGAGCAGCAGGCGAGCGCGAGGAAGCCCTCCTCCTTGACCAGCGTGGCCGCGGCGCGGGCGAGCTTGCGATAGCCGCGCAGGCCGGGCTTGAGCTCCTTCTTGCTGCGCACGAAGGCCGGCGGATCGGCGATCACCACGCCGAAGCGCTCCTTGGCGGCCGCGAGCTCGTCGAGCGCGGCGAAGGCCTCGCGGCGCTCGACCGAGAGCGCGCGTGCCAGACCGCTGCGCTCGGCGCTCGCCTCGGCCAGCTCGAGCCCCTGCTGCGAACGGTCGACCGCGAGCACGGCGGTTGCGCCGGCCGCCGCCGCGACCAGGCCGAAGCTCGCGCTGTAGCTGTAGAGATCGAGCACCCGCTCGCCGCGGCAGAGGCGCGCCGCGAACCTGCGGTTGTCGCGCTGATCGAAGTACCAGCCGGTCTTCTGCCCCTCGAGCGGGTCGGCAAGGAAGATCAGGCCGTTCTCCTCGAGCTCGACCGGCGGGGCGATCGCACCCTTGGCGATCCGCACCTCGGTCGGGAGCCCCTCGAGCTCGCGCACCGGGCTGTCGTTGCGCAGCACCACGGCGGCGGGCGCCAGCAGACGGTCGAGCGCCTCGAGCAGCTCGGCCCTCGAGCGCCGCCATGCCGGCGCTGTTCAGCTGGCAGACCAGGACCTCGCCATAGCGATCGATCACCAGCCCGGGCAGGCCGTCGGCCTCGGCGTGGACCAGGCGGTAGAACGGTCGCTCGAACAGCCGCTCGCGCAGGCGCAGCGCCCGCGCGAGGCGGCGCTCGAGGAAGGCCGCATCGATCGTCGCGTCGGTGTTGCGGGTGAGCAGCCGGCGCCGCGATCAGGGAGTGCGGGTTGAACTGCGCCAGCGCGAGGCGCCGGCCGTCGGCGGTGAGGAGGCAGACCGGCTCGCCCGGCGGCAGCGCCTTGGCGGCGGCGTCCATGCGCAGCTCGTTGGAATAGGCCCAGGGGTGGCCGGCGCGCAGCCGGCGGTCCTGATCGGGCAGCAGTTGCACCGTGGGGTAAGACATGCGGGGTCCAGCAAGGGCGAAGGGCGGGGTCAAGCTAGTCCGATCGGCGAGAAGATCAATCGTCGCCCGCGGGCGCAGCCGTCGCGCGTGCGTTCGGCAGCCTGGCGGCTATAGTCGGCGCCGGCGCGGCGATGCGCGCCGCGGCCGAGAGGACCACGCCATGACCAGCCCGCGCCGGATCTGGATCACCTTCGCTGCCGCGCTGAGCCTCGGCCTGCTGCCGACCGCGGGGCGCGCGCAGCCGGCCGCGATCTACGACGAGCTGGATCGGATCCATCCGGTGTTCGCCGAGCGCGGCATGGTCGCCAGCCAGGAGGCGAGCGCGACCCGGGTCGGCCTGGAGGTGCTGAGGAACGGCGGCAACGCGGTCGACGCCGCGGTCGCGGTGGCCTTCGCGCTCGCGGTGACGTTGCCGAGCGCCGGCAACCTCGGCGGCGGCGGCTTCATGCTCGTGCACGACGCGGCGAGCGGCGAGACGGCAGCCATCGACTACCGCGAGAAGGCGGGCGCCCACGCGTTCCGCGACATGTTCCTGGACGCCGCGGGCGAGGCCGATCCGGAGAGGTCGCGCTACAGCGGCCTGGCCGTGGGCGTGCCCGGCACGGTCGCCGGCATGGCGCTGGCGCTCGAGCGCTACGGCACGATGCAGCCTCGCCGCAGGCGCTGGCGCCGGCGATCGCGCTCGCCGAGGACGGCATCGTGGTCAGCCCGGATCTCGCCGATTCGCTCGCGGGCACGACCGAGCGGCTGCAGAAATGGCCGTCCTCGGCCAGGATCTTCTACAAGCCGGGCGGCGTGCCCTACGAGCCGGGCGAGACCCTGGTGCAGGCCGACCTCGCGCGGTCGCTGAGGCTGATCGCCGAGCGGGGGCCCGACGCGTTCTACGGCGGACCGATCGGCGAGAAGATCGTCGCCGAGGTCGAGCGCGCCGGCGGCCATCTCACGATCGAGGACCTCCGCGCCTACCGGCCGGTGGTGCGCGCGCCGGTGCGCGGCAGCTACCGCGGCTACGAGGTGGTCTCGATGCCGCCGCCCTCGTCCGGCGGGGTGCACATCATCCAGATCCTGAACACGCTCGAGGACCTGCCGATCGGCTTCCTCGGCCACAACGGCGCCGAGACCATCCACCTCATGGCCGAGGCGATGAAGTACGCCTACGCCGACCGCAGCGAGTACCTGGGCGACCCCGACTTCATCGAGGTGCCGGTCGCGGCGCTGACCGCGAAGGCCTACGCCAAGGAGATCCGCGGCCGCGATCAGCACCGGCCGCGCGGCGCCGGCGGCCGAGATCGGGCCCGGCGACCTCGCGCCCTACGAGAGCCCGGACACGACCCACTTCTCGGTCGTCGATAGGCCGGCAACGCGGTCGCCAACACCTACACCATCAACTTCGGCTACGGCACCGGGCTGGTCGCCGAGGGCACCGGCATCCTGCTCAACAACGAGCTCGACGACTTCTCGGCCAAGCCCGGCGTGCCCAACGCCTATGGCCTGATCGGCGGCGACGCCAATGCGGTCGGGCCGAGCAAGCGGCCGCTGTCCTCGATGGCGCCGACGATCGTGCTGCGGGACGGCCGGCCGTTCCTGGTCACCGGCAGCCCCGGCGGCCCGCGCATCATCACCACCACCTTGCAGGTGATCATCAACGTGATCGACCACGGCATGAACGTCGCCGAGGCGACCTACGCGCCGCGCGTCCACCACCAGTGGCTGCCGGACGAGCTGCGCGTCGAGCAGGGCATCAGCCCCGACACCGTCCGCCTGCTCGAGCAGAAGGGGCACAAGGTGGCGCTCAAGGAAGCGATGGGCTCGACCCAGTCGATCCTGGTGTCCGAGCAGGGCCTCTACGGCAGCTCCGATCCGCGCACTCCCGGTGCGCTGACGCTTGGCTACTAGGCCAGGCGACACAACCTGAAGGGGGAGACGGCTCGCTCCGAGCGCGCGGGAGGGCACGTCGAATTGCCGGCGGACCTGCTGTGGCCAGTGAAGCGGCTGGCGCAGCGCGTGCTGCGCCACCCCAAGCTCGCGCAGAAGCTGGTGGTCCACGCGATCAGCACCGAGGCGGCGCTGGCGCGAATCGCGGCGCGCGGCACCGAGATCCGGACGGTGCTCGACGTCGGCGCCTCCGATGGCCGCTGGTCGCTCCAGGCGGAGGCGGTGTGGCCCGCTGCCCGCTTTCATCTCGTCGAGGCCAACCCGGCGCACGCGAGCAGGCTGCGCAGGCTCTGCGCGCGCAAACCGGCGTTCAGCTACTCCCTGGTCACGGCCGGACCGGTCGACGGCAGCGTCGGCTTCGACGGCAGCAACCCGTTCGGCGGGCGGGCCACGCCCGACGACCCCGCAGCGCTCATGACGGTGCCGCAACGCGCGCTCGCCTCGCTCGCGGCGGAGCTGGAGCTCGCGCCGCCGTTCCTGATCAAGCTGGATACCCACGGCTACGAGCCGTCGATCCTGGAGGGCGCGGCGCCCTTGTTCCCGGAGACCAACCTGTTCGTGATCGAAGCCTACACCTTCCCGCTGCCGCCCGACGAGGTCCCGTTCCACGAGCTGTGCGGCCTGATGGCGGCGCGCGGCTTCCGGGCGATCGACCTCTCCGAGCCCTTGTGGCGCAGCAAGGACGGCGCGCTCTGGCAGCTCGACCTGTTCTTCGTTCCGACCACCCGCCCCGAGTTCGCCTACACCCGGTTCAGGTAGCCCTCCCGGGCAATCGCAAACCGTGCTAGTGGATCGAGTTCTAACGCTTGGTACCCTCTTTTGGCGGCGGCGATGATCGCCTCGGGTTCGGCTCGCCAGACGAACGGCTTGGGGTCACGGTTGTGCGCCGCGACGAAGTGGTTGATCGCTTCCTGCAGGGCGACGATCGAGGGGAATACCCCGCGTTTGAGCCGGCGCTTGGTGAGCTTGGCGAACACGGTCTCGACGGCGTTGAGCCAGGAGCATGAGGTCGGGGTGAAGTGGAAGATCCAGCGCGGGTGCCGGATCAGCCACCGCCGTACCTTGGCGTGCTTGTGGGCGGCATAGTTGTCGAGGATCACGTGGATCACCTTGCCGGCCGGCACGGCGCGCTCGACGGCGTTGAGGAAGCGGATGAACTCCTGATGCCGGTGCCGTTGCATGCAGCGGCCGATGACCGTGCCGTCGAGCACGTTGAACGATGCGAACAGGGTGGTCGTGCCGTTGCGCTTGTAGTCGTGGGTCATGGTACCACAGCGGCCAGGCTTGATCGGCAGGCCCGGCTGGGTGCGGTCGAGGGCCTGAATTTGGCTCTTCTCGTCGATCGACAGCACCACGGCATGGGCCGGCGGATCGACATACAGCCCGACGATGTCCTCGACCTTCGTGGCGAAGTTGGGATCGCTCGAGAGCTTGAAGCTGCGGACCTGATGGGGTCGCAGCCCGTGCGCCCGCCAGATCCGCTGCACCGAGCTGACACTGAGCCCGCTGACCGCGGCCATCGCCGGCGCGGTCCAGTGGGTCACTCCCTCCGGCGGCGCCGCTTCCAGCGTGCGCCTCACCACCCGCTCGACCGCGGCCTTGGGCAACCGCGCGATGCGCGACGGCCGGGTCTTGTCGTGCAGCAGACCGTCCACGCGCTCCGCCATGAACCGCTCCTGCCAGCGCCACACGCACGGCTTCGACACGCCCGCCCGGCGCATCACCTCCGCGGTGCCGCAGCCGTCCCCGCTCGCCAGAATGATGCGCGCCCGCCAGACGTGCTTTTGCGGGCTGTTCCGGTCCGCCACGATCGCCTCGAGCCGAGCACGATCGGCGGCGCTCACTTCGATCTCGATCCCCTTGCGCATGTCATCAGGCTAGCATGGCCTTGGCACAATGGGAATCTTCCGTTAGATCCTATCCACTAGATTTCTATTCGACAGGCGTCGCGGAGATGACGGGTGGCTCGAGCGCAAGCTCTGCCGAACGAAGGCCAGTCGCTCTACGAGCGAGACTACTGCCTGTGGGTCGAGGAGCAGGCCCGGCTCCTCCGCGAACGCAGTCTCGGCGACCTGGACGTCGTCAACCTGATCGACGAGATCGAAGACTTAGCGATAAACCGCAAGCACGCAGTCACAAGCATCCTCGTCGTCGTCCTGAAGCATCTCCTGAAGCACCAGTTCCAGCCACGCCGCCGCTCGAGAAGCTGGTTGTCGTCGATCGCCGAGCATCGCCGTCGATTGCGCGAGGAGCTGAGCGATAGC
Source organism: uncultured Alphaproteobacteria bacterium (assembly GCA_963753275.1). Lineage (GTDB taxonomy): Bacteria > Pseudomonadota > Alphaproteobacteria > Geminicoccales > Geminicoccaceae > DATAOG01. The sequence continues at coordinate 40,032 of CAVWCE010000025.1, read as the reverse complement.
CCAAGCCTGCGCCGCTATGCCGAGGAGCAGTTCGAGGAGTGCTACCGGGATGCGCGCAAGCAGGCGGCAATTGAGACGGGCCTCGCGAAGGATGTCCACCCGAGCGCGCCGCCCTATTCGCTGGAGCAGACCCTCGATCCGGACTTTCTGCCTGGCTGATGCCGGCCGGGTCGGCGGCACCCAGCTTTCGTGAGGCAAGCGAGAGGACGTCATGGCACGCGCGAAGCAAGCGATCGCGACTGAAGGCGGCCTCTACCAGCGCGACTTCCGCCTGTGGGTCGAGGAGCAGGCCCGGCTGCTGCGCGGGAGCGAATTCGAGCGCCTCGATACTGCCAACCTGGTCGAGGAGATCGAGGACCTGGGCATCGCCGCGAAGAAAGCTGTCAAGAGCAACCTCGTGGTCGTGCTCCTGCATCTCCTGAAGCATCAGTTTCAACCTCGCCGGCGCAGCCGAAGCTGGCAGGCGAGCATCCTGGAGCATCGCCAGCGCCTCAGGGACGACTTCCGCACCAGCCCCAGCCTGAGAGGATATGCGAGGCGACGTGTTCGAGGAGGCCTACGCCGACGCTCGAGCCCGCGCCGGCGCCGAGACCGGCCTGCCGGAGCGGAAGCTCCCACCCGAGCCGCCCTATAGCTTGGAGCAGACCCTCGATCCGGACTTCCTGCCCGACTGACGAGCTGCCACCAAGATCAGGCGCAGCACCGCGCCGGCAGGCTGCTTGAGCGATCACGTCGATGATTGCCTTCGGTCTTGCTAAGTCGCAGCCCGTCCGCGCCCACGCGCGGTTTCGTGCTAGAGTGGCGTAGCACCGATCCGTGGAGAGCGACACGTGGCGCGGGCCAAGAAGGTCGAAGCCGAGGGCGGGCTCTATGGGCGCGACTTCAGCCTCTGGGTCGAGGAGCAAGTGGCGCTCCTCGAGGCGGGCGCGTTCGAGCGTCTGGACCTGGCTAACCTGGTCGAAGAGATCGCGGACATGGCCCGCAACCAAGAGAGGCGATCCGCAACGATCTCGTCGTCGTCCTCACCCATCTGCTGAAATGGCAATATCAACCCGAGCGGCGCTCCACCGGCTGGACCGGCTCCATCGTCGAGCACAGGCGCCGGATGCGCGACGAGATCGAGGACAGCCCGAGCCTCGCCGGCTATCCGGGCGAGGTCCTGGAGCGATGCTACCGCAGCGCGCGCGAGCAGGCGGCTGCCGAGACCGGCTTGCCGCCCGAGACGTTCCCTGCCGAACCGCCGTTCACGTTGGAGCAGGCGCTCGAGCCCGGCTTCCTTCCGGAGCAGTCGCTCGGGGGACCTAGCGTTCGGCCCAGCGGCGCGGCAGGACGAAGCCCGCGAGCGACAGGACCGCGCAGGCGGTCATGAAGGCGATCATCGGATAGGGCGTGCCGTTCTGCAGCGCGCCGACCGCCTGGCTGACGAGCGCGGCGGTGAACATCTGCAGGAAGCCCGCGAGCCCCGAGGCGCTGCCGGCGAGCAGCGGGTCGACGCTGATCGCGCCGGCCTGGGCATTGGGCACGGTCAGACCGTTCGCGAAGGCGGCGCCCAGCATCGGCCCGAACAGGGCGATCGGGACCCACGGGCCGAGCGCCAGCAGGGCGAGCGCCAGGAGCGTCGCCGCGAGGGCGAGCGCGCTGCCGATCAGGATCATGCGGTCGAGCCCGACCCGCGCGGTGACCCGCGCGGCGAGCAGATTGCCGGCCATGAAGCCCGCCGAGACCAGGATGAAGTACAGCCCGTACTCGGTCGCCGGCCGGTGCAGCACGTCGAGCATGAAGTAGGGCGCGCCCGAGATGAACGCGAAGAACACCGCGATCGCGAAGCTGCTCTGCACGGCATAGGCGAGGAACGCCGGGGTGCGCAGCAGCCGCCCGGCGCCGGCCCACATCGGCACCGGCGCCCCGCCGCCGATCGCCCCGCCGGCCCGGGTCTCGACCAGCTGGCGGCCGGTCTGCCAGATCACCGCGACGCCGACCAGCGCGGTCAGCGCGAAGATCGTGCGCCAGCTCGCGAGGTCGATCAGCACCGCGCCCAGGGTCGGCGCCAGCATCGGCGCCACGACCATCGCGGTGGTCAGATAGGCGATCACGCTCGCCGAGCTCTCGCGGTCGTGCAGGTCGCGCACGATCGCGCGCGCCAGCACCATCCCGGCGGCGGCGCCGACCGCCTGCACGACCCGGCCGCCGATCAGGGTGCCGACGCTCGGCGCCAGGGCGCAGAACACGCTGCCGGCGGCGAACGCGACCAGGCCGGCGAGCAGCACCGGCCGGCGGCCGAAGCGATCGGACAAGGGCCCATAGGCGAGCATCGCGAAGGCGCTGGCCAGGATCGACAGGCTGAGCACCAGCTGCGCCACCGCCGGGGTCACCCGGAAGTCGGCCTGGATCACCGGCAGCGCCGGCAGGAACACCTGCAGGGAGAAGGGTGCGAGCGCGGTCAGCCCGACCAGCAGCAGCATGAGGCCGCGCGAGGCGCGCTTCGCGCCGGCGCGGCGGCCGCGGTAGTCTCGGGCATCGGCGCGGCCATGCCGGGGTCAGGTCTCTCAGGAGGATTCGGAGGGCGCAGCGCGGGCAGCGCTGCGCTGCGCGCGCCCAGCGCGCTCGCTGGTCGGCAAGGAAACGGGCGCGCGCTGGCGCGGTTCCGCCGTGGCCAGCTCCGGATCCGGGCTGACCTCGGCCCAGATCGGCAGGTGGTCGGAGGCGCTCCGGCTCAAGGCCGTGATGTGGCGCCGCACTCGTCCGCGCAGGCGACAGCCCGAGAGCGCGATACGGTCGAGCGCGAGCACCGGGCAGCGGGTGGGAAAGGTGGCCGGCGAGAACGGCAGCACGGCGTGCCGGCGCAGCGCGCTCAGCCCGCGGCTGAACGGCCACCACTCGTTGAAGTCGCCGATCACGACGGTCGGCACGCTGGTCGCGGGCAGGATCTGGTCGAGCACGACCTCGAACTGCCGGCGGCGCTTGCCGACGTGCAGGTCGAGATGGGTCGTGAGCACCCGCCAGACGGTGCCGTCGAGCGCGGTGAGGTCGGCGATGATCGCGCCGCGCGCCTCGCGCCCGTAGTCCTCGAACTCGACCCGATTGACCGCATGCACCGGATGGCGGGTCAACAGGGCGTTGCCGAACCAGCCGTGGTCGGCGAGCAGGAGCGGGCCCTCGATGCAGGCCATGCCGAGCGCTTCGCCGAGCGCCTCGGCCTGGTCGATCGCGCTGCGGCCGTGGCGCGATTCGACCTCCTGCAGGCCGATGACGTCGGCGTCGATCTCGCGCAGGACCGCGGCCACCCGGGGGACGTCCTGGTGGCCGTCCCAGCCCCGGCAGGCATGGATGTTGTAGCTGGCGATCCGCAAGGTCGAGGTCATCGCGGGCGCCGGCGCCGCGCCCACCAGCCGAGCAGCAGCGCCAGCAGCACGACGGCGAAGGTCAGGCTCAGCAGAATCGCGAGATTGGCGGTGTCCGGCCGGCGCAGCCAGGCCCCCAGCCGGTCGCCGAACGCGGTCAGCAAAAGGATGCCGGGCAGCATGCCGAGCGTGCTGCCGAGCACGAAGTCGCGCAGGCGCAACTCGGATGCGCCGGCCGCGAGGTTGACCACGGTGAACGGCGCGATCGGCAGGAGCCGGAGCAGCGTCATCGCCCACAGGCCGTGCTGGCTGAGACGGCGGCTGACCGTATTGACCCGGCGCCCGGCGAACCGGCGCACCGGATCGCGCCCGATCGCCCGGCCGATGCCGAACATCAGCGTCGCGACGAGCAGCGCGCCGGCGAGCGCATAGGCAAAGCCGAGCAGCGGGCCGAACGCGGCCGCGGTCGCCGCGATCAAAAGGTTGATCGGCACGAAGACGAAGCTCGCAAGCGTGTAGATCAGCATCACGGCCGAGATGCCGACCCAGGACAGGGCGTGCTCCTCGGCGAAGCGCATCCCCTGCAGGATCAGCTGGCCGCCGCCGATCGCACCTTCGCGCACCGCGAGCGCCAGCCCGAGCAGCAGGAGCGAGCGTGATCGCGCCGTCGAGCGCGAGCTTCTGCAGCCGCCGCCGGCGCGGGGCCGGCGCCAGGCTCGTCTCGAGGCTCGCCGCGGTGATCGGCTCGTCGACGTCGGTCAGCGCGACGCCGGCCTCGAGCTCGGGCGGCAGCGGCGGCTGGTCGATCAGCAGCGTCTCGAGGCGGCGCCCGCCGCCGTTCAGGGCGTCGAGGGCGGCGATCAGCGAACCCCGCCGCGCAGCCTCCTCGGCGAGGACGGCCGGGCTGCAGCCCAGGTGCTCGGCGAGCAGCTCGTGGCGCGCCCGCGCGATCGCGCGCCGGTCGGCGTCGTCCTTGGCCAGGATCGCGAGATCGCACTCGGTGTCGAGCCCCATCGAGCGCCGGGCGAGATTGGCGGAGCCGTCGATCAGCAGCTGGTCGTCGACGATCATCAGCTTGGTGTGGACGTTGATCGAGGCCCGCGCTCCGCCCTCGGTCTCGTGGACCGGATACATGATGCGCAGCCGGTCGTCGCGGCCGACCCCGCGCAGCAGCTTGCAGAACTGGTCGCGGCCGCGATCCATGACCCGGGTCTCAACGAAGCCTTCGCAGAGATCGGGCGAGACGAGGACGATCTCGGGCCCGTCCGGCTCGCGCAGCCGCTCGGCGAGAGCTTGCGCGATCGCCGGCACGGTGAGGTACTGGTTCTCGATGTAGATGCACTGCGCGGGCGGCGCCGATCGCGTCGAGGAACAGGGGCTCGATCTCGCGCGCCTCGCGCTGGCGAGCCGAAGCGCGGCCGGGTGCGCGCGATCGCCACCTGCGCGCCCTCGAACCAGGGCTCGATCCCCGCCGGCCACGCCGACGGCCGCAGCGCGGGCGCCGGCGCGACCTGCTCGCCGGTCGCGTGCAGCCAGCGCTCGCGCGCCAGCTCCTCGAGCCCGCGCGCGGTCTCGCCCTCGACCATCAGCATGCAGTCGTGGAACGGCCGCAGCTCGGCGCCGCGCGGGCTGCGCCGGTGCGGCTCCACCGGCCGGTGCTCGCGCAGGTCCCAGCGACCCGCCGACAGATCGAGACCGCCGCAGAACGCCAGCGCGCCGTCGATCACCACGATCTTCTCGTGCTGGCAGGCGCCGGTCGGATGGTGACTGTCGAACTCGAAGCGCAGGCGCCGGATGCTGCGGAACTGCAGGCGCGGCAGGAACTCGCGGTCGAGGCTGAAGAACACCAGCCAGTCCCAGACCAGGATCCGGACCCGGAGCTCGCGGCGCGCGCGCAGCAGCTGCGCGAGGAACCGGTTGAGCGGCGTCGCGCTGCCGTCGGGATCGAGGCTGATCTCGCTGCGGATGTCCCAGCCGACGATGAACACGCTGTGCCGGGCGGCCCGCAGCGCCTGCTCGAGCGCGGCGAAGTAGGCGGCGCCGTCGATCAGCAGCGCGGCGCGATCCGCCCGGGTCAGCCGCCAGCAATTGCGGCCCGGGCGCAGCAGCACAGACCCGTCCGGCTCGGCGCTCATCGACCCGCGCCCGTGGCCGGCCGGCCTGCGGCCGTCATCATCGCTCCAGCGGCCAGGCGGGCGCGAGGCGGCCGCCGAGACGCAACGGCGCGATCGTCCGCGCCAGCCCGGTCGAATCGTCGGTCTCGAGGTAGACCGCGCACAGCGTCGCCTCGCCGAGCGCCGGCGTGTTGCGCGGGCCCGGGACGTGGCTCCGGAAGCGCTGGATCGCGATCGCCTTGCTCATGCCGATCACCGAATCGTAGTCGCCGGTCATGCCGATGTCGGAGACGTAGGCGGTGCCGCCCGGCAGGATCTGCGCGTCCGCGGTCGGCACGTGGGTGTGGGTGCCGGCGGCGAGCGAGGCGCGGCCGTCGGCGAGATGGCCGAGCGCCATCTTCTCGCTGGTCGCCTCGGCGTGCAGGTCGATCACGATCGCCTGCACGACGGCGCCGAGCGGATGCCTCGCGAGCTCGGCGTCGAGCGCGCGGAACGGATCGTCGTAGGCGCCCATGAACAGCCGGCCCATGACCTGCAGGACCAGGAGCTTGCGGCCGTCGGGCAGCGCGACCTGCGCGCTGCCGCGGCCGGGCGTGCCCGGCATCATGTTGAGCGGCCGGATCACGCGCGGGTCGCGCTCGCTGTAGCCGACCAGCTCGCGCTGGTCGAACACGTGGTTGCCGGTGGTGATCAGATCGGCGCCGGCGGCGTAGAACTCCTGGCACAGGCCGGCGGTGATGCCGAAGCCGCCGGCGGCGTTCTCGCCGTTGACGATCACCGCATCGAGCGCCGAGCGCGGCGCGCAGCTCCGGCAGACGCTGGAGCAGGACCTTGCGGCCGGCGCGACCGACCACGTCGCCGCAGAACAGGATCCTCATGCCCGCCCTGCCGGCGAGCGATGCTGGAATCCCTGCCTGGTGGCCACCGCGCGCGGACGGCTCAGCAGCGGCGCATGCAGCTCCGCCCGGCGCCGGACCAGATCTGAGGGATGCGACAAACGGACCGCTCGCCGGGTGGTGAGAAGTGCGGGGCCACCATGGCCGTCGGTCGCTGCGTCCTCTGTGGCCTGCTTCGCAGGTGGGCGCCGTAGTACCGAGACCAGGGTCCCGGCAGGGACAGCTCCCTTACAGAGAATATTGGCCCCAGGGTACTTGAGGACCTAACGCACCGGGCAGCACCCGCACCCGGATAGTTAGGCGCTCTCCAGCTGGGCGGCAATAGCATCGAGCTGCTGCGCGACCTGCTCGACCGCCGCGGCCGCCTGGCGCTCGACGTTGTTGGCGCGCTCCTCGAGCGCCGCCTTGAGCCGCTTGATCTCGTCGAAGGCATCCGACAGCTCGTCGGCGACCATCAGGCTCGCCATCAGCAGCAGCCGGGCATCGCCGGCCTGCGCCTGGCCGCGCGCGAGGTCGGTGACCCGGCGATCGACGTAGGACGCGAGCTGCCGGACACGCGCTTCCTCGCCCTCGCCGCACTGCATCAGGTGGCGGCGGCCGTTGACCATGATCTCGACCGTCGGCATCGCGCTAGCTCCCGAGCAGGCGGTCGAGCTCGACGATCGAGCCGTCGAGACGCTGGGCCACGTGACCGCTGACCTCGCGCAGCGTACGGTTGTCCTGCTGCGCTTCCGACAGCGCCGCGCTGAGCCGGTCGCACTCGTCGCGCAGCACGTCGAGATTGCGCGCCAACTCGTCGCGCTCGGCGTCGATGTCGGCGAGCGCCCGCGGATCGATGCCGTCGCCGCCCCCGGGAGGTCGCGACAGGCGCCGCTCGAGCGCGGTCTCGAGCCGCCTCAGTGCCCGGGACAGATGCCGCTGCGCGGTCTCGAATTGGGACATGGCGCTCGGTCGTTCCTCGAAGCGTTTGCACTCAGCAAAACAACCATTTAGCGAATACTCTTGACACAGGCCACAGGCGGCGTCAACTCGACCTGCTGGCGCGGCGCCGCGGCGCCGCGCGCAGATTCGGGTTGATTTTTGGCGCGGATGGTCCAGGCTCGCGGCAGCTGCTGGCGGCCTGCTCCCGTGGACCGCCGAGGAACTCCGCGAGCGAGCCGATGACTGCCGCCCCGACCCCCGACCCCGGCGCGTCCGACCGGCACGAGCCGGTCACGGAGCATGGCGAGCTCGCCAATGCGATTCGCGCGCTCGCCATGGACGCCGTGCAGGCCGCGAACTCCGGTCATCCGGGCATGCCGATGGGCATGGCCGACGTCGCGACCGTGCTGTTCGGCAAGTTCCTGCGCTTCGATCCGACGGCGCCCGACTGGCCCGACCGCGATCGCTTCGTGCTGTCGGCCGGTCACGGCTCGATGCTGCTCTATGCGCTGCTCCATCTCACCGGCTATCCGGAGATGGACATCGAGCAGCTGAAGCGCTTCCGCCAGCTCGGCTCGCGCACCGCGGGCCACCCGGAGCACGGCCACGCGCCCGGGATCGAGACCACCACCGGGCCGCTCGGCCAGGGGCTCGCGAACGCGGTCGGCATGGCGCTCGCCGAGCGCCATCTGCGCGCCCGCTTCGGCGCCGAGCTGGTCGACCATCGCACCTACGCGATCGTGAGCGACGGCGACCTGATGGAGGGCATCAGCCACGAGGCCTGCGAGCTCGCCGGCCATCAGCGGCTCGATCGGCTGATCCGTCCTGTTCGACGACAACCACATCACGATCGACGGCTCGACCGAGCTCGCGTCGTCGACCGACCAGCTGCAGCGCTTCGAGGCCTATGGCTGGCGCGCCGAGCGGATCGACGGCCACGATCCGGCGGCGGTCGAGGCGGCGCTCGCCGCCGCTCAGAGCGCCGACCGGCCGAGCCTGATCGCCTGCCGCACCACGATCGGCTATGGCGCGCCGACCAAGGCCGGCACCGCCGCGACCCACGGCTCGCCGCTCGGCGCCGAGGAGATCGCCGGCGCCCGCGAGAAGCTCGGCTGGCCGCATCCGCCGTTCGAGATCCCCGAGCCGATGCGCGCCGCCTGGCAGGCGTTCGGCAGCCGCGGCGCCGCCGCGCGCGCCGCCTGGCGGGACCGGCTCGCCGCGCAGGAGGAGTCGCTCCGGGCCGAGTTCGAGCGGGCCCAGGCGGGTACGCTGCCCGAAGGGTTCGACCAGGTTCTGCGCGAGCACAAGGCGCGCCTGGTCGAGGACAAGCCGAGCTGGGCGACCCGCAAGTCGAGCCAGGAGGCGCTCGAGGTGTTCACCGCGGCGGTCCCGGAGCTGATCGGCGGCTCGGCCGATCTCACCGGCTCGGTCAACACCAAGACCAAGACGACGGCGCCGATGACGCCCGCCGCTCCGGGCGGCCGCTATGTCCACTACGGCGTGCGCGAGCACGCGATGGCGGCGGCCATGAACGGCATGGCGCTGCACAAGGGCGTGATCCCCTACGGCGGCACGTTCCTGATCTTCTCCGACTATTGCCGGCCGGCGATCCGGCTCGCCGCCCTGATGGGCCAGCGGGTGATCTTCGTCCTGACCCACGATTCGATCGGGCTCGGCGAGGATGGCCCGACCCATCAGCCGGTCGAGCATCTGGCCGCGCTGCGCGCGATCCCGAACCTCGCCGTGTTCCGCCCGGCGGACGCGGTCGAGACCGCCGAGTGCTGGGCGCTGGCGCTGGTCCGCGAGGACGGGCCATCGGCGCTGGTGCTGACCCGGCAGAACCTGCCGGCGCTGCGCACCACGCTCGAGGAGGTCAACCGCTCGCGCGCAGGGCGCCTATGTCCTGATCGCGGCCGAGGGCCGGCGCGCCGTGACCCTGCTCGCCACCGGCTCGGAGGTCGCGATCGCGCGCGATGCGCGCACCCGCCTCCAGGCCTATGGCGTCGGCTGCGCGCTGGTCTCGATGCCGTGCTTGGAGCTGTTCGATCAGCAGGACTTGACCTACCGCAAGGAGGTGCTGGGCAGCGGGCTCAGGATCGCGGTCGAGGCGGCGTCGCCCTTCGGCTGGACCCGTTACGTCCGCACCGAGGACGACGTCGTCGGCATGAGGAGCTTCGGCGCCTCGGGGCCCTACGAGGAGCTCTACAAGCACTTCGGCATCACCGCCGAGCGGATCGTCGAGCTGGTCCGCCGGCGGCTCTGAGCGCACTTCGGGAGGAGGGATCTCGTGAGCGTTCGCATCGCCATCAACGGCTTCGGCCGGATCGGCCGCAACGTCCTGCGCGCCATCGTCGAGGAGGGCCGGACCGACCTCTCGGTGGTCGCGATCAACGACCTCGCGCCGCCCGCGACCAACGCCCACCTGCTCAGGTACGATTCGGTCCATGGCCGCTTCCCGGGCAGGGTCCAGCTCGAGGGCGACGCGCTCGACTGCGGCCTCGGGCCGATCAAGGTGCTGGCCGAGCGCGAGGTCACCAAGCTGCCCTGGCGCGAGCATCGGGTCGACGTGGTGCTGGAGTGCACCGGCATCTTCACCAAGCGCGACGCCGCCGCCCGGCACCTCGAGGCGGGCGCCGGGAAGGTGCTGGTCTCGGCGCCCTCGGAAGGGCGCCGACATCACGGTCTGCTACAAGGTCAACCACGAGCAGCTCAAGCCCGAGCACCAGGTGGTCTCGAACGCGTCCTGCACCACCAACTGCCTGGCGCCGGTCGCCAAGGTCATGAACGACGCGGTCGGCATCGAGCGCGGCCACATGACCACGATCCACTCGTTCACCAACGACCAGAACCTGCTCGACGTGTTCCACAAGGACCTGCACCGCGCGCGCGCCGCGACGATGTCGATGATCCCGACCTCGACCGGTGCCGCGCGCGCGGTCGGCCTGGTGCTGCCCGAGCTCAAGGGCAAGCTCGACGGCGTCGCCTTCCGCGTGCCGACCCCCAACGTCTCGGTGGTCGACTTCACCTTCGTGCCCAAGCGCGAGACCTCGGCCGAGGAGATCAACCAGGCGGTCAAGACGGCCGCCGCCGGGCCGATGGAGGGCGTGCTCGGCTGGCACGAGGAGCCGCTGGTCTCGGTCGACTTCAACCACGACAGCCACAGCTCGACGGTCGATCTCTCGGCGACCAAGGTGCTCGAGGGCCGGCTCGTCCGGGTCGCCTCCTGGTACGACAACGAGTGGGGCTTCTCCTGCCGCATGGCCGACGTCGCCGCGCTCCTCGGCACGCTCTGACGCGAGGCGGCCGGATGGGCGATCTGCGCACCCTCGACGATCTCGACGTGGCCGGCCGCACGGTGCTGGTGCGGCTCGACCTGAACGTGCCGATGCAGGAGGGCGAGGTCAGCGACGCGAGCCGGATCGAGCGCTCGGTGCCGACCGTCAGGGAGCTGCTCGACAAGGGCGCCAAGGTCGTCGTGCTGTCCCATTTCGGCCGGCCCAAGGGCAAGCGCGAGAGCTCGATGTCGCTGCGCCCGCTGCGCCCGGCCGCTCGGGCAGGCGCTGGGCGGCATCGAGGTCGGCGTTCGCCGAGGACTGCGTCGGCGCGCCGGCCGGAGCGCGCGGTCGCCGCGCTCGAGCCGGGCGGCGTGCTGCTGCTCGAGAACCTGCGCTTCCATCCGGGCGAGGAGAAGAACGACCCGGCGTTCGCCGACCAGCTCGCGCGCCTGGGCGAGCTCTACGTCGACGACGCCTTCTCCGCGGCGCACCGCGCGCATGCCTCGATCACCGGCCTCGCGGAGCGCCTGCCGTGCGGCGGCCGGCCGCCTGATGCAGGCCGAGGTCGAGGCGCTGAGCCGCGCGCTCGAGCATCCGGACCGCCCGCTCGCCGCGCTGATCGGCGGCGCCAAGATCTCGACCAAGCTCGAGCTGCTCGGCAACCTGCTCGCGAAGGTCGACCTCATGGTCCTGGGCGGCGGCATGGCCAACACCTTCCTCCACGCCCAGGGCACGCCGGTCGGCCGCTCGCTGTGCGAGAAGGACATGGCCGAGACCGCGCGCGAGATCATCGCCAAGGCCGAGGCGCGGAACTGCCAGATCGTGCTGCCGATCGACGGCCGGATCGCGAGCGAGCTCAAGCCCGGCGCGCCGCTCCAGCGTGGTGCCGATCGAGCTCGTGCCGGAAGACGCCATGATCCTCGACGTCGGCCCGGGCAGCGCGGAGCAGATCCAGGACCTGGTCGGCAACTGCCGCACGCTGGTCTGGAACGGCCCGCTCGGCGCGTTCGAGATCCCGCCGTTCGACGCCGGCACCACGAGCGTGGCCCGGCAGGTCGCCGAGCTCACCCAGGCCGGCAGGCTGATGAGCGTCGCCGGCGGCGGCGACACGCTCGCCGCCCTCGCGCAGGCCGGCGTGCTCGACCAGCTCTCCTACGTCTCGACCGCCGGCGGCGCCTTCCTCGAATGGCTCGAAGGCAAGGAGCTGCCGGGCGTCGCCGTCCTCAAGAAGAGCTGAAGCGCGCCGCGCCGGCGCGCTCGTGGTGATCACCACCACGTGCTCCACACCTTCCAGGTCGCCGACCGCATCGTCGCGCTGCGCCACGGCCGGGTCACCGGCGAGCGCCGGTCCGCTGGACCATCTCCCGAGTAGATCGCCAGCCTGATCACCGGCGAGTTCGGCGAGCTGGTGCCGGTTGAGCTCCGGAGGAGCCGGCGGTGCCGGGGGTATCGCAAGGAAAAACTTACCACTCCAATGCAAGGTGGAGCGGCAACCTGCCTCCGATTGTCGGGGGCGCATTCAGGAGAGAGCCATGGAGCCGTGGAAGAATACCCCCAAGCCCGCGATGACCGGCAACAAGCCCGCGATGACGGGCAGCAAGCCCACCACCAGCTCGGCCAAGCCGACTGACGCCTCGTGCTGCCAGCCTTCGTCGACTGCCAAGAAGCCGACGACCAAGAAGTAAGGCGGGCCAACTCGGCCCTCACTCCTCTGACGGCGCCGGAATCTCCGGACGTCATCCGCGGGCAGGCGCACAACATTCGGTGCGCCTGCCCGGACCTTCGACAGCGTGAAGCGCCTTCAATCTGCCCCAACTTCGGTTGGCGGGCGGCAGCGCAGTCGTGCGAAACTCCGCCATTGCGTGAGCGATCTCAGCTCGCGCCTCGGCGCCCGGCCTGACCCGCGATCTACGGGGGCTAAACGCCCATGGCGGGGACATCGGAGCGCGGTCGCGTGAAACGCGATTGATCCGCAGGTCGGCGGCTCGTTTAATCGATCCAGCCACAACAGATCGGCAAGATGGAGGCAAAGACGATGCGCAAGAGGACGAGACGGAGCGCGTTGCTCGTCGGCGGCCTGGTGCTCGGGCTGGCCGGCGCGGCGCCGGCCGCGGCGCAGGACAAGGGCACCATCTACTACATGATCCCGACGCTCTTGGATGAGTTCCAGACCGAGAGCCAGAAGGCGGTCGAGGGGCTGTTCTCCGAGCTCGGCTACGAGGTCGTCTCGCTCGACGCCCAGAACCGGCCCGATCTGCAGCTCAACCAGCTCGAGGACGTGATCGAGCTCAAGCCCGATGCGATCATCATGAACGCGGTCGACTTCGACGCCATCGTGCCCGGGATCGAGAAGGCGCAGGCCGCCGGCATCAAGGTCGTGAACTACGACCGCCAGATCCGCTCGACCGAGTTCGCGCTGACCTCGGTCGCCGGCACGGTCGAGATCGGCCAGATCGCGGCCGGCGAGGCGATCCGCCTCTTGACCGAGCGCCATGGCGCGCCCCAGGGCACGGTGCTCCAGATCCTGGGCGATCCCGGCGACAACTACACCCTCGACATCCAGAAGGGCTTCGAGGAGCGCATGGCCGCCGAGGCGCCCGAGGTCGAGATCGTCACCAAGGCGGCGCAGCAGTGGGAGGCCTCGAACGCCGCCGACATCGTCCAGGACCAGCTCCTGGTCAACCCCGACATCGACCTGATCTTCGCGCATGCCGCCCATCTGACGGTGCCGATCGTCTCGATCCTCGAGGCCGAGGGCAAGCAGCCCGGCGAGATCATGATGATGGCGTCCAACGGCGCCCCGGTCGGCCTCGACAACATCCGCTCCGGCTGGCAGCAGGTCGAGGTCGAGCAGCCGCTCTACGCGCAGGTCTACGGCCTCGCGATGTTCACGCCGATGATCCTCGCCGGCAAGACCCCCGAGCCCGGCACCTACGACGTCGCCGGGCTGAAGTCGGAGCTGACGATCGAGGACTGGGGCCCGAACCTCAAGATTCCGGGTGCTGCGATCACCAAGGACAACGTCGACGACACCCGCTTCTGGGGCAATCTCACCCCGCCGGATCAGCCGGTCCAGGTAGTCGAATAGCGTTGGGTTGCGCGGGGCGCCTGCGGGCGCCCCGGCGCATCGCTCCCGGGCAACGCGGATCTTGTCCCACGGTTGGCCCGGCACCAGGGCGTCGTGTCGAGGATGTCTCCGATGCGATCTCGCGGCCTCTTAGAAGGCAAGCACCCGATCCTCCTCGACGTTCCGGCGCAAGCGATCCTTGCGAATCGGCTCGGTCACGATGTCGACCTCGCGACCGACGATCTCCCCGAGGCGCTCGCGAAGGTCTTGGAGCCGGCCGAGGTACTCGTAGCCGCCTTCGGCGAAGTGCTCGCTCAGCCGGACCAGGACGTCGATATCGGACTTCGGCCCCGCTTCGCCGCGGGCGGCCGAGCCGAACAGGGACAGGCTGAGCACGCCGGCACGGCGCAGCTCGGCCTCGTGCGCCCGCAAGCTCGCGAGGATGGCGTCCCGATCCCGATCCATCTTCCGAGTATGCGTGCGAGCGCCGCTCATTCCAAGCTTCCCATGATGACGTGCTGCCCCGTCGCGCGCCCAGGTCCGGCGGCACTCACTCGCTACTCGCCGAGCTGCTCGATCAGCGTCTCGAGCTGGGCGCGCTGCGGCGCGTCCGCGGGCAGCTGGGCCAGGACCCGCTTCCAGTAGGCGGCCGCCTGCGCGGCCTCGCCGCGCTCGGCGGCGGCGCGACCGAGCCAGAACAGCGCCTCCGGGTTGTCCGCATCGAGCGCGACCACGCGCTCCAGCTGATCGACCGCCGTCGCCGAGAGCGGCGCGTCCTCGCCCTCGAGCGCCAGCAGCGCCTCGGCGTAGGCGATCTGCGCGCCGGCATCCTCGGGCAACAGGCTGGCCGCCCGCTTGGCGGCCTCGGCCGCCTTCGCGCGCTCGCCGAGCACGCCGTAGGAGCGCGCCAGCATGCGCCACCCCTCGGCGTCGTCCGGCTGCTCGGCGAGACGCGCGGCCAGGCCCTCGACCATGCCGCGGATCTGCTCGCCCTGCTCCTCGGGCGACAGATCGCGGGCGGCGCGCATCTGCTCGGCCGTCGGGCCGCGGACGCCGGGCGCGCCGCCCGGCACGGCGCCAGGCGCGGCGATGCCGAGCTCGGTGGCGGCGGCGACGAACTGCTGCTGGACGAAGGGCGCGCCCTCGTAGGCCCGGGCGCCGCGGGCGAGCGCCGCTGCGGCCTCGGCCGGCTGCTCCAGCGCGGCGTGGGCGCGGGCGAGCCGGATCCAGCCCTGCCAGTCCTTGGCATCCCCTGCGAGCGCGGCCTCGAGCCTCGCCACCTCGGCGCGCAGCGCGTCCGGGTCGGTGGCCGGCAGATCCGGCGGACCTTCCGCCATGGCGGCCGGCGCGGGCTCCGGCAGCACCGCGGCGGGGTCGCGGCCGAGCTCCTCGGCCAGCGCCGTGGCCTGCCCGCGCAGCATCGCGAGGTAGGGCGCATCGGCCGGCGTGTCGCCGATCAGCCCCGCCCAGAGCTCGAGCGCCTGGCTGCGCTCGCCGCGCTGGAGCAGGGCAAGGCCCTGGTAGAACCGCGCCCGCGGGTTGCCCGGCTCGAGCTCGAGCGCGCGCTCCAGGGCGGTGCGCGCCTTCGGCGTGACCACGCCATCGCCCGCCAGGATCTGCGCCTCGGCGAACGCCGCATGCAGCCCGGCATTGCCGCCGTCGAGCGCCACCGCGCGGCCATAGGCTTCGGCCGCCTTGGCGGGGTTGCCGCTCAGCTCGTAGGCGCGCCCGAGGCGCAGCCAGCCCTCGAGGTCGTCCGGATCGCCCGCGACCCGCTCCTCGAGCCGCTCGATCATGGTCGCGACCGGCGGCAGGCGGGGCGCGCCCGCGGCCCCGCCATCGGCGACGGCGGCCTCGCGATCGCTCCGTCCGGCAAACGGGGTGGCCGGCAGGTCGGGCCGCCCGAGCCGGCCGTAGAGCGCCGCCGACAGGGCGGGCAGCGCCACCAGCAGGACCGCGGCGACCGCCCAGCGCCTGCGCCCCGGCGCGGTCCTCGCCGTCGCCTCGGCGCCGCCTTCGGCGTCGGCCGCGAGCATCCGCCGCTCGATCTCGAGCCGCGCCGCCTGGGCCTCCTCCGGTCCGAGCAGGCCGCGCTCCGCCTCGCGCTCGAGCTCGCTCAGCTGGGCGCGGTAGACGCTCAGATCGTACTCGCGCCGGGCCGCGACCGCGCCCGGCCGGCGCAGCAGCGGCAGCAGCACCAGCGCCAGCACCAGGGCGGTCATCGCGGCCAGGACCAGCCACAAGGTCATCCTGCTCTCCTCGCGCCGCGGCCCCGCGACCGGGCACGCTCGCGCTTGAGATAGAGCGCAGGGGACGGCCCCGGCAACCGGCCTCGTTGCGGTCGCGAGCCTTTTCCGCCGCAGCGCTGAGCGCCTGCGCTCGCCCGCCCCCGAACCGGGCGCCGCGCGGCCGAGGCGGCGCGTCTCAGGCCCGCAGCCCGAGCCGCTCGGCGAGCCCGATCCGTTGCAGCTTGCCGGTCGGCCCCTTCGGGATCGCGTCCAGGAACACGATCCGGCGCGGCACCTTGAACTCGGCCAGGTGCTCGGCCGCGAACGCCTGGATCTGCTCCTCGCCGGCGCTTTCGCCCGGGCGCAGCACGATCGCCGCCGCGACCTCCTCGCCGAGCCGCGGGTGGGGCATGGCGAAGGTCAGCGCCTGGGCGACCGCCGGGTGCGCGCTCAGCACGTTGTCGACCTCGAGCGGCGCGACCTTCTCGCCGCCCCGGTTGATGATCTCCTTGAGGCGTCCGGTCAGGGTCAGATAGCCGTCTGGGTCGAGCACGCCCTGGTCGCCGGTGCGGAACCAGCCGGCGGTGAAGGCGCGCGCATCCGCCTCGGGGTTGCTCTGGTAGCCGCGCACGACGTTCGCCCCGCGGATCACCACCTCGCCGGTCTCGCCGGACGCCAGCAGCCGGCCCTCGGCGTCCATCACGGCGACCTCGGGGCCGGCGGCAGCGCCGACCGAGCCCGGCCTGCGCGCCCGCGGCGGCAGCGGATTGCTCGCGATCTGATGCGCCGCCTCGGTCATGCCGTAGGCTTCGATCACCGGACAGCCGAACAGCCGCTCCAGCTCGCGCATGACGCGGGGCGGCAGCGCTGCCGAGGACGATCGGACCAGGCGCAGGCGCGCCCGCCCGACGATTTCCGGGTTACGCGGCGCGCGCGCCAGGATCGCCTGGTGCATGGTCGGAACGGCCGTGTACCAGGTCGGCGCGAACTGATCGAGCCAGGCGAAGAAGCGCAGGGTCTTGAACCCGGGCGTGCAGACCACCGCGGCGCCGGCGGCAAGGGTCGCGAGCACGGACGCCACCAGGCCGTGGATGTGGAACAGCGGCATGACGTTCAGGCACAGGTCGGCGGGTCCGAGAGCGAGGGCGCGGCGCACATGGTCCGCCGAGACGCACAGGTTGCGCTGCGTCAGCGGCACGATCTTGGGTCGCGAGGTGGTGCCGGAGGTGTGCAGCGCCAGGGCCACCTCGCCCGCCCCGGACGGCACCGCCGCGGCCGGCGCGGATCCGGCACCGCCTTGCGCCCGCAGCTCGAACTCGCCGGCCGCCGCGTCCGCGGATACCGACAGCTCGAGGATGCGGATCCCGTGCCGCGCCGCCACCGCGCGCGCCGGCGTCGGAGCGCCGGCCGGCACGATCAGCGCCTTGGCCTGCAGGTCCGTGAGGTAGCTCTCGAACTCGTCGGCCCGGTAGGCGGGATTGAGCGGCGCCGCGACGGCCGAGGCCGCGAGCGCGACGAAGGCCGTCGCCATCTCGGGACCGTTCGGCAGGACGAGGCCGACCGGGTCGCCGCGGCCGATGCCGCAGCGCTGCAACGCCGCGACGGTCCGGTCGACCTGGCGGCGCAGGCCACGATAGGTCAGGGCCGGCCGGTCGACCGCAGCGATCGCGGGCGCCTCGTCCGGGCCCCGCCCGATGATCTCATCGATGCTGTCGGTCATGCGGCGGACGATCCGAACTGCGAGTGGCTCCGAACGCAGCCCGGCTGGACCGTGCGCGATTCCCGTGCCATCCACGCCATCATCGGTGAAGATCGTGTGAATCTGCCCTGCTGTGCTCGTCGGCGTCGGCGCAAGGCCCGCGGACGTGTGCCGGCCAAACGACCCGATCTGCCCCTTCCGCGATCTATCGGCTGGCGGGCAGCCGGCTGCGACGCCCGAGGCGCCGGGCGTTGCGGTGAGCCGCGGCATGGATCGGCACCAGGGCCTTGCGCGCGCCCTCGAGGCCGGCCGCGGCGATGCGCAACGCGAGATCGGGCCGCCCGGCGTCCGGCCAGGCACGCGCCCACAGGCTCCAGAGCTGCCACGGCAGGGTCGCGCAGGCGAGCCAGGCCTGATGGAACGCGGCCGGCTTCTCGAGCGTCATGCGCCAGAGCTCGGCGGTCTGGGACAGCGCCGACGCCTGGCTGAGCCCGGCCAGGATCGGCAGCCGGTGCGCCAGCGTGACGGCGCTCGCACCCGGCAACGCTGTGGCGAGCGCACCGAGGCGGAGCGCTTCGCGCGCGAGGCGCCTGCCGGAGCGGGTCATGGTGGGGCCCGCAACGGTGGCGGGGCAACCCGCTCGCGGTCTGGCGGTCATCGGCGTTCTCCACAGCTTTGCGTGCATTCGCGTCCGCGGCCTTGTGCTGCCATGCTTTCGGCGGCGCGCCTGCCGGCGTAAGAACGGGCGGTCCGGACGAAACGGTCGCCAGCATCTAGGCGCGATCGCGCGCGCCGGCAATCCCGCTCATCCAGCTTTCGGTGGAGCACGATGCAGCTCGACGACTTCCAGCAGGCGGCCCGGCGGACCGCGATCTATACCGACCGGCACCGCGTGATCTATCCCGCGCTGGGCCTGGCGAGCGAGGCAGGCGAGGTCTGCGGCAAGATCAAGAAGGTGCTGCGCGACCGCGGCGGCGACCTCGACCAGGCACCGGTGGCGGCGCTCAAGGACGAGCTCGGCGACGTGCTCTGGTACGTTGCGGTGCTGGCCGCCGACCTCGGCCTCTCCCTCGATGAGATCGCGGCGCACAATCTCGCCAAGCTCGCTTCCCGGCAGCAGCGCGACCGTCTCGGCGGCGAGGGCGATCGTCGTTGAGGCTGTGGTCTCGCAACCCGCGAAAGCGGCCTGGAAGCGCTCGTCCTGCGCTCTACCTGTTGCGAGGCGGCACGAGTTGCGGCGAAGCGGCTCGGCCGGAGCGGTCGAGATCAGGTCGAGGAGGAAACGTGCCCGAGCGCCCACCTGAGCTCCCCGCCCCGGCAGCGAGCGCGCGACCTGATGCTGCCGCTGCTCGTCGGATGCGCTCTGCTTGCGGCGCTGATCGGGCTGCATCGCGGCGGGCCGACCTGGGCTGCCGACGCCACGACCAGCGCCGGGCAGGACCTGCAGGTGATCGACGGCGACACGCTCCAGAGCGGCGGCGACATCGTGCAGCTCTACGGCATCGACGCGCCCGAGCTCGGCCAGCTGTGCTGGCGCAGGAACGAGCCCTGGCAGTGCGGCGTCGAGGCCGCGTTCGCCCTGCAGAAGCTCGTCCAGCTGAGCGGGCTCGCGGTGACCTGCGTGTCCTGGCACGACGCGAGCGAGACCGAGGGACCGAACGGCGAGGTCATCCGCGCCTGCCAGCTCGGCGACGAGGAGGACCTCGGGATGGCGCTGCTCCGCAACGGCCACGGCTGGGCGCGGCCGGGGAGCTTTCCCGTACTACGGCCAGCTCGAGCGCCGCGCCAAGGCGACCGGGCTCGGCGTCTGGGGCAGCGAGGCGGCCCGGCCGTGGGAGTGGCGCGACGGCCAGCGCGTCGGCGGCAAGTCCGGCAAGCCCGAGGAGGAGTGCAACGTCAAGGGCATGCTGGACGAGGCCGGCCTGCGGATCTACCTGGTGCCGACCGACCCCGACTACGACGACCTCTCGGTCGACCTGGGCAAGGGCGAGCAGCTGTTCTGCAGCGACGAGGAGGCCCGCCACGCCGGCTGGCGGCGCCCTGGCGAGACCGGCGAGACCGGCGACAGCACCGTGCGCTGACCCAGGCCGCTGCGATCGCAGGCCCTATGAGGTGGCGCTGGCGGCGCGCCCCGTTCCGCGTCCCTTGAGGATCGATCGACGAGGCCGGCGGTCCGCGCCGGGCGCTCGGGTTCGTTTCGCGGCGCATCGGTGGCGCATCGGTGACCGCTGAGCGCGCGCTCGGGTTCGTTGCGCGTCGCCTTCGCATCGCGGGCGTGCATGGACGGGCGCGGTCCGGCCTCGTCCGGCACGACCGGCCGCGCGACCTCGCGCAGCGGCACCGGCGCGGGGCCGTCGTCCGGCAGCCGCGGCGCGGCCGCGCCCGGCCGGGGCTCGGGCCCGGGCGCCGTCTCGAGCGGAGCCTCGGGCGCCGCCTCGGCCGGGGCCGCCTCGGCCTGGAGCGCCTTCAGGACCTTGAGCGTGCGGAACAGCTCGGCCTGGGCCCCGCCGCGGTAGCGCACCAGCGTCGCGAACACGCCCGCGGCGCGGCCGTCCCGGACCAGCGCGCAGCCCGGGGCCTCGCGCGGATCGTCGCCGATCAGCAGCCCGAACTCGAGGCGGTCGGCGCGGGCGAGCCGCCAGGCGGCGGCGACCAGCCGATGGGCGAGGAGCGTCTGGAGCGCCCCCTCGGGCCGCAGGTCCTCGAGGAGCGCGCTCTCCAGCGCCTTGAACTCGGCGCGGCTGTCGTCGGGCAAGAGCACGTGCTTCTTCGCGCACAGACCGTGCTTCAGCGCATTCTGCGCCGAGCGCGCCTTGCCCTCGGCGGTCCGGGGCCCTTTGGATTTCGCCCCATTGGCGCGGCTCGCCGCCGCGCGGGCGCTCGTGGAGGCGTGAACCGCGGCGCTGCCGTGGCTGGACATGGCGGATCTCCTTGGGCTGGCGATGGGGCCGAACGGGCGCATGAGGGGTTCGAGACGCACGCCCGAACAGGCCTCAGTCTAGCCGATCATAGGAATAAATACAAGATCTGCGGCCCGCCGGTCTCAACGGGGGCTGCGTTAACCCTTCGTTAACCTTAAGCGACTATCAACCTGCGCATGCGATGGTGGGAATCCGTGCCCGCGCCGCAGGACCCCAAGCCCTGTCAAGGGCGACAGGGACAATGTGGGGCTTCGGTTCCAGGAGAGGAAACGGCTTTTTTTTTTTTTTTTTTTTTTTTTTTTTTTTTCGTCGAGCGCGATCGCGGGAGGGAGCCGCTCCGCGGCAGCACGATAGAGCGGGTCGGCATAACGTACACACCTGTGGGTCAACTATCCGTATCGGAGCGGCCTCTGACGAGTTGCATCCGCAGATCCGGCACCGCCGGACCGAAGCGGTCGGCGAGGCCCTGGTCCGTGGTAACAAGAACGTAGTTGCGTTCGACTGCCTGTGCGACCAACCAAAGGTCGCCTTAGTCGACCTGAAGACTTTTGCTGGAAACGCGATCTTTCCAATCCTCAAGCCAGCGGGGAAGCCTCCTGGAGAGATCTGTCCAATGCGCAGCGAGCCGCGCCTTGACTTGGCCGTAGGCTTGAGCAGTGTGTCGGTTCACTTCTACAAGTTGCCGAGTCGCATCCTGTTCGATAGTATGGCGGATATGCGCGAGATTTTGGCCCGCCAACTCTGCTGCCTCAAGCCCGTACCTTAACTCCGCCAGAACCACCACTGACAAGTACTGAGGTGACGCCGCGTCCAGGCCCGATGCAGCGGCACGCACTGCTGCGTAGTCCGGCCGGCGTTGGTCATAAAGCTTCGACAGGAAGCACGTGTCGAGGAGGTATGCGTCATTTAATCGATGAAACGGGCCAGGGCATCCGCTTCCTCCGGCGGAGCCGGGGTGAACACCTCGAGGATCCACGGGCCCACCACCCGGTCGAAATCCGGAGAGGCATACTCGTGCAGCGGAATGAAGGCTGTGAGTTCTTCGGGAAACCAATGCCTGAAGTTGTGGGCAACCGGCCGGCGATGACCTCGAAAAAACTCGAGTAGCTGACGTTCGAGGCGAGGCGGCAGATCGTAGGACTTGAGCACTTGCGCATCTATATCGATTAGAAGCCAATTCAGCAACTCGTCATCCACGCGCCCGTCGCTTCTTCGTAGAGCGTCGCGGTAACGTTCGACCGCGAGCTCGATTGCCTCCTCTTCAACTTTCTGCGGCATTGGGAGTTGGCGCAGCGTCGTGTTCGTAAAGTGCTGTTTCGTCGAGTGTTCGGTAACATAGGCGCTTGCCAGCGGGCCGTTGAGCACGGCCTCAAGCATCTGACCGGAGATGCGGCCTCCCCTCGGCCAAATGCCGAAGAACTGCTGCGAGGCGGCAAGCCCGGTGGCGTCGTAGGCGGCAGCAAGGCGCCACGGCCCTCGGGAGAGCCTTTGGTTGTTAGCGAGCACCTTGGGCAGGTGCCAGGGGCGGCTGGGCGGGCCGGGGTACATCGGGGGATCGAAGTTCAGCCAAGCGGTTCGCAGGATGCGGAAGGGCTCGAGGCTCTCTATTGGACGGTAGACGCCGCGTCGGAACCCTTCCCTTGGCTCTGTGCTGACGCCGTCCTTCTGGTGCCACCACTGCAAGCCGCGATAAATCTTCGCAACGTCACCTAGCCGCGGATTGCGCGTAAGATGCTCCCAAAGCTCGTCGAGTGTGCCGATCCAAAGGCGAGCATCGCGTACCATACTTGTGCGGTGTCGCGTAGCGCTGGTCACGCCGGATCGCAGGAACTTTATTCGATCCGCATCGTTCACGATGACGGACCTGAGCTTAGTTCGGCCCGCATCCGCGCCTTGCCGGAGATCAGTCGCGATTAGGAGGGCCAATTCGTACCCAGACTTCGAAGATATGGTCAGGCAGGGACACCAACTCAACCGAACGATATGTGCGGGCGACCCCGCTCTCGAAGGCGCGCATATTGCTGTTATTAATACCCCAATATGATACCTGACAATCAGGCTGCGTATTGGACGGCATGGGGTCGGAAGTAGCCGCGGACGCGAGCCGGTGAGCGTTGAATGGCGCGTAGGACGGTGCGGGTGTTCGCGACCAGCTCGTCCTTGCCGTCGGACTGCGGCTTCTGGCGCAACTTCTGCTTGACGTCGTTGTTCAAGTATTCGTCCGGGTTGTGCTCGGGAGCGTAGGCCGGCAGGTAGAACAGCTCGATCTCGTGGCGATGGCTCTCCACCCAGGCCTTGACCTTCCTGGCGTGGTGCACCTTCAGATTATCGACGATCAGAAACACCTTCTGCGCGGCGTCCTTGATCAGCCGGCGCAGGAAGGTGAGGAACCGAGCGATGTCGAGCGCGCCATCGTACAGCATGAAGCGCATCAGGCCGCGGTTGGAGACCGCCGAGATCATGCTCTTGGAGATCCGCTTGGCGGTCCGGCCGACGACCGGCGTCTGGCCTCTCGGGGCCCAGCTGCGGCCGATCTGGTCCTGGTTGGAGATGCCGGTCTCGTCGCCCCAGTAGACGACCCCCTGCTCGTGCTTGGCGCGCCTGGCGATCGCCGGGTAGTCGCGCTCCAGCCAGGCAGCCACGGCCGCGGGCGAGCGTTGCGTGGCGCGCGTGAGCGGCTTTTGCGGGGTCATGCCCCAGCGCTTGAGGTAGAGTTGGACGGTCGACAGGCCGAGGCGCTGGCCGAAGCGCCGCTCGATCAGCTCACGCACCGCCCGTGACGTCCACAGCGCGAACGGCAGCTTCAGCTGGTCCGGCGTCTTCTCGGCGATCCAGCGGCGGAGCTGTCGGGCCTGATCGGCGGTGAGCGCTCCCTGGCCCTTGCGCCGGACACCCGACGCCCATCGAGGAGGCCGGCCTCGCCCTGTTTCCGGTAGCGCTTGAGCCAGATGTTGACCGTCTGCCGCTGCACGCCGACCTGAACCGCGCGACACAGCGGGGGCTGGCGGGCCGGCTCTTGGGTGTCAAAGTGGGCCGACAACGAGTCGACCTCTGGGTCCAGGCGCAAGAGGACCACGTCCGCCCCGAATAGCTCGCGGTGGGCCTGCAGCTTCAACATGGAACCGCTGCGCAGCCGGCGGCCAGCCTCATGATGAGCTCCGTCTTGCCTGCATCGGGAGCGCGTTTTCCCGGACCGGTCGGCCTCACGTCCGGTTCGATCGGGATCTTCGTGCGTCCTGTCTCGCAACTGGTCCGCAGTAAGGCGCGTTAGCCTGAGAACTGCTTGGCCTGGATCAGGGCTCGGCGCTCAAGATGGTATTTGTGCCCACTTAGGTCTATGTCTGGCTATCATGCCCACTCGTCGACGTAAAGCCTTGTGGGCCTATGTTGCCGGCAGCCTCAGTCCGCGCTGCCCGCCGGCGTGCTGCGCTCCAGCAGCTGGCGCAGCACGTAGTGCAGGATGCCGCCGTGGCGGTAGTAGTCGACCGCGTCGAGGCTGTCGATGCGGCAGGTGAGGGTGATCGGCTCGCTCGAGCCGCCTGGGCCTGGTTCCAGGCGTAGAGGTCGGTCTCGTAGAGCTGCTGAGGCCGGGGCGCGCTCATGGCGACATGCTCGATCGGCGTGATCCCCCGGAGAATTTTCCGCGAGTGGGTCCGGGCACCCAAATCGCCGACGACGGCGGCGTCGCCGCGTCTCCTTGGCGAGCCGGGAGCGAGATCAGCCTGGGCGCGTCCAGTGGGTCAGGTCCTGAAGTGCTTGCTGAGCGCCAGGCCCTGGCGCTGGTAGGACGAGCCGATGCCGGCGCCGTAGAGGCGCTCGGGCCGGGCGATCAGGCGCTCGTAGATCAGCCGGCCGACGCGCTGGCCGTCCTCGAGCACGAACGGCACCTCGTGCGAGCGCACCTCGAGCACCGCGCGCGTGCCCGCGCCGCCGGCCTCGGCGCGCCGGCGTCGGCCCCGCCGGCATCGGGATGGCCGAAGCCCGGATCGAAGAAGCCGGCGTAGTGCACCCGGAACTCGCCCATCGCGGTGTCGTAGGCCAGCATCTCGGCGGCGTGGTCGGCCGGCACCCGCACCGCCTGCTTGGATGCCAGGATGTAGAACTCGCCCGGATCGAGCACCAGCAGGCGGTCGCGTCCGGCCTGGATCGGATGCCAGAAGTCGTCCGGCTCGTAGTGCCGCAGCCGGCGCAGGTCGATCAGCCCGGCGTGCCTGCGCGCGCGATAGCCGATCACCGCGCCCGCGCCGCTGCCGGCGAGGTCGACGGTGATCGGCACGCCCTTCCTGATCTCCTCGCCCTCGAGCTCCGGGTCGACCAGCCGGTCGCGCTCGTTCAGGCGGCGCATCGCGTCGTCGGAGGACAAGGGCGTGCCGCGCTTGATCCGGATCTGGTTCAGGCGGTCGCCCTGCCGCACCAGGATGCTGAAGGTGCGCGGCGCGATCTCGGCGTAGAGCGGCCCGTGGTAGTTCGCCCGCACGCGGTCGAACTCGACGCCGCGGTCGGTGATCAGGCGCACGAACACGTCGATCCGGCCGATCGAGCTCTTGGGGTTGGCGATCGCCGAGGTGCGCTTCCTGAGCGCCAGGCTCTCGATCAGCTCGACGATGTAGACGCAGCCCTTCTCGAGCACGGCGCCGGCCTCGCCGAGCTCGAAGCGGTGCATCGCGAAGGCCTCGATCTTGTCCTCGACCGTCGCGGCCTCGCCCGGCAGGAAGCTCGCGCGCACCCGCCAGGCGGTGGCGCCCAGCCGCAGATCCAGGCTCGCCGGCTGCAGCTGCCCGGCCTCGATCGGCGCCAGCGAGCGGATCTCCCGGCTGTGCTCGATCAGGCTCTTGAGGTGCTGGCTCGGCAAGCAGCCCGGTCGGATGGCCGTCGTCCGGCGCGGGCCCTCGGCGTCCTCGGCGAACAGGTTCGGGGGCGTGCTTGCCATGGGCGCGGCGGCCTTCGCTCGGGCGGATCTCCGGTCAGCCTAGCCGAGCGCCGCCTCCTGGCGGAAGCAAATTTCGGCGCACAAACGATCCCCAGCTCGCCCACCGGCGAGTGGCCACAATTCGCGTTGTATTCGACGGAGTTGCCGGGTTATCCCCAGCTCAACGAATTTCGTTGCCTCCCCAGGAATATTTCGGCGTTCCCTGAACAACGCTCCGGCCATCGTCGCCGGCGGCAGCGCGGGTACCATCTCACGGGCGCTCGGGGCACGCAATACGGTTGCGCCGTCTCTTCACAACGAGCGTCGCGCCGTTGGCGCCGTGACAGGGGGGGCGAGCTGACCTAGTTTGCGCTCCAGCGGGGCGAGGTCATCGGCAACCGGATCCGCGGGGAGCAGCACCATGGCACTGAAGCCGCATCTGATCGGCGGCGAGTGGGTCGAGGGCGGCGAGGCCCAGGACGACATCAACCCCTCGGACCTCAAGGACGTGGTCGGCCACTACGCGCGCGCCGACCGGGCGCTCGCCGAGCAGGCGATCGCCGCCGCCAAGGCGGCCTTCCCGGCCTGGGCGCGAACCACCCCGCAGCAGCGCTTCGACCTGCTGGATGCCGCCGCCGACGAGATCCTCAAGCGCCGGCAGGAGCTCGGCGAGCTGCTCGCGCGCGAGGAGGGCAAGACGCTGGCCGAGGGCGTCGGCGAGGCGGCGCGCGCCGGGCAGATCTTCAAGTTCTTCGCCGGCGAGGCGCTGCGCCTGGCCGGCGAGCGCGTGCCCTCGGTGCGCCCCGGGCGTCGAGGTCGACATCACCCGCGAGCCGATGGGCGTGGTCGGCCTGATCACGCCCTGGAACTTCCCGCTCGCGATCCCGGCCTGGAAGATCGCGCCGGCGCTGGCCTTCGGCAACAGGGTCGTGCTCAAGCCCGCCGACCTGGTGCCGGGCTGCGCCTGGGCGCTCGCCGACATCCTGCAGCGGCACGGGCGCGCCGGAGGGCGTCTTCAACCTGGTGATGGGGCGCGGCTCGGTGGTCGGCGAGGCGATGCTCGATGCGCCGGACGTCGCCGCGATCAGCTTCACCGGCTCGGTCGACACCGGCCGCCACATCGCGCAGAAGTGCGCCGCGCGCCTTGCCAAGTTCCAGCTCGAGATGGGCAGCAAGAACCCGCTCGTCGTGCTCGACGACGCCGACCTCGAGGTCGCGGTCAGCTGCGCGATCAACGGCGCCTTCTTCCAGACCGGGCAGCGCTGCACCGCGTCCTCGCGCCTGATCGTCACCGAGCAGATCCACGACCGCTTCGTCGCGGCGCTGGTCGAGGGCATGGAGAAGCTCAAGGTCGACCATGCGCTCAAGCCCGGGACCCAGATCGGCCCGGTGGTCGACCAGAAGCAGCTCGAGCAGGACCTCTCCTACCTCGAGATCGGCCAGAAGGAGGGCGGCAAGCTCGCCTTCGGCGGCGAGCGCCTGAAGCGCGAGACCGAGGGCTACTACCTGCAGCCGGCGCTGATCACCGAGACCACCAACCAGATGCGGATCAACCGCGAGGAGATCTTCGGCCCGGTCGCCTCGGTGATCCGGGTCAAGGACTACGACGAGGCGCTGCACGTCGCCAACGACAGCGCGTTCGGGCTGTCCTGGCCGGGATCTGCACGACCTCGCTCAAGCACGCGAGCCACTACAAGCGCAACGCCGAGGCCGGCCTCGTGATGGTCAACCTGCCGACCGCGGGCGTCGACTACCACGTGCCGTTCGGCGGCCGCAAAGGCTCGAGCTACGGCCCGCGCGAGCAGGGCCGCTACGCGGTCGAGTTCTACACCCAGGTCAAGACCGCCTACACCGCGCCCTGAGGCGTCGACGCACGAGGGCGCAGCTCTGCTTGCGCCGCCGTCTCGGTGTGTATGATCTGAGTCCCCTCATACACCCGACTGGAGAGCGATCCGTGCGCACCAACATCGTCCTCGACGATGCGCTGCTGGCCGAGGCCATGCGGCGCACGGGCTCAAGACCAAGCGCGCCGTCGTCGAAGAGGCGCTGAAGACCCTGATCCGGCTCAAGCGCCAGGAGGAGATCCTGGCAGCTGCGCGGCAAGCTGCACTGGGAAGGCGATCTCGACGAGATGCGGCGCGACTGAGCGGTGATCCTGGTCGACAGCTCCGTCTGGATCGACTACTTCAACGGCCGCATGTCGCGCGACACCGATCTGCTGGACGCTGCTGCTTGGCGCGCGAGAATCCTGCTCACCGGCGACCTGATCGTCGCCGAGGTCCTGCAGGGCTTCCGTCACGACCGCGACTTCGAGCGGGCGCGAGCGCGCGCTCGATCAGTCTGCCTTATGCCGACATGCTCGGCCGCGAGCTGGCGCTGGCGAGCGCGCAGAACTACCGGTTGCTGCGCGGAGCGGGCGATCACGATCCGCAAGACCATCGACGTGATGATCGCGACCTTCTGCATCCGCCACGGCCACGTGCTGCTGCACGCGCGACCGCGACTTCGCGCCCATGGCGGAGCACCTCGGGCTGCGGACGGCGTGAGCGGTCTCCTGCCTGATCAGCCGGCCGCCGCCCGCGTCACCGGAAGTCGGCGAGCCGACGGCGGCCGGCTCGCGGTACTTGCGGGCCAGCTGGCCGAGGTCAGTGCAGGACGCCCTTGGCCTTGGCGGTGTGGGTCGCGATCGCGTCCATCAGCGGCGGCGACAGGCAGTCGTAGGGCTCGAGGCCGAGCTCCTTGAGGCGCGCGCGGATCGCCGGCATCTGGTCGGGCTTGGCGCCGGATTCGATCATCGACGACACGAAGGCCGCGAACTCGGGCGCCGACCAGCCGCTGTCCGAGGACAGCTCGGTATGGATGAAGTCGAGCCCGTGGAACGGATGGCCCTGGTTCTCGATCCGGCCGTACATGTGCACCCCGCATTGCCGGCAGGCGTAGCGCTGGATCGCCGCCGAGCGGTCGACGACCTCGAGCTTGTCGCCGTTCTCGACCACGCTGAGCTGGTCGCGCGGCACGACGGCGACCATCGAGAACAGGGCGCCCTCGGGCTTCCAGCACTTGGTGCAGCCGCACACGTGGTTGTAGGCGGACTGGCCGCTGATCCTCACCTTGACCGGCCGTTCCCGGCATTTGCATACCAGCGTCCCGCCGGCGAAGCTCTGCGCCCCCTGGCCGCACGCCCTGATCCACGGCCGGATGAATCGAAACTGCCATCGTCGCTAGCCTCCCCTTGTCACCGCAACTGGCGGGGTCGATCCGCCATCCCCGATGCGGTCGTTCGCGCGCGATGATGCGACCCGGATGACCGGCGCGCAAGCGGAGATTGGACCGCCGTCGCGCGCTGCCCTGCGCGCGCGTCCTCGTCCCGTGCCGGCCGCCGGTGCAGCGCGCCCCCGCGTCTCGCGATGGTCCGTTCCGGGTCGAAACCGGTCTGAGCGCCACGGCTCCCTGGCCCGCCGTCGCGAGGCGCCCTACATAGGAGCCGGAGCCCCGGCCGCCGATCCCGCCCACCATTCACCGGCCCGCCCGATGGTCCATGCCGAACCGCCTGCGATCGTCGTCGCGGGCCTGACCAAGCGCTACGGCGCGGTGCTCGCCGTGGACGAGCTGAGCTTCGTCGTGCCGCGCGGCAGCACGACCGCGCTGCTCGGCGCCAACGGCGCCGGCAAGACCACCACGATCGCGATGCTGCTCGGCCTGCTTGCGCCGAGCGCCGGGCGGATCACGGTGCTGGGCGAGGACATGCTCGGCCACCGCTACCGGGTGCTGGGCCGGATCAACTTCTCCTCGCCCTACGTCGACCTGCCGCTGCGGCTCACGGTGCGCCAGAACCTGCGCGTCTACGCCGACCTCTACGGCATCGCAGCAGCCCGAGGCGAGGCTGCGCGAGCTCGCGGCCGATCTCGACCTCACGAGCCTTCCTCGACCGCGCCACCGGCAAGCTGTCGGCCGGGCAGAAGACCAGGGTGATGCTCGCCAAGGCGCTGATCAATAAGCCCGAGCTCCTGCTGCTCGACGAGCCGACCGCCTCGCTCGATCCCGATACCGCCGACGTCATGCGGAGCTACCTCGAGGACTACCAGCGCCGCGAGCGCGCGACCGTGCTGCTCGCCTCGCACAACATGGCCGAGGTCGAGCGCCTGTGCTCGGACGTCTTGATGCTCAAGACCGGGCGCCTGGTCGACCAGGGCGCGCCCGAGGACCTGCTCGCGCGCTACGGCCGCGCCACCCTCGAGCAGGTCTTCCTCGACATCGCGCGCACCGAGGCGCAAGCGCGCCCGCTCGCCGGCGCCG
This sequence comes from uncultured Alphaproteobacteria bacterium, assembly GCA_963753275.1. Lineage (GTDB taxonomy): Bacteria > Pseudomonadota > Alphaproteobacteria > Geminicoccales > Geminicoccaceae > DATAOG01. The sequence goes on along the minus strand of CAVWCE010000025.1, from coordinate 10,365 downwards.
CCGACTGACATGGCGCGCAACGGGCAGCGCAGGCGGGCTCGCCGCCCGGCGGATCGGCGCGATGATCCGCCGCCACCTCTACCTGCTGCGCGGCTCCTGGCCGCGGGTGCTCGAGCTCGCCTACTGGCCGACCGTGCAGATGATCCTCTGGGGGTTCATCACCAAGTTCCTGCTCGGCCACGCCGATTTCCTGGCCGAGGCCGCAGGCCTCTTCCTCTCCGCCGTGCTGCTCTGGGACGTCCTGTTCCGCAGCCAGCTCTCGGTCTCGCTCCTGTTCATGGAGGAGATGTGGTCGCGCCACCTGGGCCACCTCTTCGTCTCGCCGCTCCGGCCGCACGAGCTCGTCGCCTCGCTCTTCACGATGAGCCTGATCCGGGTCCTGATCGGGGTCGGGGGTGCTGCTCTGCTCGCGATCCCGATTCACCAGTTCTCGATCTTCGACGCGCTTGGCCCGGCGCTGGTCGTGTTCTTCGTCAACCTCCTCTGGTTCGGCTGGGCGATGGGCCTGATGATCGCGGGCCTCGTGCTGCGCCTCGGCCTCGGCGCCGAGAGCCTCGCCTGGGCGCTGATTTTCCTGATCCAACCCCTCTCCGGCGTCTACTACCCGATCGCGACGCTGCCCTCCTGGCTGCAGCCGATCTCCTGGACGCTGCCGACCGCCCCGATCTTCGAGGGCATGCGCGCGCTCCTGTTCGACAACGCCTTCCGCCTCGACCTCCTGGCCCACGCGATCCTCCTCAACCTCGCCTGGATGGCGCTCGCCGTCGCGTCTTCCTCCTCCTCTTCCGCTCCGCCCGCCACCGCGGTCTCTTGCTGCAGGTCGGCGAATGATCTCTTCCGCTGTTCCCTACACCCCAAGAGCAGCGACCCGATCCCTCTCGCCACCCGCCAATCCATCCCGACGCTATGATCCGGCGACGATTTGACGAACCGCCGCGAGCATCTCGGCCTGACCTGAAGTGTCGCATGACTGTCGCATCGATGCGTCACTTCTGTCGCAATATTTTCTTGGTGCGGACAGTATCTCCGCGATTGATGCGGGATCAATCTGAAATTGATCCGAAATCACAAGTACCGCGTAATCCAGCTTAGAACTCGCTCGTCCCATCGCGCTCCCTGCAATCGCTTCCGGCGGCGGGACAATCCTAACGCCCTGGTCGGCAAATCGAACCCGTGCGCACGAAATCCGTCGCATCAAGGCGCCTTCTGGCCCAGAAATGCACATCCGGCGGCCACTTTGTAGCCCCGACGGGCCTGCGGCCGGGCGCAACCTGAGGCTTTCACCCGGCAGCGCAATCGGTGCTAGTCATACGCGAGGCTGTCGCGATATTCCGCACATCGCCAATGTACAAAATTTTTCTCAGCTCGACCAGCCGCGACCTCGCCGACTATCGCGAGGCGGTGCACCGGGCGATCGACGGGCTGCCGGGGTTCCACTGGTCGAAGATGGAGGATTTCGGCGCGCGCGACGCCAACGCCAAAGACCTCTGCGAGCGGCTGGTCCGGGAGTGCGACCTGCTGGTCGGCCTGATGGGCCACTACTACGGCAGCTGCCCGCCGGGCGAGACCACCTCGTTCACCGAGCTGGAGTACCGGACCGCCAAGGCGGCGGGGCTGCCCCGGCTGATGTTCGTTGCCCCGGACGATTTCCCGATCCCGGCGCGGCTGCGGGAATCCGACGCTTCCTTCGACCGGCAAAAGAGCTTCCGGCAACACGTCATGACCGAGCGGGTGGCGGCTCGTTCGACAAGCCGGAGCAGCTCGCCAGCGCGCGTCACCAAAGCGCTGTTCGTCTGGCGCGAGGAGCAGCGGCAAGCGAACGAGGCAACGGCGCCGGGCCTTGCCGAGGCCCCGGTTCAGTTTGCAACCGCAGTGAAAACGGAACAGCCGCTCGGCGAGAATCCGTATCGCGGGCTGGAGGCGTTTCGGAAAGAGGATGCGGATCGCTTCTTCGGGCGCGAGGCGCTGGTCGATCAGCTCTGGCAGGCGTTCATCGGGCTGCACGGAGCACGACGGACGGCGATGCGCCGGTACGCCTGCTGCCGATCCTCGGCGCCTCCGGCTGCGGCAAATCCTCGGTCGCGCAGGCTGGGCTGCTCGCCGAGCTGGACGAGCGGCCGCTGCCCGGCCGACCGGCGGCGCCTTCGGTGGTGTTCACGCCCGAGGCGCGACCGCTCGAATCCCTGGCGGTGGCGCTCGCCCGGCAGGTGACCGGCGACCCGGCGCCGGCGCAAAAGGCGATGGAGTTCGAGAAGGTCCTGCGCGAGCGTCCGGACGGCGATGGCCTGCGCTTCCTCGCGGCGCAGATGCTCGGCAAGGCCGGCATCGTGCTGCTGGTGGATCAGTTCGAGGAGAGCTATGCGCTCTGCCAGGACGAGGCCGAGCGGCGGCGCATTCATCGACAACCTGCTCGCGCCGCGCGAGCCCCAAACGGCCGGGTCTCGATCATTCTGACGCTGCGCAGCGATTTTCTGGGTGCGGTCAACCGTCATCCGGAGCTGTCCGGCCTGATCGCCCGGCAGAACATGGTCGTGCCGGTGATGGGCGAGGACGAGCTGCGCCGCGCGATCGAGGCGCCGGCTAAGGCGGCCGGCCAGGAGATCGACCAGAGCACGGTCGACCTGCTGATCGAGCAGACCCTTGGCCGCGAGGGCGCCTTGCCGGCGCTGGAATTCGTTCTGACCCGGATCTGGGATGGCTTCAGGAAGGGCGTCTCCTCGGCCGACACCGTGCGGGCGCTTGGCGGCGTCGGCGGCGCTCTCGCCGAAGAGGCCAAGCGACTCTATGACAGCCTCAGCGACGACCAGAAGGCGTCGCAAGGCGCGCCTTTCTTGCCATGACCATGCTCGGCGAAGGCAGCAAGGATACCCGCCGCCGGGCGCCGATCGACGAGATGGTCGCCGCGGGTCAGTCCGAAGCCGACGTGCGCCGGGTGCTCGAGATCTTCGCCGATCCTGACCGCCGGCTGATCACCCTCGCGGCGGACAAGGAGGGCAGGACCATCGCCGAGGTCGCCCACGAGGCTCTGTTCGACCATTGGTCGGAGCTCAGGCATGGCTCGATCAGGATCGCGACAACATCCGGTTCGCACGTCGCCTCGAGAGCGCGGTCAAGGAATGGATCGACAGCCGGGCGGCCCAAGGGAATGCTGTGGCGGCCGCCTCTGCTCGACCTTCTGCGCGGATACGCCCGAGACAAGGCCGGCGACATGCCGGCCGCTCAGCTCGCGTTCTTCAAGGCCTCGGAAAGCCAGCATCGACGAAATATCTGGACGCGGCGCGCCGGAATCGCAGCGGCGATCAGTGTGTTGTTGATCCTTGCGGGTGGCTTGTATGTCTATTCTCGCCAGCAGGCGCAACTCGCCCATAAAGAGGCTGTTTTCGCCCTGCAACAAGTCGAGCTGCGACGAGACGCCGACGAAGCCAAAAACGAGGCGGTCCAGCGCAGGCCGAGGCTGCCTCAGGACACAATCGCTGTTCCTAGCAGAGATATCCGAACAGGAGACCAGGCGCGGCGACGCGACGAACGGCATTCTGCTCGCGCTGGAAGCGCTCCCAAAAGACATGACCGAGCCCGGTCGACCCTACGTCATCGAGGCGGATGCGGCTTTGCATCAGGCGGTGCTGGAGCATCGCGAGTTGGCGGTGCTGCAAGGCCACGAGCTTGGGGTTGGGTCGGCGGCGTTCAGCCCGGACGGGTCGAAAGTGGTGACCGCCTCGGGATGCCAGCGCGCGGCTGTGGGACACGGCCCGCGGGCAGGAGCTGGCGGTGCTGCAAGGCCACGAGGATTGGGTCTTGTCGGCGGCGTTCAGCCCGGACGGGTCGAAGGTGGTGACCGCCTCTTTTGATCGCAGCGCGCGGCTGTGGGACGCGGCCAGCGGGAAGAGCTGGCGGTGCTGCAAGGCCACCAGGATCGGGTCTGGTCGGCGGCGTTCAGCCCGGACGGGGCCAAGGTGGTGACCGCCTCTTCTGATCGCAGCGCGCGGCTGTGGGACGCGGCCAGCGGCCAGGAGCTGGCGGTGCTGCAAGGCCACGAGGATAGGGTCTGGTCGGCGGCGTTCAGCCCGGACGGGGCCAAGGTGGTGACCGCCTCTTCGGATCGCAGCGCGCGGCTGTGGGACGCGGCCAGCGGTCAGAGCTGGCGGTGCTGCAAGGCCACGAGGAGGGGTCTGGTCGGCGGCGTTCAGCCCGGACGGGGCGCAAGGTGGTGACCGCCTCGGAGGATCGCAGCGCGCGGCTCTGGGACGCGGCCAGCGGCCAAGGAGCTGGCGGTGCTGCAAGGCCACGAGGATAGGGTCTGGTCGGCGGCGTTCAGCCCGGACGGGGCCAAGGTGGTGACCGCCTCTTTTGATCGCAGCGCGCGGCTGTGGGACGCGGCCAGCGGTAAGGAGCTGGCGGTGCTGCAAGGCCACGAGGATGGGGTCTTGTCGGCGGCGTTCAGCCCGGACGGCGCCAAGGTGGTGACCGCCTCTTCGGATCGCAGCGCCGGCTCTGGGACGCGGCCAGCGGTCAGCAGCTGGCGGTGCTGCAAGGCCACGAGGATCGGGTCAGGTCGGCGGCGTTCAGCCCGGACGGGGCCGAGGTGGTGACCGCCTCTTCGGATCGCACCGCGCGGATCTGGCGCGTGTTCCGGACGACGCAGGAGCTGATCGACTACGCGCGGAACATCGTCCCGCGGCAGCTGACGCCCGAGCAGCGCAAGCAATTCTTCCTCGAGGCGGAGTAGAGCGCTGGACCCGCGGGTCAAGCCCGCGGCCGGCAGACAAGGGCGCCGCGCTCAGGCCGTGCGGCTCAGCGCGGCGGAGATCTCCGCCAGCGTCGCCTTTTCGGCGTCGCTGACCTGGACGCCGCCGAAGCCGAGGAAGCCGCCCTCCTTGGAGGCTTCGGCGACGCGGCGGGCGAGGTCTTCGAGCCAGGCCTTGAAGGCGGGCGTCCTCGGGGGCCTTGGCGTCGAGGAGGGCGCGACCTCGCGCAGGGCCGCGATCGCCTTGGGCTTGACGTCGGCCGCCTTGGCGCCGGCGAAGCGGGCCTTCAGGCCGTCGCGCGCGGCGTCGCGGCCCTCCGAGGTCTCGAACTCGGCGACCACCGCCCTGATCAGCTCGTTGCCCGGCGGCCGCGGTCCTGGCCTCGGCGAGCGCGCCGGCTGGCGGCCAAGCCCTCCTTGACCAGGCCGAACAGGCCGCTCGGGTTGGCCGCGGTGACCGCCATGCGCCGCGAGCATCGGGCTCTGCAGCAGCTGCCGCCATTCCTCGGCGCGTGAAGCTCGCTTTGCTGGCCATGGGTCCCCTCCGCTTCGGTTGCCGATCGGCGTCGGTTGTGCCCAGGGATATGGCGCGCGCGGCGGCTGCGGCGATGGTTTCGCCTGGTCAGCCGTCCAGCGCCTGCTCGAGGTCGGCGAGCAGGTCTTCGCGTGCTCGATGCCGACCGAGAGGCGGAGCAGGTCGGGGGGACGGGCGAGTCGGGCCCTCGATCGAGGCGCGGTGCTCGATCAGGCTCTCGACCCCGCCGAGCGAGGTCGCGCGCTGCCAGATTTTGACCTGGCGGCGGTCGCGATCGCGGCGGCCTCGCCGCCCTTGACGCGGATCGAGAGCATGCCGCCGAAGCCGCCCTGCATCTGGCGGGCGGCGATCTCGTGGCCGGGGTGGTCAGGAAGGCCCGGGTAGAGCACTGCGCCACGTTCGGGTTTTTCCGGAGGCGTTCGGCGAGGAGGGGGGCGGTCGCGGAGGCGCGCTCGACGCGCAGGTACAGCGTGCGCAGGCCGCGCAGCAACAGCCAGGCCTCGAAGGGGCCGAGGATCGCGCCGGCGTCGTGGCGGAGGCGCGATCCGCGCCCAGAGGTCGTCGGCCCGGGCGGTGACGAGCGCGCCCGCGACGACGTCGCTATGGCCGTTCAGGTATTTGGTCGCCGAGTGCATACGAGGTCGGCGCCGAGCGCGAGCGGGCGGGACAGCACCGGGGTGGCGGCGGTGCCGTCGACCGCAAGTCGGCGCCGGCCCGATGGGCGAGGCGGCGGCGGCGGCGATGTCGGCGATCGCCCAGGTCGGGTTCGCGGGGGTCTCGAGCCAGACGAGCTTGGTCGCGCCCGGGGCGGATCGCGGCGGCGAGCGCGCCGAGGTCGCTCGTGTCGACGAGATCGACCTCGAGGCCCCAGGGGCTGGCGAAGCGAGAGCAGCCAGCTGGCGGAGCCCCCAGTACATGACCTTGGGAGCGATCACGTGGTCGCCGGGGCGAGGGCTTGGAAGACGTGGTGGCCGCGGCGATGCCGGAGGCGAACAGCAGGCAGCCGGCGCCGCCCTCGAGCGCGTTGAGGAGCGCTTGGGATGCTCGACCGTCGGGTTGTCGGCGCGGCCGTAGCTCCGGCCGCGCGGGTACCGGTTGTCGAGGTCGCGCTGGTAGGTGGTCGCGCGTAGAGCGGCGGGATCAGCGCGCCGGTCGCCGGGTCGAGGTGGCCAGCGCCTGGGCGGCGAGCGTCGCGGGATGCGCTTAGGCGCGGTCATGGTCAGAGCCCGCCTGCTACGGTCAGCACGCTGCCGGTCGCGTAGGCGGCGGCGGGGGAGAGCAGCCCGAGGATCGCGGCCGCGATCTCCTCGGTGCGCGCCGCGGCGAGCGCGCTCGCGGCGCCGATGCCCCGGCCGGCGCCGATGGTCACCACCACCTCGGGCATGACTCCGCCATCCCCCTCTGCAAGCCCTGCCGGCCCCAGCAGAGAGCGGCGCCGCGGATTTGTCAAAGCTCCCTGCCAGCGCTCCAGGCGCGCGCGCATCCGGCGGACGTGGCTGCCCCGGCCAGTAGACGCGCGCGCACTCGGGGCAGGCGGTGACCCGATCGCCGCCGCGCCGCGGCCGGGCTCGCCGGGACCTGTGCCAGCTCGCGCGCGCTCGCCGGGCTCCAGCGGCGCGTTGTCGAGCAGGCAGCGGCTGAAGGGCGCCCGCAGCCAGTCGATGCCCGAGCCGGCCGCGCAGCCTCGCCCGCGGCCGCATCTGGGGCCTCCGAGCCGAGGATCACGAGCGCCGGGATCATCGCTCGCAAGCTGCCCGAGCCGGCGGTCGCAGGTCAGCAGGATGCGGCCTTGGGTGCCCTGCCGCGAACGCGAGCGAGATCGGCATCCTCGTGCTGCTGCCGCGCGATCAGCGTGTCGTAGCCGGCGGCGCGAGCGGGCGATGCCGCGCAGCATCTCGTCGCAGATGAGGCGCGGCGCCGTCCGGCTGCGGGCGGCCCGCGCCCCGGCCGCTGCTCGTCGCCGCTCATGGCCGAGCAGCGCGCGCAGGCGCAGGGCGTCCTTGGGTGCTGCGCCCTGCATCGTGTTGTCGAAGTAGACGTGGACCGCGCGGCCTTCGGCCAGCCAGGAGGCGACGCGTACCGCCCATTGCCCGAGCTCGGCCGCGCCATAGGTCGAGGCGTAGGTGCGCGGCCGGCCGTGCAGGCGGAGGTAGGCGAGATCGGTCGTGAGCGCGTCCCAGCGCGGGCCAGCCGCGGCATCGGAGATCGCGGACGCCAGCCGGTGCGCGCCCAGGCAGGCCGCGACCCCGTCCGTGAACCAGGACGGCTCGCGGAACTCGAGGACGTGGCGCACGCTCGTCCAGCGCGCGAAGCAGGCCGGCGAAGGCCTCGAGCCGCGCGAGGTCCTGCGGCAGGTTCGCCGGCAGCTGCCAGAGGACGACCGCGGCTCCCTTGTCGCGGAGCAGCGCGAGCTCGCGCTGCTGGCGCGCGACCGAGTCCTCGACGTTCTGGAGCCGGCGGATGTGGGTCACCTGGCGATGGCCCTTGATCGCGAAGCGGAAGGCGGCAGGCGTCGCGTCGCGCCAGCGGGCGAGCGTCGCCGGGCGGAGGCTCCGATAGAAGCTCGCGTTGACCTCGACAGCGTCGAAGCGCTGGGCGTAGTGCTCGAGCCAGCGCCCGCGCGGCACCCCGGCTATAACAAAGCCGTCCTGCCACTCGGGATAGTTCCAGCCGCTGGTGCCGATGTGCAGGCCCGGCCATGAGCGGCTCACGCGGGCGCGGCGCTAAGGCCTCTCAGGCCTGCTGCCCGAGGAGGTCGGCGACCTTTTGCAGCTCGCGCACCAACTCCTTGATCGCGGCCTTGCGCTCCGCGTCGTCCTCGGGATGCGCAGCAGCGCGGAGGGGTGAACGGTCGCCATCACGGAGGGCGCGGGGTTTGGTACGACTGGCCGCGCTGCGGGTGAGGCGGAATTTCCGCCGAGCAAGGCCTGGGCCGCGGTCGCGCCGAGGCACACGATGACCGCCGGCTCGATCACGTGCGATCTCGGCCTCGAGCCGGCGGCAGGCCTGGATCTCGCGGGCGCCGGCTTGCGTGGATCCGCCGCTTGCCGCGCGGCTCCCACTTGAAGTGCTTGACCGCGTTGGTGACGTAGACCTCGTCGCGGGGGATCCGGCCTCCTGCGAGCGCGCGGTCGAGCAGCGGCCCGGCCGGGCCGACGAACGGCCGGCCCGGCGGTCCTCCTGGTCGCCGGGCTGCTCGCCGACGAGCATCACCGCGCGTCGCGCGGGGCCCTCGCCGAACACCGTCTGGGTGCCGCGCTCGTGCAGGAGAACAGGCCGCTGCAGCCGGCGGCCGCCGCCTTGAGCTGGTCGAGATCGGCCCGGTGCGGCACGAAGCGCGCCGCACTGTCCTCTATCTTCCTCGCCGCCCCCTGGCTTGCCCTCGTCCTCGAACAGATCGCCCACCGCCTGCCCTCCGCCGGCCCGCCCCACGCGACCTCGGTGCCGCGCCGTGGTCCCCCCTGTCCGAAGAAGACATAGGCCTTGGCCCGCCCCTGGCCAGCGACGTCGCCCGCGGTCTTGGAGGTCGGCCGCGCTCTCGACGACGAGCTCGCGACTAACGTCCTCGCGGCCGTGACGCCCGCGGCCTTCGCTGTTCCCGGCCATGGCCGGGCTCGCCCCTGCAAGCTGGGCATGACGGAGTTGTCGGCGCGTCGCAGCAGCGCCTGGCGGAGCAATCGCGCGGCAGGGCCGAGGGGCTGGTCGGTCCGGTGCGCCAAATAGGCGCGCACCACGGTTTCGCCCTTGCATCCGAACTCCGCCGCCGGGATCCGGACCAGCCGCCCTTCGCCAGGTCGCGCTCGATCAGCCACAACGGCAGGCTCCCCCAGCCGACGCCGGCGAGGATCAGCGCGTGCTTGGTCGCATTGTCGCTCACCCGCCAGGTTCCGGAGACAACACGCCAAAGTCGCGCCCCTCGGTAAGTGCGGACGGATCCTCCGCGACGATCTGGATGTAGTCGGCCAATTCGACCGCGGTGAGCGGCTCCCCGCCCGCGGAACGCATGGCCAGGGGATGGGTCGCGGCGGCGACTGCCGCCCGCGACACGAACAACAAGGACTCGCGCTCGATGCGCGGGTCTGGGATATCGGCCGCGGTGATCGCCAGCGAGCACCGCCCCTCGCGGAGCGCTGCGATCGACGCGCCGAGCGGCGCCGTCCACAGCCGCACGCCGACCGACGGGTGAGCGTCATGCAGATCCTTGAGCGCCGCGGCCGCGAGCTCGAGCGGAAACTGCGGGTCGAGGGCGAGCGCCAGCCCCAGCTCGACCCCCTCGCCCAGGCCGCGCGCCCGCGCCCGCATGCAGTCGACTTCCAGGAGCACCGCCCGCACGTCCGCAAGCAGCGCGCGGCCCTCGGGCGTGAGCACCGGCCGATGGCCCGAGCGGTCGAAGAGCGCGACTCCCAGCTGCTCTCGAGATTGCCGATCGCGTGACTGACTGCCGACTGGACGCGCGCCAAGCGGGTCGCGGCCGCGCGAAAGCTGCCGTTGTCCGCAACGGCGACGAAGGTCCGCATCTGATCCAGGGTGAGCGCGTCCAACATGATCGATTTTATCGATCGAATTGAGCGAAATTTCACGACTAAGCTCGATCTATCGGAGAAGTCAATCTATAGGTCTGGAAGAGCGAAGCGAAGGAGCACGCCATGAGGCAGATCTACGCCGACCTTTGGCATGACGGACCCCGAGCATCCCGCGCCGGACGAGCTCCCGGACCTGATAATGCACGCCTATCTTCTGGTGCGGGAGGAGGGCGCTAATCCTGTTCTGCCGCTCCGAGCACGAGGCCGACCACCGGCAGGTCCGGGATCTCGGCGGAATCAACCACCAGTACCTCACTCACGGGCACGAAGCCGCGCCCGGCCTTGCCCGCATCAAGGAGATGTTCGGCTCGAAGCTGGTCTGCCACACCGGCTCGCCGAACGGATCGTCAGCCGATTTAGTCCGGTCGACCTCACGTTCGAGACGCGGGAATATCCACTTGGGCGATGATCGAGGTGATCCCCACCCCTGGCCACACGGCCGGAAGCACGTGCTTTGGCTTCAGGTCACCCCATGGAAAGACGTATCTGTTCGCGGGCGACAC
>CAVWCE010000024.1:0-44046 GCA_963753275.1 uncultured Alphaproteobacteria bacterium | reverse complement strand
GCCCGGCGCAGCCGCGCCACGGCGGCGGCGGCGCCCTCTACGTCCTGCTCCGCCGGCGCCGCGCGGGCAGCTGAGCGCGCCCGCTCACATCGTCTTGCTGGCGTCGATCACGTCGCCGAACAGCACCCACTTCGCGCCGTCGAACTTGGCCAGCATCATGCTCTCGATCGGGAAGAAGTCGTCGGCGCCGGTGTCGATCACCACGCCCGGCAGCAGCATCGGCAGCTCGAGCCCCTGGATGCTCGCCGCCTGCGCCATCACGTTCTCGCGCGTCAGGTCGTCGCCGCACTGCTCGAGCACGTGGACCAGCGTCATCGCGACGTTGTAGCCGTAGACGTTGAACTGGTCGGCCTTGTCGGCCTCGGGGTTGTACTGGTCCATCCAGGCCGACCAGTCGCGGATACTCCTGGCGTGTCCTGCCACTGCGGGTCGGTCGGGTCCTTCTGGTAGAGCGAGGTGATCAGGCCCTTCGACTTGTCGAGACCGGCGGGCTGCAGCACCGAGCCGACCGAGTTCGAGACGTTGTTGAGCAGATGCAGCGGCTGCCAGCCGATGTCGGCGGCCTTGCGGATCGCCTGGGCGGCGAACTTGGGCGTGGTGATGTTGAAGAACACGTCCGCGCCGCTGCTCTTGAGCGAGATGATCTGCGAATCGACGGTCGGGTCGGTGACCTCGTAGGACAGTTCCTCGACGATCAGCTTGTCCGCCTGCATCGCCGAGCCCGGCCTGGAAGCCCTCGAGATAGTCCTTGCCGTAGTCGTCGTTCTGGTAGAGCACGCCGATCTTGGCGTCGGGCTGGTTGTCGAGGATGTAGCGGGCGTAGATCCTGGCCTCGCTCTGGTAGTTGGGCTGCCAGCCCATGGTCCAGGGGAACTTGTCGGGCTGGCCCCATTTGGTGGCGCCGGTGGCGACGAACAGCTGCGGCACCTTCTTGGCGTTCATGTACTGGTGGATCGCGGTGTTGGTCGGCGTGCCGAGCGTCTGGAAGACCAGCAGCACCTCCTCCTGCTCGACCAGCTTCCTGACCTGCTCGACGGTGCGCGGCGGGCTGTAGCCGTCGTCGAGCGTGATGAACTCGAGCTGGCGGCCGTTGATCCCGCCCTGCGTCGTTGACCTTGTCGAAATAGGCGCCGATCGCGCGGCCGATCGCGCCATAGGCCGAGGCCGGCCCGCTGTAGGGGTTGGTGTTGCCGATCTTGATCGCGCTGTCGCTGGCGCCCGGGCCGTACTGCGGCCTCGGCCGCAGCGCGCTGCCGATCAGCCCGAAGCATCGCGGTTGCGGCGAGGAATGAGCCTGACGGCTGCGCATCGTGCCTGCCTCCCGCTAGTGAGCGCCCGCCTGACCCTGTCAGGCGGAGCGACGCTGCCGGATGCCGTTCAAGACGCCGGTACAGCGTCCGCAACAATCCCCAGACACCATAGGGCATCAGGTACATGAAGGCGATCAGGAAAACGCCGTAGATCGCCCAGGGCGCCGCCTTGGAGATCTGCTCGGCGAGGTTGGGCACGAACTGCACGAACAGGCCGCCGAAGATCGCGCCCGGGATCGAGGCGAGGCCGCCGACCACGACGCCCGACCAGCAGCGTGATCGAGAGGAACACCGTGAAGCTGTCGGGCGCCACGAACTGGATCACGATCGCGCCGAGCGCGCCCGGCGACGCCGGTGTAGAACGCGCTGACGCCGAAGGTCAGCGTCTTGTAGAGCGCCTGGTCGATGCCCATCGCGCCGGCCGCGATCGGGTTGTCGCGGATCGCCTTGATCGCCCGCCCGCTGCGGCCGCGCAGCAGGTTCCAGGCGCAGACGAACAGCACCAGCGCGACGCCGAGCGTGAACTAGTAGAGCCACTGGTCCTGCGAGAGCGGCAGGCCGAACGGCGGGTCGGGCTTGAGGATCGACGATGCCCTGCACGCCGCCGGTGAGCGGCGCGAGATGGCCGGACTTGAGGATCTGCGGGGTCGCGACGGCGAGCGCGAAGGTCGCGAGCGCGAGGTAGAGGCCCTCGAGGCGCAGCGCCGGGAAGCCGAACAGGAAGCCGGCGCAAAAGCAGACCAGGCCCGCGGCCGGCAGGGTCCAGTAGTAGGCGATCTCCCACTGGCGCATCATGATCGCCGCGGTATAGGCGCCGATCGCGTAGAACGCGCCGTGGCCGAGCGAGAACTGGCCGTTGTAGCCGGTCAGGATGTTGAGGCCGAGGATCGCGATCGCGTAGACCAGCGCGAGCGTCAGCTGGAAGATGCGGTAGTCGCTGAGCAGGAGCGGCAGGAGCGCGGCCAGGACCAGCGAGCAGCGCGAGCGGCGCGCGCAGCAGGGCCGGACCTCGGCGCGGGCGACCGTGCGGTCATGCGCCATCAGACCCGCCTGCACCACGCGCCGGCCGAACAGCCCGTTGGGGCGCAGCAGCAGCACCAGCATGATCAGCGCCAGCGCGACGGTGAGCTTGAGGTCGGTGCCGACGAACGGCACGTAGGTGCCGATCAGGTTCTCGAGCACGCCGACCAGGAAGCCGCCGACCACCGCGCCCGCGGGGCTGTCGATGCCGCCGAGCAGCGCGCCGGCGAAGCCATAGAGCAGCGTGCCGATCATCATGTTGGGCTCGAGGAAGACGATCGGCGCGATCATCATGCCGGCGACCGCGCCGATCGCCGCGGCGAGCCCCCAGCCGAGCGCCAGCATCCAGCCGACCCGGATGCCGACCAGGCGCGCGGACTCCGGGTTCTGCGCCGCGGCCCGCATCGCGAGCCCGATCGGCGTCAGGCGCAGGAACGCGAACACCAGCGCGAGCAGCACGACGGTCGTCGCCGATCACGCCGAGCTCGTGGCGGCCGATGTAGCGGTTGCCGAACAGCGGCTGCTCGGGGAACGGGCTCGGGAAGGGCTTGATCGTGTAGTCGAACAGCCAGCCGGCGAGCGCGTTGAAGATCACCAGGAGCCCGATGAACACGATCACCTGGTTGAGCACGGGCGCCTGCTCGACCGGCCGCATCACGATCCGCTCGAGCGCCACGGCGCCGGCGAACGAGATCAGGACGGTCAGCGACGAAGGCGAGCCAGTAGGGCAGGCCGGCGGCGATCAGCCACCAGGCGATGTAGGTGCTGAACATCGCCATCTCGCCCTGGGCGAAATTGAAGTGGTCGGAGGCCTGGTAGATCATCACCACGGCGAGCGCCACCAGGGCGTAGACGCCGCCGATCGCGACCCCCGACAGGAGCTGCTGCAGGAACAGATCCATCGCGCGCTCCCGCTATCCGCCAGGTCCCGAGCGCTCAGTAGCCGAGATAGGCGCGGCGCACCGCGTCGTCGGCGCGCAGCAGGGCGGCCGGCCCCGCCAGCACGACCCGGCCGGTCTCGAGCAGATAGGCATCGCGCGCGAGGTCGAGCGCCAGCCGCGCGTTCTGCTCGACCAGCAGGATGCTGACCCCGTCGGCGCGGTTGATCCGGCTCAGGATCGCGAAGATGTCCTCGACCACCAGCGGCGCGAGGCCGAACGACGGCTCGTCGAGCAGCATCAGCCGCGGGCGCAGCATCAGCGCCCGGCCGATCGCCAGCATCTGCTGCTCGCCGCCGGAGAGCGTGCCGGCCTGCTGCTGGCGGCGCTCGGCCAGCACCGGGAAGTAGCCATGGACCCGCTCGAGGTCGGCCCGGACGCCCGCGCGGTCGCGGCGGCCGTAGGCGCCGAGGCGCAGGTTCTCGGCGACCGAGAGGCGCAGGAACGTGCCGCGGCCGTCGGGCACGTGGGCGACCCCGAGGCGGGCGATCGCCTCGGTGCTGCGATGATCGATCCGCCGGCCATCGAAGGCGATCCGGCCGCGGGTCCGGACCAAGGCCGAGATGGCGCGCAGCGCGGTCGTCTTGCCGGCGCCGTTGGCGCCGAGGATCGTGGTGATGCTGCCCTGCTCGAGGCTGAGGTCGACGCCGAACAGGACCTGGGTCTGGCCGTAGAACGCCTCGAGGGCCTCGACCTCGAGCAGGGCGGCCATCAGGCGGCGGCGCCGAGGTAGGCCCGGATCACGTCGGGATGGTTCTGGACCTCGTCGGGCGTGCCCTCGGCGATCTTGCGCCCGAAGTCGAACGCCACCACCCGGTCCGAGACCGCCATCACCATCTGCATGTGGTGCTCGACGAGCAGGACCGAGAGCTTGCGCTCGTCGCGCAGCGCGCGGATCTGCGCGGTTCAGATGCTCGATCTCCTCGTGGTTGAGGCCGCCTGCGGGCTCGTCGAGCAGGAGCAGCGCCGGCTCGAGCGCCAGCGCACGGGCGAGCTCGACCCGCTTCTGCGTGGCGAAGGTGAGCGCGCCGACCGGCGTCGCGGCGACGTCCTCGAGGCCGAGCTCGGCCACCAGCTCGAGCGCAAAGGTCCGCACCCGCCGCTCCGCGCGCCCGACCCAGGGCAGGCGCAGCGCGTCCGAGAGGAAGTCGCTCCGGCTCCGGCAATGGGCGCCGACCATGACGTTGTCGAGCACCGAGAGGTGCCGGAACAGGGCGAGGTTCTGGAACGTGCGACCGATGCCGAGCGGCGCGATCCGGTGCGGCGGCAGGCCGAAGGATCGAGCGGCCGCGGAACGCGGATGTCGCCGCGGCTCGGCGCATAGAGGCGGCTGACGCAGTTGAACAGCGTGGTCTTGCCGGCGCCGTTCGGGCCGATCAGGCCCACGATCGCGCCCGGCTCGAGGTCGAACGAGACGCCGGCGAGCGCCACCACGCCGCCGAACTGCACCGACACGCCCTCGACCTGAAGGAGCGGTTCTCCTGCCATTCCCTCGTCCCTCGCCCTGCGCGCGAGCTTAGCGCCAGGCGGGCGCAGTCGTCACGGCCCTTGCAAGGGCGGCGCGCCGCCCGCAGGGCGCTCCGGGATTGCGGTCGAGCTTCAAGACACCATAATAAGCGCAACGTTTCGCGACCAACGCACGGGCGACCGTTGATGAACAGCCTTCTCGTGCCGGGTGCGCTCGTGCGCCATCCGAGCCAGCCGGACTGGGGTCTCGGCCAGGTGCAGTCGGTGATCGGCGAGCGGATCACGGTCAACTTCGAGGACCGCGGCAAGGTCCTGATCAACGCCGCGGTGATCGATCTCGAGGTCGTCGGCGAGGAGCGGCCGGGCTCGCCCGCGCCCGACGGAACCTAGGTTTGGCCAAGGCCAGGAGCGTCGCGCGGCGGCCGGCGCCGGCGCGGCGTGCGCCGGCGAGCAAGCCGTCGCGCCGCTACCTGCGCTGGCTGCTGACCGGCCCGCTCGGCCTGATGCTGGTGGTGGTGGCGCTCGGCTGGTACGCGAGCCTCGATCTCGCCGACCTCAAGCGGCCGCGACCCGGCGAGGGCAACCCGCAGATCACGCTGCTCGACCGCGAGGGCGTCGCGTTCGCGAGCTTCGGCAACCGCTACGGCGACTACCTCACGCTCGAGCAGATGTCGCCCTGGCTGCCCAAGGCGGTGATCGCGATCGAGGACCGGCGCTTCTACCAGCATCCGGGGCTCGACCCGGTCGGCATCCTGCGCGCGCTGGTGCAGAACCTGAAGGCCGGCCGCGTGGTCCAGGGCGGCAGCACGATCAGCCAGCAGCTGGCCAAGCTCGCCTTCCTGACGCCGGAGCGCAGCCTCGTCCGCAAGCTCAAGGAAGCCCTTTACACGGTCTGGATCGAGGCCCGCTTCGCCAAGCACGAGATCCTCGAGGCCTACCTCAACCGGCTCTACCTCGGCAGCGGCGCCTATGGCGTGGATGCCGCCGCAAGGCGCTACTTCGCCAAGCCCGCGAGCGAATTGTCGCTCGCCGAAGTCGGCGCTGCTCGCGGGCGTGATCCGGGCCCCGTCGCACTACGCGCCGACCCGCGACCTGGCGCTCGCCCGGCAGCGCGCCGCCGTGGTGCTCGACGCCATGGTCGAGGCCGGGATGGCGAGCGCCGAGCAGGCCGCCGCGGCCAAGGCCAGGCCCGCGACGCTCGCCAGCCCGCCGACGCGCGCCGATATCGGCTACTTCGCCGACTGGGTGGCGGCCGAGAGCCGGCTCTACGCCGAGGGCGCCGAGCCGCGCCTCGAGGTCGCGACGACCCTCGACCAGCGCGTGCAGCAGGCGGCCGAGGAGGCGGTCAGAAGCGCCTTCGCGCAGGCCGGCGGCACGATCGAGCAGGCGGCGCTGGTGGCGATGTCGCCGGGCGGCGAGGTCCGCGCGATGCTGGGCGGCCGCTCCTACGCGCAGAGCCAGTTCAACCGCGCGACCCAGGCCGAGCGCCAGCCCGGCTCGGCGTTCAAGCTGTTCGTCTACCTTGCCGCGCTCGAAGACGGGATGCGGCCCGAGGACCTGGTCTCGGCGGCGCCGCTCGAGGTCGACGGCTGGCGGCCGCGCAACGACGGCGACGACTACCCGCGCTCGATCACGCTGATGGACGCCTTCGCCCGGTCGGTCAACACCGCGGCGGTGCGGCTTTCCGAGCAGGTCGGGCGCGCGGAGGTGATCCGCATGGCCGAGCGCTTGGGCGTCACGTCCGAATTGCGCGCCGACCCGAGCCTGGCGCTCGGCAGCTCGGAGGTGCGCCTGCTCGAGCTGACCGGCGCCTACGCCTCGATCGCCAACGGCGGCCGCCTGGTGTGGCCGGAGGCGATCACCGCGATCGAGGGCGGCAAGGACAACCTGCTCTACCGCCGCCGCACGGTCGACGAGCCGGTGCTCGAGCCCTCGACGGTGCGCGCGATGCGGGCGATGCTCGAGACCGCGCTCCGGCGCGGCACCGGCCAGCGCGCGGCGCTGCGCCGCTTCGTCGCCGGCAAGACCGGCACGAGCTCGGAGAACCGCGACGCGCTGTTCATAGGCTTCACCGACCAGCTGGTGGTCGGCGTCTGGGTCGGCAACGACGACGGCCGGCCGATGCCCGGCGTGACCGGCGGCGGGCTGCCGGCGCTGATCTTCCGCGAGTTCATCCTGCGCGCCCAGGGCGAGGCCCCGTTCCTGCCCCCGCCGCCGCCCGCCAAGCCGCGCGAGGCCCCGGTCCTCGACGCGCTCGAGGACCTGGTCACCGACGCCGTCCGCTCGATCAAGCGCTGGTTCGACTGAGCCATCAATCGGATCAACCTTGATCCAGCTGGACCCGCAAGGGCGCCCGCGATGGATGTGGACCGACGCTGTCACCGCGTATTCCGACCCGGCAAATTCAAACTCGATCCCGAACTAGCATTTGACGGCTTCCGCAGTGTACAACCTGAAGAGGCGTCGATCCCTCAGTTGCGAGAAAGTAAGAAGAAGAAGCAGATCGCGCCGAATACCATAGGATTGATCCACGCTAATATTAAGTCAGTGGACAGTCGAAACCATGATTGACGCACGACCGGCGCATCGATGCGCCACCGAGTTAGACAGATTCGTGCGCTGGTTGCGGCTCAACGGGGGCTGCAACGGCGCGTGCCGCCGCCACTCATCTCAATCCATGGACTGGAGAAGCGCTCGATTCGCCGGGAGGCCGCAGAAATTCTGGCGCGCGGGCGCTCAGGCTGCGGATCAGTGCGGATCAATCCTGCTGCAAAATCCACCTGAAATCCATGCGCCACCATGCGGCAGATATGCGCCACCTTCGCCGGGGTTGCAGTGTCCCGGCGGTCCCTGCCGGGACCGGCGGCCGAGATCCCGAGAGGTGGCGCTGCGACACCCCGTCTGACACGATCCATCGGCCCCCTCGACCGTCATGCCGGCGCCCCGGCCCGGAAGGAGCCATGACCCCGGCAGCGATCCCAGAGCAACTCCTTGCCCGATCGAAGGACTTCCCGCGAGGACACCGCGCAAGCATCGCTCAGAACCAATAATCCGCGACGCATCGCCCGTCTCGCGGCAGGTCCTCGAAGCTCTCGAGCCCGTCGAAATGGTCGATGGGAACCGGCGCCACGGCCTCCGGTTCCGCCAGCCGCAGGTTGACCGCGATGCGGCGGCGCCCCGCTTCGTCAGGTTGCAGCGATCGCCAATAGGCGACGCAGCCGCATGCGGGGCAGAAATGAAACCCGATCGACCTGCCCCGGACGTAGGCCTGGGTCGGACCCGAGACGTCGACGCCTTCGCCTTCATAGCCATAGGCCCACAGCACGCCGTAGCGGCGACAGATGGTGCAGTTGCACGCCGTGGCCCCCTCGGGCATCCCCTCGAATTGCCATTCGACCGCACCGCAGTGGCAGGAACCCTGGACCATTTCAGCCTCCCTTTCGATCGCGCCCCGCTCGGCCAGTGCGTTAACAGCTCGCCTCCGGCCTGATCAAGGCCCGTAGCCGGGCCGGGCTGACGCAGGCGCAGCTGGCCTCGGCGACGGCCCGACCGAGGCGGCGATCACCCGCCTCGCAGGCGGACGGGTCAAGCCCTCGACACAGACCCTCGAGCGCTTCGCCAAGGCCACCGGCCCCCGGCTCCGCATCCGATTTCGAGCCGAGCGCGCTTCACGCACGCGCTCTGCATCCTTGTTACCCGATTGATTGAGAATTGGCCTGTTTCAGCATTTGAGGGGCTTCCCATCTACGGGTCAGGCGGCTCTTGTTGGAAGGCAAACGATGACCTGGGGTTCGCGTGCCTATGGAGAAGGTGCCTACGGAGAGGGCACCTACGGTCGGTCTTCGCCCGCGGGCACAGCACCTCTGCTTACCTTGAAGGCGATCCTGGATTTCGGTGGTAATGTCGACGATGGCAGGCTAGTCCGCGCTGTCGCGGTGCCTTGGTTTGAAATCATAAAGATGATCCAAGCAGAACCGGCGAATGTCTACAAAATCGAGTGGCGCCAGTGGGAGGAGATTATTGCCGGCGCCTACACCCGAGCCGGGTTCGACGAGGTGATTCTGACACCGCCGAGTTGCGATGGTGGCAGGGATGTGATAGCCACCAAATGGGGAATTGGCTCGATACGCTTTTTCGATCAGGTCAAGGCATACACGCCACCCCATCTGGTCAGCGCCGAGGAGGTACGCGCAATGCTCGGCGTGATAATGGGACGCCAGAATGTCTCGAAGGGTATCATTACTACAACAGCACAGTTCGCGCCTAGACTGCTGGACGATCCCGCTATAGCGGCATACATCCCACATCGGCTGGAACTCAAACCGTGCCGTGTTCTCCTGCCTTGGTTAGCGGAGTTATCTAACGGGTATAAGTAGGTCGCGCGCATGGGCTGGTATGCCAACATCCGGGTGCAAAGCCTGGGTCAACGTGTGCTAAAACCAAGCTCGCGGTGCTGCTCCACCATCTCTGGTCGCACGAGGATGATTTCGGGTAGGCCCACGCCTGATGGCATGACCCACCACCGCGCCGCCCCTGCAGGGGACGCGGCCGGCCGAGATCGCGAAAAGGTGGGGCCGCCGCCCCCGTCTGCCACATCGATCCGGCTTGCCTTCGACCGTTATGCTGGCGCTTCGAGCCAGGAGAGAACGATGACCTCGGCAGCGAGCCACAGAGCAACCACCGCCTTGACGGATTAAAGGGCCTCTTTCCTGGGCGGCTTTCCCTACATTGCATTCTGAAAGCTTGCGTTCTGCTTCGGATCGCGCGAAACTTCGATTTGTAGCTACCGCATATGGGCACCGGCATCTGGAAAACGTTGGCGCCTAGCCCCCTTAAGAGAACGAGCTCCTGTTGCACTGTCCAATGATAGATGCCCGTCAGGCAGGCTCGTAGCGCTCGACCTTGATTTGAGCGGCCCGCTGCTGCGCATGCCAGAGATCGTGGTTCAACTGCATGCGCAGCCAGACCTCCGGGCTGCCGCCGAACGCCTTCGACAGGCGGATTGCCATCTCCGGCGAGATGCCGGCCCGGCCGTTGACCAGCTCCGACAGCGCCTTCCGAGAAATCCCGAGAACCTGCGCGGCTTTGGTCACCGTAAGGCCGAGCGGTTCGAGGCAATCGCATCGGACGTGCTCGCCGGGATGGGGTGGATCGTGCATCGGCATCGGCCTCAACCTCCTCAATGATAGTCGACCAGATCGACCTCGAGCGCATTGGCCCCTTCGAAGCGGAACACGATCCGCCAATTGCCGGAGACGCTCACCGCCCAGAGACCGCTCAGATCGCCTTTGAGCTTATGTAGCCGGAAGCCGGGCGCATCGACGTCGGCGACGCTCGCTGCAGCGTCCAAGCGGTTCAGGATGCGCCGGATCTTCGCGACCTGATCAGGTCGGATGCGGCTCCGATCGCCTTGTTCGAAGAGACGCTTCAACCCCCGATGCCGGAAGCTCTCAATCGGCATGCAGCACTGTAACCTGTAACGTCTCGCCTATCAATCGAATTCCTGTTGGCAGCGCCGACGAGAAGCCTTAGTTTAGACGAGGAGCCGTTCTGCCGCCTACGATCGGAGGTCCAGGAAGAGTCCATGGCGCTGATGCTGGGCCAGCTGTACGACGCTTTGCGGGCCGGCAACGTGCCCGACGACAAGGCGCGCGCCGCGGCCGAGGAGGTTGCCAACTACGAGGGCGAGCTGACGAAGCTGCGCCTCGAGATGGGGGAGCGCTTTCGCGAAGCGGGCGAACGTATGGGCCGCGTCGAGAGCGACCTGCGGCTGTTGAAGTGGATGGTGGGATTTCTGACGGCCGTGCAGCTCGGGACGCTCGCCTTGGTATGGCAGGTTTTGTTGAGGTTGCCGTGATGACCGACGTGATCAGATTCACCCTCGACGGCCGCGAGGTCGAGGCCGCGCCCGGCGAGACCATCTGGCAGGTCGCCCGACGCTACGGCGTCGACATCCCGCACCTCTGCTGGCTGCCGGAGCCGGGCTACCGCGCCGATGGCAACTGCCGCGCCTGCATGGTCGAGCTCGAGGGCGAGCGCGTGCTGGCGGCGTCCTGCCTCCGGAAGCCCGCGAGCGGCATGAAGGTGGTCACCGGCTCGGAGCGCGCGACGACCGCGCGCCGCATGGTGATGGAGCTGCTGCTCGCCGACCAGCGCGAGCGCGCGACAGCACACCACCCCGACTCCAAGCTCTGGCAGTGGGCGGATCGCATGGACCTGCGCCAGTCGCGCTTTCCCGAGCGCAGGGCGCCGGTGCCCGACATCAGCCACCCCGCGATGGCGGTCCACCTGGACGCCTGCATCCACTGCAATCTCTGCGTGCGCGCCTGCCGCGAGGTCCAGGTCAACGACGTGATCGGCATGGCGTACCGCAACATCGGGTCCAAGGTCGTCTTCGACATGGACGATCCGATGGGCGCCTCGACCTGCGTCGCCTGCGGCGAGTGCGTCCAGGCCTGCCCGACCGGCGCGCTGATGCCGGCCTCGATCGTCGACGGGCAGGGCGTCGGCCATCCCGAGGTCGACCGCGAGGTCGCGAGCGTCTGCCCCTATTGCGGCGTCGGCTGCCAGATCACCTACCACGTCAAGGACGAGAAGATCCGCTACGTCACCGGCCGCAACGGCCCGGCGAACGAGAACCGGCTCTGCGTCAAGGGCCGCTTCGGATTCGACTACGTCGGCCACAAGGACCGCCTGACGAGGCCGCTGATCCGCAAGGCAGGGGTCGCGAAAGTGGTCGACGACGACATCGACCCGGCCAACCCGCTCACGCATTTTCGCGAGGCGAGCTGGGAGGAGGCGCTCGACGTCGCCGCCGCGGGCCTGCGCGAGATCCGCGAGCGCGACGGGGCCAGGGGGCTCGCCGGCTTCGGCTCGGCCAAGGGCTCCAACGAGGAGGCCTATCTGGTCCAGAAGCTGATCCGCACCGGCTTCGGCACCAACAACGTCGACCACTGCACGCGGCTGTGCCACGCGTCCTCGGTCGCAGCCCTGCTCGAGAACATCGGCTCGGGCGCGGTCACCGCGCCGTTCACCGCCGCGATGGACGCCGACGTGATCATCGTGATCGGCGCCAACCCGACCGAGAACCACCCGGTCGCCGCGACCTACTTCAAGCAGGCGGCCAAGCGCGGCAAGACGCTCGTCGTGATGGACCCGCGCGGCCAGGCGCTCAAGCGCCAGGCGACCCACATGCTGCAGTTCAAGCCCGGCACCGACGTGGCGCTGCTCAACGCGATCATGCACGTGATCGTCGAGGAGGGGCTGTTCGACCGGCAGTACGTCCAGGCCCACACCGAGGGCTTCGAGAAGCTCAAGGAGCACCTGAAGGCGTTCCCGCCCGAGCAGATGGCGGCGGTCTGCGGCATCGACGCGGCGACGCTGCGGACCGTCGCCCGGACCTTCGCGACCGCCCAGCGCGGCATCGTGTTCTGGGGCATGGGCATCTCGCAGCACGTGCATGGCACCGACAACGCGCGCTGCCTGATCTCGCTCGTGCTGATGTGCGGCCACGTCGGCCGGCCCGGCACCGGGCTGCATCCGTTGCGCGGCCAGAACAACGTCCAGGGCGCCTCCGATGCCGGCCTGATCCCGATGATGCTGCCGGACTACATGCGGGTCGGCGAGCACGAGCTGCGCGGCGCGCTTCGAGCAGCTCTGGGGCACGAAGCTCGACCCGGAGCCGGGCCTGACCGTGGTCGAGATCGTGCGCGCGATCCACGACGGCGTGATCAAGGGCATGTACATCATGGGCGAGAACCCGGCGATGTCCGACCCGGACGCCCATCACGCCCGCGCGGCGCTCGCCAAGCTCGAGCATCTGGTGGTCCAGGACCTGTTCCTGACCGAGACCGCGACCTACGCCGACGTGGTGCTGCCGGCCTCGGCCTGGCCCGAGAAGGACGGCACCGTCACCAACACCAACCGCCAGGTTCAGATGGGCCGGAGCGGCGCTGCCGCTGCCGGGCGATGCCCGCCAGGACTGGTGGATCATCCAGGAGATCGCGCGCCGGATCGGCCTCGACTGGCGCTACGAGCATCCGCGCGAGGTGTTCGCCGAGATGGCCGAGGCCATGCCGTCGCTTGCCAACATCACCTGGGACCGGCTCGAGCGCGAGAGCTCCGTGACCTACCCCTGCGACGGGCCGGACCAGCCCGGCCACGACATCGTGTTCGGCGACCGCTTCCCGACCGGCGACGGCCGCGGCCGGTTCACGCCTGCCGACGTCCTGCCGCCGGCCGAGCTGCCGGACGAGGCTTACCCGATGGTGCTCTCGACCGGGCGCCAGCTCGAGCACTGGCATACCGGCGCGATGACGCGGCGCGCGGCCTATCTCGACGCGCTCGAGCCGGAGGCAGTGGCGAGCCTCCACCCCAAGGATCTACGCCGGCTCGGCGTCGCGCCGGGCGAGCCGATCCGGGTCTCGACCCGGCGCGGCGCGATCGAGCTCAAGGCGCGGGTCGACCGCGCGGTGCCGAAGGCATGGTGTTCATCCCCTTCGCCTTCGCCGAGGCCGCGGCCAACCTCCTCACCAATCCGCAGCTCGACCCCTACGGCAAGATCCCGGAATACAAGTTCTGCGCGGCGCGGGTGGAGAAGGCGGCGGCCGCGCAGGCGGCGGAGTAGATGGTCAGTGTTGAGCAAGCGGCAACACCCGAACCTTCATCACTGGAGGGTGGGAGCAGAGGCGCTTGAGGCGCTCTGCGGTACGAGGCTTTATGTTTGCCCGCTTTGCCTTCGCGGATTGCGAGAAGACCAGGCCATCGGTGAATTGACGCGCGAACACGTACCTCCCGACAAGCTCGGTGGCGGGCGAATGCTTTTGACTTGTAAGGAATGCAATTCAAGAGGTGGCGCAGAGGTTGATCACCACGCGATAACTGAGGAACAAGCGCGCCGATTTGCCGCGAATCAAAACTATGGCCGCTTGTCTGCGCATCTGTCGTTCGCTGGCTTGGAGGTAGTCACGGAGCTTCGCAAAGAGAATAATATCAATATCATCAATGTTCTTCCTCAGTGCAATCGATGGATAAGAATTGAAGAGCTTGCTGACGCAGCCCGTGCCTGGGGAGATGGGACAGAGTTTCAGATACGCTTTCGCAAGGGACACATCCCGAGACGAAGCGAGATCTCATGGCTCAGAAGTGCATATCTGCTCGCTTTCGCCTGGTTGGGGTACCGGTATGTTTGCCGCGATCTTCTGGATACCGTGCGAGCGCAAATTCGAGAGCCAGCGAAGCGATACATCGGCGCCTTCTGCGTCTATAACGAGGCAGCTGACGCACGACGGATCATCGCTGTCCAGGAGCCGCCGTGGCTGAGAGGCATCGCGGTCTCCGCGCACGGCCGAATTGTGCTTCTTCCGTTGTTTGAGGAGGACCATGGCTTCTACGAGCGGCTTGCTGACTCCGTGGGAGATGGGCTCCGCATCCGAGGGCGCACCCTCGGCTGGCCAGAGAGGGCGATGTACTACCTGGACCATATGAAGTCGGCAGAACTGCGGTCATTCGTCTGGTTTTGGAATCATCTGGAGCCGGGGACATGACGCTTGCCGAGCTCAAGTCGAAGCGGACGGCGATCTTGACAATCGCTCGACGGTACGGTGCTCGCGAAGTTCAGGTGTTCGGCTCAGTGGTGCGGGGCGAGGCGGATGCGGCGAGCGATGTCGATTTCCTTGTAGATCTGGAGCCCGGTCGAAGCGTCATGGATCTCGGCGGGCTGCTCATGGACCTCCAAGACTACCTACAGTGCCGGGTCGACGTGATGACGCCGGCGATGCTGAAGCCGCGCATCCGCGAGCGTGTACTGCGCGAGGCCACGCCCTTGTGAGAAGCGACACCGAGCGTTTGCGCAAACATCTTGGTGCACGAATACTTCCGGATCGACACCGAAACAGTGTGGGCAGCGGTCGATACCCAGCTTTTACCGCTCGAAAAATGCGTCAGGGCGATACTTGCTGAGGTCGAAGACCAGGGATGAGGGATTCGAACGGACAAAGGCAGTCTCCTGAACGCGAGGGGTCGCTCTACGACCGGGACTTCGCCCTTTGGATCGAAACTCAGGCCGCGGCGTTGCGCGCGGGTGATGTGGGGGCTCTCGACCTCGAGCACCTGATCGAGGAGCTCGAGGGCTTGACCAAGCGCGACGAGCGAGCGCTCGGCTCGCAGCTCAAGCGGATCATGGCCCATCTTCTGAAGCAGCGGTATCAGCCTGAGCGAGCAACCCGGAGCTGGGAAGAACTCGATCGCGAACGGTCGAGAGGAGATCGCCGACATCCTGGAGCAGAGCCCGAGCCTGCGTCGAACCTTGCCCGGGCTGATGACCAAGAACTATCCGCGCGCCGTCGCTCAGGCGGCGCGTGACACGCGGCTGCCGCCCGACGGCTTTCCGGGCCAGCCGCCGTTCACTCTCGCCGAGGTGCTGAGCGAGGAGGGGTAGCCGGGCGGGCTGTTGCAGCGCGGTCACGAGTCGTGGCCGTGCCGCCACACGTCGTCAATAACATAGCGGGGCGAGCTGAGATCGGCGTTCATGTGATTGCCAGGGCCGCGGAAGCCGTGCCATGTTTGCAACCTGTGGATGTTTCGGTGGACAGGTTGTGAGCTGATTGTGGACCGTTGCTGGCGTGCGGCGCCGCGCCGGTCCCCGGAGGGCACGATGGATCCGGCCAAGGTCAAGGCGTGGCAGCGCTTCTACGATCAGGTGCTGAGTCGTTCCGACTGGCCGCGGGGCTTGTGGTTCGCCGCGGTCGAGGACGCGCTCCGGGCCGCGTTCGGTCCCGACTCGCGCCTGCTCGCCGACTACCGGGCCGACGTCGACGAGCTGCTCCGGCTCGAGCGCACGGCGAGCGGCTCCTACCATGACGAGAAGCGGCGCGGCCAGCTCGAGGCGCAGATCAAGCGCCTGGTCAACCTGGCCGACGAGACCGTGCTGCAGGCCGCGGCCAGCGAGCCGGCGCCGCCTGTGGCCCTGGCCTCGAAGGCGCCCGCCGCCCGCCCGCGAGCCATGCTCGGACCGGCCTGGTCGCTGGTGCCCGCGGTGGTGCTGCTGCTCGCCGGGATCGGCGGCGCCGCGGCCTACTACGAGGCTCGCATGGCGGCGCAGGCCGACCAGCAGCTCGCCCAGATGACCGCGCTCCTCGACCAGCGGCTCGCCGCCGCGCGCAACGACCTCGACCAGCGTCTCGGCATGGCCGATCGGATGAACCGGCGGATGTCGCTGCTGCATGCCGAGCTCAGCGCCAGCATCGACGAGTTCAGCGCGACGATGACCGATTCGGTGCGCTCGATGACGGCGCTGAGCGACGATACGGTGGCCGAGCTCGAGCGGCGCCTCGCCGAACAGGGTCACGGCGTCGGCGATTCCCTGGCCGAGCTGCATGCCCGGGCGGATGCGCTCGGGCGCGGCCTCGACGAGGTTGGCGAGGAGCTGAGGGCGATCGAGGACGGTCTGCCGGATCTGCGCGCCGACCTCGAGCGCATCGGGACCGAGGTGCAGCGGATGGGGACCGATGCCGGGCAGACCGCGCGCGCGATCGACGCCCTCAAGGCGCGGCCGCCGGAGCTGGAAGCGTGGCTCGAAGGCCAACGCCAGGAGCTCGATCAGGCGCTGCGAAGCGGCCGCGACCAGGTGAGCGCGATCGATGTCCAGGCGCGCGCGTTCGAGAGCGAGGTCGAGCGCTCGGGCGAGCTGCTGCAGACGCTCAACCTCTCGCTCGACCAGGGCCTGCAACAGGCCAAGCAGGACGGCGCGGCGCTCGAGACCGCGGTGCAGGAGATGCGCGCCGTCGGCGCCCAGGTCGCCGACCTGATGGCCGGCGCCGAGGCCGAGGTCGCCGCGGCGCAGCAGGCGATGCGCCAGAGGATCGACCAGATGCTGACCGATCTGGCCGGCCAGGCCGACCTCGCCGTGCTGCGCGGCCAGGACGTGGTGCGCCGGGCCCAGGCCGAGATCGACCGCCGGGTCGCGAGCGAGAGCGAGAAGGCGCTGGGGGCCCTGGCCCAGGCCCGCGAGGCCCAGCTCGCCGAGCTCGCGGAGCGGGTTTCGGCAGCCCAGCTCGAGCTCGAGCAGACCCGCGCCGCGCTGCTGGCGGGCTGGCAGCGGATGGACCAGGCCATGGTCGAGCGCCGGGACCAAGTCCTGGCGGGCCTGGACGACTACGCCAGCACGATCGAGACCCGGGTCGAGGAGTTCCTGAACGCGCTCGACGTGATGGTCGTCCGCAACGGCGGCTGAGCCGCGCTCGGCTCGCGGCGCCGGCACCGCGGCGGCGCCGTCCCGCGGACCGGTCCGGGTTGACCGGGCGCGCCGGCGGGGCCCACAATGGCGCCGCCATGGACGAGTTCCTGCTGCGCCCGGACCCGGATGATCCGCGCCTCACCCAGGCGGTGCGCGGCATCGACCAGGAGGGTCGCGGGGTCGAGACCGCGGTGGTCCACGAGCGGCCGCTGACGCTCTTCCTGAACGGCCAGGAGATCGTCACCATGATGACG
This sequence comes from uncultured Alphaproteobacteria bacterium, assembly GCA_963753275.1. GTDB lineage: Bacteria > Pseudomonadota > Alphaproteobacteria > Geminicoccales > Geminicoccaceae > DATAOG01. Next base: position 26,822 of record CAVWCE010000024.1, on the reverse strand, counting down.
ATCGGCGACCACCCCGACTACCTGGCGGTCGGCTACCTCCTGAACCAGAACATGCTGCGTCCGGATGACGAGGTCACCGCGATCGAGCACGACGAGGAGCTCGAGGTCGTGGTCGTGCGCACGCGGCGGCCGACCGACTACGAGGACAAGCTGAAGAAGAAGGTGCGCACCTCGGGCTGCGCCCAGGGCACCGTCTTCGGCGACCTGATGGAGCGCTTCGAGGACGTAAGGCTGCCGGCCGACGCGGTGCTCCGGACCTCCTGGCTCTACGCGCTCGCGAGGAAGATCAACACCAGCCCGTCCCTCTACCTCAAGGCCGGCGCGATCCACGGCTGCGTGCTCTGCGAGGCGGACCGGCCGCTGCTCTACATGGAGGACGTCGGCCGCCACAACGCGGTCGACAAGATCGCGGGCTACATGTTCCTGAACGGCATCTCGCCGGTCGGCAAGATCTTCTACACCACGGGCCGGCTGACCAGCGAGATGGTGCTCAAGACCGTGCAGATGCAGATCCCGATCCTGATCTCGCGCTCGGGGTTCACCGCCTGGGGGGTCGAGCTCGCGCGCCAAGCCAACCTCACGCTGATCGGCCGCGCCAAGGGCAAGCGCTTCGTAGCACTCGCCGGCGAGTCTCGCATCGTCTTCGACGCCGACCCGCACCACGTCCCCGACGAATCCCGCCGCCTCCAGCGCAAGTCCTCGCTCGAGGACGACGCGGCCTAACGACCAGCTCCCTGTCGGGGTTTGCCGATCCGATGCGCGCGACCGCGATCGGCTGTTTGTGGTGTTTTCATTGACCGTTATAGTTGAATGGTTAGCTCTATATGCCGATTTGTCGTGATCGAGGATCCCACCATGCGCGCCTGTCTGGTTGTCGTCGGACGGCGGTCGCCAGCGGAGCGGCGCATCGCCATGCTGGTCGCGATGCCCTCGGCCAAGGCGATCCTGCAGAGCCTTATCGCCACGGGCGCGCTCACCGCGATCGAGTCCGGGAAGCTCGTGGACGACCGCGCTTGGCCTGAGATCGGCGACCAGTTCCTTGTCGTGGCGTCTATGACGATCCTGTCAGGCTGGGCGAGCGGTCGAACCCGATGGTCAACCCCGTGCTCGTAGTTCTTGACGTGGCCTTCGAACATGGACGCTCTGATGTGCTCGATCTTCGAGTCGCTAAAATCCGCCACCCGACCGCGTGTTTGTGGTGTTTTATTGACCGTTATAGTTGAATATGGTTAGCTCTATGTGCCGATTTGTCGTGATGTGAGGATCCACCATGCGCGCCTGTCTCGGTTGTCGTCGGACGGCGGTCGCCAGCGGAGCGGCGCTCGCCATGCTGGTCGCGATGCCCTCGTGGCCAAGCGAACCGCGTAGTATCTGCAATACCTGTAGCGCCACGGGCGCGTCGAGATCACTAGCGCGAATCTCAAGGCACGGGATATGCCTGGTGGAGTGACGCGATTATCGCTTGGCCTGCAGATCGGCTTGACCGCATGAGTTCCTTGATCCGTGGCGGTCTACGACGATGCCCTGCATCAGCGGCCAGGTGCGTCGGCTAAGTTCCGGCTCTGCCCCGCTGTATACCCGCATACCGGTCATATCCCCAGGCGAGTCGAAGAGCTTCTTGGAAATGATTGTCCCTGCCGAGGATGCAATCTGAACCGATCGTCCTCGCTCATTCGACGAGATCGATGAGGTCGACTTCGGCTCGGGCTATCAATCCGCAGCTCTTAGTTCGACTCGATCGGCTATGGTAGCAGCTTGACGGTTTTACGTTACCGCTTCAATCTTCGATCTCCAGTCCTCTATCCACGTGGGCATCGGTCGTGAGGCTGAACTCGATCCTCGAGTTCGGCGATGTCGCGCAGGACGCGCCGCAGGCGCTTGGCGCATTTCTCCAGATCAGCCAGGCGCCGGTCAGCCCGGACTGATCCGCCGCCCCGGCGCGACGGTGCCTCGATTGCCACCACAGGTCGAACCGGGTATCTAGAGCACCTCTCGGCTGCGGAGGGGATGGGGCGTGCTGCGCTGGCCCTTCCTGCTGGTGGTCGTGCTGGCGCCCCTGCCGCTCGGCAGCAACCGGCCGATCCCGTGGACCCTCCTGGCCCTGGCGGTCGGGATCCTGCTGCTCGCCTGGAGCGCTTGCGGTGGTCCTGCGGCCGGGGCGGACCGTGGTCGCGGCCGACCGTTTCTGGCCGGCGATCGCGGGCCTCGCGCTGGTGGTCGGCGTGGCGCTGCTGCAGATGGCCGCGCTTACGCCCCGCCCCTGGCAGCACCCCTTGTGGCTGCAGGCGGGCGCGGTTCTCGGCGGGCAGATCGGGGGACGGATCTCGGTCAACCCCCACGAGACCGGCACCGCGCTGATGCGGCTCCTCAGCTATGCCGGCGTGTTCTGGCTGGCACTCCAGCTCGGCGCTCAGCCGCACGGCGCACGCCGGATCGTGCAGGCGATCGCGCTCGCCGGCCTCGCCTACGCCGCCTACGGCCTGCTGGTCTTCCTGCTCGACCTGAACCTCGTGCTCTGGTGGCGCAAGTGGACCTGGATCAACGGGGTCACCAGCAGCTTCGTCAACCGCAACTCCTACGCCACCTACGCCGGCCTCGGGCTGATCTGCATCGGTCGGCCTGCTGATCACGACCGTGTACCGCGACTTGCGCAGCCGGCGCTTTCGGCGCCTGCCCTGGCGGGTCCGGCTGGTGCGGATCACCTGGCGCGGCTGGTGGCTGGTCGGCGGCGCGGTCTGCCTGGCGTTCGCCCTGCTCCTGACGGGCTCCCGGGCGGGCGTCGCGAGCTCGGCCGCAGGCCTTGCCGTTCTGGTCGCGAGCTTCGGCCTCACCCGGCTGATGCGCCAGCGCGACGTGCTGGTCACGGGCGGCTTGGCCCTGACGCTCGCGGTCGGCGCGCTGGCGCTCGGCGGCGACGATCTGGTCGATCGCTTCGAGCAGAAGGGCGTCGAGGACAACCTGCGCTTCGCGACCTACCAGCGGATCGCGCAGGCGGTCGCGGATGCGCCCTGGCTCGGCACCGGCTACGGTACTTTTCCCGAGGTCTTCCGCAGCTACCAGAGCGGGGCCTCGAACGCGTTCTGGAACCACGCCCACAACACCTATCTCGAGAACGCGCTCGAGCTCGGCGTCCCGGCCGCGGCGGCGCTCGTCGTCGCGCTCGGCTGGCTCGCCTACCTGTGCGCGCGCAGCCTCCAGCGCCGGCGTGCAACCGCGCTCTATCCATGCCTCGGGGCCGCGGCGACCGTCCTGGTCGGCCTCCATGCGCTGCTCGACTTCAGCCTCGAGATGCCCGCCGTCGCGGTGACCTATGCGGCGATCATGGGCGCCGCCTGCAGCCGCGCGCGGCGCTCGAACGGCCCTGACCGCGACCCGCCGGCGCCCGCGTGGCGGGGTCCGCAGCGGGCGCGCGGTCGGGCTCGCCGCAGCGACCGCGATCGGGATCCTCGCGCTCGCGCTGCCCCGGCTCGTGGCGGAGCTCACCGCGCTCCCGGCCCAGCTGGTGGTGCGCCAGCTCGATGCTGGCCTGGCGCCGCCGGCCAGCAGGCTCGATCGCGCGATCGAGGCCGGCCGCCGCGCCGCGGCCTGGGCCGATGCCGGGCAGAACTGGTCCCATGTGGCGCGCGCGGAGCTGGCGCTCGCCGAGCTGCCCGGCATGCTGCCGCGGCCGCGCCGCAGCCGGCTGGAACGGGCCGACCAGGCCTTCCGCCAGGCGCTCGCGCACGCGCCCGCCAACCCCGCGGCCTGGGCCCAGCTCGCCTATGTCACCCTGCTGCTCCGCGGCGATGCTGCCGACATCAACGGCGCGCTCACCCTCTCGGTGCTGACCGGTCCGAGCTTCGGCGGCGTGATGCCGCTGCGCTCGGGCATCGCGGCGCTCGCCTGGAAGCAGCTCGATCCGCCGACCCGGGCCATGTTCGAGCCGCAGTTCGTCAAGACCATGCGGTTCGCCCCGCAGCCGTTCGTCGAGGCGATCCGCCGCAGCGACGGCGTGAGCGTGGTCCGCGCCCAGCTCGAGGACGAGCCGGAGCTCGAGCGCGAGTTCGAGCGCCTGCTGTTGATCCTGGGACGCCGCTGAGCCGATGTCCCCGCCAGGGTCGATACCTTCGACCCGTTCATGCCACGGTCAGCTCCGGTCGCCCATCCTGCTTGCATGAACCTCGAAGCGAGCGATGGCGGCTCCGCTTTCACCCGGTACGCGCGGCAAGCTGACCCGCGGTCGGGCTGCCGTCTGTTGCAAGCCTGCAACAGCCCCGCTCCAAACCAGTCGGCGCGGCCCTGCGCCGTGAGGTGCTTCATCGTTCGCTGGTGTTGTTTGGGGTAGGATGCCGGTGTGCTGCGGCAGGAACACACCCTGTGGCTTCCCTGCAGCAGCGCTGGCCCGCCGGAGGTCGACATGGCGCAAGCACCCGACTCTCTCCTGCGCTCGCTCAAGACCGGCGACCTCGTGCTGTTTGCGCCGCCCGCGCTGGCGCGCTGGCTGCCCGGCCGCCTCGGCAGCCGGCGCTGGACGCGCGTCGCGCTGGTGGTGCGCGACCCCGGCCACGCCGAGCCGATGGTCTGGGAGACCGCGCCGCCGGCCACCGCAGGTCCGCGGGTGCGCCTGCGCCGGCTCGCCAAGCGGCTCGAATCGCACCGCGGCCGGATCAGCGTGCGCCGGCTCAGCCCGGCGCTCGCTCCGGCGCAGTCCGACAAGCTCGCCGCCTGGCGCCGCAGCCTCGAGGCGCGCCAGAGCCAGCGCAGCCTGCTCGATCTGATGGGCGCGGGCGACGACGGCTGGCTCGGCGGGCAGAAGGCTGCGCTCGGCGCGCTGCTGCCGGGCGAGCTGGTCGCCGAGGGCTACCAGACCCTCGGGCTGCTCGACCGCCCCGAGCGCGGCGGCAGGGCCGCGGACGAGTACGCGCCGCGCGACTTCGCCGAGCGCGAGAGCCTGCGCCTCAGCCGGAGCTATGCGCTCGGCCCGGAGATCCCCCTGGTCCCGGCCGAGGTGACGGCGCCGCTGGAAGAGCTTACCGCCCAGCACGCCTGAGCCGCGCTTGACCGGCTGCCGGGCCAGACCACAGAGTGGCCGGCAGCATGGACGAGCCCACGCGGTCGCAGGTTCTGGGCGTGCTGCTGGCCGGCGGCCGCGCGCGCCGCATGGGCGGCGGCGACAAGTGCCTGCGACCGCTCGGCGAGCGGACCATCCTCGCCCAGGTCATCGAGCGCGCGCGGCCGCAGGCGGCGGCCCTGCTGCTCAACGCCAACGGCGATCCGGAGCGCTTCGCCGGCTTCGGGTTGCCGGTCGCGGCCGACGTGGTCCTGGGCTTCGCCGGACCGCTCGCCGGCGTGCTGACCGGCATGGAGTGGGCGCGCGCGCAGCGGTCGGACCTGCCCTGGATCGCCACGATCGCGACTGACACGCCGTTCTTCCCGCGCGACCTGGTGCGGCGCATGCTGGCGGCGGTCGAGGCCGAGGGCGCCGATCTCGCCTGCGCCGTCTCGGGCGGCCGGGCGCATCCGGTGTTCGGCCTCTGGCCGGTGCGGCTGGCCGACGATCTGCGCCGGGCGATGCTCGAGGAGGAGATCCGCAAGGTCGACCTCTGGACCGCGCGCCATCGCCTGGTCGAGGTGGCCTTCCCGGCCGCGCCGGTCGACCCGTTCTTCAACACCAACCGGCCCGAGGACCTGGCCGAGGCCGAACGCCTGCTCGCACAGGTGGAGCCGCGCACGCGCGCGCCCTGACCGACGGCGCTCCTGCCGCCTCGATCAATCCGGTCGGTGCTCGGCGGCGGGCCCGGCGCGGGTCAGCGTCCAGGCGGTCTCGATGCGGAACGCCGCGGGCCCGCCCGGACCCGGCGCCCGGATCGGGCCCGGGCCGAGCGGCATGCCGGGCCGGATCGACTGGTGGAACACGACCTCGGCGGTCATCGGCTGGACGGTCGCCTGGTCGAGCGCGAAGTCGAACCGCGCGCGGCGGAACCGGCCCCTGCGCGCGCGGCTGATCAGCGGCTGCTCGAACAGGCAGCGCACGCGCGCGAAGTCCGCGAGCTCGCCGGCGCGCTCGCGCGGGCCGGTCGCCTCATAGCGCGCCGACAGCAGCGACGCCCCGTCCTCGAGCCGGGCGAGCGCGCAGCCGTCCTCGAAGCCCGTCCAGGCCACGCGCCGCTTGGCGAAGCCGTAGAGCCAGCGCCCGAGCAGCGTCGGCAGGCGCCGGTCCAGCAGCAGGACCGGCAGGTAGCAGAACGGCCCTGGCGGCCCGTCGCGCTGGGCGACGAACGGCAGCGCGAGCACGAGCTCCCGATAGCGCATGCCGAGCGGCAGGAGATTGGGACCGACGGCGCTCTGCTCGCCGAGCAGCAGGACCAGCGGATGGCGGGCGTCCGGCAGCACGCTCTGGGGGAGGATCTCGAGCCCTTCCGGCAGCAGGGCGGCGAGCGGCTCGGCCGGCAGGTCGAGGACCACGGCGACCGCGTCGAGCCGCCCCCTCACGTGCACGAGCGGCGGCCGCTCCGGCACCCGCGGCTCACTCCGCGCGCAGCGGCTCGGGCGGCTCCGGTCCGGCGCGCTCGATCTGGCCGCGCCGCTGCAGCCAGAGCGCCACCGCCCAGCACAGCATCGCCCAGCTGGCGCCGAGCGCCCAGCCCGCGAGCACGTCGCTCGGCCAGTGGACCCCGAGGTAGACCCGGCTGATGCCGACCGCGAGGCTGACCAGGACCGCGAGCCCGATCAGGTAGAGCTTGAGCCGGCGCCGCGGCTGCACGCGGGCGAGCAGCGTGCCGAGCGTCAGGTAGGTGACCGCCGCCATCATCGAGTGCCCGGACGGGAAGCTCGCGGTGAACACCCGGGCCGCATGCGCCACGAGGTCGGGCCGCGGGCGCTCGAAGAGCGTCCTTGAGGGCGAAGCCGAGCACGATCCCGCCGCCGATCGCGACCACGAGGAACAGCGCCGCATGGCGCTTGCCGGCGAGCATCGAGATAGACCGCCGCGGCCAGCGTGATCGTGGCGAGGACGACGACGCTGCCGAGCGCCGTCAGGTCGCGCATCGCCTCCTCGAGCCAGGCCGGACCGAGCGTCTCCGCGGGCGTCGGCCGGGTCGCGGAACAGCAGCAGGATCTGGCGATCGATCGCCTCGAGCTCGCCTTCGTGCACCTCGTCGGCGATGCCGAGGAACAGCCACAGCCCGCCCGCCACCACGAGCAGGCTCGTGACCATGCTGAGCTCCGGCATGCGGCCCGCAAGCCAGGCGCGCCACGTCGAGAGCTCGGGCGTGCGCGCCGCGAGCCAGGCCCGCCAGGCCGCGACGTCGTTCCTGCCGGCCGGGTGGTTCGAGCTTGCCATCAGCGCATGTTGCGCCAGGCGGCCGCACCTGTCGATTGTCGCCGCCCCGCGCCGCGGCGATTGATCCCGCCGCCGGCTCGGGCATACTCGGCCGCCGGCGCGGCCGCCCTGCGCTGCGCCCGGAGCGGCCGCCATCACCTCGGAGAGAGCAACCCCTGATGCAGACCTTCCGCGCGACCCTTCTGCTGCTCGCCACGAGCCTCGCCGCGCTGCCGGCCCAGGCGCTCGAGGTCCGCCAATCGGTCGAGGTCGCGGCACCGCCCGAGGAGGTCTGGCAGGCGATCAGCGACTTCTGCGCGATCGCCGACTGGCATCCGGTGATCGGCCAGTGCGCCCAGAGCGAGCAGGACGGAGTCGCCATGCGCCGGCTGACCACGGTCGACGGCGGGGTCCTGGTCGAGCGGCGCGTGCAGTACTCGGACGAGGGCATGTCCTACACCTACGCGATCGTCGAGAGCCCCCTGCCGGTCGCCGACTACGTCTCGACCCTCGCGGTGATGGACAGCACCGGCGGCTCGCTGATCACCTGGAGCGGCGAGTTCGCGGCCGAGGGCGCGCCCGACGCGCAGGCGATCGAGGTGATCAGCGGGATCTACCAGGCGGGGCTCGCCGCGCTCAAGGAGCGGCTCCGGTAAGGGGCCGCCGCTGCCGCAGCGGACGGCCTTCGGATCAGAGCGCCTGATGCGCGCGCAGCGCCGCCTGGAGCGCCCTTGCGACCTCGCGCCGCTCGGCCGCGCTGAGGAAGGCGCCGATCACCAGGCGATCGCCGTGCGAGCTCAGCACCAGCTGGCCGCCGCCGCGCGCCGGATCGTCGAGCGCGACCCGTACCCAGTAGGGCTCGAGGCGCCATTCGCGCGTCCCGCCGTCGGGCTCGACCCGGCGGACCGTGAGCCCGGTCGCGTCGAGGCGGATGAACTCGGCGCGCCGCCCCTGCCGGTAGTTCCAGCGGAAGGCGAGGTAGAGCAGCAGCACGTCGAGGCCGAGGAAGCCGCTCACCGGCCAGGCCCCGGCGAGCACGAAGGCGGCGCCGACCGCGGCGCTCACCGTCACGATCGCCGCCATCAGGGTGTAGAAGCCGGCGGTGCCGAGCGAGCGGTTGGGGTAGAGCACCGCATCGAACGGCGGCGCGGCCGCGCTCGCGGGCGCAGCGGTCGGGCCGTCCGCCGCCGCCGGCATGCATGGCGCTGGCGTGCACGAGGTCATCGGCTCGCATATAGCGCGGGCGCGGCCCGCCGGCGAGGCCCCGGTCGCCGGACCGGCGGCGCCGGCAGGGCAGGCATCCCGCGATGACCCCGCGCCAGGTCGCGAGCTTCTTCCGCCGGCTGGCGGCGGCCAACCCGGCGCCGGCGACCGAGCTCCACTACGGCAATCCCTACACGCTGCTGGTCGCGGTGATCCTGTCGGCCCAGGCGACCGACGCAGGCGTCAACAAGGCGACCGCCCGGCTGTTCCAGGTCGCCGACAACCCCGAGGCGATGGTGGCGCTGGGCGAGGCGGGCCTGAAAGAGCACATCCGCACGATCGGCCTCTACAACACCAAGGCCAAGGCGATCATCGCGATGAGCCGGACGCTGCTCGCCGAGCACGGCGGCCGGGTGCCGGCCGAGCGCGAGGCGCTCGAGCGCCTGCCCGGGGTCGGCCGCAAGACCGCGAGCGTGGTGCTGAACGGCGCCTTCGGCCAGCCGACGATCGCGGTCGACACCCACGTCTTCCGGGTCGCCAACCGCACCGGCCTCGCACCCGGCCGGACGCCGCTCGCGGTCGAGCAGGCGCTGGAAGCGCGCGTGCCGCGCCGCTACGCCCGCCACGCCCACCACTGGCTGATCCTGCACGGCCGCTACGTCTGCATCGCGCGCAGGCCCAGATGCCCGGCCTGCGTCGTCCGCGACCTCTGCGAGTACCCCGCCAAGACGCTCGGCCCCTGACGCTCCGCCGATCCCGCCTGCGCCCCATGCGCCGGCGGCCCACCCCGGCCCTGCCTCGATTCCGCGGCACGGATTCCCAGGATCGCATGGACCAGGAGGCGGAGCATCCGGCCCGACGGTTAACGCATCGTGTAGAGCACCTCGACCGCCGCGGCAGCCTGGACGGACTTGATCGGCGCCGCCTCGAGCCGGCGCCGCTCAGCCGCCGCCGGCGGGGTCGGGCCGGCCGGCGCCGGCCTGCCGCGCATGGATCGCCCGCACCGTCGCGATCGTGTCGGCCTCCTCGGCCCGCTTGTCGGGCCGGTAGGCCTTGACCCGCGCGAAGCGCAGCGCGAGGCCGCCCGGGTAGTGCGGGCTCGCCTGGATGTCGTTGAACGCGATCTCGACCACCAGCTCCGGGCGGACGTGGACCGTCTGGCGATCGCGCGCGATCGCGCGCGCGAGGAACTGCTCGGTCTGCCAGGCGAGCAGCTCATCGGTCAGGCCCTTGAAGGTCTTGCCGAGCATGACGAAGCCGCCCGCCTCCGGGTCGCGCGCGCCGAGATGCAGATTGCTGAGCCAGCCCTGGCGCCGGCCGTTGCCCCACTCCGCCGCGAGCACGACGAGGTCCAGAGTGTGCGCCTGCTTGACCTTCAGCCAGCCGGCCCCGCGCCGCCCGGCCGCATAGGGAGCCTCCAGCGCCTTCGCCACGGCGCCCTCGTGCCCCTTGGCCAGCGCGCCCTTGACGAACGCCTCGGCCTCGGCCTCCTGCCCGGTCACCAGCCGCGGCACCAGCAACTCCGGCGGCAGGACGCCCGCGAGCGCGGCCGCGCGCTCCCGGTTCGGCCGGTCGATCAGCTCGTCGCCGTCCAGCGCCAGCGCGTCGAAGAACAGGCAGTGGAGCGGCAGCTCGGCCTGCAGCCGCGCCACCTCGAGCTTGCGGCCGAACCGCCGCATCGTGATCTGAAAGGGCTGCGGGCTGCCGTCCGGCCGCAGCGCGATCGCCTCGCCATCCAGGATCGCGCTGTCGAGCGGCAGCCCCTTGACCGCGCCCACGACCTCCGGCACCGCGGCGGTGACGTCGTTCAGCCGCCGCGTGAACACCCGCACCTCCTGCCCAGCCTTGTGGGCCTGGATGCGCGCGCCGTCGAGCTTCCACTCGAACGCCGCCTGCCCAAGCTGCGCCAGCGCATCCGCGATGTCCTCCGCCGGCTGCGCCAGCATCGGCTGCACCGGCTGCATCAGCTGCAGCCCGAACTGGCGCAGCCCCGTAGCGCCCTGCCGCAGCGCCGCCGCGGCCACCACCCCGGCATCCCCCGCCAGCATCACCGCCCGGCGCACCTCGCTCGCCGGCAGCCCGGCCGCCTTGGCGATCGCCTCGACCATCACCCCCTCGAGCGCGCCCTGGCGCAACTCCCCGACCAGGAGGCGCAGCAGGAAGTCCTGCTCGGCCTCGGTCGCCCGCCCGAACAGCTCCCGCAACAGCCGCAGCCGCTCCCCCGCCGCCCCCTGGCCCTTGACCGACTTGAGCTTGTCCAGGGCACGATCGAGCTCGCCGAGCGTGATCGACGGCTCCGCCGCTGCCGGCTCGGCCCGCGCCGCGCGCAGCGCCGCGTAGCCGATCCCGATCCGACCCTGCCGGGGCGTCCCGGACAACAACGCCACCGCGCTCGCCGCCTCCTCCGGCCCGCACCGCGCGAGACAGTCGGCCAGATGCCCGATCTTGGCCAACCGCCCGCTCGCCTCCCCCACCCGCCGCGAGGTCTCGACGATCTCGCTCAGCCTGCATGGTCATTGCCCCTCGCTCCGCGGTCCCGCTTCCCGAGATTGCCGTGACGGCCTCGGCAAAGCCACTGCGAGCTTAGCCGACCGCTCGCCCGGCGTCCCCGGCTCCCGAGATGCCTCGACGGCCTCGGCAAAGCAATTCGGCTGGTGCTAATCTCCAAGCCACAGCCAAGCCAGGACGATCCGCGGTCAAGTGAGCGCACGCCGGGTGCCCTCTCGACCGGCATTACGTCCTGCGCGTCGAGGTGGTAAAGCGAGGGGCGGGCGAAGCGAGCGAGGAGCTTGGAGCATGCCGTTCTGGCAGAGGCTGGTGATCACCATCGTCGCCATGATTGGCGCGAGCTTCATCGTCGGGCTGATCTGGTCGACGCTCCTGGGCTTCCCGATCCCGAGCTACCTCGCCGGCATGATCGGCGGCCTGACCGCGCTGCCGGTATGGGAGTTCCTGCGTCGGGTCCGGCCGAAGCACGACACGGGGATGGCCTAGACATGAAGCAGCGCAAGTCCGCAAGGCGCTCGGCCCCGCCGCCCGCACCGGTGGCCGGGCGCAAGGGGCGTGCCGGCGCGCTCCCGAACCCCAAGGTCGGCGCCCAGTGCGCGCAGGCTCCTCGGGAAGCACTACGCCAACAAGTACCGGACGATGCGGCGGGGCTGAGCGCTCCCGCCGGCGCCGCGCTTGTGCTAAGCCTCGAACCCGAGATCCGAGCGGCGGAGGCTGAGCTTCGTGAGACTGGCCGGGCATCGGAAGAGCTGCGCCTATGAGCAGGGGCTGGATCGCAATCCCGCGAACTTCGCGCCGCTGACCCCGATCAGCTTCCTCGAGCGGGCGGCCGACGTGTTCCCGACCCGGACCGCCTGGATCCACGGCGACATGAAGGCGAGCTACGCCGCCTTCCGGGCGCGGGCGCGGCGGCTCGCGGCGGCGCTCGCCGGGCGCGGCGTCGGGCCGGGGGATACGGTCGCCGTGATGCTGCCCAACACGCCGCCGATGCTGGAGGCGCACTTCGGCGTGCCGATGGCAGGCGCGGTCCTGAACAGCATCAACTTCCGCCTCGAGCCCGAGACCATCGCCTACATCCTGGCGCATGGGCAGGCCAAGGTGCTGCTGACCGACACCGAGTTCGCCCCGGCCATCAGGGCAGCGCTCGAGCAGGTGCGGCCGCCACCGCTGGTGGTCGACGTGGTCGACCGGCAGTTCCGGGGCGCCGGCGAGCGGCTGGGCGACGTGACCTACGAGGAGCTGCTGTCGGAGGGCGACGAGGCCTTCGAGCCGCTCTACCCGGCCGACGAGTGGCAGGCGATCGGGCTCAACTACACCTCGGGCACGACCGGCCAGCCCAAGGGCGTCGTGGTGCATCACCGCGGCGCCTACCTCGCCGCGATCGGCCAGGCGCTCGCCAACGAGATCGGCCTCCATCCGGTCTATCTCTGGACCCTGCCGATGTTCCACTGCAACGGCTGGACCTTCACCTGGGGCGTGACCCTGCAGGCGGGGACCCACGTCTGCCTGCGCCGGATCGAGGCCGGCGCGATCTACCAGGCGATCGCCCTGCACCGGGTGAGCCACCTCTGCGGCGCGCCGATCGTGATGAACCTGATCGCCAACGCGCCGGAGGAGGCGCGCCGGCCGTTCGCGCAGCGCGTGCAGGCGATGACCGGCGGCGCCGCGCCGCCGGCCGCGGTGCTCGAAAGGATGACCGCGCTCGGCATCGACATGGTGCACCTCTATGGCCTGACCGAATGCTACGGTCCGGCCTCGGTCTGCGCCTGGCAGGAGGCGTGGGACGCGCTCCCCGCCGCAGAGCAGGCGCGGCTCCAGGCGCGCCAGGGCGTGCGCTACCCGAACCTCGAGGCGCTCGAGGTGATCGATCCCGCGACCATGCGCCCGGTCGCGCGCGACGGCGCCGCGCTCGGCGAGATCATGCTGCGCGGCAACACCGTGATGAAGGGCTACCTCAGGAATCCCGCGGCGACGGCCGAGGCCTTCCGCGGCGGCTGGTACCACACCGGCGACCTCGCGGTGATGCACGAGGACGGCTACTGCGAGGTGATGGACCGCTCCAAGGACATCATCATCTCGGGCGGCGAGAACATCTCCTCGATCGAGGTCGAGGGCGCGCTCTACCGCCACCCGGCGGTGCTCGAGGCCGCGGTGGTCGCCCGGCCCGATCCCAAATGGGGCGAGAGCCCCTGCGCCTTCGTCACCCTCAAGGCCGGCGCCGCGGCGTCGGCCGACGATCTGATCGCCCACTGCCGCAAGGTCCTCGCCCACTTCAAATGCCCGCAGACGATCGTCTTCGCCGACCTGCCCAAGACCTCGACCGGCAAGATCCAAAAGCACGTCCTGCGCGAGCAGGCGCGGGTGCTGTGAGAGATTACGGATGCGCATCTATCGCTCAAGTCGTGCCCCTTTTGAGCGCCTGCGTCTCAACGAAACGGCTCCGAATGCTTGCTGAGGCTCCGGGAGTACGATTGAGCAGCGCCGCCGGGACAGGCCGGGGTCCAGATGCGAATCGGCGGGCCACCCGAGGTGGCCCGCCTGGCGCTCACGGTCGATCGCGACTGGCCGGCAGTCGGGCGGCGCGTCGCGATGCGATCTGGCCTCGTTCCTCGTCTTTGCGGCCTAGTCCTTCTTCTCGCGGAAGGTCTCGTGGCAGCCGCCGCAACCCCGCGTGCCGAGCGCGCCCACCTGCTGGGCGACCGCGGCCATGTCGCCGCCCTCGGCCACCTCGACCAGCTTCGCGCTCTCGGTCTCGAAGTCCTTGGCCTTCTGCTCGAACTCGCTCCAGCGCTCCCAGATCACCGGCAGCGCGGCGCTCTCTGCCTCGCTGTCGCCCTTGCCGGTGCCCTCGGGAAACAGCCGCAGCAGGTGCTTGCTCTGCTCGTTCAACGCCTGGGCATGGCCTGCCAGCTCGTCGGTCCAGCTGACCTCGCCCTTCACCATCGCGGCGATCATCGCGATGTGACCGCCGTTCGCCTTCATGTAGTTCTGCCGGTACTTGATGATGTTCGCGGGCTCGTCGGCGGCAAAGGCGACCGCCGCGCCGAGACCGGTGGCGAGCACGAGCGTCGTCGCGGCAATCCGACCGGTGAAGCGTCGCAGCATGAGCTGATCCTCCCTGGTGATCCGTAGCGTCAAGCCATGGTCGCAGAGATTGCGGCTGCTGCAAACCGTGGCGGGAGCGCTCGTGACTAGACGGTCGGCTTGCAGGAATTATTCCGGCCGGCTAAGGCTCCCCCGCTTTGCGGGCGCCTCGCGCCCGCCGCGGGCCCATCGATCTCACGAGGACCTCACGCCGTGGTGAACCGAGCGCCCCGCGACCGCCAGATCCGCCCGCTCGTGGCGAGCCTCGCGTTGGCCCTGCTGGCGCTGCCGACCATGGCCGCGGAGACCGGCGCCGGGTCCGCGCCCGCCTTCGACCGCTTCATGAGCGAGAGCCGGCCGATCTGCCTGCGGGAGCCGGCCGAGCGCTGCGTCGGGATCGCCTGGCGGTTCGCCGACGAGGACGGCGATGAGGGTCTCTCCGTCGCGGAGCTGGCGGCGATCCGGTCGGCGTTCGCGCAGTGGACCGGTCGCCATCAGGAGGGTCTCACCCGGCCCGAGCGGTCGGGCATCGCGCTTGGCTTCCTGATCGTCGACTCGATCGGGCTCGAGCGCCTGCACGCGCTCTACGACGCCGATCAGGATGGCCTGCTCAGCCGCAGCGAGCTGCTGGCCGACGTGCGCCTGGACCAGCGCCCGCTCGGCGAGGTGCTCCTCGACCCCGCCGCGGTCGACCACCGCGCGGTGGCGCGGCGCCTCGGCATCCCGCCCTCCATGGTCGAGAACGCGCTGCCCTGACCGGCCGCCGCCGGCCGCCGCCGGCGGTCGCCGGAGCCGGGAGCGACGCCCTGCTTGGCAATTGACAACCCGGCGCCGTTCCTTGCCTAGTACCCTCAAGCGGCCAGGCCAGCGGCCTCGCCGGTCGAGAATCGAACAGGGAGTGACACCGATGCTTGATCGTTTCGTCGTCGGGAGCCTGGGGCTGGCGCTCGCCGCCGCCCTGACGACGCAGGTCCACGCCAAGACGCTGGTCTACTGCTCCGAGGGCAGCCCCGAGGGCTTCAACCCGTCCCTCTACACCGCCGGCACCACCTTCGACGCCTCCTCGCGCCAGGTCTACAACCGCCTGATCGAGTTCGAGCGCGGCACGACCAACCTCCAGCCGGCGCTCGCCGAGAGCTGGGAGATCTCGGACGACGGCCTCGAGTACACCTTCCGCCTCCGCCCGGGGGTCAAGTTCCACACCACCGACGGCTTCACGCCGTCGCGCGACCTCAGTGCCGAGGACGTGGTCTTCAGCTTCGAGCGCCAGTGGAAGCAGGACCACCCCTACCACAGCGTCTCGGGGGGCTCGTACGAGTACTTCGTGAGCACCGGCATGCCCGAGCTCCTGCAGGCGGTCGAAGCCGTCGACGAGCAGACGGTCAGGTTCGTGCTCAAGCAGCCGGCGGCGCCGTTCCTCGCGATGCTCGCCATGGACTTCGCCTCGATCATGTCGGCCGAGTACGCCCAGGCGATGCAGGAGGCCGGCACGCCCGAGCAGCTCGACCTCCAGCCGGTCGGCACCGGCCCGTTCCAGCTGGTCGCCTACCAGAAGGACGCGGTGATCCGCTACAAGGCCCACCCCGACTACTGGGCAGGCAAGGCGCCGCTCGACGATCTCGTGTTCGCGATCACCCCCGACGCCTCGGTCCGCTGGCAGAAGCTGCAGGCCGGCGAATGCCACGTCATGCCCTACCCGAACCCGGCCGATCTCGAGGCGATCGCCGCCAATCCGGATGTCAATCTCCTGGAGCAGGAGGGCCTGAACGTCGGCTACCTCGCCTTCAACACCGAGAAGGAGCCGTACACCGACAAGCGGGTCCGCCAGGCGCTCAACATGGCGATCAACAAGGAGGCGATCCTGGACGCGGTGTTCCAGGGCTCGGGCACGATCGCCAAGAACCCGATGCCGCCCACGCTCTGGGGCTACAACGAGGCGGTCGAGGACTACTCCTACGACCCCGAGGGCGCCAAGGCGCTGCTCGAGGAGGCGGGCGTCTCCGGCCTCAAGACCAACATCTGGGCGATGCCGGTCCAGCGGCCCTACAACCCGAACGCCAGGCGCATGGCCGAGCTGGTCCAGGCCGACTGGGCCAAGGTCGGGGTCGAGGCCGAGATCGTCTCGTTCGAGTGGGGCGAGTACCTCAAGCGCTCGCTCGAGGGCGAGCACGAGACCGTGCTGCTCGGGTGGACCGCCGACATCGCCGATCCCGACAACTTCCTCTTCGTGCTGCTCGGCTGCGAGGCGGCGCAGGGCGGCGCCAACCGGGCGCGCTGGTGCCACGAGCCGTTCGACGAGCTCTTGGTGCAGGCCAAGCAGACCACCGACATGGCCGAGCGCACCCGGCTCTACGAGGAGGCCCAGCTGATCTTCAAGGAGGAGGCGCCCTGGGTCACGATCGCGCACTCGATCGTGTTCAAGCCCTTGCGCAAGGAGGTGGTCGACTTCCGGATCGACCCGTTCGGCGGCCACATCTTCTACGGCGTCGACCTCGCGAGCTGAGGTCGGCGGCGCAGCTGGATTTCGGCGCTCCCGGGGCGGTGCGATCGCTCCGGGCGCCGTTCGTCTCGCACCGGGGCCCAGCCGCCGCCTCGCCCTCCGTCAGCCCAGGACCGGGTTCTTGGTAGTAAAAGCAAATAAGTCCAGCATGATGCTCAGCCCACTTGAGAAAGCCACGTCAGTCTGAGGATTGTACGAGACTTTGCGCGAGGGACGGCGGTCATGTTCCTCCTTGTGCTGCGTTCGATGGCCCGGCGCTTCGCCCGACGCTCGCTGGGTGGTGGTGGCGGGGTCGCCAGGGGGAGCTTCCGCGCGGGAGGGTATCGCACGATAGCTTGGGCAATGGCCGCCACGTCCCTCCTATCGGTGTCCGCACCGGCTCAGGAGACAGGCATGGAACGTATCCCGCTCGCACTGCTATTGAAGACGGATCGCCGGGGGCTGGAAGATGTCGAGCGCACTATTGAGGCAGCAGCGCGGCTCGGACTCGAGATAACTGGCCACGGCCGCGCGAGCGTCACGGCGCGTGCCTCACCCGAGATCTTCGCACGGCTGTTCGGAGCGACGGTCCAGAAGTTGCCAGGGGAACCGCCTCGCGCCGCAGATGCCGGCCGGCCCGCCGGCTACTCGGCGTCGAGCCCTCTTCCGGTGCCCCCTGAACTGAGAGACCTTGTGGAGCAGATCACAGTCAGCACCCCGGCGCGGCGGCTATGAACAGGCGTCTGTCTGCTTGGAGGGAAGGAGATGGCTGCCAAGGCAACATCGGCCCGCCGACGGGCTCGCGGGGCCGCGCCCGAACGGAGACGCCCGCCAGTCAACGAGAAGCCCAGCGACACCCTGCGGATCGCGGTGACGTTCCCCCGCCCGGGAGGGCGCGAAGGCGTGGTCCGCTCGTCCGCGCGCCTGGGCCTCGCAACGGTCATGGATTACAAGCCGGCCGAGACCGACCGGGAGCGCGCGCTCGAGTATCTTGAACAGCTCGGCTTCAGAGTCACCGTGCGGGGGCAGCTCAGCACCTCCGTGCGCGGCCCGCGCGAACTCTTCGAACGGGTATTCGGAACTGAACTGAGACCTGTACGGGTACTGCAGGACAAAACGTCGATCACGCAGGCTCCATCGGTCTTCTATCCGCCCGAGGGAGCACCATGGTCGCCCGAGCCGTCGTTGACCGCGCTGATCGACGATGCCTACATTCAATGGCCGCACCTCTACTTCAACAGCCGTTTCACGCCGCCTCCGTCGCCGCTCCCGCCACGCGTGCGCTACCATCACCTGCGCGTCCCTGGCGACGTGACGCTACTTATCAACGCCGACCGGATTCACCGCGAGGGTACGACGGGCAAGGGCGTCCGCGTGGCCATGATCGACAGCGGATTCGCGCATTCCCACGCGTACTTTGTCGAGCGGGAGTACCTCACGACGACGGTCCTGGCGCCCGGTGCCAACCGGGCCGATGCCGACGGCAACGGCCATGGAACCGGCGAATCCGCAAATCTCCTGGCCATTGCGCCCGACGTTACGTTCTTCGGGATCAAGCTCGACAACGAGACCAATCCGAGCCTCGGCGCGTCCCTGCTCGAAGGCTTCCAGGAGGCCCTACGTCACAATCCGCAGATCATCAGCGTCAGTCTCGGCTATGACCTCTGCCCGACGGACCCGGTCACCGGCAATCGCACCAGCAACAACCACCTGACCGCGCTACCGAATGGCCTCAAACCGCTCGAGGCTGAAGTCGAGGCAGCGGTTGCGTCTGGAATCGTCGTGGTGTTCTCGGCCGGCAATGGCCACGTCGCCTTCCCCGGCATGATGCGGGAGGTCATTTCTGCCGGTGGAGTTTTCGTCGCCGACGATGGGCGGATGTTCGCTTCGGACTACGCCAGTGCCTTCGACAGCAGAGTCTACCCCGGGCGCCATGTGCCAGACTTCTGCGGTCTCGTCGGCGAGGCGGCGAACGGCGCGGCGTACATCATGCTTCCGGTTCCGCCGGGCGCAGAACTCGATCGGCTTCAGGATGGCACGCGAGCCGACGAGGGCTGGGGCGTATTCAGTGGTACTTCCGCTGCCGCGCCGCAGCTCGCGGGCGTCTGTGCGCTGCTCCTCGAGAAGAACCCAGGCCTGACCCCCGGGGACATCAAGAACGTGCTTCGGGCTTCGGCTCGGGATGTCGAGCTGGGGACGGCTAACGCCGCAAGCAACGAGAATCGCGGCGGAATGCCGGCCGCTATGGGCATCGATGGCGCTACTGGAGCCGGCTTGGTCGACGCCCTCGCGGCCTGGCGACTGGCGTGACGTCCACCGACAACATGGTGCCTGGCGTCGCCACCTGAGGTGTGCGACCAGGCACCAAGACAGTACGGACGCTGCGCCGCGCCGCAGGACACAGGCTGGGTCTTGGCCGCTGAACCTCGGGGCCGACCCTCGAGGGGCACCGGGACCGGCCTCGCGTCGCGACAGCGGCCAGCGCCGCTCTCCGCGTCCACGATCGCGGATCAGTCGATGTCGTCGCAATGGCGATCAAGTCATGGAAGCCCGGCCCGCCTTCGATCACGTTGTCGTCGCGGGTTATGACGACCACGCGACAGGCCGGTTCTAGCCTGCTTGGCTCGTCCCGCTACCGCCTGACCCATGTGGAGCGAGACGCGGCAAGCGCCGACGTTGTCGGTGCCCCGCCCACCTGGTAAGGCTTGCGGGCAGTGTGCGGGCAGTGTGCGGGGAGGAGCGATGGCTGGCAAGGAACTCGACGGGCGCACGGCGCTGGTCACCGGCGGGTCGCGGGGGATCGGCCGGGCGGTCTGCGTGCGGCTGGCGCGAGGAGGGTGCGAGGGTCGCGATCAACTACGCGGGCAACGAGGCCGCGGCGCTCGAGACCCTGCGCCTGGTGGAAGCCGAGAGCGCCCGCGGTCAGATCGTGCAGGCGGACGTGTCCGAGCCCGAGGACGTCGCCCGGATGGTCGGGGAGACGGAGCGCGGGCTCGGCCCGGTCGATCTGCTGGTCACCAGCGCCGGCATCGCGCCGGACGAGACGCGGGGCCAGGTCGCGTTCGAGGTCTGGCGGCGGACCATGGCGGTCAACCTCGATGGCACGTTCCTGCCGATCATGGCGGTCAAGGACGGCATGATCGCGCGCGGCTTCGGGCGGATCGTCTGCTTCGCCTCGATCGCAGGGCTCCGGCCGCGCCCCGCCATGCTCGCCTACAGCACGTCCAAGGCCGCGGTGGTCGGCTTCGCCCGCAGCTGCTCCGAAGCCTTCGCGCCGGCGGTCCGGATCAACACGATAGCACCCGGCCTGATCGACACCGACATGCCGGCCGCCTCGCTCGACGACGCCACCCGGCAGCGGATGATCGATGCGACCCCGCTCAGGCGCATCGGCCGCCCCGAGGAGATGGCCGAGCTCGCGCTGTTCCTGCTCTCCGAGCGCTCGAGCTACACGACCGGCCAGACCTACGTCGCCGACGGCGGCCGGGTCACCTTGCCTTAGGCGTCGTTACGGACGGACGGCCCTTGACGCGCCGCTCGATGGCAGTGATATCAAGTGAGCGCTTAAGCTGCGACGGAGGGTCGCAAGTGGCCAGCATCATCGTCCGTAGGCTCGCCGACGACACCAAGGAACGGCTGCGGCAGCGGGCCGTGCGCCACAAGCGCAGCCTCGAGGCCGAGGTGCGCGCCATCCTCGAGCGGGCGGCCGAGGAAGGCTCGGGCCCGAGCGACGAGCGCGAGCCCTTTCCGGACTGGTTCATCCGCATGACGCGCCCGGGCATCGACCTCGACCCGGCGATCGACGAGAACCGAGCGCCGCACGAGGGCGTCGAGCTGTGATCCTGCTCGACACCAACGTGCTCTCGGAGCTGGCCAAGCCGCAGCCGGATCCGCGGGTCGTGAGCTGGGCCCGGCATTCCGCGGCCGCTCTGGCGGTGCCGACCATCGCGGTCGCCGAGATGGCCTACGGGGTCGAGAAGCTCGTCGAAGGCCGCCGGCGCCAGGACCTGCTGGCAGCGCTGCACCGGCTCGTGACCGAGTTCGCCGATCGGCTGTTCGACTTCAACGTCAAGTCCGCCTGGGCCTATGGCGGCATCCTCGCGAGCGCGCGGCGCGCGGGCCGGCCGATGACGGTACCCGACGCCGCCATCGCCGCGATCGCGAAGGCCAACGGCTGCGCCCTTGCCACGCGCAACGCCAGGGACTTCGCGACGGCCGGTCTGGAGATCGTCAATCCCTGGCAGAGCGAGGCCTAGCTCCCGCGACAGCCGTACGGAGCTATGTCGCCGACGGCGGCCGGGTGACTCTGTTGTAGGAACACCAGAACACGAGCATGACCAGGGGCGAGGGAGCTGGTATGTAGAAGGCGGACGCTGAGGAAGAAGGAACCCATGGCGCTCAATATCAAAAGCCCCGAAGCCGACAGGCTGGCACGCGAGCTCGCGCGACGGCGCCAGCAGAGCATTACCGAGGCGGTCATCGCTGCGCTCCGTGCCGAGCTCGACCGGGAAAGCCAGCGCATGCGCGCTCCGGGGATGGCGAAGCAGCTGCTCGCGATCGGCGCGCGCTACGCGGCGCTGCCGAGCTACGACGAGCGTTCCGACGATGAGATTCTCGGCTATGACGAGCATGGGGTCCCCGGCTGATGGTCGTCGATACCTCGGCTGCCATGGCGATCCTGCAGCGCGAGCCTGAGGCCGAGGCCTTCGCGCGGGTGATCGAGGCCGCCCCGACCCGCCTGATCTCCGCGGTCTCGGTGCTGGAGGCGGGAATGCTGGTGGAAGCGCGCAAGCGCGAGGCTGGAGCGCTCGAGCTCGACAGCTTCCTGATGCGCGCCCGCCTCGACGTGGCGCCGTTCGACGCGGAGCAGGCGCAGGTTGCACGGCTGGCGTTTCGGCGCTACGGCAAGGGCCTTCATCCTGCCGGGCTGAATTTCGGCGACTGCGCTGCCTACGCCCTGGCCAAGACCCGCGGCGAGCCGCTGCTCTTCAAGGGCGACGACTTTCCGCGAACCGACGTCGACGGAGGGCTCACGAGCGGACAGCCAATCCCATGATCCGCTTCCTCGTCGCCCGGCTCGGCGTCCTGATCCCGACCTTCATCGGGGTGACGATCGTCGCCTTCCTGCTGATCCGCCTGATCCCGGGCGATCCGATCGAGCTGCTGGTCGGCGAGCGCGGCATCTCGCCCGAGCGCCACGCCATGCTGCGCGAGCAGTTCGGCTTCGACAAGCCGCTCTGGCAGCAGTACCTGAGCTACCTCGGCGAGCTCGCGCAGGGCGACCTCGGCAGCTCGATCGTCACCCGCCAGCCGGTTCTGCAGGAGTTCCTGACCCTGTTCCCGGCGACCGTCGAGCTCTCGCTCTGCGCGCTCGCGATCGCGACCCTGATCGGTCTGCCGGCGGGCATCGTCGCCGGGGTCCGCCGCGGCTCGACCTTCGACCACCTCCTGATGGGCGCCTCGCTCACCGGCTACTCGATGCCGATCTTCTGGTGGGCGCTGCTGCTGATCATCTTCTTCTCCGGCAACCTGCACTGGACCCCGGTCTCCGGACGGATCGAGATCCTGTACTTCTTCCCGCCGGTGACCGGCTTCATGCTGATCGACAGCCTGCTCTCGGGCCAGGAGGGCGCGTTCACCTCGGCGCTCCGCCATCTGATCCTGCCCGCGATCGTGCTCGGCACGATCCCGATGGCGGTGATCGCGCGCCAGACCCGCTCGGCCATGCTGGAAGTGCTGAACGAGGACTATGTGCGCACCGCGCGCGCCAAGGGGCTGCCGCCCTTGCGGGTGATCGGGCTGCACGCGCTCAGGAACGCGCTGATCCCGGTGGTCACGGTGATCGGCCTGCAGGTCGGGCTTCTGTTCTCCGGCGCGATCCTGACCGAGACCATCTTCGCCTGGCCCGGCATCGGCAAGTGGCTGGTGGATTCGATCGCGCGGCGGGACTACCCCTCGGTCCAGGGCGGCGTGCTGCTGATCGCGACCGTGGTCATGACGGTCAACCTGATCGTCGATCTGCTCTACGGCCTGATCAACCCCCGCATCCGCCACGCCAGGTGAGCCATGGCGACCCGCCTCGCCGCCGCCACGCCGACCGCCGCCGCTGCCGGTCGAGCGCCGCCCGGCCCCTTGCGCGAGTTCTGGCACTATTTCCGCGAGAACCGGGGCGCGGTCGGCGGCCTGATCGTGATCGCGATCGTGGTGCTCGCCGCGATCTTCGCCGATCAGATCGCGCCGCACCCGCCGGCCGAGCAGTACCGCGACCACTTCCTCGCGCCCGCCGTTCTGGATGGCGGGCGGCAGCGCCGAGTTCCTGCTCGGCACCGACGCGGTCGGGCGCGACATCCTCTCGCGCATCATCCACGGCGCCCGCTTCTCGCTGATCATCGGCCTGATCGTGGTCACCCTCTCGCTCTCGGCGGGCGTCGTTCTCGGCCTGGTCGCGGGCTTCTTCCGCGGCGTGGTCGAGGGCCTGATCATGCGGCTGATGGACATCCTGCTGGCGTTGCCGAGCCTCCTGCTCGCGATCGTGATCGTCGCGATCCTCGGGCCCGGGCTCGCCAACGCGATGATCGCGGTCGCGATCGTCTACCTGCCGCACTACACCCGGCTGACCCGCGCCTCGGTGATCGGCGAGATGTCGAAGGACTACGTCACCGCGAGCCGGGTGAGCGGCGCGGGCCTGTTGCGCCTGATGTTCGCGACCGTCCTGCCGAACTGCATGGCGCCCTTGATCGTCCAGGCGACGCTCGGCTTCTCGAACGCGATCCTCGATGCCGCGGCGCTCGGCTTCCTCGGGCTCGGCGCCCAGCCGCCGACCCCGGAATGGGGCACGATGCTGGCGGACGCGCGCGAGTTCGTGCTGCGCGCCTGGTGGGTCGTGACCTTCCCGGGCCTCGCGATCCTGATCACCGTGCTCGCCTTCAACCTGATGGGCGATGGCCTGCGCGACGCGCTCGACCCCAAGCTCAAGCGGAGCTGAGGGGTGGCGCTGCTCGAGATCGAGAACCTCACGGTCGAGTTCCCGACCTTGCACGGGCCGCTCAAGGCGGTCGACGGGGTCGAGCTCGCGGTCGCCGAGGGCGAGGTCGTGGCGATCGTCGGCGAGTCCGGGCTCCGGCAAGAGCGTGCTGATGCTCGCGGTGATGGGGCTTTTGCCCTGGACCGCCCGGGTCAGCGCCGAGCGCATGACCTTCGCCGGGCAGAACCTGCTCGGCCTCTCGGCCGCCGACCGGCGGCGGATCATCGGCAAGGACATGGCGATGATCTTCCAGGAGCCGATGACCTCGCTCAACCCGTGCTTCACGGTCGGCTTTCAATTGGCCGAGGGCATCAAGGTGCACGAGGGCGGCACGCGCGCCGAGCGCCGCCGGCGCGCGCTCGAGCTGCTCGATCTGGTCGGCATCCCGGCGCCCGAGCAGCGCCTGCGCGCCTTCCCGCACCAGCTCTCGGGCGGCATGAGCCAGCGCGTGATGATCGCGATGGCGATCGCCTGCAACCCGCGCCTCCTGATCGCCGACGAGCCGACCACCGCGCTCGACGTCACGATCCAGGCGCAGATCCTCGATCTCCTGCTCGAGCTCCAGCGCGAGCGCGGCATGGCGCTGATCCTGATCACCCACGACATGGGCGTGGTCGCCGAGACGGCGCAGCGGGTGGTCGTCCAGTACGCCGGCCAGCAGGCCGAGGCGCAGGCGCCCTCGGGCTGTTCGCCGACCCGCAGCACCCCTACACGGCGGCGCTGCTGCATGCGCTTCCCGAGCGCGCCGCGACGCGCCTCCTGCCGACCATCCCCGGCATCGTGCCGGGCGCGGCCGACCGCCCGTCGGGCTGCCTGTTCCACCCGCGCTGCGGGTTCGCGACCGAGCACTGCGTGGCGAGGAGCCGCCGTTCGCGCCCGGGCCGCGCGGCCGGGTGCGCTGCCACTACCCCTTGACCGGCGAGCGCCCCGCCGGCCATCCCCGCTATGCCCAGTGAGGCGCCGCTGCCCGGCCTAGGCCGCGGTGCGCACCGTCACCTCGAGCTGCACGCCGAGCGCCGCCAGCGCCCGCTCGAGCTGGCCGAGATGGGTGCGCCGCTTCAGATGCAACAGCGCCGGCCACCGACCTTCTCGCCGACCCCGAGCCGCCGCGCCAGCTCCGCCGCGCTCACCCCCTGCTGACGCATCGCGCTGTAGAGCGCGAGCTTCATAGCGACCAGCCACGGTACCGGGATCATCGGTCGACCTTTGGCCGGCCCGGGCTCCGGAACCGCCTCCGCAAGACCGAACATAGCCGTACAGCGCGGTGACCAGGCAATCTTCCGCCAGCGACAGCGGCTTCGGCCTCGTCATCACCCCAACTAAGTGCCCCAGGCACGTCGGGGAAGCTGAGATTGACCGCAGAGCCATCCGGCTCAGGCTCCAGCTCGACGGGATAGACGTAACGCGTTGGAATTGTCATGCGGCCTGCATCGCAGGCGAGCACGCGTCGGTCAAGTCGGCGGTCCGCTGCGCTCATGGAGCGCTGGTCGGTGGCTGAGCAAGCCGCCGCAGGCAACGGCGCACTGGTCCTGCAGGCGCGGGATCTCGAGCGGCACTACGCGGTGCGGCGCGGGCTGCTCAAGGGCACCGCCACGCTGCAGGCGCTGCGCGGCGCGAGCTTCGAGCTGCGCGCCGGGCGCACGCTCGCGGTGGTCGGCGAAGTCCGGCTGCGGCAAGAGCACGCTCGCCCGCCTGGTGACGCTGATCGAGCCGCCGAGCGCGGGCGCGCTCACGATCGACGGCATCGACGTCGCCAAGGCCTCGGGCGAGCAGCGCCGCAGGCTCCGCCACACCGTCCAGATCGTGTTCCAGGACCCCTATGGCTCGCTCAACCCGCGCAAGAAGGTCGGCACGATCCTCGAGGAGCCGATCAAGGTGAACACGAGGATGAGCGCGGCGGAGCGCAAGAGCGCGGTGCGCGACATGCTGGCCCGGGTCGGCCTGCGGCCGGAGCACTATGGCCGCTACCCGCACATGTTCTCGGGCGGCCAGCGCCAGCGCATCGCGGTCGCGCGCGCCCTGATGCTGCGGCCCAAGATCGTCGTCCTCGACGAGCCGGTCTCGGCGCTCGACGTCTCGATCCAGGCCCAGGTGCTGAACCTCCTGCTCGAGCTGCAGGAGCAGTTCCGGCTCGCGTACCTGTTCATCTCGCACGACCTGTCGGTGGTGCGCCACGTCGCCGACGAGGTGATCGTGATGTACCTCGGCCGGCCGATCGAGCATGGGGGCCGCGCCGCGGTGTTCGATCAGCCGCTCCACCCCTACACCCGGGCGCTGCAGGCGAGCAGCCCGTCGACCGACCCGAAGCAGCGCTCCAAGCGGCTCGCGGTCAAGGGCGAGCTGCCCTCGCCGCTCGATCCGCCGCCCGGCTGCCCCTTCCACCCGCGCTGCCCGTTCGCCAATGAGCGCTGCCGCACCGAGGTGCCGAGGCTGCAGTTCTACCCCGGCACGACCCACCTCCACGCCTGCCACGCGGTCGAGGAGGGCCGCCTGCCGGACCTGCCCCGGACCGCCGCGGCACCCGCCGTCGCGGTGGGCCCGGGCTAGGGCCTGCGCCCGGTCGGCGCGGCGCGCAGGTCCCCGAGCTGGCGGGCGAGCGCCGACCAGTCGATCCGCGCATCGATCCGCGCGAGCTTGTCGTTCGCGCCCAGCCGCGGATCGACGAACGCATCCGCAAAGCCCAACTGATCCGTCACCCTTGCCTCCGCGAACAACCTGCACAACTCAGCACCATTCACCTCAAATGCCAGCCCCATTTCGCAGAGGAATTCACAAGGGGGAGGGAGGTGACGGCGGCTGGCGATGGTCACCCCTCCCCTCGATGGGGGAGGGTTGGGGTGGGGGTGTGCTGGCCAGGCCGAAAGGTCGGATAATAGTGCGGCCGGGATGCGCCCCCAAGGGTAGCGCTTGCCCGGCGGGTGCCGCGGAGTCAGGCGGTCCGATAGAGCTGGGCCCAGACCTTGCGCTTGGTGGCGTAGAGCAGCCCGGTCAGGACGATCAGGAACAGCATCACCTTGAGGCCGGTCTGCTTGCGCGCCTCGAGCGTCGGCTCGGCGGCCCAGGTCAGGAAGGTCGTGACGTCGCTCGCCATCTGCTCGATGGTCGCCTCGGTGCCGTCGGCGTACGCGACCTGGCCTTCCGCCAGGGGCGGCGGCATGCCGATCCAGTGGCCCGGGAAGTAGAGGTTGTAGTACATGCCCTCTGGGCCTTCCTCGCCGGCCGGC
>CAVWCE010000023.1:0-244644 GCA_963753275.1 uncultured Alphaproteobacteria bacterium | reverse complement strand
TCAGCTCGTTCATATCTCGCTCCTCTCGACCGACCGCAGGGTTATCCGGCGTGCTGCCGGGCCGCTGCGGGGGTCAATCGTCGCCCAACTCCTGCTGCAGCTCGACGTTCAGGCTGAGCGCCTGCAGCTCCTTGACCAGGACATTGAAGGACTCGGGATGCCGGCCTCGAAGGTGTCCTCGCCACGCACGATCGCCTCGTAGATCTTGGTCCGCCCGGAGACGTCGTCGGACTTGACGGTCAGCATCTCCTGCAAGGTGTAGGCCGCGCCGTAGGCCTGCAAGGCCCAGCACTCCATCTCGCCGAAGCGCTGGCCGCCGAACTGCGCCTTGCCGCCCAGCGGCTGCTGGGTGACCAGGCTGTACGGTCCGACCGAGCGGGCGTGGATCTTGTCGTCCACCAGGTGGCCGAGCTTCAGCATGTAGATGTAGCCGACCGTCACCTTGCGATCGAAGGTGTCGCCGGTGCGACCGTCGACCAGGGTCACTTGGCCGGACACGTCCAAGCCGGCCTCGTCGAGCAGGCGCACGATGTCGGTCTCGCGGGCGCCGTCGAACACCGGGGTCGCGACCGGGATCCCGGCGCGCAGGTTCTCGCTCAGCTCGAGCAGCTGCTCGCGGCTGAAGTCGTCGAGCTGCGCCTCGCCGTCGTACAGCGCGTCGAGCTTGCCGCGCAGCTCCTTGAGGTCGCCGTCCGCGGCCAGGCGGTCGACCAGCTGCCCGAGCTCGCGCCCGAGATTGCTGCACGCCCAGCCGAGGTGGGTCTCGAGGATCTGGCCGACGTTCATCCGCGAGGGCACGCCTAAGGGGTTGAGCACGATGTCGACCTGGGTCCCGTCCTCGAGATGGGGCATGTCCTCGATCGGCGCGATCTTCGAGATCACGCCCTTGTTGCCGTGGCGCCCGGCCATCTTGTCGCCCGGCTGCAGCTTGCGCTTCACCGCGACGAAGACCTTGACCATCTTGAGCACGCCGGGCGGCAATTCGTCCCCGCGCTGGAGCTTCTCGACCTTGTTGTCGAAGCGCTCCTGCAGGCGCTTGAGGCCGTCGTCGAGCTGGCGCTTGAGCTGCTCGATCTCGCCCATGCGCTGGGCGTC
This sequence comes from uncultured Alphaproteobacteria bacterium, assembly GCA_963753275.1. Taxonomy (GTDB): domain Bacteria; phylum Pseudomonadota; class Alphaproteobacteria; order Geminicoccales; family Geminicoccaceae; genus DATAOG01. Next base: position 243,549 of record CAVWCE010000023.1, on the reverse strand, counting down.
GTCGACGCCGATCTCCCACCACTGGCGGCGGGCGAGCTCGCCGAGCGCCGCGCCGGTCAGCGGCTGGTTGCGCGCGACCGCCTTGGGCCCGCTGCTCGGCAGCTGGCCCTCGAGCAGCTCGCGCAGGCGGCCGTAGACGTTGCGCTCGAGGATCGCGCGCTCGTCGTCGCGGTCCTTGGCGAGGCGCTCGATCTCGGCGCGCTCGATCGCCATCGCGCGCTCGTCCTTTTCGATGCCGCGGCGCGAGAACACCCGCACCTCGACCACCGTGCCGGTGACGCCCGGCGGCACCTTGAGCGAGGTGTCGCGGACGTCGGCCGCCTTCTCGCCGAAGATCGCGCGCAGCAGCTTCTCTTCCGGGGTCATCGGGGTCTCGCCCTTGGGCGTGACCTTGCCGACCAGGATGTCGCCGGCCTGGACCTCGGCGCCGATGTAGACGATCCCGGCCTCGTCCAGGTTGCGCAGGCTCTCCTCGCCGACGTTCGGGATGTCGCGGGTGATCGACTCCGGCCCGAGCTTGGTGTCGCGCGCCATCACCTCGAACTCCTCGATGTGGATCGAGGTGAACACGTCGTCGCGGACGATGCGCTCCGAGATCAGGATCGAGTTCCTCGAAGTTGTAGCCGCCCCAGGACATGAACGCGACCAGGACGTTGCGGCCGAGCGCCAGCTCGCCGAGGTTGGTCGACGGCCCGTCCGCGACGATGTCGCCCGCCGCCACCTGGTCGCCGATCTTCACCACCGGGCGCTGGTTGATGCAGGTGTTCTGGTTGGAGCGCTGGAACTTCCGGAGGTTGTAGATGTCGACCACCGAGCCCGCGCGCTCGGTCTCGGCGGTGATCCGGATCACGATGCGCGAGGCGTCGACCTGGTCGACCACGCCGCCGCGCCGCGCCACCACCGCAGCGCCCGAATCGCGCGCCACCACCGCCTCCATGCCGGTGCCGACCAGCGGCGCCTCGCTCTGGATCAGCGGCACCGCCTGGCGCTGCATGTTGGAGCCCATCAGCGCGCGGTTGGCGTCGTCGTTCTCGAGGAACGGGATCAGCGCCGCGGCGACCGACACCAGCTGCTTGGGCGACACGTCGATGAAGTCGATCGTGTCCGGCCGGGCGAGGACGAAGTCGCCGTTCTGGCGGCAGCTCACCAGGTCGAGCACGAAGCGCCGGTCCTCCGACAGCTCGGCGTTGGCCTGCGCGATCGTGTAGCGGCCCTCCTCCATCGCCGAGAGGTAGACCACCTCGTCGCTGACCTGGCCATCGACGATGCGCCGGTAGGGGCTCTCGATGAAGCCGTACTTGTTGATCCGGGCGTAGGTCGCGAGGCTGTTGATCAGGCCGATGTTGGGCCCTTCGGGGGTCTCGATCGGGCAGATCCGGCCGTAGTGGGTCGGGTGCACGTCGCGCACCTCGAAGCCCGCGCGCTCGCGGGTCAGGCCGCCCGGGCCCGAGCGCCGAGAGGCGGCGCTTGTGGGTGATCTCGGAGAGCGGGTTGGTCTGGTCCATGAACTGCGAGAGCTGCGAGGAGCCGAAGAACTCGCGCACCGCCGCCGCCACGGGCTTGGCGTTGATCAGGTCGTGCGGCATCGCGGCGTCGATCTCGACCGAGCTCATGCGCTCGCGCACCGCGCGCTCCATGCGCAGCAGGCCGACGCGGAACTGGTTCTCCATCAGCTCGCCGACCGAGCGCACCCGGCGGTTGCCGAGGTGGTCGATGTCGTCGATCTCGCCGCGGCCGTCCTTGATCTCGATCAGGTGCTTGATCACCGCGAGGATGTCCTCGCTGCGCAGGACCCGGACCGTGTCGTCGGTATCGAGGCCGAGGCGCGCGTTCATCTTGACCCGGCCGACCGGCGACAGGTCGTAGCGCTCGCTATCGAAGAACAGGCCGTGGAACAGGTTCTCCGCGGTGTCGAGATTGGGCGGCTCGCCCGGGCGCAGGACCCGGTAGATGTCGAGCAGCGCCTCCTCGCGATTGTGGCAGCGCTCGGCGGCGAGCGTGTTGCGCATGTAGGGCCCGACCGTGACGTGGTCGATGTCGAGCACCGGCAGCTCCGCGACCTCGGCCTCGATCAGCCGGGCGAGCAGCTCGGGCGTCAGCTCGTTGCCGGCCTCGGCGGAGATCAGGCCGGTCTGCTCGTCGACCAGGTCGAGCGCGACGTAGCGCCCGACCAGCTCCTCGGCCGAGACGTAGAGCTGCTGCACGCCCTGCTCGCCGAGGCGCTTGATCAGCCGCGGGGTGAGCTTGGTGCCGGCCTCGGCCAGCACGTCGCCGCTCTCGGCGTCGATCAGGTCGGCGGTGAGCTTCTGGCCGCGCAGGCGCTCGGGCCGGAACGGCTGCTTCCAGCCCTGGCCGCTGCGGGTGAACACCACCGCATCGTAGAAGTAGCCCAGGATCTCCTCCTGGCTCAGGCCGAGCGCCAGCAGCAGCGTGGTCGCCAGCAGCTTGCGCCGGCGGTCGATGCGCACGTGGACCAGGTCCTTGGCGTCGAACTCGAAGTCGAGCCAGGAGCCGCGATAGGGGATGATCCGGGCCGAGAACAGGAACTTGCCCGAGCTGTGGGTCTTGCCCTTGTCGTGGTCGTAGAACACGCCCGGCGAGCGGTGCATCTGCGAGACGATCACGCGCTCGGTGCCGTTGATCACGAAGGTGCCGTTGTCGGTCATCAGCGGCAGGTCGCCCATGTAGACGTCCTGCTCCTTGATGTCGCGCACGCTCTTGGAGCCGGTGTCGTCGTCGACGTCCCAGACGATCAGCCGCAGGGTCACCCGCAGCGGCGCGGCGTAGGTCATGCCGCGCTGGTGGCACTCCTCGACGTCGTACTTCGGCTCCTCGAGCTCGTACTGGACGAAGTCGAGCGCCGCGCGCTCCGCGAAGTCGCGGATCGGGAAGACCGACTTGAACACCTCCTGGAGCCCGACCAGGTCGCGCTGCGCCGGGCGCAGGTTCATCTGGAGGAAGTTCTCGTAGGAGGTGCGCTGAACCTCGATCAGGTTCGGCATCATCGTGACCTCGGGGATGTGCCCGAAGCTCTTGCGGATGCGCTTGCGACCGGTGAACGAATGTGTCATGGCTGATCAGCGTCCGACGCGTAGGAGCCCACGGACGGCGCCGCTGCGGCCGCGCGCCGCAGCTGTCGCCGGTGGGCTCGTGAGATCCAACAGGTTCATTCCGCCAGGAATCGAGCCCGTACCCGTGCCGGCAGGGTGATCGAGTTGCGCTCGCGGTCGGCCCCTCGCCGCTGCGACGTCGCGAGGCGCCGACTGCGCCTCCGCCACGCCGAGCCGGAGCCCGGCTGCCCGGTCCAGGGCTACTTGACCTCCACCGTGGCACCCGCCCCCTCGAGCTGCTCCTTGAGCTTGGCCGCCTCGTCCTTGGAGACCCCTTCCTTGACCGCCTTGGGCGCGGCCTCCACCAGGTCCTTGGCCTCCTTCAGGCCGAGCCCGGTGATCGCGCGCACCTCCTTGATCACGTTGATCTTCTTGTCGCCGATCGCGGCCAGGATGACGTTGAACTCGGTCTGCTCCTCGACCTCCTCGGCCGGGGCCGCCGCGCCGGCCACCGCCGCCATCGCGACCGGCGCCGCGGCCGAGACGCCCCACTTCTCCTCGAGCATCTTCGACAGCTCGGCCGCCTCGAGGACGGTCAGCGCCGAAAGGTCCTCGGCGATCTGCTGTAGATTGGCCATGGTGCGCTTCTCCTGAGGCTCGCGGTTCGGACGGCCGGCGCGACGCCGCCGCCTACGCAATCACTCGTCAGTCCTGGCCGCCCTGCTCGGCGTGCGCCGCCAGCACCCGCGCGAGCTGGCCGCCCGGCGCCTGCAGCAGGCTGACCAGGCGCGCGGCCGGCGTGGTCAACAGCCCGACCAGCCTCGCCCGCACCTCGTCGATCGAGGGCAGATCGGCGAGCGCCCGCACCTGCTCCGGGGTGAGCAGGCTGCCGCCGAGCGCGCCGCCGATGATCGCCAGCTTCTCGTTGCGCTTGGCGTAGCCCACCGCCGCCTTGGGCGCGGCCACCGGATCGCTCGAGAAGGCGATCGCGGTCGGCCCGGTGAACAGCCCGGCGAGCGCCGCGTAGGGCGTGTCGGCGAGCGCGATCTTGGCGAGCCGGTTCTTGGTCACCCGGAAGCGCGCCCCGGCCTCGCGCATGCCGCGTCGCAGTTCGGTCACCTCGGCGACGCTCATGCCCTGGTAATGGGTCACCACCACCACGCCGGCATCGCTGAACACGCCGCGCAGGCTGTCGACGATCTCGGTCTTCTTGGCTCTAAGCACGCTGAACTCCGCGGGCTGTCGAGCCGGCGCCTCGGCCGGGCTGCGGCCGCGTGCCCGGCCGCCGCTCCGGCCCGCCCGCGACCCTCACGGCCGGCCTGCGCGCGCAGCAGGTTCGCCCCGCGCACAGCCCGCCGCGGGGCAGCTCCAGCCGCTCGATCTCGGCGTTCGACGCGCATCAGCAGCAAGCGCAACATAGTGCGCCAAACGCCGAGCGCAAGACCTTTTTTGCGCGCCCGCCGCGAGCGCACCCCGCGCTCGAGGCCGCGGCCGTCAGCCGACCAGGGTCGCGACCTCGACCTTGACGCCCGGACCCATGGTCGAGCTGATCGCGGCCCGCTTCAGATAGGTCCCCTTGGCGCCCGACGGCTTGGCCTTGTTGACCGCATCGACGAACGCCCGGATGTTGTCGACCAAGAGCTCGGGCGCGAAGCTCGCCTTGCCGACGCCGGCATGCACGATGCCGGTCTTCTCGACCCGGAACTGGACCTGGCCCGCCTTGGCCGCCTTCACCGCCTGGCGCGACGTTCGGGCGTCACGGTGCCGAGCTTGGGGTTCGGCATCAGGCCGCGCGGCCCGAGGATCCGGCCGAGCCGGCCGACCACCGGCATCAGGTCGGGGGTCGCGATGCAGCGGTCGAACTCGATCTGCCCCTCCTGGATCTGCTGCGCGAGGTCCTCGGCGCCGACCATGTCGGCGCCCGCCGCCCTGGCCTCCTCGGCCTTGTCGCCGCGCGCGAACACCGCGACGCGCAGCGACTTGCCGGTGCCGTGCGGCAGATCCGCGGTGCCGCGCACCATCTGATCGGCGTGGCGCGGGTCGACGCCGAGATTGAGCGCCACCTCGACGCTCTCGTCGAACTTCGCGGTCGCGCCGCGCTTGAGCAGCGCCGACCGCCTCGTCGAGGGGATAGGCCCGGATCCGATCGATCTGCTCGCGCGCCGCCCGGAGCCGCTTGCCTGGCTTGGCCATCGCCCTACTCCACCACCTCGAGACCCATCGACATGGCCGAGCCCCTGATCATGCTGACCGCGCGCGTCGAGGTCGTTGGCATTGAGGTCCCGCATCTTCTGCTCGGCGATCTCGCGCACCTGCGCCAGCGTCACCTTGCCGCTGGTCGCGCGCCCGGGCGTCGCCTTGCCCTTGTCGAGCCCCGCCGCGCGCTTGAGGAAATAGCTCGCCGGCGGCGTCTTGGTCGTGAAGGTGAAGGTGCGATCGGCGTAGGCGGTGATCACCACCGGGATCGGCATGCCCGGGCTCGAGGCTCTGGGTCGGGCGTTGAACGCCTTGCAGAACTCCATGATGTTGAGGCCGCGCTGGCCGAGCGCCGGGCCGATCGGCGGCGACGGGTTGGCCTTGCCGGCCGGCACCTGGAGCTTGACGTAGCCGACGATCTTCTTCGCCATTCGGGGCTCCTCTCGTTGCGCGCGGTACCGGCGCGGCGGGCGCCTTGCCCGACCGCTCCCGCACGGGTGACGCTACAGCTTCTCGACCTGCGAGTACTCGAGCTCGACCGGGGTCGCGCGGCCGAAGATCGACACCGCGACCTTGAGCCGGCCCTTGCCTTCGTCGACCTCCTCGACCGTGCCGTTGAACGAGCTGAACGGGCCGTCGGTGACCCGCACCTGGTCGCCCGAGATGAAGGTGACCAGCGGCCGCGGATGCTCGATGCCCTCCTGCATCTGATGCAGCACGCGCTCGGCCTCGGCGTCCGGGATCGGCGTCGGCTTGCCGCTCGCGCCGAGGAAGCCCGTGACCTTGGCGGTGTTGCGCACCAGATGCCAGGTCTCGTCGTTGAGCTCCATCTTGACCAGCACGTAGCCGGGGAAGAACTTGCGCTCGGCGTTGACCTTCTTGCCGCGCTTGACCTCGACCACCTCCTCCATCGGCACGATGATCTCCTCGAACAGGTCCTGCAGCCCCTGCTGCTGGGCCTGCTCGCGGATCGAGGTCATGACCTTCCGCTCGAACCCCGAATAGACGTGGATGATGTACCAGCGCGCCGCCATTACCGCCCGATTCCCAAAATCAACTGCACGATCCAGGCGATGATCTGATCGACCAGGAAGAAGAAGATCGCCGCCGCGATCGCCATGGCGAACACGCTCGCCGTCGTGACCACCAGCTCCTTGCGGGTCGGCCAGGTCACCTTGGCCATCTCCTGGCGCACTTCGCGCACGAACTGCGCCGGTGAGGTCCTTGCCATCCCGACTATCGATCCTGCATCGACGGCTGTCGCGGCAGCCAGCGGCGCGCAGCGGCCGCCTGGCAGGAGTGGAGGGGCTCGAACCCCCAACCCCCGGTTTTGGAGACCGGTGCTCTACCAGTTGAGCTACACTCCTAGCCCGCACGCCACCGCCAGCCCCGCCGCTCGGCCACGGCCCGGCGCCTGATGACGCTCTAGCTACCCATTTCGGCGTCCGGCGACAAGGGCCCGCGCGCGCTCGCGCGATCGATGCCGCGCCGGCTACTCGATGACCTTGGCGACGACGCCGGCGCCGACCGTGCGGCCGCCCTCGCGGATCGCAAAGCGCAGGCCCTCCTCCATCGCGATCGGCGCGATCAGGTTGACCTTCATCGTCACGTTGTCGCCCGGCATCACCATCTCGGTGCCGTCCGGCAACTCGATCGTCCCGGTCACGTCCGTCGTCCGGAAAAAGAACTGCGGCCGGTAGTTCGAGAAGAACGGCGTGTGGCGCCCGCCCTCCTCCTTGGTCAAGACGTAGGTCTCGGCCGCGAACTTGGTGTGCGGCGTGATCGAGCCCGGCTTGCACAGCACCTGCCCGCGCTCGACGTCGTCGCGCTTGACCCCGCGCAACAGGATCCCGACGTTGTCCCCGGGCTCGCCCCGGTCGAGCAGCTTCCTGAACATCTCGACCCCGGTGCACACCGTCTTCTGGGTGTCCTTGATGCCGACGATCTCGACCTCCTCGCCGACGTTGATGATCCCGCGCTCGACCCGGCCCGTGACCACCGTGCCGCGGCCCGAGATCGAGAACACGTCCTCGATCGGCATCAGGAACGGCCGGTCCATCGCCCGCTCCGGCTGCGGGATGTAGCCGTCGACCGCCTCCATCAGCTCGAGCACCGACTCCTTGCCGAGCGCCGCGTCGTCCTTGCCCTCCAGCGCGTACAGCGCCGAGCCCTTGACGATCGGGATGTCGTCGCCCGGGAACTCGTACTGCGAGAGCAGCTCGCGCACCTCGAGCTCGACCAGCTCCAGCAGCTCCGGATCGTCCACCTGGTCGCACCTTGTTGAGGTAGACCACGATCGCCGGCACCCCCACCTGGCGCGCCAGCAAGATGTGCTCGCGGGTCTGCGGCATCGGCCCGTCGGCCGCGCTCACCACCAGGATCGCGCCGTCCATCTGCGCCGCGCCGGTGATCATGTTCTTGACGTAGTCGGCGTGGCCCGGGCAGTCGACATGCGCGTAGTGCCGCTTCGCCGGTCTGGTACTCGACGTGCGCGGTGTTGATCGTGATCCCGCGCGCCTTCTCCTCCGGCGCCTTGTCGATCTGGTCGTAGCTCGTGTAGGTCGCCCCGCCGGTCTCCGCCAAAATCTTCGTGATCGCCGCCGTCAGCGTCGTCTTGCCGTGGTCCACGTGACCAATCGTCCCGACATTCGCATGCGGCTTCGTCCGCTCAAACTTCGCCTTCGACATGGCTCCTGGTTCCTCGGCTAGAGCGCGCCGGGGTCTGGCCGGCGCGATCGTGGAGCGGGTGATGGGAATCGAACCCACACCGCCAGCTTGGAAGGCTGGAGCTCTACCATTGAGCTACACCCGCGTTCGGCCGTCTCGATCGTCGGCAGATGGCACGCTCGCTGTTCCTTGGCCCCCAGGATCAGGGCTTGGCCATTGCGGCTGGTGGAGGGGGTAGGATTCGAACCTACGTACGCGTACGCGGGCAGATTTACAGTCTGCTGCCTTTAACCACTCGGCCACCCCTCCAAGACGTCCTACAATCCCGCCAAACCGTTGCCTGGGAGGGAAAAGGTGGGCGGGAGTATGGTTATTGCAAGTCCTTTGTCAACCGGCATGCCTGAGGCCGGCCACGAGGGGCCGGCGCGGAGCGCCCCGATGACCCGCGCGCGGGTCGCGGCCAAGCCCGAGAAGCCCCGCCAGCGCCCGGCGCCGCCGCCCCCGCGGCGGCAGCCCGGCGCCGGCCAAGAGCCCCCGCGCCGCAGAGCGCGAGCGCGCCCGGCCGGCGGCAAGCCCAAGGGCCTTTGGCTGTACGGCCGCCATGCGGTCGAGGCGGCGCTCGCCAACCCGAGCCGCAGCTGCCATCGCCTGCTTGCGACCGCCGAGGGCCTGGCCGCGCTCGGCGCCGCCGCGCGCCGCCCCGGGCTCGAGGTCGCCGACCGTCGAGCGCGAGGAGATCGAGCGCCGCCTCGGCGCCGGCGCGGTCCACCAGGGCCTGGCGCTCTCGGTCGCACCCTTGCCCAGGCTCGAGCTGCAGGCGCGCCTGCGCGCCCGAGCCCGGCCGCAACCTCGTGCTGCTGCTCGACCAGATCACCGATCCGCACAATGTCGGCGCGATCCTGCGCTCGGCCGCCGCCTTCGAGGTGCGGGCCGTGGTGCTGCCGGAGCGGCGGCAGCGCCGAGCTCGGCGGCGCGCTCGCCAAGGCGGCCTCGGGCGCGCTCGACCTGGTGCCGCTGGTCGAGGTCGCCAACCTCGCGCGCGCGCTTGAGGAGCTGGCAGCGCTCGGCTACTGGCGGATCGCCCTCGACGGCCACGGCCGAGGCCACCCTCGACGAGGTGCCGGACGATCGCAACCTGGTCCTGGTGCTCGGCGCCGAGGGCACCGGCCTGCGCCGCCTGGTCGCCGAGACGTGCGACTTCGCCGCGCGCCTGCCGATCGCGCCCGCGGTCGAGAGCCTCAACGTCTCGGTCGCCTGCGGCATCGCCCTCTACGCGCTGGCAAGGCGCCGCGGCGCGGCCTAAGTTGAACTCGGATGTGGTGCGGTTCAGTTCCAGAGGCTGAGGCAGCGGTCTTTCCAAGCGCTCCCCGCGATTCGCGTGAGGAGCCGGCGGTCCGCGGTGACCAGCTTGAGGTCGCGCGCCTCGGCGAGCGCCAGATAGAAGCAGTCGTAGGCCGGATGGCGCAGGTCAATCGCGATCTCGAGCGCTCTCATCCGGAAGGGGGTGATCGCCAGCAGCTCGGTAAAGACCTTCGGAACTTCCAGCTACGATAACGGCAGCCTGACTGGGAGGAATCTCAGCCGGACGACACCCTTCTCCACGCGGCGTTGGCGACTTCGGCGACGATTAGCTCGGGTGCAATCAACGCTTCCCGGGTCTCGATAGATCGCTCGCGCCTCTCGGTCGCCGGGTTCGTGCGAGAACCACTTGAGCGCGACCGAAGCATCGACCACCAGCATCAGCGCGTGTCGCGGTCCTCGCGGATCAGATCGGCGCTGTCGGTCTCGAGACGCTGCGGCGTCATCGCCCGGATGCGATCGACGAGGGCGAGCTTCTCTTCCGTTGTCAGCTCGGCCGCGCGCTTGAGGATGTCGCGCAGCTCCTGCTCGAGCGAGCGCCCGTGGAGCTCGGCCTTGAACTTCAGGGACGAGACCACCTGCTCGTCGAGATTGCGGACAATCACCTGGGCCATCGCGTGCGCCCTCGCCTGCGGAATGCTGACGACATTTTTGATATCGGCAAGGGGGTTCGCGGGTCAAGGGCGCCAAGCCACGAGGTCGGCCCATGACACGGGCCGCGGCTGTGGGCGGCAGCCGCGGGCGGGGCCATATCGATCGCATGCAGGGTCATGCGACCGGCCCCGGAGCCAAGGCTCCGGCCTCGACCTATCGCGAGCGGCCGCCGCCGGCGGCGCTGGCGCGGCACGTGCTGTGCGTCTGGACGCAGGTCATCGGCGACGGTGCGACCGACCTCGTCCACCGGGTGCTGCCGGACGGCTGCGCCGACCTCGTCTGGATCGGGGCGGCGCCGCGCGGTGGTCGCGGGACCGGCGACCGGGCCGGTGCTGGTCCCGCTCGCGCCGCGCACGACGGTCGTCGGCGTGCGCCTGCGTCCGGGGGCGGCGCGGGCGCTGCTCGGCGTGCCGGCGAGCGAGCTCCTGAACCGCGACACGCCGCTGCGGGAGCTTTGGGGCGCCGCGGGCGCGACGCTCGCCGAGGGAATCGGCGCGCAGCCCTCGCTGGCGGCCCGCCTCGGCGCGGCCGAAGCGGCGCTCGCCCCGCGTCTCGCCGCGGCCGGCCCACCCGATCGCCTGGTCGCCGCCGCGGCCGCCTGGCTCGCCCGCCATCCAGGCGGCCGGGTCGCGCAGCTCGCCCGCGTCCTGGACAGCGGCGAGCGGCGCCTCCACCGGCGGTTCACGGCCGCGATCGGCTACGGCCCGAAGACCTTCCAGCGCGTGCTGCGCCTGCAGCGGGTGCTGGCGCTCGCCGGCCGCAGCCCGCGGCCGGATGCGGCGCTCGCCGCGCTCGCCGCGGCGGCGGGCTACGCCGATCAGGCGCACATGAGCCGCGAGCTGCAGGCGCTCGCCGGGCAGAGCCCGCGCGCCCTCCTGCGGCACGGTCGGAGCACGCTCGAAGTGTCCGATCTGTTCAAGACCGCAGGCGCAGCCGCGTCCTAGCATCGGCGCGAGCCCCTGGCGGAAGGAGGACCCGTGCCATGGAACAGCGTCTCAGCCTGGTCACGCTCGGCGTCGCCGACCTCGAGCGGTCGCGCCGCTTCTACGAGGACGGCCTCGGCTGGCGCCGCGGCAACGCCCACGCCGAGGTCGTGTTCTTCCAGCTCGGCGGCGCCGTGCTGGCCCTGTTCGCGCGCACGGCGCTCGCCGCGGATGCCGGCCTGGCCGCGGCCGGCAGCGGCTTCGGCGGCATCGTGCTCGCCTACAACGCGCGCTCGCGGGCCGAGGTCGACGCCGTGCTCGCCGAGGCCAAGCGCGGCCGGCGCGACGATCCTCAAGCCCGCGCAGGACGCGTTCTGGGGCGGCTACTCCGGCTACTTCGCCGACCCCGACGGCCATCCCTGGGAGGTCGCCTGGAACCCGGACTGGACGATCCTCGAGGACGGCAGCGTCCGGCTCGGCGGCTGAGCCCCGGCGCGGCGCTCACTCCGGCTCGACCTCGATCGGCTCGCCAAGCTTCTCGGGCGGCGCGGCCTCGAGCGCGGGCGGCGGCTCCTCGGTGCCGGCCCTGGGCGGCTCCGGCTCGCGCGCCGTCGCCGCGCAGGCTGTCGAGATAGGCGTTGACGTCGGCGATCTGCTGCGGGGTCAACGCGAGGTTCGGGAGCACGGGGTGCATCGGTCCGCTCCAGCCGTGGAGCTGGGTAAGCGTCACCCCCGGGTCCTTGGCCAGCACCGGGAACGGCGGCGCCACGTCGCTGCCCACCGGCTCGGTGCCGATGATGTGGCAGACGGTGCAGAGCTTCGAGGCGAGCTCGTGCCCCGCCGCCGGGTCGCCCTGCTCCTGCGCCGCGGCCGGCAGCGCCGCGACCAGCACGCCGAGCGCGCCCACTGTCCTCGCCTTCACCATCAAGCCCCCCGCTCGCTCGCCTGCGGCGCGCCGTGCCGCGCTCACGCCGCGGCGCGTTGCACCAGCAGCATGGTCGAGCGCGGCACGAGCCGGATCTCCTCTCCCGGCTCGCCGTCCTGGTCCTGATCCTCGCCCAGCGGGCGCGCCGTGTCGACCAGAACCTGCCAGCGCGCGCCGCCCTGGCCCGCCGGCAGCCGCTGGCCGACCTCGAGGTGCGACGCGTTCATGACCAAAAGGAAGGTGTCGTCCGGCTCCTGCTCGCCGCGCGCGGTCAGGTGCATCAGCCCGGCCTCGCCGCTCAGCAGCAGGCAGAGCATCTTGGCGTGCGCCTCGCCCCAGTCGGCCGCGGTCATCTCCCTGCCGTCGGCGCGCAGCCAGGTCACGTCCTTGACCTCGGTGCCCGGGATGGTGCCGCCGCTGAAGAAGCGCGAGCGATGGAACACGATGTGCTCGCTGCGCAGCGCGATCAGCTGCCGGGTGAACGCCAGCAGCGCCTCCCCCTCCTCGTCCAGGCTCCAGTCGAGCCAGCCGATCTCGCTGTCCTGGCAGTAGGGGTTGTTGTTGCCGCCCTGGGTGCGCGCGAACTCGTCGCCGGCGAGCAGCATCGGCACGCCCTGGGACAAGAGCAGCGTGGTCAGAAGATTGCGCATCTGGCGCAGCCGCAGCGCGCGGATCTCGGGATCGTCGGTGTCGCCCTCGACGCCGCAGTTCCAGCTGTGGTTGTCGTCGGCGCCGTCGCGGTTGTCCTCCTTGTTGGCCTCGTTGTGCTTGGCGTCGTAGCTCACCAGGTCGCGCAAGGTGAAGCCGTCGTGCGCGGTGATGAAGTTGACGCTCGCCCAGGGCCGCCGGCCGCGGTGGTTGTAGATGTCGGCCGAGCCCGAGACGCGCGAGGCCATCTCGGCGATCTGGCCCTCCTCGCCCTTCCAGAAGCGCCGCACCGTGTCGCGGTACCTGCCGTTCCACTCCGCCCAGCCGGGCGGGAAGTTGCCGACCTGGTAGCCGCCGAGCCCGGTGTCCCAGGGCTCGGCGATCAGCTTGACCGAGCTCAGCACCGGGTCCTGGGCCACCGCTTCGAGGAAGCTCGCATGCTGGTCGTAGGGCCCCTCGACCCTGGCGAGCGTGGTCGCGAGGTCGAAGCGGAAGCCGTCGACCCGCACCTCCTGGACCCAGTAGCGCAACGAGTCGGTGACCATCCGCAGCACGTAGGGATGGCGCAGCTCCAACGCGTTGCCGGTGCCGGTGAAGTCGTTGTAGAAGCGCTCCTGCCCGCCCATCAGATAGTAGTAGGAGCGGTTGTCGATGCCGCGGAACGAGAGCGTCGGCCCCATGTGGCTGCCCTCGGCGGTGTGGTTGTAGACCACGTCCAGGATCACCTCGAGGCCGGCCTCGTGCATCACCTGGACGAAGGTCTTGACCTCGCCGAGGCCGCCCCTGCCGAGGTACTCGGGGTGCGGCGCGAAGAAGCCGATCGTGTTGTAGCCCCAGTAGTTGCGCAGGCCGCGCTCGATCAGGTGGCGGTCGTGGACGAAGGCGTGCACCGGCAGGAGCTCGACCGCGCTCACCCCGAGCGCGCTCAGGTAGTCGACCACGGCCGCGGTCGAGAGGCCGCCGAAGGTGCCGCGCGCCTCCTCCGCGACCTCCGGGTGGCGCATCGTGAAGCCCTTGACGTGCATCTCGTAGATCACGGTCTCGTGCCACGCCCGCTGCGCCGGGCGCTCGCGGCCCCAGGTGAAGGCGGGGTCGATCACCTGGCACTTGGGCATGAAGGGCGCGCTGTCGCGCTCGTCGAACGAGAGGTCCTCCTCCGGATCGCCGACGACGTAGCCGAACAGCGCGTCGTCCCACTCAAGGTCGCCATGCAGCATCCTGGCGTAGGGGTCGATCAGCAGCTTGTTGGGGTTGAAGCGATGCCCGGCGTCCGGCTCGTAGGGGCCATGCACGCGATAGCCGTAGAGCTGGCCCGGGCGCGCGTCCGGCAGATAGCCGTGCCAGATCTCATGCGTGAACTCGGGCAGCACGATGCGCGCGATCTCGGCCTCCCCGTCCTCGTCGAACAGGCAGAGCTCGACCTTCCCGGCGTGCGCCGAGAACAGCGCGAAGTTGGTGCCGGCGCCGTCCCAGGTCGCCCCCAGGGGATAGGGCAGGCCCGGCCACACCCGAAAGCTGTCCGCTGCCAAGGCTGGCTTCCTCCGAACTGAGTTGGGCGCCGGCAGGTCGCCGCCGCCACGCCAGAAACGGGCGACCCGGGCCCCGGTTCCACCGCCGCGCGCGCCAGGCCGGCTCGGGCCGCGCCCGCTTGCGCCTCCCCTGCCCTACGCCTAGGTAAGAAGCCAAGGCCGGCCGGCGTAGCTCAACGGTAGAGCATCCGCCTTGTAAGCGGGAGGTTGCGGGTTCAAGTCCTGCCGCCGGCACCACCACCAGGCAGCGCCTGGAGGCTCGACTTAGGAGTGTGCGGCGGCGCGCTACGAGCCCTGCCTTTTCCCGGAAAGGCCTCAGCCTCGCGGCCTGAATAGTGCGGCGAGGTCGCGCTTGCCGTGGAGCACGCGCACGATCTCGATGCCGCCTCGGGTCCGGCGGTAGAAGATCAGGTAGTTGCCGACGGCGAGGCTGCGCAGGTCCCGGCGAAGGCCGTCGCGCCGGCGACCGAGCCGCGGCTGCTCGGCGAGCAGGCGGCATCTGGCCTCGATCAGATCGACCCAACGCTCGGCCGCCGCGGGATCGCGTTCCTTGATGTAGTCGGCGATGCCGTCGAGATCGTGCTGGGCCCGGCGCGAGAAGCGCAGGCGGCTCATTTCGCCGGGGCTTTGACCTGACCAATGCGCTCGCGCAGCCCCGCGAAGACCTCGTCGGCCTCGACCACCTCACCGCGGTCGCACTGCTCGATACCGAGGTCGATCTCACGGCGCAGCGCCTCCTGCTCGCCGGCAAGCAGGCGATCGCGGGCGGCCAGCAGGTAGAGCGCCTCGACCACCATCTCGCTCGCCAACTCGTAGGCCCCCGCCTCGACCTGGCGCCGGACCAGCTCCTCGAGATCGCGCGGCAGCGGGATGTCCATGACGACCCTCCTTCCGACGCCCGCAAGGTTCGACCGCCGGCACGCCAACGTCAAGCCTCGGCCGCGCCGAGGGCGGTTTTAGCCGCTGTCTCCATAGCCCGCTCGCGGGTCCTCGGGCCGCTCACGTCTTCGGCTCTCGTCAGCGCCAGGGTCGGCGCCAGATCCACAGCGCGATCAGAGCGGCGATCAGCAGGCCGCTCGAAACCTCGGCGTGTATGACGACCGGGTCTGGAATGAGATGGTGGAGCGGCTCCAGCCAGCGTAGCGCTTGGGCGAGAGGCTCCAGAGACCAGTGGCCATTCGTCATGACCACGATTATGGCAATGTCTTGCCCTTCGGCTGCCGTGTCTAGTTTTACGCTCTAAGACGCAGTCAGTCTGGCGTGCGGTGTAGCACACTTGCAACACCCGCCCCGGTTCCTGCCTTGGGGCAGCCAGTCGGGCAGGGAGGATATGTTCGCGGCCCGCAGATCAGCCAAACGAGCATGATCACGAGAGCACTACAGCATCATGCGATGGAGCAGGCGCTCCCACATCTCAATCACGTTTTTCATGATCTCGGCGAGCGGGCGACTGGTTCCGTCGTCCAGTGTCACAATCAGCTCCCCGTCCCACGGTGCTTTATCCCACTCGGCCTCGTCCCACTCCGTCTCCCTGGCAGCGGTCTGATCGTAGCGAGTGATTAGGCGGGGCTCACGCGTCAACTCCCTATGCTTGTGAGCCTCTGCAACATCACGCGCCAACGCGAAATCTGAACACTCCCGGTCGGCCAGCGCGTTCCTGTACCGGGTCTCTTCTTTGGCCGTAAAGCCATAGACTTGGCTCCGATCCAAGTCTTGCCAGTATTGGAGAACGTACGCCGCCATGTTGTTGGCCTCTTGCGCCGCGCTCTTGGCGAGACGCTCGTCGAGTGAGTGCCGCAGCCACTCCTCATAGGTCGGCCTCACGTGCTGCTCGAAGAATGTCCGTGGCATGCCCCGGGTGCGCCCGTCACAACTCGACCGCGGTCCTGCTCAGCGAAACCAGCAGCTCCTGCAGTACCGCAAAGGAGAGCCCGCCTGTTTTCTCCGCGACTATCTTCTTAGCCCTATTCCAACGGGTGCCGTCACGCGCCGCGTCGAGGAACTCGTGGCCGGCCCAGGTCAGCCCTAGCGGTGTCGGTCTCCGGGCCGAGGCACGGACGCAACGAGCCCCGCCTCGGCAAGCAGATCCAAGTGATACACGACTTCACCGGGTGGCCTCCCGTCGATCGTCGGTCTGTTGGCGTGCCATTGCTCGGGATGCGCTTCAAGCGCTTGAAGGATCTCGCGACAAAGGTCCAGGTCGCGCTTCATGCTAACCCGTAGAACTCCTTCTTTACAGGGGGCTTGGACACCCGCCACACTTCCGCGCGAAGCTGCCTATGTTTCACGACCTCCACCAGCGGCCCGCCGCATACTCTCTCCGCAGCAGTGTGCTCGTCCTCGGCTTCGGTCTCTTGAGGATCAGCACCATCCCACTCGCCGTTCTTGAAGCATGTCACCCTGAAGCGCGGCACTGTGGCATCTCCCATTGGGCACCTATCCGCTCTAAGGTACCACAGCGGTGGATGAGTGTCACCTCAAGTTGAGCCGAGACCTTAGGGTTCTCGCTCACCTCGACACCGGGCGGGATCTCTGGTTCGGTGTCGCTGCGCCGGAACGGCACCGCCGACGCCGCGAGCAAATCTCGAAGAAGCGCCTTGGCTCTTTACGAACTGCGGACCTACTCGCTTTATGTCGGCAAGCTGGCGGAGGCGCGGGAGCTCTATCAGGGTGAAGGCTGGCCCGCGCTCGGCAGGCACGCGGACGGCAGGCTCGTCGGCTACTTCATCGGCGACGTCGGGGCGATGAACCAGATCGTGCATTTGTGTAAGTTCGCGGACGATGCCGACCGGCCGCGGTTCTGGGAGGCGGTGTTCGCCGACGAGGCGTTCATGGCGTTCGCGAGGAAGCTCCGGCCGCTGGTCCGGACCCAGGAGAACAAGTTGCTGCTCGCCGCCCCCTGGGGACCGCATCCCTGAGCGCGACCCGTCGGCGGCGCATCCGTGCATCAACTTTCCCCGATCTGCGCCATCAATGCGCCAGATTCGTGCTCTTTGCCGATATGCATAGGCGAACAATGGGTTGCTCGGCGGAGTTGATGTGGCGAGGCCGCCGGGGCGAACCTTGCCGAAAAGGCGAGCGATCGACGATATCGTGGCATTATCAGCAGGTTGCATCGTGTTTCTGAGCATTGAGTGCAATCAATCGAGGATCAATCTTTGTTTCAGCTTTGGCGGCTGGCGCATCCGGCCAATGCTGGCCAGTGCAAGATGCGTCAGGATGGCTCCATCGATGCGCCAAATTCGTCGCATCAGAAGTTTCTGCGCCGGAGATCGACTGGGTGCTGGTCTTGACCGGCGGCCGGCTCGACAGTCGGGTGATCGCGTCGGAACCCTCTCCTCTTATAGGGGACTTGACGGGGGCCGCGATATCGGCAGACGAGCCCGCGCCTGATCTTGTTACTGCCCACCCGCCCTGCCGGGCAAGCACCTCGACCGGCCGGGCTCGCCAACGCCGCGCTGGATGCCGAGAGCGGGACCAGCTCGAGCCCGGTCGAGCTGACCGGGCTGCCTTGAGCGGCTACCGCCAGGGTCTCGTCATGGCAGCTGGCGCTCGAGCACGCGAATGCGGCTCTCGACCTCCTCGCGCTCGACGTAGCAGCCTTGGAAATGGCGCCGGCCGCTGTTGGGCGCGAAGGCCGCGCGACCGTGCAGCACGCGGCGGTTGTCGAATGCCGACATCGTGCCGGCGGTGAGCCTGAGCCGGATCTGGAAACGCGGGTCGCGGGTCAGCTCCGCGAAGCGGCGGAGCGCGAGATAGAGCCGGCTCGAACTGCTCCGGCTCAGCCGCGAGCGGCGCGGTCAGCCAGGGGATGAAGCGGACCTCGCGCAAGGCACCCTGCCCGTCGAGCACGAGCGTTTGCGCATGCCAGACGTAGTCCGAGACCTGGTCGCAGAAGCGGAAGCCGACCTTGGCGGTCGCCAGCAGATCGAAGACCTCGAGGCTCCTCGGCGCGCAGGTGCTCCGCCACGGCAAAGCCGTCCACATAGGTCAATTCGCCGCCTTCTGCCCGGTTCTCGAGGCAGTGGAAGAGCTGGAAGCCCGGCTGATACTCCCGGGTCGGCAGGTCGACGTGCGGGGGCAGCTCGATCGCGGTATAGGCGTTGCTGTTGGCGTTCGCGAGCGTCATCACGTCGAACACCGCGCCGAAGTTGCTGTCGCGCGGCAGCGAGATGCGCCGGGCGATCCGTTCGACCTCGCCGGGGTCCGTGGGCACGCCGGAAAGCAAGGTCAGGCCCGTGTCGCGCAAGGCCGTGAGCCAGCCATGCAGCGCCCTCGGATCGGCCATGATCGCCTCATAGGCGAAGGTCGGGATCGCCGTCGCCAGCTCGCTGCGCCACAGCCGCGGCCGGCCGAAGCCCGTCGTCCACGGGCCGCCGCCCCGGGCGATCTGGTGCAGCCAGCCCGGGTCGAACTCGCTGACGTGGCCGCCCTCCGCCCACACCAGGCGGAGCGCGCCGGCTGCGGTCGCCTCGGCCGCCGTGGCGGTGAGGTCCGGAGGCAGCCGGAACTGATCGAAGCTGCGCTCGAGCGTCACCCGGTCGCGGCACTCCGGGCAGGCGCACTCGCTCCGCAGCCAGAGCGGGTGAAAGCCCTGCACCGTGCCGTCGTCCCAGGTCACGCTGATCTCGCGCCCGCCGTTCTCGACCGCCACGATCCGGCGCTCGCTGGCGAAGCGCCGCAGGCTCGGCCATCTCCACCACCGGCCGCGGCCGCTCCCGACCGCGGCCGTCGGAGTGCCGGGCGGCGGCCTCGGACAGATCCAGAGCGGCTTCCGTCATGACGCACCTCCGCAGAAAGCTCGATCCGCGGACCTACGCTGGCGGGCTTGCGACGAATTGAAAAGCGAATTCTTGCTGGTGGGTACGATGCGCTCCGATGGACGTCGAGCACATGCGCACCTCGACGTGGCCGCCCCGCCGACTTCGAGCGGCAGCGGTAGAGCGCCTCAGCGGGCGGACGGGCGGCCGCGCGGCGCGGGGCGTGCGCGTCCTCTTCGAGTTTCGCCGGCGCGAGGCGGCGGCGCATGCCCAGCGCGAGCTCGGCCACCACCAGCCCGCCGGTGCTGCCGAGCGCGTCCATCAGCCAGTCGCCGGCCTGCGCGTCGCGATCGGGCGTGAACAGCTGCAGGACCTCGGTCGCCGCCCCGACCAGGAGCCAGCAGGCGAGGTGGAGGAGGAGCGGGTCGCGCGGGCGGCCGATGCGCACCAGCAGAGCGAGCAGCGCGAACGCCAAAGCGTGGCCGAAGGCGTCGGGGTCGGCGAGCCGCAGCCCGAAGCCGCTCGCCAGGGAATCGATGAGCTCCTGGCGCACCACCGACGGTATGAACACGCCGGTCGCCAGCAGCGCCAGCGTGACCAGCAGCCAGGACCGCAGTCTGCGGTCGCGGATGCCGTGGTAGAGGCGGTGCGTGACCCGGAAGCCGAGCAGGCTCCAGCCGCAGATCAGGAGCGTCGCCACCAGGCGGAACAGCGGCCGCTCCTCGACGACCTCGAGCTCGAGGTTGGCGATCTCCATGCGCCCGGTGGCGTAGGCGAGCTCGATCCCGAGCACCGCCGCGGGGATCGTCCCCGGCACCTCCAGCACGGTCTCGTAGTGCTGGCGCGAGGTCGTGCCGATCAGCTCGACCAGCCGGTTCGGCTGGTTCCAGAGCTGCTCCCCTTCCCGGGTCTGCTGCACGAGATAGACCCGCGCGGCCTGCCAGGGCTCGCGGCCCTCGGCGACCCGGCTGGTCGCGATGTCGGCGGCGAGCCGCAGGTAGGTGCGGCCGGGCGGGAGCTCGATCGTGCGGCGCAGGAAGACCGCGCGCTCGGGATCGCGGTTCTGCAGGATGGCGAGGCCGAGCTCGGTCTCATCGAGCGTGACCAGCCCCTCGAGCTGCCAGTCGCGGAAGCCCTGGCGGAAGTCGGCGTTGGCGAGGATCGGGCGGCCGTCCTCCTGGTAGCGCGGCAGATAGGCGAAGGCGAGGATCGTGGAGAAGGCGAGCAGGGTCGCGGCCAGCACCAGGGTCGCGAGGCTGCGGAGCGCGCCCTTGTCGAGCCGGCGGCGCCGCCGGCGGCGGCGCTCGCGGGCGTCGATCTCGGCCGCGATGCTCATGGCGCAGGCTCGCCCGGGTGCCCGCGGCGGTGCGCAGCGCCGGGCGCGGCAGCGGGCTCAGACATTGAGCAGCAGATGCTGGCGTTCCCAGGAGCTGATCACGCGCTGGTAGGCCTCGTGCTCGACCTCCTTCACCATGATCAGCGCCTCGACCAGCTCGTCGCCGAGGAGCTGGCGCAGCGGCCGCGAGCGGCGCAGGAGATCGAGCGCTTCGGAGATGTGGCGCGGCAGGGTCTGCGCCAGACGGTAGGCGCTGCCCTCGATCGGCCGCGTCGGCTCGAGCTCGTCCTGCATGCCGAGCAGGCCGCAGGCGAGCGAGGCGGCGATCGCGAGATAGGGGTTGGCATCCGCGCCGGCGACCCGGTTCTCGACCCGGCGCGCGGCCGGCGCGGAGTCGGGCACGCGCAGGCCGACGGTGCGGTTCTCCCAGCCCCAGTGGAGGTTGATCGGGGCATCCGAATGGCGCCGCAGGCGGCGGTAGGAGTTGACGTTGGGGGCGAGCAGCAGCATCGCCGCGGGCAGGTATTTCTGCAGCCCGGCGATGAAGTGCAGGAACAGGTCGGAGAACTCGCCGTCGGACGCGCTGAACAGGTTGGCGCCGGTCGTGAGGTCGAAGACGCTCTGATGGAGGTGCATCGCGCTGCCCGGCTCGCGCTCCATGGGCTTGGCCATGAAGGTCGCGTAGATGCCGTGCTTGAGCGCGGCCTGGCGCAGCGTGCGCTTGAACAGGAACGCCTGGTCGGCGAGCTCGAGCGGCTCGCCGTGGTTGAAGTTGATCTCCATCTGGGCGGCGCCGCTCTCGTGGGTCAGGGTGTCGATGTCGATGTCCTGCGCCTCGCACCAGTCGTAGACGTCCTCGAAGATCGGGTCGAACTCGTTGACCGCCTCGATGCCGTAGCTCTGGCGCGCCGATTCCGGCCGGCGCGAGCGCCCGATCGGCGGCTCGAGCGGATAGTCCGGATCCTCGTTGATCTTGGTCAGGAAGAACTCCAGCTCGGGCGCCACGACCGGCCGCCACCCCCGCTCGCCATACGCCTCGAGCACGCGCCGCAGCACCTGGCGCGGCGCGATCGAGACCTCGCTGCCGTCGTGGTGGTAGCAGTCGCTGATCACCTGCGCGGTCGGCTCCTCGTACCAGGGGACCGTGCGCAGCGAGCGCGGGTCGGGCCGCATCCGCACGTCGCGGAACGCCGGATCGGTCACCCGGTCCTGCTGCTCGGAAGGATAGTCGCCGGTGACGGTCTGCACGAAAACCGCCTCGGGCAGGCGCAGCGTGTCGTCGGCGAGCGAGCGGATGAACTTGGTCGCGGGCAGGATCTTGCCGCGCGCGATGCCGTTGAGGTCGGCCACCAGGCACTCGACTTCGGTGATCTCACGCTCGCGCAGCCAGCGCTCCATCTCGCTCATGCTGGACTTCTCGCAGCGGCGCGCGCGCGGCAGGCGGCGCCGAACGCGGCGAACAGACGCCGCGAGACCGGGTTTTCGAGCACCCGCCATTCGGGGTGCCACTGCACGGCGAGGACGAAGCCCGGGGCGTCGACCACGCTGACCGCCTCGATCGTGCCGTCCGACGCGATCGCCTCGATCGCCAGCCCCGGCGCCAGACGATCGATCGCCTGGCCGTGCAGCGAGTTGACCGTGATGCAGGCGGCGCCGGCGAGCAGCGCCTGCAGCGCCCCGCCCGGGGTCAGGCTGACCGGGTGCACCGGCGCATAGCGCTGATCCGCCGGCACGGTCTTGTCCGAACGATGATCGAGGCGCCCGGGCAGCTCGTGCACCTCCTGGTGCAGCGAGCCGCCAAGCGCCACGTTGAGCTCCTGCAGGCCGCGGCAGATCGCGAACAGCGGCACCGCGCGCGCGATCGCGCGCCGGATCAGCGGCAGGGTGGTGGCGTCGCGCGCCGATCGCCCAAGCTGCCGGGCCGCGCCGCAGCGCCGCCGTAGTGGTGCGGCGCGACGTTGCTGGGGCTGCCGGTGATCAACAGACCGTCGAGCCCGGCCAGCAGGTCGTCCGGATCGAGCCGCTCGCCCAGCGCCGGGATCAGCAGCGGCAGGCAGCCGGCGCCGTCGACCACGCTCGTGACGTATTTGTCGCCCACCTGATGAAAGCCGAAGCTGTCGGGCACCGCCAGACAGGCGGGGATGCCGACCACGGGCGGGCGCTCGGACGAACCCATCGAAGGGTTGTAGCGGAGCGCCGGGAGCGAAACAAGGTGGCCGGCCGCCGGACAGCGCGGCCGAGGCCTCCGGCCCGAGCAAAGAAAAAGGTGCCGGACCCCACGGCCCGGCACCCTCTGTCACGTTCGACTCTCAGCGGCGGCAGGATCGGCCGGCGCGGCCGGTCCCGAGCTCCCTGCGGTCCCCGATAGGGGCTGCACGCGGCGGCTACGCCGCCCTGGTGCCCTTGCCCTCGATCACCCGGGGCTCGCTCCTGCCCTGGCCGATCTCGATCTTCTGCGGCTTCGCGCTCTCGGGCAGCTCGCGCACCAGCTGGATGTCGAGCAGCCCGTTCACCAGGCTGGCGCCGGTCACCTTGACGTGGTCGGCGAGCTGGAAGCGGTGCTCGAAGGCGCGCTGCGCAATGCCGCGGTGCAGGTAGGTGACGCCCTTGTCCTGCTCGGCCTCGGCGTTCTTGCCGGCGCCGCGCACGGTCAGGAGGTTCTCCTTGACCACGAGCTCGAGCTCGTCCTCACCGAAGCCGGCGACCGCGAGCGTGATCCGGTAGGCGTCCTGGCCGGCCTTCACGATGTTGTACGGCGGGTAGGAAGTCTCCTGCGTCCCGCGGTACGCGGTCTCGAACAGATCGTCGAGGCGATCGAAGCCGACCGAGTAACGGAACAGAGGGGAAAGGTCGAAACTGCGCATCGTCACATCCTCCATCGAGCGACTGACTGTGTGCCCGTCAAACGACCGGGCTCTGCGACTTGCCGGCCCCAGTTCGGCGACCGACGATCGCGTATTTGGTCATTGCCCTACCGAGTTCAAGAGGTGCTAGGCCAAAAAATCTGCTCAGAAGGCGTTCGGCGATCGCAGCAGCCAAGTCGCCGCGCAGGACGCCACGCCGGATCGCATGCCGCACTCGATCAGGAGCAGGTCCGGAACCAGCAGCGTGCCCTGGATCAAAGGTTCGGCCACCGCAGCCGCCTGGCGGGCGGAGCGCAGGTAGCCGCAACGACGCCACCCTGTGCACGGCCGAGAGCGGCGGGGCTATGCTCTCTCGCGCAGCACTGCCTGGACGGTATCGAAGATCCGGTCGATGTGCGCGCGATCGATCACCAGAGGCGGCGAGAACTCGAAGGTGTCGAGCGCCATCCGGGTCATCAGGCCGCGCTCGTAGCATTCGATCATCAGCTCGAATCCGCGCTTGCCCGGCTGGCCCGGCAGCGGCTCGAGCTCGATCGCGCCCATCAGGCCGAGATTGCGGACGTCGACCACGTGCGGCAGGTCGCGGCAGCTGTGCAGCGCGTCCTCGAAGTACCTCTCGTTCTCCCGCACCTGCTCGAAGACGCCCTCCTCCTTGTAGGCCTCGAGGGTCGCAAGACCCGCGACCGCGGCGATCGGGTGGCCGGAATAGGTATAGCCGTGGAACAGCTCGATGACGTGCTCCGGCCCCTTCATGAAGGCCTCGTAGATGAAGTCGCGGGCCACCACGGCGCCCATCGGCACATGCGCGCTGGTCAGACCCTTGGCCATGGTGATCAGATCGGGGGTGATCCCGAGGCGCTCCGCGGCCGAGGCGTAGCCGAGGCGGCCCCAGGCGGTGATCACCTCGTCGAAGATCAGGAGGATGCCGTGCCTGTCGCAGATCTGGCGCAGGCGCTCGAGATAGCCCACAGGCGGCGGGTAGACCCCGACCGAGCCCGCGACCGGCTCGACGATCACGGCTGCGATGGTCGAGGGATCGTGCAGCGCGCACAGGCGCTCGAGATCGTCGGCCAGATGCGCGCCCCACTCCGGCTGGCCGCGCGCAAACGCGTTGTGCTCGAGATCGAGCGTGTGGCGGATGTGGTCGACGCCGTTCAGCATCGGCCCGAACGTCCGCCGGTTGGCGACCATGCCGCCGACCGAGATGCCGCCGAAGCCGACGCCGTGATAGGCGCGCTCGCGCCCGATCAGGCGATAGCGCCCGGCATCGCCGCGCGTGCGGTGATAGGCGAGCGCGATCTTCAGCGCGGTATCGACAGCCTCCGAGCCCGAGTTGCAGAAGAACACGCGGTTGAGGTCGGCCGGCATCGCATGGGCGACCTGGGAGGCGAGCTCGAACACCTTATTGTGGCCGAACTGGAAGGTCGGCGCGAAGTCCAGCGTCGCGATGCCCTGCTGGACCGCCTCGACGACCTTGGGGTGGCAGTGGCCGAGGTTGGCGCACCAGAGCCCGGCCGAGCTGTCGAGGATGTCGCGGCCGTCGTGCGACCTGTAGTACAGGCCCTTGGCGCTGACCACGAGGCGAGGATGCTGCTTGAACTGGCGGTTCGGGGTGAACGGCTGCCAGAAGGATTGCAGATCGTTCGGCGCGCCCACTGGCGCCTGGTCGCGGTTCAGTTCCTCGAGCATTGGAGTCTCCCCGATCTCTCGCACCTCACGGCTGCTCCGACGATACGCCGACAAGCGGCCCGTGGCGAGAGGCCAACCCGTGCCGGCTTTGTTCAGAGAAACTCTCGCTAGTGCAGTGAGGCTAACGCTTGAGTCCCACGGGTGACCTTGCCGAGGATGGTATCGGGATCGGCGGTCCAGATGAAGGGTTTGGGCTCGGCATTGTGGTCCTCGACGAAGCGGTTGATCGCGGCCTGGAGGTCGACGATCGAGCGGAACACGCCGCGTTTGAGCCGGCGGCGGGTGAGCCGTGAGAAGAAGGTCTCGACGGCGTTCAGCCAGGAGCACGAGGTCGGCGTGAAGTGGAAGACGAAGCGCGGATGGCGGCCGAGCCAGCGCAGCACCTTGGGGTGCTTGTGGGTGGCGTAGTTGTCGAGGATCACGTGGATCAGCTTGCCGGCCGGCACCGCCCGCTCGATGGCGTTGAGGAAGCGGATGAATTCCTGGTGCCGGTGGCGCTGCATGCAGTGGCCGATCACCGTGCCTTCGAGCACGTCGATGGCGGCGAACAAGGTCGTGGTGCCGTTGCGCTTGTAGTCGAAGGTCATCGTCCCGGCTTTGCCCTTCTTCATCGGCAGCCCGGGCTGGGTCCGATCGAGCGCCTGGATTTGGCTCTTTTCGTCCACCGACAGCACGACCGCATGGGCCGGGGGATCGACGTAGAGGCCGACGATGTCGTGGAGCTTGGCCGCAAACTCGGGGTCCTTGGACAGCTTGAAGCGCTTGACGCGGTGCGGTTGCAGGCCGTGCGCCGCCCAGATCCGCTGCACCGAGCGTAGCGAGATGCCGGCCGCCTCGGCCATCGCCCGGCCGCTCCAGTGGGTCGCCTCGCCGGGCGGCTCGCCAAGGGTCAGCTCGACCACCCGCTCGACCACCGTTCTGGCCAGCGGCGTCTTGCCTGGCGGCCGGCTCTTGTCCCGGAGCAGTCCGTCGACCCCCTCGGCCGCGAACCGTTCCTGCCAGCGCCAGACCGTCGCCTTGGCGCAGCCGACCTCGCGCATGATCGTCAATGTGCCCACACCATCGCCGGTCAGCAGCACGATCCGCGCCCGTTCGGCATGCTTTTGCCGGCTATTCCGATCCGCCACGATCGCCTCGAGCCGAGCACGATCATCAGCGTCAACCTCGACCTCGATCCCCTTGCGCATGCCGCACGCAGTATCACATCCGCATGCAAAGTGGGACTCTTCTGATTGCCTCAGTTCTCTAACGGCGGGTTGGCCGAGGCAAGCGTCGGGTTGATCGGCGGCGCTTGGTTCTGCCGGGTTCATGGTTCTCTCCGAGATCGGGCGCGTGCCCGTCTCAACAAGGCGTCAGACGCTTGGGCGGCTCAATGTGCACTGCGCGCTGACCCTGCTCGGACTTTCGAACGGGTGCGCAACTGACGCAGCGAGCTCGCCCTCGCATCGTCCCGGCAGGGACCGCGTTCGCCGATCGGCGAACCTCTTGAGATCAGATCATCACGCGGCGGCCTCCGCTGTCCAGCGGAAGGTGGTGCCGTCCTGCCAGAGCCGGTGCAGCAAGGCGGCGAGCTTGCGCGCGAGCGCCACTTTTGCCTTCTTGGCCCCGCTCCGCTTGGCCAGCCTGATGGCCCAGGCCTTGAGGGACGACCAACGCTCGACCCTGGTCAGCAGAACGTTCGCGGCTTCGAACAGGTAGCTGCGGGTGAGCCGGTCGCCACATTTGGAGATCCGGCCGCTCACGTCGCGCTCCCCCGATTGGTGGCGCCGGGGTGTCAGACCGAGGTAAGCACCGACGCTCGACGATCGTCGAAAGCGCGCCGGATCGTCGACCGTGGTGACGAACGCCAGCGCCGTCAGCGGCCCCACGCCCGGAACCGTCATCAGCCGATGACACACCTCATGGCGGCGGGCGCGCCGCACCAGCTGGCGTTCGAGTGCGGCGACCTGATCGTCAAGGGCGCGCCAAGCCGCCAGCAAGGGCTCGATCACCAACCCCAGCTCGGCCTGCTCGGCGAGGCGCGCGCGGACGCTGGCCTCGAACCGGGCGCCACTGCCCTTCGGCAGGATCAGGCCGAAGATCTTCATCAGGCCGCGGATCTGGTTGATCATCTCGGTCCGCATGCCGACCAGCTGCTTGCGCACCCCCAAGGTCGCGCGCACGAGATGAGCAGCCATGCTCTTCACCTCGACCTCGCGATACCATCCCGTGCGGACGATCTGGGCCAGGCCGTCGGCGTCGTTGGCGTCGCTCTTGTTGATCTGCACCGACAAGGCCGCCCGAGCGTGACGCGCATCCAAGCACACCACCGGCAGCTCGAGGGTGCGCAGCTCGTGCACCAGCCAGGGCGCCAGCGGGCCGCTCTCCAGCCCGACCCGCTCGAGCGAGGAGGCCCGGGTCGCCAGCGTCTGGGCGATCGCCCCGGGCGAGGTCGCACAGCTCCCGCGCCAGGTCACCAACCCCCGCTCATCGACGATGCACACCGTGGTCTTGGCCTGCGAGACATCCAGTCCGGCAAAGGTGGTCATGGCAGCTCTCCGCTTCGGTTGACGCGATCGAGAGCTTGCCTCAGTCGCCCGCCGTTACCCCATGTGCACTAGCGGATCGCAGTCACCTCGACGCCGACCGCCTCGGCGACGCTCTGCCACCCACGATCGGCGGTGACGGCCGGCAGACGAAGCGCGGCCGCGAGCCCAAGGCAAGCGCGATCGCCCAGCGACAAGCCCGCGCTGCGGGTCGCCGGGCGGAGGAAGCCTGAAGCCAGAGCCGCGTCCCGGTCGTGGGCGTGGACCTCGATCTGCAATCCCGTCAGCACGGTCTCGACCGTTTCTTCCGGCATACCGAGATCGCGCAGCTTGGCCGCGACCTCGCCGACGTTGACCGCCGACACCTTGGCACCCACCAGCAGCGGCTCGACCCGCTCGGCGCCGGGCTCCTCCAGAATGACCGCGAGCACCGCCGAGCTGTCGAGGACCGCAACGCTCAACGCTCAGCCCGCCGCTTGGCGCCCGGACTACCCCCTGCTCTCGTCCCGCTCGGATCAGCGCCCTCTTTGCGCGCCTCCTCCCGTCGCTCCGCGATCAGGTCCTCCGAGGCGAGCGATCCTCTAGGCGCATAGGGCCGGGCGAGCGCCCGGATACGGGCGAGGTTCTCCGCCATCGTGGTCAGCGTCGCGGAACCGTCCGTCACCGTGATGATGACATGCCCGGCCCCATCAGACCCAGCGCCTTCCGGACCGCTGACGGCAGGTGCAAACGCCCCGACGCCGAGACTTTGACCGCAAGGGATTTCATGGCCCATTCCGCCGCTGCGCCAAGTTGCAGATCTGACCCCAATCTGCCGCGTAGGTCAACAGCCCGAAACAGCCCGCCCCGGCAGGTTGCCACGCGCGCGAGTCACCCCGCCGCGGGATAGAGCCGCCGCCGATCCTCATCAGCGGCCCGATCGAAAACCCGGTTGTATGGCCGGGGCGATCTCGGCAGAGTGCCGCGCGCTCAAGTCATGCCCGGTGAAGGATGTCGCGATGACCGCCGCAGCCCGTAAGCCCGAGCCGATCCACCTCAGCGACTACCGGCCGCCGGACTGGCTCGTGGATCGGGTCGAGCTCGACTTCCGTCTGGGTAAGGACGGCAGCGAGGTCGCGGCCCGCCTGGAGCTGCGGCGCAATCCGGCGGCCGATGCCGGCGCGCCGCTGGTGCTCGATGGCCAGGAGCTGGAGCTGCTCGGGGTGAAGCTGGACGGCGAGCCGCTCGGCGCCAACCGCTACCGCGTCGACGGCGACCACCTGACCGTCCATGAGCTGCCCGACGCCTGCCGGCTCGAGACCCGGGTCCGCATCCACCCCGAGCGCAATACCGCGCTCGAGGGCCTGTATCTGTCGGGCGGCAACTTCTGCACCCAGTGCGAGCCCGAAGGCTTTCGCAAGATCACCTACTTTCCCGACCGGCCGGACGTCATGACGCGCTACCGGGTGCGGATCGAGGCCGACCGGGAGCGCTGTCCGGTGCTGCTCGCCAACGGCAATCGGATCGGCCAGGGCGAGCTCGAAGGGGGCCGTCACTTCGCGCTGTGGGAAGACCCCTTCGCCAAGCCCAGCTATCTGTTCGCCCTGGTCGCCGGTCGGCTCGGCAAGCTCGCGGACAGCTTCACCACCGCCTCGGGCCGCCGGGTCGCGCTCGAAATCTACGCCGAGCCGAACGAGGTCGCGAAATGCCAGCACGCCATGGCCTCGCTCAAGAAAGCGATGCAGTGGGACCAGGATCGCTTCGGTCTGGAATATGATCTCGACGTGTTCATGATCGTCGCGGTTTCCGACTTCAACTTCGGCGCCATGGAAAACAAAGGCCTGAACATCTTCAACACGAAGTACGTCCTGGCGCAGCCGGCGAGCGCCACCGACGCCGACTACCTCGGCATCGAGACGGTGATCGCGCACGAGTACTTCCACAACTGGACCGGCAACCGGGTCACCTGCCGCGACTGGTTCCAGCTGTCGTTGAAGGAAGGTCTGACCGTGTTCCGCGACCAGGAATTCACCTCGGATCTGCATTCGCGCGCGGTCAAGCGGATCGCCGACGTGCGGCGCCTGCGCGCGATGCAGTTCCTGGAGGACGCCGGCCCGCTGGCTCATCCGGTGCGTCCGCAGAGCTACGTCGAGATCAACAACTTCTATACCGCGACCGTGTACGAGAAGGGCGCCGAGGTCATCCGCATGCTGCACACGCTGATCGGCGAGGACGCCTTCCAGCGCGGGCTCAGGATCTACTTCGCGCGCCACGACGGCCAGGCGGTGACCTGTGAGGACTTCGTCGCCGCGATGGCGGAGGCCGCGGGCCGCGACCTCGACCAGTTCCGGCGCTGGTACAGCCAGGCGGGCACCCCGCGGCTCGAGGTCACGGGCGAGTACGATCCGGCGGCCCGCCGCTATATCCTGACGGCCGCGCAATCGACGCCGCCGACGCCGGGCCAGCCTGAGAAGGCGCCGTTGCACATCCCGCTTGCCGTCGCTCTCCTGGACGGCGAAGGCAGGGAGATGCCGCTACAACTCGACGGCGAGGCGGATGCAGGGCCGAGATCCCGCGTGCTCGAGCTGAGACGGGCCGAGGAGCGCTTCACCTTCATCGAGCTGCCGGAGGCCCCCACGCCGTCCCTGCTGCGCGGCTTCTCGGCGCCGGTGATCCTCGCAGGCGATGACGACGACGCGCGGCTGCGCTTCCGGATGGCGCGC
Source organism: uncultured Alphaproteobacteria bacterium (assembly GCA_963753275.1). Classification (GTDB taxonomy): domain Bacteria; phylum Pseudomonadota; class Alphaproteobacteria; order Geminicoccales; family Geminicoccaceae; genus DATAOG01. Next base: position 213,722 of record CAVWCE010000023.1, on the reverse strand, counting down.
GACCGCGACGCCTTCGTGCGCTGGGAAGCCGGGCAGAGCTACGCGCTCAAGCTGATGCTGGGCCTGGTCGAGGCGCGCCGCCACGGGCGCGAGCTCACCCTCGACGGCGGGCTGGCCACGGCGTTCGCCCTGACCCTCGACGCCCCGGACCTCGATCCCGCCTTCGTCGCCCAGGCGCTCGCGCTGCCGTCGGAGAGCTACATCGGCGAGCAGATGGCCGAGATCGACGTCGACGGCATCCATGCGGTTCGCGAGGACCTGCGCGCCGCCCTCGGCCGGCGACTGGGCGCCCGCTTCAATGCGCTCTACGATGCGCTCGCGAGCGAAGAGCCCTACCGCTTCGAGGCCGGGCAGGTCGGCCGGCGCGCGCTGCGCAACCAGGCGCTCGCCTACCTCATGGCCGCGGGCGGCGCCGAGGGCCGGAAGCTCTGCCTCGCGCAGCTCGCGACCGCCGACAACATGACCGACACCATGGCGGCGCTCGGCCTCGTGGCGGAGAGTGACCTGCCCGAGCGCAGCGCCGCGCTCGCGCGCTTCTACGAGCGCTGGCGCGACGACCCCTTGGTGATCGACAAGTGGTTCGCGCTGCAGGCGAGCGCTCAGCGGCCGGATGCGGTCGAGGTGGTGGCCGGCCTGCTCGGCCACCCGGCGTTCACGCTTGCCAACCCGAACCGGGTGCGCGCGCTGATCGGCGCCTTCGCGATGGCCAACCCGACCGGCTTCCACCGCCCCGACGGCGCGGGCTATCGGCTGCTCGCCGACCGCGTTCTCGAGATCGACCCGCGCAACCCGCAGGTCGCCTCACGGCTCGCCCAGTCGTTCGGCCGCTGGCGGCGCTACGACCGCTCCCGGCAGGAGCGGATGCGCGCCGAGCTCGAGCGCATCCTCGCCGCCCCCAAGCTCTCGCGCGACGTCTTCGAGATCGCGAGCAAGAGTCTGAAATGACGGCCCTTTGGAGGCGCGACGTGGCCTGACGAGAGCCGCTCAGCCGACCTCGACCTCCTCCCAGAAGCCGAAGCGCCCGCCGACCCGCTGCATCGCGGGGCGCGGGTCCTCGTACGACCAGGCCGCCCGTGGGTGGCGCGTGCCGTCGATCACCACGTCATAGAACTGGACGGCATGCGGGCATTCGAGATCGTCGTCCGTCCGCGGCGCCTTCTCGAGCCATTCCATGCGCACCGCGGCGCGCGGGAAGTACTGATAGCCGGCGGCTTCGACGATGTCGTCGCTCTCGGCCACTACATGGCCCTTCAGGGTTGCCTTCATACGCCGATCCTCCATCGATGGACCCGACGGTCAGCCGCCGCTGATCGCCGTGAGAATGAACACCTGCCGCGCCAGGCGCCAGCCGGGTCTCCAGGGTCGCGCGCCTGCCCTCGACGAAGACGTTGATGTGGCGCCGGATGGCAGGCCTCGAGTCGCAGATGCGGTCGCGCATCCCTGGCCAGCGGGCATTCAGCGCCTCGATCACCTCGCCGACGCTCGAAGCGGGCAGCTCCACCCGCCGTACGCGCGCCCGGAAACAGGTTCACCAGCAGCGCCGGCAGCGTGACCACGACCAGCGGCGAGGCGGCCGGGTTCGTCATTCGGCATCGAGGCTACCCCTCGACGACCAGGGTCTCCACCGAAAAGATCGCCGGCAGATGCTGCGCGACGCAGCGCCAGCTGTCGCCCTCGTCGGCGCTGGCGAACAGCGCGCCCGTGTTGGTGCCGAAGTAGACGCCGGCCGGCTCGAGCCGGTCGGTGGCCATCGCCTGGCGCAGCACGCCGAAGAACGTGTTGCCCTGGGGCAGACCCTCGCGCAGCGCCTGCCAGCTGTCGCCGCCGTCCCGGGTGCGCCAGACCGCGGCCCTGCGCGTCGGGGACGTACCGGCCGGCGATGTCGCCGTTCAGCGGCAGGAGGTAGAGCGTTGCCGGGTCGCGCGGATGGACCGCGGCGGGAAAGCCGAAGGAGGACGGCAGGCCCGCCTCGATGCTGTCCCAGTGCCGGCCGCCGTCCTCGCTGCGGTACATGCCGCAGTGGTTCTGCTGGTAGAGGCGATCGGGCATGCCCTGCGCCATCACCAGGCAGTGCACGCATTGGCCGTATTCCGGGTAGTTCTGCCCCTCCGGCAGGAAGTCGGCCCGGGTCCCGCGGTTGCGGGGCTCCCAGCTCGCGCCGCCGTCGGCGGTATGGAAGACCCCGGCCGAGGAGATGGCGACCCAGAGCTGCCGGTCGTCGCTCGGGTGGAGCACCAGCGAATGCAGGATGAGCCCGCCGCCGCCAGGTTGCCATTGCGGCCGCGACGGGTGGTCGCGCAGGCCCATGATGTGGCGCCACGACAGCGCGCCGTCGTCGCTCCGGAACAGCCCGGCGGGCTCGACTCCGGCGTAGAGGCCTCCCTCATCCGGCGCGAGGCTCCAGACCGCCTTGATCGGCTCCTCTCCGGCCTCATAGGCCAGACCGTCGCTCGAATGCGTCCAGGACGCGCCGAGATCGGTCGACTTCCAGACCGCCGGGCCGAACCACGCGTCGCCGCCGCCGCCGTAGATCGTGCCGCTGGCCGGATCGGCGATGACGTGGTTCATCGGCCAGGTCTCGCAGAACGGACCGCGCAGCGTCCACGAGCGCCGCCCGGCGTCGCTCTCGAGGATGAACGCGCCCTTCTTCGTGCCGAGAAGGACGAGGACTCTGGTTGCCATTGCCGTCTCCGTCAGTCCGCCAATCCGATCAGGTAGGGTATCCAGCGCTCAAGGCGCGACGACGATCATCCACGGCACGCCGAAGCGGTCGGCGACCATGCCGAAGCGCGAGGAGAAGAAGGTCTTGGCGAGCGGCATCTGCACCTGCCCGCCCTCGGCGAGCGCGGCGAACAGCCGCTCGGCCTCGGCATCGTTCGGCGCCGTCAGCGACAGCGCGAAGCCCTGAAAGCTCGGCCGCCCCTGGCACCGGCCGTCGGACGCCATGACCGTGGTGTCGCCGATGCGGAAGCTCGTGTGCATCACCTTGTCCCCGGCGCCGGCTGGGTTCGCCTGGGGCTCGGGGTTGTCCTTGAACCGCATCAGCATCGTCACCTCGGCGCCGAGCGCGCCTTTGTAGAACTCGACCGCCTCCTCGCAGCGGCCGTCGAAGAACAGGTAGGGCTGGACCTGCATCGTCTCTCTCCTCGATTGGAATCTCAGCGCTGCGCGGCGGATCGCGCGCGCAGCTGCTCTTCCTGCTGCCTGAGCTCGGGCGTCAGCGCCTCGCCGAAATCCTCCGCCTCGAACACCTGGCGGATCTCGATCTCGGATTCGCCGGCCATCGGGTTGGGGCAGCGCTTCGCCCAGTCGATCGCCTCCTCGAGCGACCCGACCTCGATCAGCCAGAAGCCCGCGATCAGCTGCTGGAGCTCGGGAAACGGCCCGTTGGTCACGGTCCGCCGCTCGCCCGAGAACCTGACGCGCGCCCCCTTCGCGCTCGGATGGAGCCCCTCGCCCGCGCGCATCACGCCGGCATTCACCAGCTCCTCGTTGTACTTGCCCATCGCGGTCAGCAGCTCCTCGCTCGGCATCACGCCGGCCTCGGATTCCTTGCTGGCCTTGACGATCATCATGAACCGCATGTTTGCGTCTCCGCTGTGGTCTCGGGCTACCGCGGGAACAGCGCGAAATAGGGCTGCGCTTCCTCGACGGCGCGGGCGAACGACGGGCGCGCCATCAGGCCGCCCGAGATAGCGCGCGGCGTGCCCGTGGGTGGTCTCGAAGGGCTCGACCAGATTGGCGTAGAACAACGCCGGCGCGGCGGCGCAGTCGGCCATGCTGAAGGCATCGCCCATCGCCCAGGTCTGCCTCGCCATGTCCTGCTCGATCATCCCGTAGGCGGTGCGCAGCAGCGCCCTCGCCTGCTCGACGCCGAACGGATCCTTGGCGCCCGCCGGCCGCAGCCGGTCTGTCACGACCTTCTGCATCGGCTCCTGCACATAGAGGTCGTAGAAGCGGTCGCGCAGGCGCGTCTGCCGGGCGAGATCCGGGTCCGCCGGCACGAGCTGCGATCTGCCCGGATAGTGCTGCGCCAGATACTCGATGATGATGCTGGATTCCGGCACCGTGCGACTCCCGCGCCGTCGTCGCGCAGCACCGGCATCTTGCCGATCGGCCAGAGCTTCCTGAACTCCGCGCTGGCAGCCTCATCCCCGAGATCGACGAGATGCGGCTCGAACGGGGTGTCGTTCTCGTACAGCGCGACCAGCACCTTCTGGCAGAACGAGGCCAGCGGGTGGAAGTAGAGCTTGAGAGACATCCGCGAGATCCCGCCCGCCCTCAGGCGAGCCCCTCGTGCTTCAGCGCGAGCCGCACCGACGGCCGGGCGTGGACCCGCTCGAAATACTCGGGCAGCGGCGCCGGCAGGCTCAGCCCCTGCGCGCGGGCCCAGCGCAGCATCACGTAGAGGTAGGCATCGGCCGCGCTGAACTCGCGGCCGAACAGGTAGTCGCCTTGCAGCCGATCCGCGAGGAAGCCGAGCCGCTTGCGGACGGCGTCTTGGGCGACCTGCTTCTCGGCGTCGCTCGTGGGAAAGAAGGCGCGAACGAAGGGCTTGTGCAGCTCGGTCGCGATGAAGGCGAGCATCTCGATCAGGCGGATCCGCCCCATCGCGCCGCCCGGCGCGAGCTTCGGCGCGCGCTCGGCGACCCAGTAGAGGATCGCGACGTTCTCGGTCAGGAGCTGCCCGTCGTCGAGCACCAGCGCCGGGACGTAGCTCTTGGGATTGACCTCGTTGAAATCGCCGCCGTCCGCCGTGCGCTTCGTCCGCAGGTCGACCCGGATCCGGTCGAACTCGAGCCCGGCCTCGTGCAGCGCGATATGGTCGGCGAGGCTGCAGGCGCCGGGGGTGAGATAGAGCTTCATCGGATTGAAACCTTTCGCTGGCCTAGGGCTCGAGGTCGAACAACGCCTTGCTGCTCTCGGGGTCGAAGGGCGCCGAGAAATGCTCGTGCGCGATCCTCCACCTCCCGTTCGTCTTGCGACAGCAGAAGGTCGCGCGCATCCATCCGACCTGTTCCTTGCCGTCCGCGCCGGTGCCGCCACACCGGCTGAGGTAGTGCCCGAAGGCGAGGTCATCGCGCGCCTCGATGGCGAGGTCGTGAACCTCGAAGATCATCGGGCCGGGGCACATGGCCATGCATGCGTCCCAATGCTTCCTGTAGGAATCTGTCCCTTTGAACTGCAGCTGACCGACCGCGTCGAACGCCAGGATGTCAGGTGCATAGTAAGCGAAGATCGCATCGACGTCCTTGGCGCGGGCCGCCCTTGCCCAATCGTCGATGAGCCCGCGGATCTGGGCTTCCTCGTCTGTCCTAGTCTTTTGCAGTGCCATCTCTGCCTCCATTGTGTCGATGTCGATCCGCTGCCGGGGCGGCCCGCGCCGGAGCGTCAGGTCGCCAGGACCTCCGCAGGGGGAAGCTCGGCGTATTGCGGGAGCGAGTCGGTGATCTCGTGCCAGGGCGCCTTCGAGCCGACGAAGATATGGAGCATCGGGCGAATGCCCGGGTCATCGACCAGCGTTCCCATCTTGACGTGGAGGAACTGGCCGTCGCGCACGAGGGCGAACAACGATGAGCCGCACAGCTTGCAGAAGCGCACGATGTTGTCCGGATTCATCTCGAAGAGCGCAATGTGGTCTGCGCCGTCCGTAACCGTGAGCCTGCCCTGCTCGATCCCGGCAAAGGCGCTGAATGCCGAGCCGGAACCGGCGCGGCAGCGCGAGCAATGGCAGTAGCCTGCATAGCGGAACGGCCCCTCGACGGCGTAGCGGACCACGCCACACAAGCACTTCCCGGCGAGCATGCGACCCTTCCCTCTCTGCGAGATCGGTGGGCTACGCGGCGCTCGCCCGCTCGGCGTGCTCCGGCTGGAGGTCGAGCATCGCCTTGCCGGTCTGCGGGTCGAACGGTACGGAGCAGTGGTCGTGCACGATCAGCCACTTGCCGCCGACTCTGCGGAGACAGACGGTCACGCGCAGCCATCCGGTGTGCTCTTCGCCGCTCAACCCGGTCGCGCCGTAGCGGGCGAGGTAATGGCAGAACGCCACGTCGCGGTGCGCCGCCACCTCCAGATCATGGATCTCGAACGTCATCGGGCCCTGCATGCAGGGCATGCAGGCTTCCAGATGCTTCCGAAGGGGCCCCGCGCCCTTGAACTGCAGATGCGAATGGCAGTCGAAGGACAGCGTCTCGGGCGCGTAGCAGGCCATGATCCCCTCGACGTCCTTGGCGCGGATCGCCCGTGCCCGGTCGTCGATCCGCGCGCGGACCTCGGCTTCGGCTGTTGCGTCGACCGTTCGGGTCGTCATCTTTCTCTCCCTCCTTCCAACGGGCGTCGGCAGCCCTACAGGCTGGCGCCGTCGAACTGGGTGATCTTGATCGTCGAAAGGTCGAGGTTCTCGGCGCAGCGGAGATTGACCGCGACCATCGCCTCGCCCTCGGGGCCAGTGCCCTCGGCGAACGGCGCGCAGCCACAGGTCTTGCAGAACTGATGGCGGATGACGTGCTTGCCGAAGGTGTAGACGGCGATGTCGTCGCGCGCGGTCTCGAGGTGGAACTGGTCGGGCGCAAAGGCGGCAAGCACCGACCCCCGTCGCCGGCAGATCGAGCAGTTGCACTCGATGGCTTCGCTCGGCTCCGCATCGAGGCTGTACGCGATCTTGCCGCAATGGCAGCTGCCGCGGATCGGCATGAGCTCCTCCTCCAGTTGGACATCCGTGCGCGTGTTCAGGCGCTGGTCGCGGCGCGGGCGCCGGCCTCCTCGTACTCGTCGTGGCGCCGCACCCAGTCCATGATCTCTTTCTCGTTGCGGCCCTTCGGCGTGATGTCGAGATAGATGAAGGCGCCGATCACCTCCTCGTTGCCGCGCGCGTAGCTTGAGTAGGTGTGAAAGACGTCGCCGTTCTCGTCCTTGTAGAAGACGCTGAGGCCGGGCAGCTCGTCATAGCCTTCGACCATGCCGTAGTTGTAGTGGACCTTGCCCTTCGCGAGCTCTTCCTTCGTGAACGACACGTGGAAGTCGTAGTTGAAGTCGCTGGCGTAGGACGATACCCATCTCGCCTTCCAGCCCATGCGTTTCTTGTAGGCTTCGAGCTTCTCGAGCGGCGCGCGCGAGACGCGGACATAGGCGACGTCGTGGTTCTCGAGATGGACGATCGCGCCTTCGGCATGGTCGGCCTCAAGCGAGCAGCTCGGGCAGCCCGCCTCCCAGTCGGGAGCGAACATGAAGTGATGGATGATGAGCTGGCTGCGCCCGTCGAAGAGATCGGCGAGCGTCTTCTTGCCCTCGCGTGTGTCGAAGACATAGTCCTTCTCGACCTTCACCCATGGCAGCGCGCGCCGCTCGGCGGCGACGAGATCGCGCATCCGGGTCAGCGCCTTCTCGTTCCTGAGATGCGCCTTGCGCGCGGCGAGCCATTCGTCTCGCGCTACGATCCTCGGGCATTCCAGGTTGTTCTTCATCACGGTTCTCCCTCAGCTTGCGCCTGTTTTCGCTCAAAGCAGAGCTATGGTCAGCGCAGAGAGCGAAAGCAATCGCGCAGCTCTCGTGTGAACAGCGCCGGCTGCTCGAACGCCGCGAAATGACCGCCGCGGTCGAGCTCGTTCCAGTGGATCAGGTTGGGATAGACGCGCTCGGCCCAGCTGCGCGGCGCCGGAACGATCTCCCGGGGAAAGATGCTGCAGCCGACGGGCATCTCGATGACGGGAGGATCGCCGGTCACGCCGCATTCTCGAGGTACATGCGCGCCGAGGAGGCCGCCGTCTCGGTCAGCCAATAGAGCGTGATGATGTCGAGCATCTCGTCGCGCGTCAGCGCGTCTTCCGGATTGCCGTCATTGTCGGTCCAGGCATGGAACTTCTCGTAGATCCAGGCCGCCTGCCCCACGGGCGAGTCCGTCAGCGCATAGCCGATCGTCTGCGGGCGCGTCGCCTGGAGAAGGAAGTAGCCGAAGCCATCGCTCAGAAAGCGCTGATACCGATCGACGGCGCGCCGCTCCTCGGCGGACAGCCCTTCGGCCGGGACCGGGTCCGGAATCACCAACGGCATGTTGAGGTGGATGCCGGCCAGGCCGGCCGGCCGCTGCCGCGCCATCGCGGTCGTGACAACCGAGCCCCAGTCGCCGCCCTGGGCGACGTAGCGAGCGTAGCCGAGCCGATCCATCAGCTCGGCCCACGCCCTGGCGATGCGGTCCGCGTTCCAGCCCCGCTCGGTCGGCCTGCCGGAGAAGCCGAAGCCAGGCAGCGACGGTGCTATGACGTGAAAGGCGTCCTGCACCTCCCCGCCATGCTCCGGCGGGTTGGTCAAGGGCCCGATGACCTTGAAGAACTCGATCACCGAGCCCGGCCAGCCATGGGTGATGAGGATCGGGAGCGCGTCCGCGTGCGGCGAGCGGACGTGCAGGAAGTGGATGTCGAGGCCGTCGATCTCCGTACGGTACTGCCCGAAGCCGTTCAGCATCGCCTCGCAGCGGCGCCAGTCGTAGTCCGTCCGCCAGTAGTCGACGAGCGCACGGATCCTGGCGAGCGGGACGCCTTGCGACCAGTCGGGAACCGGCTCGCGTTCCGGCCAGCGCGCCCGTGCCAGGCGTTCCCTGAGATCGGCCAGGGCGCTCTGCGGCGCGTGGTAGGTGAATGCCGCTGATCGCCGGCTGCGCGAATGCGCTCACCGGCGCCAGGCCCGCTCGCCGCGATGGCCGTGGCGGCGCCCGCTTGCAGCATGACGCGGCGCGACATGGCAGCGGTGAACGCGACGTCGCTGCGCCGTTCCGTGCCGCTTCGATTCAGCATGATTTCATTCTCCCGGCGAGAGCCTGAGGGCGTGCCGAGAACCCAAACCTCCGGCCGCCAGGCTTCGCCGATCGCGCCGCGCGAGTCTGCCCTACGCGCTACGCGGCGGTCGTTGGGCGGCCCCGGGCATCGGCGGCATCTGCGGGAAGCTCGGCAGCGCCGGGTCGACGAGGTCCCAGGCGTGGCCCCGGCTCGTGTAGACGACGAACTGCGGGCTTGAAGACGCTCGGATCGTCGAGGCTGCCGGCGGCGATCGTCGTCATCTCCGGCATGCCGCTCGAGACGGCCGATCACCGGCGAGCCGCAGGTCGGGCAGAAGCCGCGCCGGACCAGGTTGCCGCTGTCGGCCCTCGCTCTCGTAGAAGCGCGGCGTGCCGGTCAGCTTCACCGCATCCGCCGGGAACGCCATGAAGCTCGCGTGGCCGCCGCCGGTCTCGTGCTGGCAGTCGCGGCATTGGCATTGGCCGCCGAACATCGGCTCGGCCGCGATCTCGTAGCGGATCGCGCCGCACAGGCAGCCGCCGCGATAGGTGGTGGGCATCGATGCTCTCCTCCTGCGCCCCGTCGACGGGCCGTTGGGCTACGCCGCGCTGGGCTGGCCTGCGGCCTGGTCCTCGTAGCGGTCGTGGTGGCGCACCCAGTCCATCGTCCAGGGCAGCTCCGCCTCGTCCCGGCCCTTGGGCGCGAGGTCGAGGTAGTTGTAGGCGCCGATCAGGATGTCGAGCCCGCGCGCATAGGCCGAGTAGGTGTGGAAGACGGCGCCGTCCGGGTCCTGGTAGAAGGCGCTGAGCGCCGGGCGCCTCCTCGCTCGGGAACTCGCCCTTTGCGTAGTTATAGTCGACCTTGCCCTGCGCCATCTCGTCGGGCGTGAATGAGACGTGGAAGTCGCGGTTGAAGTCGTTGCGGTAGGACGACAGCCACTTGAAGCGCCAGCCCATCCGCTTCTTGAAAGCCTCGATCCGGGCGAGCGGCGCGCGCGAGACCGCGAGCAGCGTCACGTCGCGCTGCGGCAGGTGCAGGTTGGCGCCGTCGATGTGATCGGCGACGATAGGAGCAGCTGGGGCAGCCCTGCTCCCAGTCCGGGCCGAACATGAAGTGATAGACCAGCAGCTGGCTCTTGCCGCCGAACAGCTCGGCGAGCGTCTCCTGGCCGTCCGGCCCGTCGAAGACGTAGGTCTTCTCGACCTTGACCCAGGGCAGCTCGCGGCGCTCGGCGCTGAGCTGGTCGCGCAGCCGGGTGAGCTCCTTCTCCTTGCGCAAGATGCGCCTTGCGCGCCACCAGCCATTCCTCCTGCGACACGATCTTGTGCGGTTGCATGATCGGATGTCCTCCGTTGTCAGAGTGATCGTCGCGCCAGCTCTGCGGCGAGGCGGTCGAGGGACTGGCTCCAGCCGTCCACCGCACCGATGCTCTGGGCGAGCGAGAGGGGCAGAGACTGCTGCAGGGTGAGCCTGGTCTTGCCGGCCTGCTCGGCGAGCCTGACCGTCAGCAGCATCTCGGCCGGCACGTCGGGGCCCATGCCGTAGTGCGTCGGCGGCACCAGATTGCCGGCCTCGTCCGCGAAGCAGTCGGTCGAGACGATCAGCTCCGGCACGACGATCTCGCGATAGACGCCCTTGCACCAGTAGTCGCGGCCCTCGGGCGAGCGCATGCAGAGGTGCCAGGCGCCGCCCACGCGGAAATCGATCGTGCAGTGGGGCGTCGTGAAGCCCTTGGGCCCCCACCAGCGCACGAGGTGCTCGGGCTCGCTCCAGGCCTTGAACACGAGGTCGCGCGGCGCGTCGAAGACGCGCGTGATGACCAGCTCCGGCTCGGCCGGCCGCCCGGCGGCGCAACTCTCGCGGTCATGCCTGCCTCCCGTCGCCAGCGATCTCGCGCAGGTAGTCCGCCAGGTCGTCGAGCGCGCTGCTCCAGCCGCTCTCGTGCTGGTCGCGCGCGTTGGCCGACTCGAAGACGCCCTGCTGCATGCGCAGCCGCGTCTTGCCGCCCTGCTCGGTGAAGTCGACCCGCACCACGGTCTCGTGCTTGGGCTTGCCCTCCTCGTCCTCCCAGGCCCAGGTGAAGGCGAGCCGCTCCGGTTTCACGACCTCGCGAAAGACGCCGCGGACCCGGTGTTCGGTGCCCTCGGGCGAGCGCATGCGGATGCGGAACTCGCCACCCTCGCGCGCATCAACCTTGCAGGACGGGATCTTGAAGCCGCGCGGGCCGAACCAGCGCACCAGGCGCGCGGGGTCGGTCCAGGCCTCGAACACGAGGGAGCGCGGCGCATCGAAGGCGCGGGTGATGACCAGCTCCCAAGAGGCGGAGTTGGGGGCGGTGTCGGCGACGGCTGCCATCTCTTCGGGTCCTCCAGCTCAGGCTGCGGCCAGGTATTCGGCGAAGCGCTCCAGACAGCTCGTCCAGCCGCCCTGATGCGCATCGCGCGACTCGACCGACTCGAAGCCGGTGTGGTGCAGGGTCAGCCGGGTCCTGGCGCCCTGCTCCTCGAAGCTCAGCGTCACCAGGGTCTCGCGGTCGAGCGTGCCGTCGGCCGCTTCGTTGACGTAGGTGAAGACGAGGCGCTCGGGCGGCACGACCTCCTTGTAGACGCCGCGCTTGGTGAAGAGCGTGCCGTCGGGCGCGCGCATGCGGCGGAACCACGCGCCGCCCGGGCGCACGTCCATCTCCCAGGCGACATTGACGAAGCCCTGCGGCCCCCACCAGCGGGCGAGGTGCTCGGGCTGCGTCCAGGCCTTGAAGACGAGGCTCCGAGGCGCGTCGAAGACGCGCGTGAGGACGAGCTCGCGCTCCTCGGCCATGGGTACGGCTCTAGTTGTCGCGGCCATCGCTCCTCTCCCTCGCCTGCAGCTCGCGCAGATAGTCGTCCAGGCGGTCGAAGCTCTGCTCCCAGAACCGGCGATAGTGCTCCAGCCAGTCCGCGGCGTCCCTGAGCGGACCCGCCTCGAGCCGGCAGGGTCGCCACTGCGCCGCGCGGCCGCGCGCAACCAAGCCGGCACGCTCGAGCACCTTGAGATGCTTGGACACGGCGGGCAGGCTCATCGCGAAGGGCTCGGCCAGCTCGGTCACCGAGGCAACGCCCGTGCAGAGGCGCGCCAGGATCGCCCGCCGGGTGGGATCGGCAAGCGCCGCGAAGGTGGTGCTGAGGCGGTCGGGCGTCATCCGCTGAACCATACGGTTAACTAACCGAAAGGTTAAATGCACGACCCGTTGCTGCCTGTCAAGCAGCTTTCGAGCACGACTCGCAAGTCTCGGCTACACCTCGGCGCCGTGAACGCGCGGCACAGGAGCAGATCGGCGAGGAGCGCCGCCAGGAGCCGGCGCCCCCGCGGGCGTGCCGGCCCGCTCCTACCGCTGGCTAGATGGCACGCCCGGCTCGGACGTTCGAAACCGCTCTGCCCCGCGGGCGCGGGCCTTGGCAGCCTCGACCTCTCGATCGCGGGGCGGAGCGTCCGTGACGAGGGACTCGAGCAGCTCATGCGCCGCTTGGGCCACCTGGTCCACCGCCCGGCTGAAGGCGGCCTGGTTCGCGTTCGAGGGCCGCGTGCAGCCGCTCAGCTTGCGCACGAACTGCAAGGCTGAGGCACGGATCTCCTCCTCCGTGGCGGGCGGCTGCGAAGTTATGCAGGGTCTTGATGTTGCGACACATGTGGATGCCTCCTCGCCACACCGACTCCGCGCATCAGCGGCCCGCGGCCGACGGGCTCGGCCATGCGAAAGCTTGCCCGACGGCGCACACGGCGGGCGCAACGATCAAGCCGGTCGCTCAGCGACGTGCGCCACCGGGCTCTGCGCCGGCGGGCGTTCCGATCGGCTACGGGTGACTGCCGCGCATCGAGGCGGGCTGGCCCGGCAGCTGCAGCTTCTGGCCGGTGTCGGTGACCGTGGTGCCGTCGACCTTGAGGACCGAGACGTCGCTGTCGGTGTAGTTGCCGACGTAGAGATGGCTGCCGTCCTTGCTGAACACCACCCCCTCCGGCAGGCCGCCGACGTCGACCTCGCCGACCTTGCTGACCTCCTTGCCGTCGAGGGCCAGCACCACGACCTTGCCGGCTCGGGTTGGCGAACCAGGCGTCCTTCGGCACGGCGGCGCTGCCGTTGAGCAGGATGGCGACCGCGATCTCGCCGGTCGGGCTGATCGCCAGCCCCTCGGGGCCGTCGCCGACCACCACCTTGTCGATCACCCGCGGCGGGTCGGCCTCGAGGTCGATCACGCTCACCGTGTCGACGTGGCCGTCGGACGCGCCGCTGGCACCGTTGTCGGCGGTCAGCGCGAGGCTGCCGTCGGGGGTGATCGCGACGTTGTAGGGCCACAAGCCCACCGGGATGTCCTGGCCGTCGTAGGTCACGTTCTGGCCGTCGATCGCGAGCAGCGCGACCTTGTGCTCCGGGAACTTGGCGGCGAGCGCGCGCTTGCCGTCGGGCGCGATCGCCACGGCCGCGACCTGGCCGCCCATGTCGACCTCGCCGACGTGCTCGACCTTCTTGCCGTCGATCGCCAGCACGCTGATCGAGTTGCCGGCGCGATTGGCGATGAGCGCGAGGTCGCCCGCCGGGTTGATCGCCATGCCCGATGGCTGCTGGCCAACCTCGACCGTGTCGATCAGCGCCGGCGGCTCCGCCTCGAGATCGATCACGTAGAGCTTATTGTCCGGCGCCGGCTTCCAGGCGTCACCCTCCTGCACCCAGTTCATCGCGTTGGTCACGAGCGCGAGCGTCTCGTCGGGGGTGATCGCGAGATTGGTCGGCGGCCCGAAGATCGAGTTCATCAGCTCGAGGTCGGCGACGATCTTCGGGTTCGCCGGATCGCTGCCGATGTCGACGACCGAGACCGTGTCCTCACCCGGCGCGGCGGTGACCACCTTGCCGGCCGCGTCCCAGCCGACCTTCTGATCGTTGCCGACGATCATCAGCTCGGCACTCGCGACCGGCGCCAGAAGCAGCCCCGCCCCAGCCGCCAGCGCTGCGCCTAAACGGAGGCTTCGCATCCTTGTCACGTCTCCCCCTTCCGTTTGCTCTGATCCCCGAACGCTTATGGTGCTCTCTGGCCGAGTATGCTTGGCTGGGATGTCGACAACGGCTTCGAAGCGTGGCTCGCCCGGCCGGCAAGAAATTTCTACCGCAGGTGTGAAGGCGTTCACAGACGCCGGGCCCGCGGGGTCCGACGATTCAGCCCATCGATCAGCGCCGCCGGGGGCTGTACCTGACGGCGGCGCTCGCCAACAGGAATCGGGTCATGAACATTGGGCTCTGCGAAGCACCCGCGCCTTCCCCGGCGGTCGCCAACGGGAGCGCTCTGAACGAAGCGGCCTTCAGCATCAAGGACGCGAAAGGCAGACGCGCTAGGAGCGCCAGTTCATACAGGTGTTTCTCAGCCACAAGCAGAAGGACCATAGTGCGGCTGAAGCAGTCTGCGAGGTCATTCAAGTCAATTCGGCCGACAAGATCAAGGTGTTCATGGCCGAGGACATAGAGAGGGGCAGCGCCTGGCAGCAGGAAATCGAAAGTCAGCTCTACGAATCCGATTGGTTTCTCCTGATCTTTTCAGGTGTAGACGAGGACGATTGGTCCTGGTGCCATCATGAGGCAGGGCTTTTTTGCGGCATGGTGTATCCGGACGTCAATCGCGTCATCGTCCTCTATCCACCGAACGTCAACCTGCCTGGCCCGCTGCAGAAATATCAGGCCGTCAAATGCGAGATGGCGCCAGATGGCAAATCGGAGGACGTCGACCGCTTCTTCCAAGACATGTTCGGCGCGGAGCCTTATCCGGGGTTCAGGCCGATCAACTCCTTCTTCGCCCACAAGGCGGACCGCCTCAGGCAGGAAGCCGCCGCCAAGATCATCCAGGCCGTGGGCCGGCTGGTGGTGGAATCGATCGTGCCGGAAGCCATGATGGTGGTCCATGTGCCGAACGTCGATCTGCTTACACTGCGACCGGTTCCCGTCGGCCCGCTAGGCTTGGCGTCCGGGATCCGCCAATTCGAGCTGGCGATGACCATGCCTGGCGGGGTTTCCAGGACCGACTGGATCCGGCTGTCCAGGAATGCCTGGCGCAATCCCTCTGGCCGGCGATCTACCAGGCCTGCGCCAAGTCCGTCAAAAACAAGCTCCTGGTCTCGACGCACGCGGTGCTGCGATCGCCGGCGGACGGGCGCCACTACATGCCGAGCATCAGCCGGATCGACTTCACCGGTGACAATAGCGCGACCTTCACGATCACCTTCGTCCAGGTCGCTGCGGGAACCCAGGTCGAGGTCCGCGACAAGAGCGTCGCGCGGATCTTCACGGCGCTGAACCTCTCGCATGCTGTTGCTGAGAGTTCGAGCTAAAGGCACTTCGAGCTACGGGAAGGTGCTCCCTGCGGTAGCGAGAAAACACTCGTGGAGGTCTGGGAGATGATTCGACTGATCGAGGTCGAATCCCAGAACCGCGGCGTCTACGACCCGCAGGCGCTACCCGCCGACTTCGGCCCGGACGCGCAGGGTCGGGTGCGCGAGATGTTTCCGCTCTGCGCGGGAGAAGCGTCATCACCTCGAGGAGCGGCTTTGGCAGGCGACCTCCGACGTTCGCCCGTCTTGCAGGAGCTCGACCCGATCAATGTCGAGTTCATCTCGCTCGCGGCACGCCGCCTGGGCGAGCTGGTGCGCGCCGACGCCAGCCACAGCCGCGCTTAGCTTCGTCCATCCGCCGCCGACACGGCTCCGCCCGGCATCACTTTCCAAGCTCGTCGCCGGCCTCCGCCGCCCCCGCGGCCGGCGTCGCCGCCGGCTCGCCCGACAACCTGCTGAAGTCGTCGAGAACGCCGGCGATCAGCTTCTGGCGGCGTGGATCGCGCCCCATCGAGGTCGTCGCGAACAGGCCGATCAGGTAACGGGCCTTCTCCGCCGCCTCTCGCCAGGTCGGCGCCGGAGCAGCAATGAGGAATTTCTCGAGCTCCGTCCGGCGGCCGCGCAGCGCCGCCTGGTCGGCCTCGACCTCAGAAAGTCGCCGGCGGATCTCGGTCGCTTGCTGCGCAGCCATCCCACGGTGCTCGTCGAGTACGATCGGGTCATGCTTCATGATCATCCTCCTTGCTGAGTTCGTTCCTGACGGTCCCGGCGCCAGTCTACGCCCTCCAGGCATCCCGCTCCTGGGCTGCCTGGAGCTCCAGCGGATCGATCTCGACCGCCTGTTCCATGATCTGCTGGCCGGGCCGCGAGCGCAGCCAGATCAGGGTCGCCCTGCGCCGAAAGGCGGGAAACGACAGATCCGGCAGCAACTCCTCCTCGGTCTCCACCAGGTAGGTTCCCGGCGGCTGCGCCTGGTCGATCCCGCTCACCGAGAACGGCCGGGCGAAGGTGATGGTCTTGCGGATCGTGCGCACGGTCACCGGACCGCTCCAGATCGCAGCCTACCCTGCCCTGGCCAGGGCCGTGATGCCACAGGGTCACTCATGATCACGGCTTGCGCGCTGCGGCGGCGTCATCGCGAGGCTCCAGAGCTTCCCTGTTGCGCCGGATCGGCGCAAACTCGGTGTTCAGCAAACGGCGATTGGGGAAGGTCGGTTGATGCTCAAGCGGTCCTGGTTGATGGGCGCGCTCGCCCTTGCGTGGTTCTTGCCCGACCTGCCGGCGGGCGCGCAAGGCGATCGGCGGGCGGCGGCGGAAGCCTACGCCCGCGTCGTCGATTACCCTTTGTTGATCGAGAAGGCCGCGACCCGGAGAGCCGCCGAGCTGCCGGCAGCGGAGCGCGAGGCCTTCATCGCCTTCATCACCAAGGAGGTGGATTTCGACATGACCCGTTTCTACGCGATCAGCGCGATGGTCGACCTCTTCGAGGCGAGCGAGCTGGCGGCGCTGGCCGCCTTCGCCGCCACGCCCGACGGCCGCTCGGCTCTTGCCAAGCTGCCGGCCCTCGGCGCCGTCCTCACCCCGATCGTCGAGCGCCAGATTGCGGATGCCGAGCGGCGCTTCCGACAGCGCTGACGGCAGGCCCCTGCTCGTGGCTCGCGGCAGCGATTGCGGCGAACTCGCCCTGGCGCCTTCGAACGTTCGAGGCGCCGACGTGCTCTGCCGCGTCGGCCGGCCGTGAGCACGATGCCCTTCACTGCGCCACGGTCGTCGCCTCGTTCATCTGCTGGGCTTGCCCGGCCGCAGGAACCTCCTGCTTGGCGAGCGCCTCGGCGCACAGCCCCGCCGCCATGCGCTGATCGCTGCTGCTGACCGGTGCGCTCGCCTCGGCATCGCTGCTGACCGGCATGATCGCCCAGCCGCCGTCCTCGACGAACTTGCCCTGCTGGTAGGAGCGTTCGATCCCCTTGAGCGCGGTCAGCTGGGCTAGCATGTCGGGCGCTGCCATGAAGCGATCGACGCACACCACCGCCGCCACTTCCTGGCGCGCCTGCGCAGCCGACTGCTCGGCCATCGCCTGCGCGCTGCCGCCGGTCACCCACCCGCCCCAGGAGAAGCCGACGACGGTGGCGATAATGACGGATCCTGCGCAGGCCCAGAACAGCACTGTCTTGCTCGCCTGGTACTGATCAAACCTTTGTAATTGACTGCCGTTTCTACGCTGCTGCATTGGAGCCTCTCTGATCTGCTGCCTCACGTCGAGGCAGATTATTACTATTGTCTCTATGATATCGTGGCGAATAGGAAAGTTTTCAAGGATCCGACGATGACTACGGGCGCCTTCTTTTTGCGCGTCGACGAGCTGACCAGGGGCACGCAGCGGAGATCCGGCGCCTGCTCTGGCCGCACCGGCCGCCGCTCTAGCCGGCCTGCTCGGCGCGGTGCGCCGCCGCCATGGCGCCCAAGGTCTCGAAGCGGAAGTCGGGGCGGACCTCGGCCTCCGGCTGGCGGGTGGCGCCGTGGCCCGCCTTGCCGGCGCGGCGGTGGATCCAGCAGGTCGCGAGCCCGACGCGCTTGGCCGGGACTTGGTCGTGGTAGAGCGATTCCGCCGTGTGCAGGATCTGCTCCCTCGCGATGCCGCGCGCGGCGAGGTGCGCCAGCATGTAGTCGAAGTTGCGCGGATCGGGCTTGTAGGAGCCGATGTCCTCGGCGGTGTAGGTCGCATCGAACTCCACGCCGAGCTTCTGGCTGCTGTGGGCGAACGACGCCCGGTCGACGTTCGAGAGGATCACGAGCTGGTAGCGCTGCTTGAGGTAGCCGAGCGCCTTGGCGGAATCCGGAAACGCCGGCCAGTCCGGGATCGACGCGCCGAAAGCGTCCGCGGCGTCGGGGTCGCGCGCGAGGCCGAACTGCTCGGCGATGGCGCCGTGCACCTCGGCCAGGAGATCGCGATAGAGCATGCCGGGGGTCGCCTGCTGCTGCGGCGCCTCGACGTTCGAGAACGCCGCCAGGATGCGCTCGCGCTCGGGCTTGATGCCGTGCGCCGCGAGCCAAGGGGTCAGCGCGGCGACGATGCCGCTCTCCCAGTCGATCAACGTGCCGTAGCAGTCGAAGCTCAGCACCGCGAAATCGGACAGCCGCATGACGAGTCGCTCCCCCGGACGATCAGCGGCTTCCTGTAGCAGGCGATCCGCCCCGAGGCCACCGCGCGCGACAACGTTCGTGCTTTGTTCGAGGAGCGACGAGCTTGCGACATTCCGGCGGCTTTGAGGACCGCCACGGGATCACCAACTAAGGCAAAGCCCCGTGTCCCGGGCGCTCGCTCGGGCAGGGCTGCGCGAGGGCTCAGTGCTGACGACGGAACAATACTCTCCGAGAGTGACCGCGATCACCGACTGGCTGATCCAGCAGGGTCTGCTGCGGTCCAATTTCGGGACGATCCTCGAAGGCTACTGCGAACGCCTGGTCGAGATCGGCGTCCCGCTGTGGCGTGGCTATGTCAGCGCCCGCACCCTGCATCCCACCGTGCGCGGCACCGGCTGCTCGTGGCGCGCCGACGAAGGCATCCGGAGCGAGCTCTACATCTACGACCGGCAGCAGTCGGGAGACTTCCTGACGAGCCCGTTCCGCTGGATGCTCGAGGCCGGGCAGAATCGGATGCGGCTCGATCTCGCGCGCAACGAGCCGGTCCCCTTCCCGGTGGTCGAGCGGCTGCGGGAGCAGGGCGCCACCGACTATCTGGCCCAGATCGTCGGCTTCGGGGTGGATGGCGAGCGCAAGGGCGAGACCGGCGTGGTCGCGTCCTGGACCACGCGCGACCCGGCGGGCTTCGCCGAGCGCGACGTCGCGATCCTCGAGCATATGATCTCGCGCCTCGGGCTCGCCCTTCAGGCGAGGCTCGGCTACGAGATCACCGTCAATCTGCTCGACACCTACGTCGGCCCCGAGGCCGGGCGTCGCATCCTCGACGGCGAGATCCGGCGCGGCATGCTGGAGGCGATCCCCGCGGTGATCGTCTACGCCGATCTGCGCGGCTTCACCGCGCTGGCCGATCGCACCCGGCACGACGAGCTGGTCGACATGCTGAACGACTACTTCGACTGCCTCGTGCCGGTGATCGTCGAGCGCGGGGGCTATGTGCTGAAGTTCCTGGGCGACGGGCTGCTCGCCACCTTCACGCTCGCGGAGCGCGCGCCGGCCGAGGTCTGCGAGACCGCGCTCGACGCCGCGGCCGAGGCGTTGGCCTGCGTGCGGGACCTGAACGCCCTGCGCCTCGCCGCCGGCAAGCCGCCGATGGAGCTCGATATGGCGCTGCACCTTGGCGAGGTGTTCTGGGGCAACGTCGGCAGCTCGGACCGTCTCGACTTCACGGTGATCGGTCCGGCGGTCAACGAGGCGAGCCGGATCGAGGCGCTGTGCGCCCAGCACGACCGCAACCTTCTGGTCTCGCAGACCTTCGCCCAAGCGGCGACCAGGTCCAGCGCGCGCCTGGTCTCGATCGGCCGCTATGCCCTGCGCGGGGTGCGCAGCGCGCAGTCGCTCTACACCCTGGACGGGCTCTGAACCGCTCTCCCTCATCAGCTGTTCGACCGCTGCCCGGTCAGGAATGCCTTCGCCCGCCGTAGCGGGTGCACTTTACCGCCGCCGCCGCGAAGCGCGCGGCCCGCTCGATCGGCTGGCGCTCGGCGAGCGCCAGAGCAAGGGCGCCATGGAACACATCGCCCGCCACGAGGGTGTCGACCACCAATGATCGGCGGTTTCACCGCCAAAGCAGCTCGCCGGTGGACGGTGGGCTTGCCGCAACTGCCGAGCCACTTGCCGACGGAGCCGAAAAGGGCATCGATTTTACTAATCGTGGATTGCAAATCTGTTTGGATCAGACTATGCCGAAGGAGCAACCAATGATCGACAGGAGAACACTTGCCGTGAACGAGAGCGAAACACACACGAACACTGCCGAGCTGACCGCGGAGATCGTCTCAGCCTACGTCTCGAACAACAAGATCGCCGCTGCGGATATCGCGACGCTCATCAGCACCGTCGGCAATCAGATCACCAAGCTGGGGATCGCGGTCGAGCCGCCGCCGGAAGAGAAGCCCGAGCCTGCGGTACCCGTTCGGCGCTCGGTTCAGCCGAACCACCTCATCTGCCTGGTCTGTGGCAAGCCGCAGAAGATCCTGAAGCGCCACCTCGCGGTCCAGCATGGCCTCACACCGGCACTGTACCGCGAGCGGTTCGAGCTCAAGCCCGACTATCCGATGGCGGCACCGAACTATGTCCAGCAGCGGCGCGAGGTCGCGCTCCAGACCGGCCTGGGTCGGCCGAAGAAGCCGACGCGGAAGCGCAAGGCGGCGGGCCGGCCCCGCAAAGCTGAGGCAGGCCAGCCCGCGAGCGCGGAGGTGAGATCGTAGCCTCACAACCGAGTGAAGCCACAGGACGGCTCAGACGCTGCTCGCTGGTTCGTCTGAGCAACAGGAGCGAGTCTCGATCGCCTCGCTCGGCAGGCGCAGGTCACGCCAAGCGGACGGCTACATTTCGTCGCGAAAGCCGTACAACAGTGCCGGGTTGACGACCAGGATGCGGTGCAGCGCTTCGGGATGATCGAACCAGACGCCGAGGGCATCGACCAGATCGCCGTCGTCCGGCATCCCGCCCGGGATACCGGGGGCGCGCTCGGGGAGATTGGGATGCGGCCAGTCGGTGCCCCACACCAGGCGCTCGGGTGCGGCGGCATAGAGCGCCCGCACGAAGGGTGCGGCCCTCACGAAGGGCGCGCCGTCGGAGTCGCATCGGTAGGCGCAGAGCTTGACCCAGGCGCGGCCGCCCTCGAGCAGCCGTAGCAGCGCCCGGAAGCCGGGCTGGCCCTGCCCGGCCGACGGATCGATCTGGCCGAGATGATCGATGACCACCGGTGCGGGCAGGGCCTGGAGCCGCGGCCGGGCCGCCGCGAGCACGTCGGGCCGGGCATAGATCTGAACATGCCAGCCGAGGGGCGCCACCTTGGCGGCGACCGCCTCGAGCGCCGCGAGCGGCACGCTGCCGCCGCTGTCGACCAGGTTCAAGCGGGTGCCTCGGAATCCCGCCGCATGCAGCCGTTCGAGCTCCCCGTCCTGAACGTCTGGCCGCACGGCGGCGACGCCGCGCGCGCTGGCGCCGAGCCGCCCGATGGCGTCCTCGGTGCAGCGATGGTCGCTGCCGTAGATGCTCGGCTGCACGATCACCGTGCGCTCAAGCCCGAGGATCTCCTGCAGGCGGAGGTAGTCCTCCAGCGGCGCGTCCGGCGGCGTGTAGCCGCGCTCGGGCACGAAGGGAAAGCGCTCGCTCGGCCCGAACACGTGGCAGTGGCAGTCCGTGGCGCCCGAAGGCAGGGCGAGCGTGGGCCGGCGCGGGTCGTCCAAGGGTCCGGGGACGGGCTTCGGCATGTCGCTCATCTCAGCTTTCGGGCCCGGTGCGTGGCAGGGCTCGGGTGGACCTGGGGTCGAACAGATGCGCGGCGCGCAGGTTCAGCTCGAGCGCGACGCGCTCGCCCGGGCGCAGCGCGACCTCGGGGCCGACCCGGGCGAGGATCTCCTCACCCAGCCCGTCCGGCGCGAGGACCAGGATGGTCTCGGCGCCGAGGGGCTCGACCGCGACCAGCCGGGCCGGCAGTTCTGCCCCATCGGCGGCTCCAACGGACGCCGCTGCCCGCACGTCGATGTCCTCGGGCCGGATGCCGAACACGACCCGGCGGTCCTCCAGCGCCGCGACGTCGGCGGCACGGTGGCGTGGTAGCGCGAGCTCGCGCCCGGCGACGCGCACCGCGACCGCGCCATCGGCCTCCGCGACCTCGGCCGCGAGCAGGTTCGCGGGCGGGCTGCCGATGAAGGCGGCGACGAAGGTGTCGGCCGGGTCGCGGTAGACCTCGAGCGGGCGGCCGACCTGGACCACCCGGCCGTGGTTCATGACGCAGATCCGCGTGCCCATGGTCATCGCCTCGACCTGGTCGTGGGTGACGTAGATCATGGTCGCGCCCAGGCGCTGGTGCTGCTGGATCAGCTCGCCCCGGGTGCGCACGCGCAAGGCCGCATCCAGATTGGAGAGCGGCTCGTCGAACAGGAACACCTTGGGATCGCGGACGATCGCCCGGCCGAGCGCCACGCGCTGGCGCTGGCCGCCGGAGAGCGCGTAGGGCTTGCGCTCGAGCAGCGTCTCGAGCCCGAGCATGGCGGCCGCGGTCTCGACCCGTCGCCGGATCTCGTCGCGCGGCACGTTGCGGCGCCTCAGGCCGAAGGCGAGGTTGTCCCGCACGTTCATGTGCGGATAGAGCGCGTAGGACTGGAACACCATGGCGATGTCGCGGTCCTTGGCCGGGACGCGGTTCATCACCTGGCCGTCGATCCGCAGCTCGCCCGAGGTGATCGTCTCGAGCCCGGCGATCATGCGCAACGTGGTCGACTTGCCGCAGCCGGACGGCCCGAGCAGCACCATGAACTCGCCGTCCTCGACCACCAGCGACACGTCGTCCACCGCCGGCGGCCCGGCGGACTGGAAGCGCTTGGTGATGCGCTCGAGCCGGACCACCGCCATCGCCGCTCACCCGCGCCCGCTCACTTGATCGCGCCCGCGGTCATGCCCTGGATCATCTTCTCGGAGAAGAAGACGTAGGCGACGATGATCGGGATCACCGCGATCATCAGACCGGTCGCGAGCATGCCGGTGTCGTCGAGGTGGTCGCCCATGAAGCGCTGGATGCCGAGCGGCAGGGTGCGCTTGTCGTCGTCGGTCAGCAGCACGACCGCGAACAGGAACTCGTTCCAGATGTAGATCATGTTCAGGATCACCGTGGTCGCGACCGCGGGCAGGCCGATCGGCAGCGCGATCCGCCAGAAGATCTCGAAGTCCGAATAGCCGTCCATGCGCGCGGCATCGAACAGGTCCTGCGGCATCCGCGCGAAGAATGTCTCGAGGATGTAGACGGTGAGCGGCATCTGCATCGCGATGTAGACCAGGATCAGGCCGAGATGCGTGTTGTAGAGGCCGTAGTCGACCAGCAGCTCGAACACGCCGATGATCGTGATCTGCGGCGGCAGGATGATCGTGCTGAAGATGACGAAGAACAGCAGGCGGTTGCCGGGGAAGCGGTAGCGGGCCAGGCAGTACGCCGCCATGGCGCCGAGGATGCTGAGCGCCGCGACCGCGCTCACGGTCACGATCGTGCTGTTCCAGAAATAGGTGTCGTAGTTGGAGCCGAACCAGGCCTGCCAATACTTGTCCCAGTGCATGGGCCAGGGCAGGCCGTAGGGGTCGGCGGCGATCTCGGTCGTGGTGCGCAGCGACATCGTCGCGACCCAGACGAACGGGCCGGCGGCGAACGCCGTGTAGCCGGCGAGCAGGAGCAACAGGAGCGTGCGCAGGAGGAGCGCGGGCGCCGGCACGCCTCAGAACTCCAGCCGCTCGCGCCGGCGGACCAGCCACGACGCGAGGAGCACGATGACGATGACCAGGAGGAACGAGACCACCGCGATCGCCGACGGGTAGCCGAGGTCGAAGGTCTGCCATTCGAACGCCCGCTTGTAGGTGTAGGTGGCGAGCGTCTCGGTGCTCCAGAGCGGGCCGCCCTTGGTCATGATCCAGACCAGGTCGAAGACCTTCATCTTGCCGATGAAGGCGAGGATCAGGAGCCCCACCAGCGTGGTTCGGATCAGCGGGATCTCGACGAAGACGAGCTTCTGCCAGAAGCCGCAGTTGTCGAGCTCGGCCGCCTCGATCACCTCGCGCGGCAGCGAATGGAGGGCGGCGAGGCACACGACCATGTGGAAGCCGACCCATTTCCAGGCATCGACCAGGATCACCGCCCAGAGCGCGGTCCGCGGATCGCCGAGCCAGATCTGCGCCCAGTCGCCAAGACCAAGCCAGCGCAGCAAGCCGTTCGCCGCCCCCCAATCGTAGTTGTAGATCCACATCCAGATCACCCCGACCACGACGTAGGAGATCAGCACCGGGCTGAACCAGGCGACCCGGAAGAAGCGCGACCAGGGGATCCTGACGTAGAGGCAGGCGGCGAGCAGCAGGCCAAGGGTGACATCGACGACCGGCGCCACGGTCGCCCAGATGAAGGTGTTGACGAGCGCCTTCTCGAAGATCAGGTCGCCGGTCAGCAGCTCGACGTAGTTGCTCAAGCCCACGAAGCGGTCGGGCTGGTTCGGCTGGATCAGGTGGACGCTGTTGTAGAAGGTCTTGACGACCGGGTAGGCGGTCAGCGCGAGGTACAACACCAGCGCGGGGGCGAGGAACGCCAGGATCACGCCCCACGGGGTCTCCTCGCGGCCCGCGCGCAGGCGCTCGCCGATGCCGGCGGGAGCTCCCTCCGCGCCGGCGACATCCGCACCCAGCGTCCGCGCCATGATCCGCGTTCCGCTTCGCTAGCCGGCCGGGCCGGGACCCGCCGTCCGCGACGGGTTCCGGCGCCGGTCGAGTCCGCTCAGCCGGCGTAGCAGGCGGCTTCCATCTGCTCGATCGCCTCCTCCGGGCCGATGATGCCGGCCGGGAACGCGCCGTTGACCACCTGCACGAAGGTCTCCTTGCACTGGCCGCGCAGGAAGTCGATCGGGGTGCCGAGGAACCAGGTCCGGCCCTGGCCGCGCTCGTTCAGCTCGCGGAAATAGTCCGCGTACTCGCCGCCGACCTCTCCGCTTCCGGTCTTCACGCCGGTCTGGACCTTGGTGCTCTCGACCCACTTCCGGCCCATCTCCTCACGGGTGATGACCTCGAAGAACTTGAGCGCCAGGTCGGGCTGCTCGCTCGCGGCGTTGATCGCGTAGGTGCCGGCGATGCCGATCGTCTTGCACTCCGGGCAGGCGCCGCCGTCCATCGCCGGGAACTGCATGATCCCGAGCTGGAAGTCTGCGGGCTGGCCGCCCTTGTCCGGCGGATTGAAGGCCCGGCTCGAGTACCAGCTGCCGAGCGGGAAGGTGAGCCCGCCCGGGCTGGTGTGGAAATAGGCGTGCGACTTGCCGAGCTTGAGCGTCGTGAAGGTCTTGGGGTAGGCGCCGGCGTCGATCACCTGCTTCATGTAGTCGAAGACCTCGACCACCCGCGGGTCCTTGTAGGACAGCTTGCCGTCCCAGAGCGCCGCGTAGTCGTCGGGGCCGAGCTCTCTGAGCAGCAGCTCGTGGGTCAGGTACGAGCCCGGATAGGGCCGGTCGCCGATGCCCTGCACGACCGGGGTGATGCCCATGTCGGCCGCGGTCTCGACCACCTCGAGGAACTCGTCCTGGGTCAGCTGGTGGTCGTCGCCGAGCTCGATCCCGGCCTCGGCCAGCACCTTGTCCATGAGCTCCCGGTTCTCGTAGAGCTCGACGGTGAAGGCCTGCATGCCGACGCCGTAGACCTTGCCCTCGTGGGTCCAGGCGCGCTTGGCGAAGTCCTCGAGCCGGTCGAGGATCTGCGGGTCCTCGATCGGGCGGACGAGGCCGCTCTCGACGAACTGCATGCGGTCGGGCTCGAGATAGATGACGTCCGGGCCTTCGCCGGCCTGCAGCGCGGTCGTCATGGCGGCGAACAGCGCGTTCTTCTCGTAGAAGGTCATCTCGAGGTCGACGCCCGGGTTCTCGCTCTCGAACAGCGCCTCGACCTCGCGGAAGAAGCTGCGCACGCCCTCGTGGTCGGCGAAGTGGCTCCAGACCGTGAGAGTCTTCTCCTGGGCAGCCGCCGGGCCGGCGCCAGCCGCGAGTCCGGTCAAGACGGCCACCGCCGCGACCAGACCACCCCATCGTTGCTTCATGATCGCCTCCCTCTCTCGTGGCTGCTGCGCGCGCCCTGCCCGCGCGCAGCATGTCGCATCCTAACGTGCTCTCGTCGGCGAAGCACCCCGAGAACCGCATGCTTCCTTTCTAGCCGCCGGCGCAGAAGCCCGCCAACAGCCGGGACGCGCCCGGCATGAGGCGTGCACCTCGATGCGCATCGGCGCACCGCCCTCATGGAGTCACGCCGGATTTAACCGAAGCTAAGGGACCATGCGAGAGACTGCCTGCGCCAATCCGGAACGCCGCACCGTCATGCCTGCCCTCGCCGCCCTGGTGTTCGGTCTGCAACTGCTCTGCTCGGCCCACGTCATTCGGACCGGCCGGCCGTGCCAATGGCTGTTCATCATCCTGGCGCTGCCCCTCGCCGGCTGCCTGGCCTACTTCCTCCTGGAGATTTTGCCCGAGCTCACCCGCAGCCGCGCCGCCCGCCAGGCGGTGCGCGACATCGGCGCGGTCATCGACCCGGAGCGTGACCTGCGCGAGCTCGCGCGGCGGGCCGCGGAAGCCGACACGGTCGAGAACCAGACGGCGCTCGCGCAAGAGTGTCTGCGCCGTGGCCGTGCCGCCGACGCCAAACGGCTGTTCGAAAGCTGCCTGACCGGCGTCCATGCTACGGATCACGCGCTCATGCTCGGTCTGGCGCAGGCCCAGTTCGCGCTTGAGGACCATGCGGGCGCATGCCAGACGCTGGACCGTCTGCGCGCAGCCCATCCCGACCTCGACTGCCCGGAAGGCCATCTGCTCTATGCGCGCAGCAAGGAACAGCAGGGCGAGATCGACCAGGCGCTGATCGAGTACGCTGCGCTCGTCGAGTACCATCCGGGCGAAGAGGCGCGCTGCCGCCTTGCCCTCCTGCTTGCAGAAGACCGGCCGCGTGACCGAAGCCAGGGCTTTTCGAGCAGCTGGTCCGATCGGTCGAGCGGGCGAGCAAGCTCTACTATCGCGCGGAGCGCGACTGGTACGAGGTCGCGCGCCGCAACCTCGCCGACTGAGACCAAGCGCCAGGGCAGCGTCCCTTCGAACCCGCGCGCCGGCGAGCCGGGTCGTCGCCGCCGACGCGGCGGCCGATCACTTCAGAAAGGCAGCTTGCCGGTCGATCAGCGGCAATACCGCCTCGCGTCCCTCCGATGGCAGCGCGAACAGCGCGCGATCGACGCCGGCCGTCCTGCAGCGTTCGAGGAAGCCGGTCTCGGCCTCGGCGCCGAACAGCGTGGTGGACACCGTCCGGACGTCGCGACCGGCTTCCTCGGCCGCGTCGCGCAGCCGCCGCATCTCTGCCTCGGGATCGGCGAAGGCGCCGCCGCGCGGGAACCAGCCGTCGCAGAACTCCATCACCCGACGCAACGTGTGCCTGGTCTCGCCGCCGAGCAGGATCGGCGGGTGGGGTTTCTGCACCGGCTTGGGCCACGACCAGATCGGCTCGAAGCTCGTGAACTCGCCCTGGTAGGCGGCCTCGTCCTGGGTCCAGATCGCCTTCATTGCCTTGGCCCGGTCGACCATGACGCGAAAGCGCGTATCGAACCTGGTGCCGTGGTTCTCCATCTCCTCGGCGTTCCAGCCCGCGCCGATGCCGAACTCGAAGCGCCCGCCGGAGATCAGATCGAGGGTCGCCACCTCCTTCGCGGTGACGATCGGATCGCGCTCGGTCAGCAGGCAGATGCCGGTCCCGAGGCGCAAGGTCCTGGTGGCCGCGGCCGCCGCGCCGAGGCTGACGAAGGGATCGAGCGTATGGGAGTAGCGCTTCGGCAGCTCCGCGCCGCCCGACCAGGGCGACCGGCGGCTGACCGGAATATGGGTGTGCTCGGGCAGGAACAGCGATTCGAAACCGCGCTCCTCGAGCGCCTGGGCGAGCTCGACGATCGGCATCGAGTAGTCGGTCGCGAAATAGTAGAAGCCGAGCTTCATGGCGATGCGCTCCTCACGGGTGGGAGGGCCAAGCTACGCCGCGACGGGCGCGGCGGGTAGCCCTTCCCGGCAGTTTGGCCCGCCTCGGCGAGCTTGCCCGGGAGCTCCCCGAGCGCTATCGATCGCGCCTCCATGGATAGAGGAGCCGGGCGAGCGTGACCCGATCAGGCCTGTGGGCGGTGGTGCCGGTCAAGAACATGCCCCAGGCCAAGCAGCGCCTCGCCGGCGTGCTCGGCGCCCGCGAGCGCCGGGCGCTCTTTGGCGCGATGCTGGAGGACGTGCTCGGCGCGCTCGCCGCGAGCGACGGTCTCGCCGGCATCCTGATGGTGACCCGCGATCTGGAGGCGCAGCGGCTCGCCGCCCGCCACGGCGCGCGGGTGCTGGTCGAGGCGGAGAATCGCGGCCATACCTCCGCGGTCAGCCTCGGCGCGCACGCGCTGGCGCAAGAGGGCGCCCTCGGGATGCTGCAGCTGCCCGCCGACATTCCGCTCGTGAGGCCCGAGGACGTCGCCGCGCTGCTCCAGGCGCATGGCCCGGCGCCGGCCGTCACGCTCGCCCCCTCGCGCGACCGCCGCGGCTCCAACGCGGTCGCCTGCTCGCCGCCGGACCTGCTGCCGCTGCGCTTCGGCGCCGACAGCTTTGTCCCGCATCTCCAGCGCGCGCGGGCGCTCGGCATCGAGCCGCAGATCCTCGCGCGCCCGGGGCTCGCCCTCGACGTCGACACGCCCGACGACCTCGCGGCGTTCCTCGCCATGCCCTCGCCCACGCGCGCCTATGCCTATCTTGCGGAGAGCGGCATCGCCGAACGCCTGATCCGCGACGGCAGCGTTCACTCCGAGCCGTAGCGGGCGCGCAGGCGCGGCAGGACCTGCTCGGCGTAGAGGTCGAGGAAGCGCCGCTGGTCGGGGCCGGGCGCGTGGAACACCAGGTGGCCGAAGCCGAGGTCGATGGTCTCGGCCAGCCGCTCCACGTGCTCGTCGGGATCGCTGGAGACGATCCAGCGGCTCGCCGCGCGCTCGATCGGCAGGGCATCGGCGAGCCGCTCCATCTCGATCGGATCCTCGACGCCGGTCTTCTCCTCCGGCGAGAGCGCGAGCGCCGCCCAGTGGCGGGTGTCCTGCAGGGCGCGCTCACGGTCGCGGTCGAACGATACCTTCATCTCGATCATGCGCTCGATGCTGGCGGGATCGCGCCCGGCCTGCGCCAGCCCCTCGGCGACCGCCGGCAGCAAGGTCTCGGTGTAGAGCTCCCTAGCCTTGCCGCTGGTGCAGATGAAGCCGTCGCCCACTCGGCCGGCGAGCTTGGCCGCGGTCGGGCCGGAGGCGGCGACGTAGATCGGCACCGGCGTCGTTGGGCGGTCGTAAATCGTGGCGCGCTCGGTCCGGTAGTAGTCGCCCTCGAAGCTCACGCGCTCCTCGCGCGCGAGGCGCCGCATCAGCTCGATCGCCTCGCGCAGCCGCCCGAAGCGCTCCTTGAACGGCGGCCACGGCATGCCGGTAGCCGGCACCTCGTTGAGCGATTCGCCGGTGCCGACGCCCAGCACCACGCGCCCCGGATACAGCGCGCCGAGCGTCGCCACGGCCTGCGCGACGACCGAGGGGTGGTAGCGAAAGGTGGGCGTCACCACGCTCGTGCCGATGATCGCGCGCGTCGTGCGCTCGCCGAGCGCCGCGAGCCAGGCGAACGAGAACGGCGCGTGCCCGCCCTGATGGCGCCAAGGCTGGAAGTGGTCGCTCACCATGATCGAATCGAAGCCGACCGCCTCGGCGTGAACCGCGAACTCGAGCAGCTGGCGCGGCGCGAACTGTTCCGCCGAGGCCTTGTAGCCGAGTTTGAGCATCACCTCTCCTCTCGGGAACTTGTACGGGCGCGCGAGATGGGTTGTACTCCGGCTCGCGCCGGGCGCAGTGGCCCATGGCGACCGGTTCGCGCCGACCCTGTCCGACATCATTCGGCACCGGCAGACCTCAGGCAAGGGGCGCAAGCACGCGCGGAGTGGCGATGACCGTGGATCTCGATGCCAGCCTCGCCCGCGCCGCCGCCGGGGGAGCGCTCAGCGACGCGCAGGCCCTCGCCCTGTCCTCGCAGGAAGACCTGGAGCCTTTGCTGACAGCGGCGCGCGCCCGCCGGGATCTCGGCCACCCTGCCCTCGTCAGCTACTCGCCCAAGGTCTTCATCCCGCTCACCCGGCTCTGCCGCGACAGCTGCCGCTACTGCACCTTCGCGCGCGCGCCGCGCGACGTGGCAGCGCCCTATCTCTCCGAGGACGAGGCGATCGCGATCGCGGAGGCGGGCGCCCGGGCGGGCTGTCACGAGGCGCTGTTCACGCTCGGCGACCAGCCCGAGCGCCGCTACCGCGCAGCGCGCGAGGCGCTGGCGGCGCTCGGCCACGAGACGACCATCCACTACCTCGCCCGGGTCGCGCGGCGGGTTCAGGAGACCAGCGGACTGCTCCCGCACGTCAATCCTGGGGTCATGACCCGGGCGGACCTGGCGCTCCTGCGCCCGGTCTCGGCGTCGGCCGGGCTGATGCTGGAGTCGGCCTCCGATCGCCTCTGCGAGCGCGGCGGACCGCACCATGGCTGCCCCGACAAGCGCCCCGCGCTTCGGCTCGAGACCATCCGCGCGGCCGGCGAGCAGGCCGTGCCCTTCACCAGCGGGATCCTGATCGGCATCGGCGAGACCCGGCGCGAGCGCATCGAAGCCCTCCTGGCGCTACGAGCGCTCCACGCGCAGTTCGGGCATCTGCAGGAGATCATCGTCCAGAACTTCCGCGCCAAGCCGGGCACGGCCATGGCGCTGGCGCCAGAGCCGCCGCTCGAGGATCATCTGTGGACGATCGCGATGGCGCGCCTCGTCTTCGCCCCGGAGATGAGCATCCAGGCACCGCCGAACCTCAGCCCCGGCGCCCTGGGCGGCCTGCTCGCGGCCGGCATCGACGATTGGGGCGGCGTCTCGCCCGTGACCCCCGACCACGTCAATCCCGAGGCCCCCTGGCCGCAGCTCGACGTCCTGCGGCGGGCGACCGAGGCGGCGGGCAAGGAGCTGGTCGCGCGCTTGCCGATCTACCCGCGCTTCGCGCAGCAGCCGGAGCGATGGCTTGCGCCTGAGATGCGCGCCCGGGTGCTCCACCGCTCCGATGGCGAGGGCTACGCGCGGGAGAATGGCTGGAGCGCCGGCGCGGCCGCGGCTCCGGTCCCGGCGGCAGCCCCGATGGCTGGTCGAGCGTCTCCGGCGATCGGGCTGGCCAGGATCCTGCACCGAGCGCGGGACGGGAAGCAGCTCGATGAGGCCGACGTCGTGCATCTGTTCGCAGCGCGCGGCCGCGCGGCGGAGGCGGTCTGCCGTCACGCCGACGAGCTGCGCGCCGAGGTCAACGGCGATCGCGTCGCCTACGTCGTCAACCGCAACATCAACTACACCAACGTCTGCTACTTCCGCTGCCGGTTCTGCGCGTTCTCCAAGGGCAGGCTCGCCGAGCATCTCCGCGGCGCCGCCTACGAGCTGGATCTCGAGGAGATCGCGCGCCGCACCCGCGAGGCCTGGCAGCGGGGCGCGACCGAGATGTGCCTGCAGGGCGGCATCCATCCCGACTACAGCGGGCAGACCTACCTCGACATCTGCCGGACCGTGAAGCGCGCGGCGCCGGAGATCCACGTGCACGCCTTCTCGCCGCTCGAGGTCTGGCAGGGCGCACGCACCCTCGCGATCCCGGTGGGCGAGTTCCTCGCCGAGCTCAAGCGCGCCGGGCTCGGCTCGCTGCCCGGCACGGCCGCGGAGATCCTGGACGACGAGGTGCGCCGGGTGATCTGTCCGGACAAGATCACGACCGGCCAATGGCTCGAGGTGATGCGATGCGCCCATGCGCTCGGCCTGCGCAGCACCGCGACCGTGATGTTCGGTCACGTCGACCATCCGCGCCACTGGGCGAGGCACCTGCTGCGGGTGCGCGCGCTGCAGGCGACCTCCGGCGGCTTCACCGAGTTCGTGCCGCTGCCGTTCGTGCACATGGAGGCGCCGATCTACCTCAAGGGCGGCGCCCGCCGGGGGCCGACCTGGCGCGAGGCGGTGCTGATGCATGCGGTCGCGCGCCTCGTCCTGCACCCGCTCATCACCAACGTCCAGACCTCGTGGGTGAAGATGGGGCCGCGCGGGGCCCAGGCCTGCCTCGCCGCCGGCGCCAACGACCTCGGCGGCACGCTGATGAACGAATCGATCACCCGCGCCGCCGGCGCGGCCTTCGGCCAGGAGCTGCCGCCGCGAGCCATGGAGGAGCTGATCCGCGAGCTCGGCCGCGTGCCCTACCAGCGCACGACCGTCTACGGCGAGGCGCCAGCGGAGCGCGTCGCCGCCTCGTTCCGGGCGCAGCCACTGGCGGAAACGGTGAACCCGCCGCCGCGCCGCCCCGAGCGCGCGCGAGATCGGCTGCTGGTGCGCTTCGGGTAGCCCTGGTGGCGCCACAGCCCCCGGCAATCACGCTCGCGGCGATACCAGGCATCCCGGCGATTCGGGCGGGCGACGATCTCGCCCGCATCCTTGGCGACGCCCTGGAGGCCGCCGGGCTGCGCCTCCGCGACGGCGACGTGCTGGTGGTCACCCACAAGGTCGTGTCCAAGGCTGAAGGATGCTCGGTCGCGCTCGCCGACGTCACGCCGTCGCAGCGCGCGTGGGAGCTTGCGGCGGCGACGGGCAAGGACCCGCGCCTGGTCGAGGTGATCCTGTCGGAATCGCGCGAGGTGCTGCGCTTCCGGCCGGGCCTGATCATCGCCGAGCATCGCCTCGGCATGGTCGTCGCCAACGCGGGAGTCGATCAGTCCAACGTCCCCCAGGACGACGACGCGCCGCGCGTCCTGCTGCTGCCGAAGGATCCGGATGCCAGCAGCGCGGCGCTGGTTGCCGCTCTGCAGGAGCGCTTCGGCGCAAAGCTCGCGGTCGTCGTGAGCGACAGCGTCGGGCGCGCCTGGCGGAATGGCGTCGTCGGCCTCGCGCTGGGTGCGGCAGGGCTGCCGGCGTTGCTCGACCTGCGCGGCCGGCGCGATCTCGAGGGCCGCGCGCTCCAGGTCACCCAGGTCGGGCTGGCCGACGAGATCGCCTCGGCGGCGGAGCTCCTGATGGGCGAGGCCGATGAGGGGCGGCCCGCGGTGCTGGTGCGCGGCTTGGCCTGGCAGGGCGCGCCGCTGCCGGCAGCGGCGCTGATCCGCGAGCGTCAGGCGGACCTGTTCCGGTGAGCGTGGGGCCGAGGGTAGTCGCGCTCTCCGGCGGCATCGGCGGCGCCAAGCTCGCGCTCGGTCTGTACCGCACGCTTCCGCCGGACTCGCTGCTGGTGGTGTGCAACACCGGCGACGACTTCGAGCACCTCGGGCTCAGCATCTCGCCGGACATCGACACGGTCCTGTACACGCTCGCCGGCATCGCCAACCCCGAGACCGGGTGGGGCCGTGCCGGCGAGACCTGGAGCTTCATGCGGGCGCTCGAGGAGCTGGGGGGCGAGACCTGGTTCCGGCTCGGCGATGCCGACCTCGCCGCCCACGTCGAGCGGACGCGCCGCCTCGCCGCCGGCCAGAGCCTGAGCGCGATCACCGACCACTTCGGCCGGCGCCTCGCCCTGCGCGCCCGCCTCGCTCCGATGTGCGATCAGCCGGTGCGGACCATAGTCCGGACCGAGCGCGGCGACCTCCCCTTCCAGCGCTACTTCGTCGAGCAGCGCTGCGCGCCCAAGGTCAGCGGCTTCGAGTTTCAGGGTGCCAGCGAGGCGCGGCCGACCCCGGCTCTCCGGGGTGCGCTCGCCGCGCGCGACCTGGAGGCCGTCGTGATCTGCCCGTCCAACCCCTTCATCAGCATCGACCCGATCCTTGCGGTGCCGGGCCTGCGCGCCGCCATCGCCGCCTGCCGCGCGCCGGTGGTGGCGGTGTCGCCGATCATCGCCGGCCGCGCCGTCAAGGGACCGACCGCCAAGATGATGATGGAGCTCGGCCTGCCGACCAGCGCTCGTGCGGTCGCGGAGCACTACGGCGACCTGCTGGACGGCTTCGTCCTGGACCACGCCGATGCCGACGAGGCGAAGGCGATCGACGTGCCCTGCCTGACGGCCCGCACCCTGATGGCGAGCGAGGACGACAAGCGGGCGCTCGCGGCCGAGGTCCTGGCCTTCGCCCGCCGGCTCGGCGAGGCGACCCGATAGGCTGGTTATCGGGTCAGCGGCCGGATCTCGTCCACGACGTGCTGCATGCTCGCGAGCGACTGCTCGAGCGTGTCGCGCTGAAGGTTGAGCACGAGGTCCGTCACGCCGAGCTCGCCGAGCGCAGCGATGTCCTCGGCGATCTGCGCGGCGCTCCCGCTCAAGAGGTGGCGCTGGCCGTCGTCGAGCTGGATGGTCCGGGTCTCGTCGAACCAGCCGGCGTAGTACGCGAGCCCGATGCCCTGCGGATCCCGGCCGTTCTGCTCCGCCGCGCGATGCAGGCGCTGGACGCCTTCCTTGAATCGGGCCACCGTGTCGAGCGGGTGATGCGGGTTGTTGCCGATCGGGAACCAGCTGTCGCCGTAGCGGGCGGTGCGGCGCAGCGCCGCGGGGCTTTCGCCCCCGACCCAAATCGGCGGATGTGGCTTTTGCACGGGCTTCGGCATGAAGCTGACGTCGGCGAAGCGGACGTGGCGGCCTTCGAAGCGCGGATGCTCCTCGGTCCAGAGGATCTTGAACGCCTGGAGCCATTCGTCGGTCGACCCGGCCGCGCTCCTCGAACGGCGGCGCGTTCAGGGCCTCGAACTCCTCCTTCAGCCAGCCGGCGCCGGCGCCGAGCACCATGCGGCCTTGGGACAGCACGTCGATCGTGGCCGCGATCTTCGCGGTGTGCACGGCGCCGCGATAGGGGATGACCGCCACCGCGGTGATCAGGCGCGGCTTACGGCTGATCGCCGCCAGCCAGGCCAGGAGCGTGAACTGCTCGAGGCAGGCGCCCGAGCTGGCACCGGGCCACGCCCCGGACGCCGAGTAGGGATAGCGCGATTCGATGTTGCGCGGCACCACCACGTGGTCGGAGACCGAGAGATGAGCGAAGCCCTGCTCCTCGGCGCGGCGCACGATCGTCTCGATTCCCTCCGGGGTGGCGAGCGGGCCGCGCGTCGGAATGGTCAATCCGAAGTCCATGATGGTACCCTCCGAGAAGCCAGCGATGGCGAGGCGTCATGCTAACGGATCAGCAGCGAGGATTTCTAGCCGCGCGGCGCGTCGCCCGGCTGGCGACCGCCGATGATACCGGGCGGCCCCACGTGGTCCCGATCTGCTATGCGCTGACCGGCGACACCGTGTACTTCACGATCGACGAGAAGCCGAAGCGAAGGGCTGGCGCAAGCTTGAAGCGCCTCGCCAATCTGCGCGCGAACCCCTTCGCCGCGCTGGTCGTCGATCGCTACGACGACGACTGGAGCCGGCTCGGCTGGGTCATGGTCCAGGGGCGCGCCGAGGTGCTGGCATCCGGTCCGGAGCACGACCTCGCCCAGGCCAGCCTGCGCGTCCGCTACCCGCAGCTGGCCGCGATGCGCATCGAAGGGCTGCCGGTCGTCGCCATCCGCGTCGACCACGCCTCGAGCTGGGGGAATCTCGAGGCCGGCTGAGCCCTCCGCCCGGAACCGCGCCGCCGCTCGCCCGTTCTCACCGAGCCGAGCCACGCATGGAGGGAGCTATGGCGGAAGTCACCACGGACCACGACACCATCCGGAAGTGGGCGGATTCCAAGGGCGGCAAGCCCGCTGCGGTGCGCCGGACGCATCAGGGCGGCGACGTCGGGATCGTCCGCCTGATGTTCCCCAATGCGCCGCAGTCGCAGCACGACAGCTTGGTCGAGATCTCCTGGGACGAGTTCTTCAAGGAGTTCGAGGAGCGCGATCTCGCGCTGCTGTACGAGAAGGACAGCATGTTCAACAAGATCGTCGGCCGGGATACGGCGGAGCGGCGCGCGCACGGCGAGCACGACGCCTCGCGCCACTGAGATGGCGCAGGACGGGCTGCCGGTCTCTGGCCGGCCGGTGGTCGCCGGCGCACTCGCTGATCGGGACCTGCGAGCCCGCGCATGCTCACGCTCGTCCTGATCCGGCACGCGGCCCATGACCTGCTGGGTCGGACCCTGGTGGGCCGCGCGCCGGAGGTGCGGCTCAGCACGGCCGGGGCGCACGAGGCCGAGGCCCTTGCCGAGCGGCTCGCGGGCAGCGCCGTCCGCGCGCTCTACAGCAGCCCGCGCGAGCGCGCCCGCGACACGGCGGCACCCATTGCCGCGCGCCTCGGGATCCCTGTGGAGATCGCGCCCGAGCTGGACGAGATCGACTTCGGCGACTGGACCAACCGCGCGTTTGCCGAGCTTGACGGGCTCGAGCCCTGGCGGCGCTTCAACCAGTTCCGCAGCGGCACGCCGTGCCCGAATGGCGAATCGACGCTCGACGTGCAGGCCCGCTTCCTCCGCCTGGTCGAGCGGCTGAGCACCACGCATGCCGAGGATTGGGTCGCGCTGGTGAGCCATGGCGACGTGATCCGGGCCGCGCTCGCCCACTATCTCGGCATCCACCTCGACCTGTTCCAGCGGCTCGAGATCAGCCCGGCCTCGGTCAGCATCCTGCGGGTGGGGCCGTACCGGCCCCGAGGTGCTCCTGGTCAACGGCGGCGCGGAGAGCCGGCTGCTTCAGTCCTGAGGGGCGGCTGTCGGGGTTCGCAGAAGCAGGGGCGAACGCACCGAGCCCAAGAGTTCACCGTCGGCGACCTCGGGCATCGCCGCCCGCGCCGCGAAGGAAGGCTGCGCCTGGTATGGAACGCTGGACGCTGGACGTGCTGCGGCAATGCGGGCGGGCGGAGGTCTCCCCGGCGGTCGCGCTGATCCGGCTCCTCGCCGGCGGCGGCGATCCGGTCGATCTCGAGGCCCGCCTGGCGCGGCTGGCGTCCAGACCTGCCCCCGACGAGGCCGAGCTGCAGGCGGGCGCCCTGCGCATCCGGGCCGTCCTCGCGGAGCATCCGGCCTCCGGCGCGACCGTCGCGGAGCTTCTCCGCCGCGACCGCGATGACCAGTTTGCCGGCAATGCGCTCGAGCACTGGCGACAGTGGTTCGACGGGGCGGTGCGCGCGAGCCCGGAGGCGAGCGTGGCGCTCTACTCGCTCGGCGACGCCGCGCTGTTGGACCAGGCGACGGCGGAGGTGGTCGGCCTGCTCGAGCAGCTGGGCGTGCTCGCCCCGGAGCGCGAGGTGCTCGACGTCGGCTGCGGCATCGGGCGCTTCGTCCAGGCGCTCGCCCCGCAAGTCGCCGCGGTGGTCGGGATCGACATCGCGCCCGGCATGATCGCGGCGGCGCAGCAGCGTTGCGCGGGCCTGTCGAACGTGCGCTTGCTGCTGACCTCCGGCCGCGACCTGGCCGGGTTTGGCTGCGCCTCGTTCGACCTTGTGCTCGCGGTCGACACCGTACCCTATCTGTACCGGACGGACCTCCATCTGGTCGAAACGCACGTCATCGAGACGGCCCGCGTTCTGCGCCCGGGCGGCGACCTCGTGATCCTCAATCTGTCCTATCGGGGCGACCTGGACCGGGATCGGCGCGACGCTGCGGGCCTGGCGGAGCAGGCGGGTCTCGCCATTCTGCGCAACGGCACCTCGGACCTCCGGCTCTGGGACGGGCGCACCTTCCACCTGCGCCGGCCAGTCTGATCACCGAGCCGTGGCGCTCCGGGCCGGGGCTCGCGGCGCCGGCCGCAGCGTGCGTGCGAAGGTCGGCCGATCCTGGCCGCCCCAGAGGTACTTGTAGCGTTCGCGGCCACGCAGGAAGTCGCAGACGAGGGCGCCCTCACGCATCGCCTGCTCGATCGCATAGCCGAGGAGCAGCGTGCCCGGGCTGATCGCGGCGAATTCCGGATCGAAGCCCGTGAGGTAGCAGTAGAGGCAGCGTCGGGCGGCGAGCGCGTAGATCACCGCGACCGCGCGGCCGTCGATGCGCAGCGCATGCAGCCGCAGCAGGCCGCCGGCTTGCAGGGCGGGCGTGGCGGCGCGATGGAACGCCTGCACCCTGCGATCGGCGAACACCCCGCCGCGCTCGTCATCGGCCCAGCGCTTGGCGTGGAGCGCGATCAACGCCTCGAGCAGCAGCCCGGTGCTGGCGGCCGATGCGGTCTCGAAGCGCACCGCCCCGTGCCGCTCGGCACGCCGGCCGTAGTTCCGCAGCTTGGTCCGGATCCGGGCGGACAGCACCTCGCTCAGATCCCGCGCGCCCTCGGGAAGCGTGATGCTCGGACAGGGCTCGAGTGGGATGATCTCGGCCGGCCGGCCGCTCGGGTCGGGGGCCGCCAGCAGCGGTGAGCCCGCGGGGAGCGGGTGCAGCTCGCAGACCCCCCAGGCGCAGGGTCCGTCCGCCAGATGCCGGAGGAATGCAGCGGCGGCGACCTGCTCGCTGCCCGCCTCGAACATGCCGTCCAGATAATCCGAGACGGCGATGCCGAGCGGCAGGAGCTTCGTCCCATCCGGCTCGTGCAGCAGGTAGAGCGGCAGCAGTCCGACCAGCCGCCCGCCCGCGCGCGCGGTCAGGACGCGTAGCCCGTCGTTGCCGAACTGGCGCCACCAGGGAAGCAGCCAGGCGGGCGCCTGGAACGGCGTCGCGGCCGGCGCGCGCCGCCAGAGCTCCATCCACTCCCCTTCGAGCGCTTCGAGATCCGCGGTCGCGGTGACCGTCTCGATCCTGGGCTCAGGCATGCAGCTGGTGGCCGGCAGCGGCCGCCGCACGGGACCCGCCCGCAAGCTCGCGGTAGAGCGCGAAGTAGCGTTCGACCATCTGCTCGAGGGCGAAGCGCGAGCGGGCCGCGGCGCGGCAGACCGCGGGATCGAGCGTCAGCGGCGGCATGCATCGCCTCGGCCATCTCGCGCTCGTCGCGCACCAGGAACCCGGTCCTGCCGTGCTCGACGACCTCGGGCAGGGCGCCCGCCGGGAATGCGACCACCGGCGTGCCGCAGGCGAGCGCTTCCATCGCGACCAGCGAGCTGGTCTCGGGCGCGAGGCTGGGCACGAGCAGGCAGCGCGCCGCGGTGAGCAGGCGCCGCTTGCGGGCGAAGCCGATCGGCCCGAGGAAGCGCCGGCGCGTATCGAGACGCGGCGCGATCTCGCGCGCGAAGTACGCCGCGTGCGCCCGGTAGCCGAACACCTCGCCAGCGAGCAGGAGCGCCATGCCCGCGCGCCTGGCGGCGTCCAGCGCGATGTGGAAGCCTTTCTCGGGGCAGATGCGGCCGAGGGCGAGCGCGAAGCGGCGCTTGGCGTGGCGCGCCGCGAGCGCGTCGACGGCGACGCCGTTCGGGACATCGGGCAGCAGCCGCGCCCCAGGCGGGCAGCGGGCGCGCTGGGAGGCGGAGACGCAGTGCAGCCGGGTCTCCGGCCGCCCGGGCTCGAACACCTCCGGCGGGTACCAGTCGGGCGGCAGGTGCAGGGTCGCGAGCACCGGCAGGCCGGCGGGCGGCAGGTAGGCGTGAAAGTCGAGGCCGTGCATATGGACGAGGTCGACGCGCCAGCGCCGCAGTGCCTGCTCGATCGCGGCCCGATGACGCTGGTGGGCACGTCGGCGCGCATCCTCGGTGATCTCGCCTCGGATGCGCGAGGTGGGAAGAAGCGTTCCGGCCACCTCCGATCCCTCGCAGGCGACCACGATCGAGCGCTGACCGCTCTCGACCAGCGCGCGGTCGAGGCTGGTCAGGATTTGCTCGGCGCCGCCGACCGCATCCGGCCCGACCGGCGCGAAGGGGTACGCGACGTTGAGGACGCTGAGCTTCATGCCCGCTCGGCCAGGCCGAGTGCCGCGAGCGCCTCATGCGCGAGGCTGCGCCAGCGGGCGCCATCCACGCCCCACTCGAAGTTCTCGTAGAACAGCCGGCCCGCGTGCGGCGGACGGGTGAAGTCGTAGGCGGGCGCCGGGCGAAAGCGCTCGACCTCGATCGGAAAGGCCGCGAGCACCTGCTGCTGGGTGGTGAAGCAGGCGACCATGCGCTGCTTGGTGTTCCGCTCCGCCGGGTCGAGCGTGAGTGTCGCGACCTCGAGCCCGGGCCGCTCCAGGAACGTCGAGGTCACGAGCCCGCCGGCGCCGGCGTGATACGAGGTCATCTCGACGATCGCGGGCACTGGCGATCCCCGCCTGGCAAGCAGCGCGCAGGCGGCATGGACCGCGAACGCGCAGGCGTCGTGGTCGGGGTGACCGCCCTCATAGGGATGCGTGACCACGACCTCGGGGCGCAGCGCCGCGCAGCGCGTCGCCAGGGTCTCCGCCAGCCCGGCGAGCCGGAACGAGGCGCCCTGGTCGGGAGTATCCAGGACCTGCGCCCGGTCGGCCGCGATGCCGGCGAGCGCGAGCGCTGCCGCCAGCTCGGTGTCCCGCGCCTGCGCGTAGTCCTGCCAGCCGGCGAAGCCCGCGGCCTGGGCATCGCGCAGATCGCGGGGCGCGCCGTCGGTCACGTGTAGCAGCCGCAGCTCCGGTACGCGCATCAGCAGCGCGCTGGCGCCGATCACCTCGTCATCGGGATGAGCGGCCACGATCAGGACCGAGGGCGGCAGCTCGGCGCCCGGCTGCTCCAGCCAGCGCAGCAGACGGCCTGCCGGGCAGGGTCCGGCCATGGCCCCGGTCAGGCGACCCGGGTGGTCGAGACCCGCTGGCGAGGTGCTGCGCCGTCGCCGGCGTAGCGGCGGGTCAGGCGCGGCGCAGAAATCGGCGAACTCCTCCGGGATCAGCGGCGGGCTCGTGTAGTGGGGCGCTATGCCCCGCTCCTCCGGGGTGAAGCAGTAGGTGAGCGTGATATCGAACTCCTCGAGCGCGCGCATCTGGCGATCGAACCAGGCGAAGGCGTTCGGACGGTAGACATCGGCCCAGCTGAGCCCGGTGCGCAGGTGCTTGACGCCGAGCCGACGCAGCCAGCGCACGGCGTCTTCAAGCCGGTGGTCCTCGAAATGGAACCACTGGCAGATGCCGAGCTCGGGCGTGAGGTCGGCGAAGTGCTCGAGCGCACGCTTCGGCGAGCCGTCCTCGCGCAGCAGGCCCATGTAGAAGTGGCGGTAGTAGGACGAGCCCTCCGCCTCGCGGTGCCGGGTGGTCGCCGGCCAGGCCCGAGGCAGGTCGTAGAGGCTGTACCAGTGCACCCGCGGCGCCCGGCCCGATCAACAGCTGGGCGGTGCGCCGCAGGCCGAACTCCTGCACCTCCTCGGCCCCGAAGGTGGAGGCGCCGACCTCCGACACCCAGACCGGCAGATCGGTCACCGCCTCGATCTCCTTCAGCTTCGTCCGGCCACTCGTCGATCATCCAATGGTTCCAGTCGAGCGGGAAGCCGTGCACCGCGACCGCGTCCATCTGGTCCAGGACACCCTTGCCCTGCATGTTCTGGATGAACAGCGGGTCGATCGGCGAGATCCCGCCGAGCACGCGCACCAGGCTCGAATTCTCGGCCGCCACCGCCTGGCCGGCCAAGCCGCGCCATCTCGGCGAAGCTGGTCCACTCCGGGTCGATCTCGAAGTCCCAGTGCGACTTGTTGTTGGGCTCGTTCCAAATCATCACCGCTTCGATCATGGCTCCTCTCGCGCTCTGGGGTACACCGCCTGCGGCGCGCCGGAGATCGGCCGCCAGCGGCAGACGAACACCTCCTCCTCGGGGTGATCCAGGATCTCGAACCCGGCGTTGCGGAGGAGCGCCTCCGAGCATGCCCGGTTGGGCAGCCACCAGTTGGTCGGATCGCCCGAGTAGCACCGCTCGATGAAGTGCAGGCGGGGAAAGCCCGGCCGTTCGAAGACCTCGACCTCGGTGATCGGGTAGTCCGCCTCGAGCGGCTCGACCGCGGCGCTGCCGCGCTGCATGGTCTGGAACACGAGGAGTTCGCGCGCGACGTGCTCGTGGATCAGGTCGAGGGCCAGCAGCGGGTGCCTGAGGTGGTAGAGGACGCCCAGGAACAGGACGACGTCGAAGCGCTCGCCGAGCGCCGCCACGTCGTAGGTCGAGAGCTCGCGGAACTCGATCTCGGCGCCGCAGACCTCGGCCGCGAAGCGGGCCTGCGCCAGGTAGTCCGGGTCATGGTCGACGCCGACCACCCGGTCCGCCCCGCGCCGCTTCATCTCGATCGCGTAGAACCCGGCGTTGCAGCCGATGTCGAGCACCGTCCGGCCGCGCAGATCCTGCGGCAGCGCGTCGGCGAAGCGCCGCCACTTGACCGCCGGATAGTCGCCCAGGAAGTGATCCGGAGCGGTCTGGATGCCGCCCAGGTCCAGGTTGTGAAACCACGGGCCGAGCTCGCGCACGCGCCGCGCGATGGCCTCGGGGCTGAGTGCGCAGGCGGCCCGCTGCATCGCTCAGCGGCGCGCGCCGGGTGCGCGCGCCTCGGCCGCCCATGCATCCGCGTACGGATCCGCGCGATGCGCCGCGCCGAGCAGCCGGAGCGCCTGCCGGTAGCCGTCCAAGGTGCCGACGTCGACGTAGCCGTGACCGGCGCGCACGCCCAGCACCTCGCCGCCCCGCTCGATGTAGGCGTTGAGCAGCGTGCCCAGGTACTCGTCGCGCTGCCCGCGCTCGCACCACAGCAGGAACAGGTCCGCGAGCACCGCGCCCGGCATCTTGAAGGCGCCCCAGATCCAGCGCGAGCGTGGCGCGGCCTGCTTGACCTCGACCGCGAGCACTCGACCGTCCGGCGCGGTCACCACGGCGTCGAACAGCTCCGGTCGGTCGACCGGGAACAGCAGCATCGAGAGGCAGTTCTCGGGCAGGGCCGTGAGACCGTCCTCGGGGAACCAGATCGTATCGGGCAGCCCGATGACCACGGTCTCGGCCGGCGCGATCAGCGGCACCGCGCGGAACACGGCGTCGCACAGGCCACGCGCCTCGGGCTGCACGACATAGACGACGTGCGCGTCGCCGACCTGGCTGCCGTAGTAGCGCAGGATATCGGACTTGGTCGGCGAGATGACGAAGCAGATCCGGTCGGCGCCCGCCCGCAGCATGCGCTCGACCAGGTACTCGCTGACAGCGCGCGGCCGCTCGCTGCCGCCTTCCAGGCGGCTGCCCACCGGCAGGAGCTCCTTGGAGAAGGCGAGCGGCTGGATCCGCGTGCCATTGCCGGCGGCCGGGACGATACCCCACATCACAGCGCCTCGGCCCGGAAGAGGGCGGCCGTCGGCCGGGCGCCGGCGCGCGCGCCGTGCGCGTCCCCGACGAGCACCTCCAGCTCCGCGGCGCGGTTGTCCGCCGTGTGCTCCGCGAGCGTCCGCTCCCTCGCCTGCCGCCCGATCCGGGCGAGCTCCGCATCGGGCGTCTCCAGCGCCGCCATGGCGTCCTCGGTGCCGTGCGCCAGCAGGATCTCCGCGCCGGGCCGAAAGAACGCGTCCAGCCCCTCCCAGGCGTCGCTCAGGATCGGCGCCCCGCAGGCCGCGGCCTCGAACAGCCGGCCGGAGGGGCAATAGCCCATGCGCGCCATCGCCGCGCGGGTGACGTTGAGCGTCAGCCGGGACGAGCTGTAGAAGGCGCGGTGCTCCGCCGGCGGCAGGTGGCGCACGAAGTAGATGTTGCCGGACCAAGGGAAGCTCTCGGGATATTGGGCGCCGCCGATCAGGAAGCGCTTCTGCGGCAGGCGGCGCGCCGGCTCGACCAGGAGCTGCTCCAGCTTGGCCTGCCGGTCGGCGGCGTAGGTGCCCATGTAGGACAGATCGGCACGATAGTGCGGCAGCGGCGCGTCGGGCCGGTAGGCGTCGGGGTCGACGCTGCCGTAGAGCGGCAGGACGCGGCGGGCGCCGAGCCGCCGCCGCAGCTCGCCGAGGGCCTCCCCGCCGGTATAGCTCAGGACCAGGTCGAACTCGCCCAGGCCTTGCGGCGGAACGTATTCCACCGCCTGGCCGGCCTGGAGCCGCGCCAGGGTCACCGGCGTATCGAGGTCGTAGAACACGCGGACCGGCACGGGCGCATCGAGCACCATCTCCGCCGCCGCGAGGGCATCTGGGCAGTAGGACGTCACGATCGCGGCATCGGCATCCGCGAGGTGGCCACGGGCGAGGCCGGACACCTCCTCCCAGGAGGGGTAGAGACAAAGCTCGCCCTGCGGCAGCTCGGCGAGGTCGCGATTGAGCGCGTAGTAGGGCACGTCACGCTCGAAGAAGACCACCTCGTGGCCGCGCCGCGCGAGCGCCGCGCACAGCCCACGCCACAGGGTCGCGTGCCCGTTGCCCCAGGAGGAGCTGACCGTCAGGCCAAAGATCACCAGCTTCAAGACCGACCCCGGCGCAGGGCGGGAGGCCAACGGCTCCCGCCGCGATCACGCAGCGTACAACGTGCAATCCGCAGAACCAGTTCCGTACAACGCGCCCGGCGGCGCCCCGACCTGAGCGGCGACCGCCGCATCGCCGGCCGAGTGGAACCGAACGCACGGGCGCTCGTTGGCAGCGCCGTGCAGGCCGACATCGGACGGGACCTGCCGTTTCTCCATGGACTCACGAGATGTGAGGTCTGCCGGGCGGGAACGGCGCAGCTGGAGGAGCTTTCGACGCCGGAACCCGCCGACCCGCGCGCCCTCCCCTCGCCCGGCGCACGAGGTTCGGGCGTGCATAAGGCGCGGATCGCGCCCGGGCGGCCGCCGCACGTGGTGATCGTCGGCGCCGGGTTCGGCGGGCTGGCGGCGGCCCAGCGGCTCGGGAAGGCACCGGTCGACGTGACCGTGATCGACCGGCGCAACCACCATCTGTTCCAGCCGCTCCTCTATCAGGTCGCGACCGCCGCCCTCTCGCCGGCCGACATCGCGGCGCCGATCCGGGCGACCCTGCGACCGTACCGCAACACCGAGGTGCTCCTGGACGAGGTGATCGACATCGATCCGGAAGCTCGTCGCGTGATCACCAAGGACAATGCCGACCAGAGCTACGACTACCTGATC
The DNA here is from genome assembly GCA_963753275.1 of uncultured Alphaproteobacteria bacterium. Classification (GTDB taxonomy): domain Bacteria; phylum Pseudomonadota; class Alphaproteobacteria; order Geminicoccales; family Geminicoccaceae; genus DATAOG01. The sequence continues at coordinate 169,018 of CAVWCE010000023.1, read as the reverse complement.
GTCGCGACCGGCTCGGCCTACGCCTACTTCGGCCACGAGGACTGGCCTCGCCATGCGCCGGGCCTTAAGTCGCTCGAGGACGCGATCACGATCCGGCGGCGCCTGCTGCTCGCGTTCGAGCGCGCCGAGACGGCGCGCGATCCGACCCGGCGGGAACGGCTGCTGACCTTCGTCCTGGTCGGCGGCGGCCCGACCGGGGTCGAGATGGCGGGTGCCATCGCAGAGCTCGCCAAGGCGACCCTCGCGCGCGACTTCCGGCACATCGACCCGAAGGCCGCCCGCATCCTGCTGGTCGAGGCAGGACCACGCCTGCTGCCGGGCTTTCCGGAGAAGCTCAGCGCCTATGCCACGGCGATCCTGCGGCGGATGGGGGTCGACGTCCGGCTCGATACGATGATCGAGGCGATCGACGCCGAGGGCGTCACCGCCCGCGGCGAGCGCATCCCGGCGGGGATGGTGGTCTGGTCCGCAGGGGTGCGCGCCACCCCGGTCGGCCAATGGCTCGGGGTCGCGACGGCGCGCAACGGTGCGGTCGAAGTCGAGCCTGACCTGTCGGTGCCCGCATGCCCCGAGGTCTTCGTGCTCGGCGATGCCGCGTTCGTCCCCGGGCCGGACGGCAAGCCTCTGCCGGGCCTCGCGGCCGTGGCAGAGCAGCAGGGGCGCTACGTTGCCGAGCTGATCGCCGCCCGCGTCGAGCAGCGCGCCGACCCGGGCCCGTTCGTCTACCGCAACCGCGGCACCATGGCGACCATCGGCCGCTCTGCGGCGGTGGCGGACTTCGGAGGAGTCCAGCTCACCGGGTACACGGCCTGGCTGCTCTGGGGACTGGTCCACATCTATCTGCTGATCGGGTTCCGCAATCGCCTTGCGGTGTTCGTCAACTGGGTCTGGTCCTGGCTGACCTATGGTCGCGGGGCCCGCCTGATCACGGGCTCGGGCTCGGACTCCTGAGACGTATCGCTTCAGGGGCCTTTCGCGCCTTGAGGCGCGCGCTTCGGACTTGGCGTGGCGCGAGGACCGACTGGTCTGCAGCGCGCCCACCGCGACCCCCGACCAGCGCCTGGACGTCGTGAGCGATCTCCTGACCCGCCTCGAGCGCTGAAACGAAAGGTCACCCGTCTTCCTCGCGTTCTCGCCTGCATCCGCGGCCACATGCCGCCCTGCCGTTCAGTTGCTGCAGACGCGGTGCCTGACCGCCTGATCGGCATGGGGGATGGTTCCGCAAGCTCCGCTGAGCGGGCTCGATCGAGTCCAGCTCACCTCCGCGATGGAGGTCTCAGCCGGTGGCGCCGGGGGCGACCCGCTTGCCCATGCGGCCGAGGAACGCGTCGGTGGCGCCGCGCACCGCGAGCCGGCAGGCGCCGAAATTGCCGCGACGCGATTCCATCATGAGGCGCTTGCCGAGGCCCATCAGGATGCGCGCCTGACACGCCACGCGCTTGATCGACCCGAGGCGGCCGCCGTAGAGGCGCACCAGCGCCAGCTGGTTGCGGTACATGTAGTAGTAGCGCCAGTTGGCCGAGAGCGGCAGGAGCGCCGGCGACATGAAGCCGCCGCCGGCATGCTCGACCACGCAGCGCGGCACGATGAAGCTCTTGAAGCCGTGCTCGGCGAGGCGGAAGGCGTAGTCGGTGTCCTCGCCATAGTAGAAGAAGTCCTGATTGGGAAAGCCGACCTCGGCCATCGCGTTGCGCGTGAACAGCGTGCTGATGAAGGCGTAGAGGTCGATCTCCTTGGGCTCGCCCTTGCCGCGCTCGATGCCGACCTCGGGGCTGAGATAGCGGTAGCGCAGCGCGCGCGCGACCGTGCTCGGCAGCCGGAACGGCAGCCAGGTCGTGCCGCCCTGGTCCCAGTGCGCCTGGTAGGCGGTGAGGCCGCCGACCTTGACCCCCTGCCGTTCCAGCTCGGCCGCCGTGTCGAGCAGGATGCCGAGCGAGTTGGGCTCGGGGAAGACGTCGTCGTCCATCGCCCAGGCGAAGTCGTGGCCGCGGTCGTAGGCCGCCTTGAGCACGGTGTGGAAGCTGCAGGCGCAGCCGTAGTTGGCGGGCTGATGGATCGCGATCAGATCGGCCTGGCCGTCGAGCCACTCCCGGGTGCCATCGGTGCTAAGATCGTTGACCACGATGATCTCGTCGACCGGGCGGTCCTGGGCGCGGATCGCCGCGATGCAGCGCTTGAGCGACTCCAGGCGATTGAAGGTCGTCACGGCGGCAGCGACGGTCATGCTTCCTGGTTCCAGAATTCGCGTGGAGCCCGCTCGGACGGATCCTTACATCGGGATACGATCGGCCGGAAGGTCCTCGCTTAGCGTCCGGGGGTTAACAAGACGGAAATGGCCCGGCGGTGCCCCGGACGCGGACAACCGCGACGACGCGCCTACGCCCCTGCGCCGAGGTGGCCGGTCTTGACGTAGAGCGTGCAGCCCTCCGCAGAGACCACGCGATGCGCGCTGCCGATCCGGATTGCGCAGCCAGGTGCCCTTGGGGTAGAGCCCGAGCTCGTCCTCGAAGGCCCCGTCGAGAACCAGGATCTCCTCGCCGCCCTCATGCTGGTGCGGGTCGAGCCGGGTGCCGGGCGCGAGCTTAACCAGCCGCACCCGCTCGCTGCCGCGCTCATGCAGGGGCATCACGCTGGCGCCAGGAACCGAGCCCCGCTGCCAGGGCGCGCTCGTGCGTGTCGACGCGCACGAACTCCTGGTCGTTCGGATCCATCTGGCGCAGCTTGACGAAGATCGTGCAGCCGGGCCCGCTGCGCGGGGCATGCCTGGACCCCGGCGGGTTGCGCACATACATGCCGGGGCCGAAATCGCCGCTCTCGTCGGAGAACACGCCCTCGAGAACGAGGAACTCCTCGCCGCCGCCATGGGTGTGCGCCGAGAAGGCGCTGTCCGGCGCGTAGCGGACGATGCTGGTCGCGCGCGCGACCTCGCCGCCGTCGCGCTCCAGCATGCGCCGGTCGACGCCCGGCAGCGGCGACTCCACCCAGGGCAGCTCCTCGCTGCGTACCACCGCCCGCTGGCTGAGATCGGCATTGATGTTCATGCGACGCTCCGCTCGGCTGCCGCTCGATATGGGGACGTGAGCCCGGCGATGGAAGCCGGTCGCCGCTGGCCTCGCCTGCGGCCTTTCGCCCGGCTCCCTTGGCGCTCGCGCCGCCGCGGGCAGATTGAAGGCAAGGACGATCAACGACAGGGAGCGCAGGATGCGGCGGGTTCGCGCCTCGATGGTGGCGGTGCTGGTCGGCGCTCTGCTGATCGCCGGCTGCGCTGGCCAGCCGGTCCTCTACAACCACTTCATCAACAGCGGCTACAGCCCGACCGAGTTCGGCGTCGGCGCCGGCCGCAAGGACCTCAGGACGGTGCTGAGCGGCGACCCGTTCGGGGTCGGCGACGCGGAGTTCGCAGCGGCGACGATCGCGATCCTCAATCGTCACCAGCCGTTCCTTCAGCCGACCCACTTCACCACCACGCCGGGCGAGAACGCGAGCCCCCGCCATCGCATGGTCCTGATCTTCGACCAGCCGCGGATCCCGGTCTTCCAGCTGTGCCGCGCGCGCCTCCGGCGCCGCCGGCGAGACCCGCCGAGCCCGTCGCCCGAGCGCTACCCTGCACGTCGCGGCCGCGTTCTGCCTGCACGGCGGCGAGCTCACGGCGGTCCAGGGCAAGATCGACGGGGTCGAGGATCCGAACGATCCCAAGTTCGACCGGCTGCTCGGTCAGATCGTCCTCGCCCTGTTCCCGCCGGTCGACCCGAACGACGACGACGAGCCCTGGCTCATGGCAGGACGCCTCGCGCAGGACTGATCAGGAGGGTACCTCGCGACGCCGCCTCGTGATCATCTTGCCGTGGACATGCGGCCGGAGCGGCTCGGTCGGCGCGCCGGAGCGCACCGGGCGCGGCGCGAAGCGGCCATGGCAGAGCATCCGGTCGTACATCACGATCGCGCCGGCGGCGGCGAGGTTGATGCAGAAGCGGGTCGGGATCTTCACGACGTGGTCGCAGCGCGCCACCATCGCCGGGCTGAGCGAGCTGCGCTCCGGCCCGAAGACGTAGGCCGCGTTCCGCGGATGGCGGAAGCTCGGCAGCTCGACCGCCTCGTCGAGCAGCTCGACCCCGATCAGGCGACACCTGCCCGGCAGCACCAGCTCCTCGACCGAGGCGAAGCGATACAGCGGCAGCTGGCTCTCGGCCTGCGAGGTGTCGGAGAGCGCGCTGCCGACCGTGTAGTGGGCGTCCACCAGGAACACGAAGCTCGCGCCGAAGGCATGCGCCGAGCGGATCAGGTTGCCGAGGTTCATCGGCTTGCTGATGCCTTCGGCGCCGATCGCGAAGTAGCCACGCATGGCGACTACCTAGCGCGTCGCCGCCGAGCGGACCAGCGGCTTGGCACCCTTCACAGGCAGGCCGCGGCCCGGCTAAAATCGGGTCCGGAGGACAAGGCATGCGCGCAATCGTCTGCCGGGAGCTCTCGGGGCTGGACGGCCTGGCGCTCGAGGACGTACCGCTGCCGGAACCGGGACCGGGCGAGGTCCGGATCCGGGTGCGCGCCGCCGGGCTGAACTTCGCCGACAGCCTGATGATCAAGGGCCAGTATCAGGACAAGCCGGCGCTGCCGTTCGTGCCGGGCCTCGAGGTCGCCGGCCAGATCGAGCGCTGCGGCGAGGGGGTCGCCGGCTTCGCCCCGGGCGAGCGGGTCATGGCGACGCCTGACCATGGCGGCTTCGCCGAGGCGGTGGTCACCCGCGCGGGCAACGTCGTCCGCCTGCCGGACTTGATCGACTATCCGGCCGCCGCTGGCTTCGCGATCGCCTACGGCACGGCGTATGGCGCGCTGTGCTGGGCCGGGCGGCTGCAGGCGGGCGAGACCCTGCTGGTGCACGGCGCCGCGGGCGGGGTCGGCCTCGCCACCGTCGAGTGCGGCCGCGCGCTCGGCGCCCGGGTGATCGCCACGGCACGCGGTCCGGAGCGCCTGAGCGTGGCGAAGGCGCACGGCGCGGACGAGGTGATCGACACGGCGAGCGAGGACGTGCGCGCGCGCGTCAGGGAGCTGACCGACGGGCGCGGCGCCGACGTGGTGTTCGATCCGGTGGGCGGCGAGCTGTTCACGGCCTCGCTGCGCAGCATTGCCTGGCAAGGGCGGATCCTGGTGGTCGGGTTCGCGAGCGGCGCCATCCCGCAGATCCCGGCCAATCTGCTGCTGGTCAAGAACGCCGCCGCGATCGGCTTCTACTGGGGCAGCTACCGCCGGCACGATCCGGCGCGGGTGCACGCGGCGTTCGAGACCCTGCTGCAATGGCACGCCGACGGCCGCATCCGGCCGCACGTCTTCGAGCTGCGCCCGCTCGCGGAGGCGCGCGGCGCGCTCGAGCTGCTGCTTCCCGCCGGAGCACCGGCAAGATCGTGCTGACCGTGGACGACGCTCACTGAGGATGGGGAGGCTCGCATGACCGCGCGCATGGTCGTGGTCCAGGGCGACATCACCGGGCAGAAGGTCGATGCCATCGTCAATGCCGCCAACGAGCGCCTGCGCGGCGGCGGCGGCGTCGACGGCGCGATCCACCGCGCGGCGGGGCCGCAGCTGCTCGAGGAGTGCATCCAGATCGGCGGCTGTCCGACGGGCGAGGCGCGGATCACCAAGGGCTATCAGCTGCCCGCGCGCCACGTGATCCACACGGTCGGGCCGGTCTGGCAGGGCGGTTCCCAGGGCGAGCCGGCGCTCCTCGCCTCGTGCTATCGGAAGTCGCTCGAGCTCGCCGCCGCCAACGGCGCCAGGACCATCGCCTTCCCCGGGATCAGCACGGGCGTCTATGGCTACCCGCTCGAGGCGGCGACCCGTCTCGCCATGAGCACGGTCAAGGATTGCCTGGCGACGCTGCCGGAGATCGAGGAGGTCCGCTTCGTGACCTTCGGCGCGCAGGCGACCGCGGTCGCCGAGCGGGTCCTGGCCGAGCTCGACCCGCCCTGATCAGCGAGCGGCGGTGCGCTCGCGCGGCGGCGTAGCGAGCCCGCTCTCCTCCGCCTCGCTGTCCTGAGCCCGCTCCAGCCCGGCCGACGGCGGTGGGGCCGGCTCGTCCGGCGGAGCGGCGGACGCCCGGCGCTCCGAGGTCTCCTCGTCCTGCATCGCGCGGCGCTCGACCCGCTTGAGGCGCGAGCGGTAGAGCTGGCCGGCCTCGTCCAGCAACGGGTAGGCGACCGCGCAGATATGCGAATGGATGCGCTTGAGGTCGCGCAGGATGTCGAGGTGCAGCGCGCTCGAGTCGATGCTCTCCGGGCGCCCGGCGCGCAGCCGCGCCAGATGGTTCTCGGCCGCCTGGCGCTCGGCGTCGCGGACCGCGACCTTCTCGTCGATCAGCTTGCGGGCGATCGCGACGTCGCCCGAGACGAACACGCCGAGCGCCATGCGCAGATTGTCGAGAACGTGGGCGTGCAGCGCCTCGATCTCGGTCCAGCCCTCGCTCGAGAAGCGCAGCTGCAGGCGCGTCTTCTTCTCGGCCAGCTCGAGCAGGCTCTTGTCGATGATGTCGCCGATGTGCTCGAGGTTGGTGGTGAACGCCAGGATCTCGGCCGAGCGACGGCTCTCGCCGGGATTGAGGGGCTCGCGGCTGACGTCGGTGACGAACAGCTTGATCGCCTCGTGCAGCTTGTCGACCGAGTGCTCCATGCGCTGCAGCGCGATGAGCTTCTGCCGGTCGTTGGAGCGGAACACGTCGAAGGAGTCGCGCAGCATGGTCTCGATCAGGTCGCCCATGCGCAGCGCCTCGCGCGCGGCGCAGGCGAGCGCCAGGCTCGGGCTTTCGAGCGTGGTGCGATCGAGATGGCGCGGCCGCTCGGGATCGGCTTCGACCGGCAGATCCGGCAGGAGGCGTGCGCACAGCCTGGCCACCACGTCGGTGAGCAGGATGAACGCGAGACCGAGCGCGAGATTGAAAGCGGTGTGGAAGTTGACCACCACGCGTCCCGGCGCCGGCTCCAGCTGCTGCAGCCAGGGCACGATCATGGCAACGAACGGCAGGGCGACGATGCAGCCGGTGAGGCGGAAGATCAGATTGCCGAGCGCGACCCGGCGCGCCGCAGGCTTGTCGGCGAAGGTCGCGGTGATCGCTGGCATGGCGGCGCCGAGATTGGCGCCGAGCACCAGAGCGCAGGCGCTGGTGAGCGGCAGCACGCCGACGCTCGCGAGCGACATGATCAAGAGGACGATCGCCAGGCTCGAGTGGGCGAGCCAGGTCAGCAGCCCGGCGATCAGGATCAGGATCAGCGCCTCGGGAGCGAGCGCGCCGAACAGCTCCTGGAGGATCGCGGCTTCGCGCATCGGCGCCGAGGCGAGCAGGATCAGCCGCAAGGCGAGCAGCATCAGCCCGAGCCCGATCGCGACCCGGCCGAGGCCGTGGTAGCTCGAGCGCTCGGCGCTGTTGTGGGTGATCACGCCGGCCAGGATCAGCACCGGCGCGAGCCAGTGCAGGTTGAACGACAGCACCTGGGCCACGAGCGTGCTGCCGAAGTCGGCGCCGAGCATGACGGCCAGCGCCGGCGCGGTCTCGACCACGCCGCGCCCGGCGAAGGCGGCCATCAACAGCGTGGTCGCGGTGCTGCTCTGCAGGACGCAGGTGACGCCGATGCCGGCGAGGAACGCGGCGAAGCGGTTGCGCAGGGAGACGCGCAGCAGGTGGCGCAGATCCGCGCCGAACACCCGCAGGATCCCGGTCCGGACCATGCGGGTGCCCCACAGCAGGAGCGCCACGGCGCCCAGCAGCTGGATCAGGATCTCGGTCGCGGACGCCGTGACCAGGGCATCGCTCGCGCTCATGGCGGCGCCGGCGCGCCGAGCGCGCGACGCCGGGTCGGCGGCTCCGGCAACCGGCTACCTATGATGGAGCGCAAGATCCGGCTCACCAGGTCCAAGGCAATGACCTATCCCGACGCGGGCTGGCAGCGCACCGGAGCAGCGCCGGCGCGCCTCGGTCGTCAGAACGGTTTCTGCCCGCCCCGGGGAGCGGCGCGACCGGCCGGCTACGCCGTCCGGCGTCGCGATTCGCCAACCCTGTACGCCGGGACCGACGCGGCGACGATGGCTGGCCCGGCCTCGATGCGGCCCTACTCTTCGGGCTCGTCGCTCAAGCCTGCCGGCTCGCCGAACAGCGCCGAGCGGCTCTGCCCGTAGCCGTGCTCGCCGGCGCGCGCCGCGCCGACGCTGCCACCGCCTTCGTTGAGGACGCTGATGTTGCCGGCAATCTGCCCGCCCCGCTCGAGCTCGAGCTCGCCGTAGCGGACGGTCCCGGTCAACTTGCCGCTGCCGCGCACGAACAGCCGCTTGCGGACCGTGAGGTCGCCCTCGTAGACGCCGCTGATGTCGGCCTCCTCGACCTCGCAGCCGCCGGTGAACCGGCCCGAGCTGGCGATCTCGAGAGCCAGGGTGTCGTTGAGCGTGACCTCGACCTCGCCCTCGACCACCAGGCGGTCGCAGGAGCTGATCTCGCCCGACAGCCGGATGCCCTCGCCGACGATCAGCCGCTTGCCGCCGTAGCGGTCCGGCTCGATTTGCTGCTGCGGCGGCGCGCTGACCGCTTCCGTGCCACCGACGCTGGTCTGCGGGGCCGGGCCGGGGCCGCCCGGACCGGTCGGCAGGTCGACCTTGCGGCGCGGGAGCTCGGGTTGCGCGGTGGTCTTTGCCGCGCTGTCGACAGCGGGCCGGCGAAATGCTCCTTCACCACCCGCCGGAAGCTCGCTATCGGTGTCTTTCTTGCGGAACATGGCTGCGCAACCCCCAGCTTGCAGGTTTCTTGAGTGATCTGTTAACGAGGAACCCTAAGTATCCCCGAACAGAGACCAAAATCTGCGTCAGGCACGATTAACGACAGGACCGCGCGAAGTCAAACGTTTCCGTTGCCCAGACTGCGCGCCGCGACACGGCCGGGCGGCGACACCGCGCCGCGGCCTGGCGCGATGCCGTGCTCGCGGCGCAACCCTTCGAAGAGATGAACCATGAACGCGATTGCGACGACCGGCGCAACCAAATTAAACACCGGTACCGCGAGCAGCGCCGCGATGACCACGCCGGCCGGCCACAGGCGCGCCCGCAGCCTGCGGCGCAGCGCGGTCACCGTCGCCCCGGGCAGCCGGCGCGCGGCGACCGTCTCGAAGTACTCGCGCCCGAGCAGGTAGCCGTTCAACGCCAGGTAGATCAGCAGGTTGGCGCCGGGCAGCAGGTACAAGGGCAGCACCAGCAGATTGAGCAGCAGCGCAACCGCGCCGAACCGGAGCGCCGCCCAGACGCTGGCGCTCACCCCCATGCCCGACGGCGGCGGCAGGTCGGGATAGTGGCGCCGCTCGACGGCCTCGGCGACGTCGTCGGCGAAGAAGCCGAGCGCGATCGCGATGGTCACCGGGAACAGCAGCCAGGCCAGCACCAGCACGGCGGCGGAGCCGGCGATCGCGAGCCCGGTGTCGACCCACACCAGCCCGGTCGGGTCGAGGGCGGCGAGCAGCGTCGCCACCGCGATCAGCAGCAGCACGAAGGTCAGGAGCGCCAGCAGCACGCAGCGCAGCACGAGCCGCTGGGCACTGGGATCGGCGAGCTGCCGGAAGCCGAGGAGCAACGCGTGGAGCACGGGACCACCTATGCGACCGCTGCGCGCAGATTTCGGATCGCTAGGCTCATCTTAATCGGCTACGCGGCCGAATGCACGATCGCGGGCTGCGTACGCCTAGGCAAACGAGCGATTTGCCCGCGTATTCCGCCGCCCTATAGTCGGCCGCGAGATGCGAGGAGTGGTGATCGGATGACGGCAACCAGGCCGGCTGCACGGCTCGACGTGATCGGTTTCGGCAACGCGATCGTCGACGTGATCGCCGAGGCGGACGACCGGCTGCTCGAGCGCCTCGAGCTGGCCAAAGGCACCATGACCCTGATCGATCGCGAGCGCATGAGGGCGCTCTACGGCTCGATGGGGCCGGCGATCGAGATGTCCGGCGGCTCCTGCGCCAACACCATGGCCGCGCTCGCCGCGCTCGGCGCCGAGGTGGCCTACGTCGGCAAGGTCCAGAACGATCAGTTGGGCGAAGTGTTCGCGCACGACATCCGGGCGACCGGCGTCGAGTTTCGGACCCGCCCGCTCGAGCGAGGTCCGCCGACGGCGCGCTGCCTGGTGTTCGTGACGCCGGACGCGCAGCGCACCATGGCGACCTACCTCGGCGCCTGCGTCGAGCTCGGGCCCGACGACGTCGACGAGGCGCAGGTCGCCGCCGCCGATACGGTCTACCTCGAAGGCTATCTCTGGGATCGCCCGGAGGCCAAGGCAGCCTGTCTCAAGGCGGCGGAGATCGCCCACCGGCACGGCCGCCAGGTCGCGCTGACCCTGTCCGACCCGTTCTGCGTCGAGCGCTGGCGGAGCGAGTTCGCGGATCTGATCAGCGGCCACGTCGACGTGCTGATCGCCAACGAGGCCGAGATCTGTGGGCTGTACGGCGCCAACGAGCTCGAGCAGGCCGTCGATCTGGTACGTGGTCAGGTCCGCATCGCCGCGTTGACCTGCAGCGCCGACGGCTCGGTGCTGGTCGCCGGACGCACCACCGAACGGATCGCGGCCGCACCGGTCGCGCGGCTGGTCGACAGCACCGGGGCCGGCGACCTCTATGCCGCAGGTCTCCTCTATGGCCTCACCCACGGTCTTCCGCTCGCCGCCTGCGGGCGGCTCGGCAGCCTCGCGGCGGCGGCGGTGCTGGGTCAGCTCGGTGCGCGCCCGGAGCGGCCGCTCGCGCCTCTGGTCGATGCCGCCCTCGCCAGCTGAGCCGGGCAGTGGCCGGCACGCTTGCTGATCTCGCGCTTCGCCATAGATATCTGAGCATTCGCGGGGACCGCCGGGAAAAGGCAAACGGGGCGGTCAGCCGCGCTGAGCCGGCCGTGCAACGCGGCGGCGACGGGGAGGCGGAGGGATGGCCGACATTCGGGGCACCCAGGACGACGATGTCCTCGACGGCACCGGGGACGACGACGAGATCCGCGGGCTCGGCGGCAACGACCTCATCGACGGGCGGGGTGGCGATGACGACCTCCGCGGCGGGCGCGGCAACGATGCGATCACCGGCGGCCGCGGCGCCGACCGGATCGCGGCCGGCGCCGGCGACGATTTGATCGACGCGGGAGCGGGCGACGACGTCATCGATACCGGCGACGGCAACGACTTCGTGCGCCCGGGCGCGGGCGACGACGTCATCAGTTTCGGCGGCCCGTCCAACAGCCTGAGCTACGATAATGCCCCGGACGGCGTTACGGTCGATCTCGCCGCCGGCACCGTCGAGGACGGCTCGGGCGGGAGCGACCGCTTCAGCGGCTACGGTCGACTTCGTCGCCGGCGGTGACTTCGACGACATCCTGCGGGGCGGCGGCCGCGCCTTCGAGCAGTTCCGCGGCAACGCCGGCGATGACCTGATCGACGGCCGGGATGGCCAGGATCGGGTCGACTATCGGAGCGATCCCGCCGGCGTGACGGTCGATCTCGAGCAGGGCAGCGCGACCGACGGCTTCGGCGACAACGATACGCTGATCAGCATCGAGGAGGTGCGGGGCTCGGGCTTCGACGATGTCCTGATCGGCGCCGTCGGTATCCGCAACCGCTTCCGGGCGGGCGGTGGTGACGACGTCATCGACGGCGGCATCGGGGCGGGTGATCGGGCCGACTACTCGGACGCGCCCGCGGGCATCGAGGTCGACCTTCAGACCGGCCTTGCGCAGGACGGGTTCGGCGGCACCGATACGCTCGCCGGCATCGAGCAGATCCGGGGCTCGAGCTTCGACGACGTGGTCCTGGGGACGATCGACAACGTCGAGTTCGAGTCCTACGAAGGGCTGGCCGGCAACGACGTGATCGACGGTGGCAGCGCCGCCAACGGCGGTCCCACCGGCTACGACGGCGTCTTCTACGGCGACGCGCCGGCGGGGGTCGTCGCCAGTCTCGCCACTGGCGAGGTCCAGGACGGCTTCGGTACGGTCGACACGCTCCGCAACATCGAGACCCTGGGCGGCAGCGCCTTCGATGACGTGCTGATCGGCGGCAATCCGGACAACGACGGCTACGAGGAGTTCCAGGGCCTTGCCGGCGACGATCGGATCGATGGCGACAGCGGCTTCGATCGGATCGAGTACCAGTTCGACGGCGGCGCCGGCGCGGTCGAGGTAGACCTGGCAAGCGGGGTGGCGACCGACAGCCATGGCGACACCGACATGCTGATCGGGGTCGAGAGCGTGTCCGGCACCGATCTGGCCGACAGCTTCACAGGCAGCGAGGCCGCGTTCGAGCAGTTCCGGCCGCTCGGCGGCGACGACGTGGTCGATGGCGGCGGCGGCAGGGACCAGCTCGACTACTCGCGCTCGCCGGGCGGGGTCGCGGTCGACCTGCGCAGCGGCAGCGCGGACGACGGCCACGGCGGCAACGACGTGCTCGCCGGCATCGAGGAGGTGCGCGGCTCGGGGTTCGCCGACACGATCGCCGGCAACGCGGCCGACAACCGCCTCGAGGGCGGCGCCGGCGCCGACGACCTCGACGGGCGTGCCGGCGAGGATCAGCTCGAAGGCGGCGCGGGACGCGACGCCCTGACCGGCGGCGCCGGCGTCGATGAGCTGCGCGGCAGTCGCGGCGCGGACGTTCTGGAGGGGAATTGCGGCGCGGATGCGCTCAACGGCGGCGCCGGCGACGATCTGCTGATCGGAGGGTTCGGCAACGACAGCTTGACCGGCGGCGCGGGCGCCGACGTCTTCCGCTACACGGCCGCCGGCCAGGGGATCGACACCATCGCCGATCTCGGCGCCGAGGACGTGATCGACATCGCCGAGGCGCTCTCCGGCTTCGAGGACGGCGTCAGCGACGTCGACGACTTCGTGGCGGTGGTTGGCGGCGGGGCCGACGCCATCCTCCAGGTCGACAGCGACGGCGGCGCGGACCAGTTCCAGGCGCTGGCCGTGATCAGCGGCGGCGCCGGCACCTCGGTCGACGATCTGATCGCCGGCGGCAACTTGGTGGTGAGCGACGGCGCGACCGCCTAGGCACGAGGCTATTGCCTGCCAGCCCCCGGAGAGCTCAGCCCTTGCCGTCGAACCAGAAGGTGTCCGGCCGGTAGATCCCGAACTGCGCGCCGGGCTCCCAGTTGTAGACCGCTTCCTCGGGCACGTTGCGCAGCGACTTGCGCACGGCCACGGGCTGCAGGATGCCGCCGATCAGGCCGATCGAATAGACCTGCTCGCTGTAGATCGAAAGGATGCGCTCCCAGATCTCCCGGCGCTCCTCGCTGGTCCGCGCCGCACGCCAAGCCTCGAACAGCTGCTGCAGCAAAGCCGCCTCGGGCGTATCCGGAGCCTCGCCCGCGGCGCCCTTAGTCTCGTAGTACTGGCCCCACATCGGCCACTGCAGCTGCTGCTGGGTGGTCGGCGCGAATTCGGCCGGGCTCATCTCGGCGCTCGGGATCCCGTTCTCGAGACCGTACCAGATCGACATCAGGGTCTCGCCGGAGAAGACCCGGTTGCGGAAGACCTCGCGCTGGGACGGCCTGCTGTGGATCTTGAAGCCGATCTGGCTCCAGGTCTCCTGGACGAGCTCGAGGACATCGGTCTGCTCCGTCTCCTCGCCGGCGGTCTCGACGACCAACTCCATCGGCCGTCCGTCGGGCAGCAGCCGCGTGCCGTCGGGCGCGCGCTCGGTCAGGCCGATTTCGTCGAGCAGCGCGTTGGCCCGGTCCAGGTCGAAGCTCGCCCACTTCTCGCGGTATTCCGGCTGGTACAGCGGGCTCTGCGGCAGGACGGTGTTGTTGCCGCCGATGCCGAGGCCGAAGTACAGGATCTGGTTGATCTCTTCGCGGTCGACCGCGAGCGAGAGCGCGCGCCGGAAGCGCGCGTCGCGGAACAGCTCGCGCCACACCGGGTCCTTGGCGTTGAGGTTGGGGTAGAGGGCGAGGTGCGCGCCGCGCGCGGTGGTCCAGAGACGCGTCACCAGGCCGCTGCGCTCCTCGCTCTCCTTGAGGAAGGTGTAGTGCTTGAAGAACAGGCCGCGCGACTGGAGGTCGGTCTCGCCGGCGCCGGTCTTGATCGGCACCAGCTTGTTGTCGACGACGTCGAGCACCACCCGGTCGATGTAGGGCAGCTGCTGACCGTTGGCGTCGACCCGGTGGAAGTAGGGGTTGCGCTCGAAGACGAAGCGCTCGGCCGGCGGCGGCGTGGTCAGCTGCCAGGGCTGGAGCGTCGGCAGCTCCGGGATCTCGAACTTGTACATGTCGTCGTTGCGGCCGTGGAGCTGTGCCCAGTCGCGCGCCTGGGTCTCCTGGACCAGCGCCGCCAGCTTCTGCGGATCGGCGTAGCGCTCGTGGAACTGCTTGAGGAAGTGCGCCGGCATGTAGATGAACAACGGCGTCGCCTGCGCGAGCGCCGGCAGGAAGAACGGGTTCGGCTTCGACCAGCTGTAGCGCACGGTCAGGGGATCGGGGAACTCGACCAGCGGCCGCTCGCCCTCGACGAACAGGTCCGGCGGCGGCCCGGTCGGGCTCAGCGCCTCGTTGTTGGCGACGTCCTCCCACCAGTAGCGGAAGTCCTCGCTGGTGAACGGCTCGCCGTCGGACCAGCGGTGGCCCGCGCGCAGATGGAGGGTGAAGCTCCGCCCGTCCTCGACCTCGACGTCTTTGACGATGTCCGGCACCAGCTCGAGTGCCGGGTCGTAGCCGACCAGCCGGGCGTAGCCGTAGACCACCATGAGACGGGTGTCCTTGGCGCGGCCGACCAGGGTGTGGAGCTCGCCGCCCGGCTTGCCGATCGACTTGCCGGAACCCTCGTCGAACTCGACCACCGAGGGCTCGTCGGGCGGACCGGCGCTGGCCGGCAGCGCCGCGAGGAGGACAGCGGAGGCGAGCAGCGCGATCCCGCTGAGGACCGGGCTAGGCAGCGTCGTGAATGGCTTGCGCATCGGCTTCGGGGCTCATCCGGACAAAGTGGTGGTTGTCGAGGTCGACCAGCCGGGTTGGGCCGTTGCCCAACGTGAACGGCGCTGGCCAGGCGGTCGGCTCCGAGGTCTTGCCGGCCATCAGAGCCGAGAAGTCGAGGGGCTGCGCGAGATCGGGCTCCGGCACCGCGGCGAGCAGCGCCTTGGTATAGGGGTGGACCGGCCGGGCGAACAGCTGCTCGGTCGGCGCGATCTCGACGATCCGCCCGGCGCACATCACGGCGATCCGCTGGCAGACGTATTTGACCACCGCGAGGTTGTGCGAGATGAACAGGTAGGTCAGGCCGAGCTCGCCCTGCAGATCGCGCAGCAGGTTGAGGATCTGCGCCTGCACCGAGACGTCCAACGCCGAGACCGGCTCGTCGCAGATCAGCATCTCGGGGCCCAGCGCCAGCGCGCGCGCGATCCCGATTCGTTGCCGCTGGCCGCCGGAGAAGCTGTGTGGGTAGCGGCGCAGATGGCGCACGTCCAGCCCGACCGCGGCGAGCAGCGCCTTGGCGCGCTCGAGGCGCTCCTTCTCGTTGCCGATCCGATGGATCACCAGCGGCTCGGCCACGATGTCGTAGACCGTCATGCGCGGGTTCAGCGAGTGGAACGGATCCTGGAAGATGTACTGCAGGCGGCGCCGGAAGCGTTCCAGATCGTGGCCGCGCAACGCCAGCACATCGATCGGACCGTCGGCGCCGTGATAGGTGATGCTGCCGGAATCCGGCCGCACCGCGCACATCAGGATCTTCGAGACCGTGGTCTTGCCGCAGCCGCTCTCGCCGACCAGGCCGAAGGCCTCGTTGCGCGCGATCGCGAAGCTGACGTCGTCGACCGCCAGCACGGTCTTCGAGCGGCTGCCCAGCCAGCCGCCCTTGCGGGTGCGGAAGGTCTTGCACAGCCCGGCGACCTCGAGCAACGGCCCGGAGCGGTTCGCCGGACCGCCGCCAGGCGTCTTGACGGCGCCCTTCAGAACCCCGGCGGCCCGACCCCCGAGCAGCGCCCGCCCGGCCGCCGAAACCTCGCGCAGCGGCGTCAGGCGCTCGCCCGGCGCCATGTGCAGCCGAGGCACCGCATGCAGCAGGGCGCGCAGGTAAGGGTGCTGCGGGCGCGACAGCAGGGCACGGCAGCTGCCGCTCTCCATCACCCGGCCCCGGTAGAGGACGACCACCTCGTCGGCCATGTTGGCGACCACGCCGAGGTCATGGGTGATGAACAGGATCGCCATGTGGAACTCGTTCTGGAGCTCCTTCATGAGCTGCAGGATCTGCGCCTGGATGGTGACGTCGAGCGCGGTCGTCGGCTCGTCGGCGATCAGCAGCGCGGGATCGCAGACCAGCGCCATGGCGATCATCGCGCGCTGGCGCAGGCCGCCCGACAGCTCGAAGGGATAGGACCGGAACGCGTTCTCGGGATCGGGGAAACCGACCCGGGCCAGCATCTCGACCGTCCGCCGCTTGCTCTCGCCGCGATCGCTGGTGGTGTGCAGGAGCACCGCCTCGCTGATCTGATCGCCGATCGTGTGCAGCTGCGAGAGCGAGCTCATCGGCTCCTGGAAGATGATCGAGATCTGGCCGCCACGGATCGAGCGCCGTACCGGGTGATCGTCGGGGAAGCTCGCGAGGTCGATGGGCTCGCCGTTCCCTCGCGGGTCGCGGAACCGCATCGCGCCGCGGCCGATCCGCGCGTTCTGCGGCAGGATGCCGAGGATCGCCTGGGAGATCACGGTCTTGCCGGAGCCGCTTTCGCCCACCAGAGCGACCGTCTGACCGGGCTCCACGGTGAAGGACACGCCGCGGACCGCCTCGATCACCCCCTCATCGGCGAGGAAGTCGACCGCCAGATCCTCGACCTGCAGGAGCGGGGCGCTCATGCGACCGTCCCGAACAGCTCGCCCGCGGGGCAGAGCCGGGTCGCGGGATGGCGCGCAAGAAGCTCCAGCAGGCGCTCGAGGAAATCCCAGCCGGGCTCGTCCAGCGCCAGGTGGTGGCTGAGAATCCCGATCGGCTCGTCGGGATCGAGCACCGCCAGGAGCCGGCCGAGCGCGGCCGCCACGCCGACGAACAGCCGGCCGCCGTGCCAGGCGATCGGGTCGAGATGCGTGTTGACCTGGATCAGGCCCGGCGCCGCCTCGCGATCAGGCCGGCGGCCAAAGGTCGAGAGGCCCACAAAGCCGGAGGCCGTCAGGCGCTCGATCAGCTGCGGCTCGAGCCGGTTCCAGGGCGGGACGAGGACGGCGAGGAAGGCGGCCCCGAAGGCGTCGACCAGGGCGGCATGCCCCTCGCTCAGCTCGGCCGCGATCGTCGCCGGCGCGCGGCCGCCGAGCTCGATGGACCTGGCGCCCGGTGGCGCGTGATTGACGTGCGCGTAGCCGTGCTGCAACACGGTCGCCTGCGCGCTCGCCGCGATCAGCGCCTGGACCGGCGCTTCCAGCCAGCGCGGCACCACCGCGAGCGCCAGCGGCAGGTCGCACCGCGCGGCGAGATCGAGCAGACGGTCGAGCGCCGCATGGTCCCGGCCGGCATCGTCGTCGCGCCACCACAGCCGGATGGCCTCGCCGCGCGCCGCGACCGCATCGAGATTGGCCTCGAGCTCGCGCCAGCTGGTCATCCGGCCGCTTCCTCCCGGGCGCCACGCGCCGCCAGTTCGGCCACCAGCCGCGCGCTCGTGGCGGCACCGTTGAGGTCGAGGGCCGGCCGCCGCTCCGGCGGCTGAGCGACCACCCGATCGATCGCGCGGGCCAGTGTGCTCGGCGTCAACTCGCCCCCCAAGACGACCTCGGCAAGACCGAGAGCGCTCAGCCGTTCCGCCCGGAGCCGTTGTTCGGTCTCGGTCACCGTTTCGAACGGAACCAGCACCATCGGCTTTCCGAGGCCTAGGACCTCCACCACCGTGTTGTAACCCGCCTGCGACACCGAGAGAAGGCTCTTCGCCAGGAGGCTCTGAAAATCGTCGCGCTGATGCTCCACCACGATGCCGGGCGGCAGGGCCGTCTGCCGGGAGGGCAGGCCGGCGCCGTCGACCGCGCCGCCCGCGATCACGCGCCAGGGCCGATCGCGCTGCCGCGACAGCGGGCGCGCCGCGATCGCCGCCGCCACCAGCGCGCTCCCTACGCGGCCGCCGCCGGCCGAGACCAGGACCTCGTCGCCGGCGCGGGCCGGCGGCCCGGTCTCGACCACGTAGCCCGTATTGACCAGGCGCGTGCCGAGATCGCGCGCGAAGGGGAAGGTCAGGTCGAACGGGATCAGCGCGGGATCGGTGTGGACCAGCACACGGTCGTAGTGGGCCAGGGCGAGATCGCGCATCCATGAATAACGCTCGCGAACCGGTTTCGGCACCAGGATGTCGCGCACCGACCCGACCAGCCACGGACGCGGGCGTGCGGCCGCCGCGGCCGCGAGCAGGGGCAATAGCTCGAAGCGAAAGGCACGCCGCCCGAACGGGAACATCTCGGTGATCACGACGCGCGGCTCGAGGGCCGTGAAGCACGCAAGCAGTCGCTCCCGGCGCGCGGCCCGGAAGGCGTCGTCGATCGGTCGGTCGTCGGCATCGACCAGCGCCGAGAATGCGAGATCGCGCGCCCGCACCCAGGGCAGCTGGACGAGCTCGACCCCGTCCGGCACCAGCCAGGGCGCCGGCGGTCCGCCGCTCACCAGAATGACCTCGAGGCCGCGCTCGACGAGCGCCCGCGCGAGCGTCGCCGCGCGCTTCAGATGCCCGGTGCCGAGCAGGTGCTGGACCCAGAACAGGACCCGCATCGCTCAGGCCGCCAGCGCCAGGGGCGGCGGCCGGAGCTGGAGACGGCCGTCGGCGTGGCAGGCCAGCGCCAGCGCCTGATCGCGGCCGAGCCGCAGCGGTGGCTCGCTGCGCATCTCCCAGCCGGTCGCCAGCGCCAGGGCGGCGCGGATCACGCCTTTGTGGCAGACCGCCACGACCGGGGCAGGATCGGCCGCCAGATCGGCGGCGAGCGCCCGCAGGCGGGCGCAGACGTCGCGCGGGCTCTCGCCTCCGGGAGGCCGGAGGTCGAGCCCCTGGGCCTCGCTACGAGCGAGCGCCGACGGCGCCTCGGCGCGCAGATCGACGCCGCGCCGACCCTCCCATTCGCCCCAGTCCATCTCGGTCAGCCGCGGCTCGACGAGCACCGGACGGCCGCGAGCAGCGCCGCCGTCTGTTTCGCCCGGCGCAGCGGGCTCGTCAGCCAGCGCGCCCCGGCCCAGGCCGGCGGCAGCCGCCAGGCCGCGACCTCGGCGCGTCCCCGGGCCGAGAGGCCGAGGTCGGCGCGGCCCTGGATCCGGCCGCTCTCGTTCCAAGAGGTCGCGCCGTGGCGGATCAGCAGCAGCGGCGTCATGACCGCGCCGCCCGGATCGCGCCCGCCGCTTCGAGCGCCGCGGCAAGCGTCGCTGCCGCCTGCTCGAGGCTGCGCTCGCGCAGGACGAAGCGGGCCGCCGCCGCACCCATCGACCGCCGCCGCTCGCCGTCGGCGAGCAGCCGCAGGTCGCCTGGGCGAATCCCGCAGGATCGCGCGGCGCGCACAGCACCCCCGTGATCCCGTCCTGCACGACCTCCGCCACGCCGCCCTCGCGGCCGGCGATCACCGGCAGGCCCGCAGCCTGCGCCTCGAGCATGGCGAGGCCGTAGGCCTCGCGTACCGCCGGCCAGACCAGGAGATCCGCCGCCGCGTAGTACGCCGCCAGGCTGGTTTCCGGCACCGCCCCGGCGAACGCCACCCGTGCCCGGCCGAGCCGGCTCAGGGCAGCTTCGATCTCGCAGCGCGCCGGGCCGTCGCCGACCACCAGCAGTTGCCAGGACCGCTCGCCAAGCCGGCCGAGCGCATCGGCGAGCAGGAGATAGGAGTTGCGCTTGACGTCGGCGCGCATCATCGCGACCGCGAGCAGCCAGGGGACGGCGGGTCGAGGCCGAAACGGGTGCTCAGGACCGCGCGGTGGCGCTCGCGCCCGCTCGCGGCCGCCTGATAGGGCGCCGGGATCGAGGAACGGCGGCAGGCGGCGGAGTTCGGCCGGCGGCAGGATCAAAGGCGCCAGGCACTCCGCATCGCGCGCGGTCAGCGCCAGCGCCACGTCCGCCCGCCGGATCGCGCGCTCGCTGGCGGCATGGCCGCGCGCGAACGGGCCGCCCGCCTGCTTGGGCGCGAACGAGGCCTCGACGAGCAGATAGGGGATGCCGAGCTCGTCCGCGACCACCGGCCCGAGCCAGTCGGGCGACTTGTGGTAGGGGTGGTAGGTCAGCCAGGCCCGCGGCCGCGCGGCCGGAGAGCGCGCGCGGTAGCGCCGCAGCAGACGCGCCGCGAGACGGCCGCCGAGCGCCTCGATCCGACGCTGGCGGAGCGGGTCGCCGCTGCGGTCGTAGCTGCGCAGCCGGCTCGCGAGCTCGACCGATTGGCCGGCCCGCGCCAGAGCCTGCACCAGCGCGCGCGCCATCCGCCGGTCGCCCGACGGGGTCGGATCGTCGGGCGGCTTGAGAGGAGCGTAGAACGCCAGCGGGGCTGTCATGCCGCGGCTCGCCCACGCCCTTCGAGCTCGGCGTGCAGGCGCGCCGCCAGGCGATCGAGGCCGGCGCTCATGCCGAAGTCGGTCAGGACGCGGACCCGCCCCGCTCGGCCGAGGCGAAGGCGCGCCTTCGGATCCTCGATCAGCCACGCCAGCATCGCCGCCAGCGCCTGCGGATCGTCGGGCGGCACCAGATGCCCGTTCCATCCGTCCTCGATCAGCTCGGGGACCGCCTCCACCCGGCTCGCCACGACCGCGAGCTCCTGTGCCCCGGCTTCGAGCAGCACGTTGGGCAGGCCGTCGCGATCGCCGTCCGCCGCGATCCGGCTGGCGAGCACGAACAGATCGGCGTCACGATAGGCGCGCAGCACCCGGTCCTGCGGCAGGGCACCGGCCCAGCGGATGCGCTCGGCGAGGCCGAGCCGCTGCGCCTTGGCCTCGAGAGCCCTGCGCCGCGGTCCATGGCCGATATGGGTGTAGCGCCAATGCAGCCCGGGCGGCAGCGCCGCCAGCGCCTCGAGCAGCACCTCGACCCCCTTCTTCGGCACCAGGCGCGCGACCCCCAGCAGCCGCACCGGCCGCGCCGGATCGCTGCCGTCGGGGCCTGGGCGCCGGTCCGGCGCGGGGAAGCGCTCGGCATCCAGGCCGTGATAGGTCAGCTCGACCTCGGCCTCGGGCGCCAGCGCGCGCAGATGCGCCGCGTTGGTCGCGCTGCAGACCGTCGCGAAACGGCAGTCGCCGAGCTTGTCGCGCTTCTCCCACTCGGGGATCGTCCAGATGTCCTTGGCATGGGCCGAAACGCACCAGTCGAGCCCTGCGAGCCTGGCGGCGTAGCGGGTCACCGAGGCGGGCGTGTGCAGATAGTGCGCGTAGAGCAGCCCGACGTCGGCCGGCAGCTCGGCCGCGAGCACCAGGGCCTGGCCGAAGCGGCGCACCCGATTGCGGCTCGGGTCGCGGCGCAGATCCTCGAGCCACAGCCGGCGCGCCGCCCGATAGGTCGGCCAGCGCCGCACCTCGCGCCAGGCGGCCTGCACCCGCGTCGGCTCCTGATGGAGATACTCCGGCAGGTAGAGCACAGGGGCCGCGATCTGCCGGTGCAGCTCGTGCACGCTCGGATCGGTCGGGTGGCGCAGCGAGACGATCAGGAGCGGCAGCCCGCGCCGCTCGAGGCCCAGCAGCTCCTGCGCGATGAAGGTCTCCGACAGCCGCGGATAGCCCTTGACGACGACCGCGGTTCGGGGGGGCGCGGCGGGCATCCGAGTTCCAGGGCCGGCGCTCAGGCGAAGCGGGACAGCCGCCTCGCGCTCTCGGTGTCGGCGAGCCAGGGTGCCGCGCGCTCGGCGATCCGGTCGAGCCCGCCCAGGAGCTCCGGGTAGGCGCCGACCGGCGGTGCTGGCCAGTCCGGCAGCGCGCGCAGGCGCTCGGCCATGGCCTCGGGCGCGCGCACGCCGTCGTCGACGAGGACGTGGACCAGGCCAAGCTGGGCGGCGCGCTCGGCGCGCAGCGCCTGCTCCTGCCGGGGCACGGTGCGCGGCACCAGGAGCGCCGGCGTGCCGAACGACAGGATCTCGCAGAAGGTATTGTAGCCGCCCATCGCGACCACGCCGATCGCGCGCTCCAGCAGCCGCTCGAACCGGCTCTCGAAGGTGATCGCATAGACCTTGCCGAGGCGCGCCGCCCGCTCCTGGAACTCGAGCCGCCGCTCGAGATGCATGAACGGCCCGAACACCATCAGCGCCGGATAGGGTATCGTGGGATCCGCCTCGTAGGCCCGCAGCACCCAGTCGATCAGCGTCTCGCCGTCGCCGCCGCCCCCGGCGGTCACCAGGATGTAGGGCTCGCCCGGGAGCTCGTGTTCGCCGGCGTTGGGCGGCACGCAAGGCAGCGAGCGCCGCAGGTAGCCGGTGAAGGTCACCTTGTGGGTCAAGGGCAGCATCCCGGGAAGCTCGATCAGTGGGTTGAAGATCTGCGGCAGCCCGTAGACCCAGATCTCGTCGTAGAGCTCGTGGAGTGCGGGGAAGACGTTCTTGCGCCGCCATTCGTCGAGCAGGGTCGCTGGCTCGTCCATCACGTCGCGCAGCCCGAGCACCAGGCGCGTGCCTCGCTCCTTGAGCATCGCCAACGTGTCGCGCACCTCGCCACGCAGTCCGAGCGGCTCCTTGTCGACCAGGAACAGGTGCGGATCGAAGATCTCGGCGGTGTGGCGGATGATCGAGCTGCGCATCTCCAAGGTCTGCTCGATGTCGATGTGCAGCTGCAGCGATGTGTACTCGCCATTGCGCAGCTTGATCACCCCCGGCACGCGCACGAAGTCGACCCGGGACTTGAAGTCGAAGCTGCCGATGATCGGCGACCCCGACAGGATCAGCACCGACAGAGGGCGAAAGGTCTCGACCAGATGATGGGCAATCGCCCGGCACCGCCGCAGATGTCCGAGGCCGAAACTGTCGTGGCTGTAGATCAAGAGCCGGGTCGCCGGGTCCATGGCCTGGATCATCTTTCATTCCTCGCCGGCCACACTATACAGTCCGGCCCGACAGCGACAAGGACCACCGCGCAACAGGGCCGGGCGCCGCCGGTCACCGGCTGCGGCGCCCTGGATCGGCGCGCCGGGCCCCCGTAGTGTGACGCGCCTGCGAACCTAAAGGCCGACCGACAAGGGCGTCGCCGGACCGGGATGAACCTCAGCCTCGCGATCGTTCTCGCCGCCGGTCTCGCCGTCCTCTACCTGGGCTGGCGGCGGCCGACCAACCTGCTGGCGATCGTCGTAGCGAGCCTGGCAATCGGTCCGCAGTGGATCCTCGCGCGCTATCTGCGGGCGGGGCTCCTGGCGCTGGCGACGCCGCTGCACAAGGCTCTGCTGATCGTGGCCATGGCCGCGCACGCCTGGCAGTTCGGTCTGCGTCGGGGCATCATCAACTGGCCGCTCCTGGCGGTCGTGTGGCTCGCGCTGCAGAGCCTGCTCCTGGCCGATCTCGAGCCGCGGCTGACGCTGCGGCTGATGGCGTTCGCGGCGCTCGACCTGGCGTTGCCCTGGACCCTGGTCCATCTGGTGGTCGCGCCGGGGACCCGCGCGCGCTACGCCCTGCTGCTGGCGCTGCTCGCGGCAGGCTGCGTCGCGAGCGGGGTCGCGCTGCACCTGATGGAGATTCGCGGAGCGTACTACGGCAGCGCGAGCCGCGGCCTCCGCCTGCACGGGGCGAGCAATGCCGGGTGGCTCGCGTGCCTGGCCTTCGCCGGCTTCGCGATCGCCCTCCACGAGGCCGTGCAGCGGCGCCATCTCGGCTTCGCCGGCTTGGCCGCCGCCAACCTCGTGATCGCGGTGCTCACCGGCGGCCGCATGGGGGTCGGCGCCTGCCTGGTGCTGGCAGTCGCCTATCTCGGTTCGGCGGCCCTGCCGGCGCCCGCCGGCGTCGACCGGCGCGCCAGCCTGGCGTTCGGCATCGGCAGCGCGCTCGGCCTGCTCCTGCTGGGCGCGTCGCTGGTTCGCGGCTTCGGCATCGAGAACGTCGACGACGCCTTCAGCCTGACCGCCCGGGAATCGATCTGGGCGTCTCACTTCGAAGCCTTCCGGGAGAGCCCGATCTTCGGCCGCGGCCTCGGCGCCGGAGCGCTGGGCGTGAACTACTACGAACTGCCACACAACGACTATCTCCGCCTCCTGGTCGAGGGCGGCGTGGTCGGCCTGGTGGTCTACGGCGCTGCGGTGGCGCTCTGGGGCCGGCGCGTCCTCGCCTTGGTCGCGCCGGGCGAGCGCGGCTTCGTGGGCGCCCTGTTCCTGGCGCTCGCGGTCTACGCGCTGACCGACAACATCCTCACCATGGTCCCGGCGCTGGTACCGTTCCTCTACCTGGCGCTGATCCTCGGCGAGCCGGAGCCCGGCCGGTCGGATGCGGCGGCCGGCTCCGGGGCGAGCGCCGGACGACCATGCTCGCCACCATGACCGGACGGCTCCAAGCAGGGCTCACGGGCCGCGGGAGAGGAGAGAACCGCCGACGAGCCGCAGCGCGATCCGGGCGCCCGATCCTGAGCGCAATCTTTGCGACCGACGGTAGGGACTTGCAAAATCGAGCAAACTCGGCAGGCTGAGGCCAGCGGCCGACAGGGCATCTGCGGCTGACGGGATCGGTCATGGATCGCAACATCTTTCGCTACATCCTGCGTCACAGCCTGCGTCCGCAGGCGTTGATCCTGACGCTGACCGCGGTCTCGTTTCCGTTTCTCTACGCCACGCTCGAGCTGCCGAAGAGGATCATCAACGAGGCGCTCGCCGACAGCGCTGGCGGCAGCTTCCTCGGCCAGCGCTTCTCCCAGGTCGAGTACCTGTTCCTGCTGTGCGGCGTGTTCCTGCTGCTGGTGCTGATCAACGGCGGCTTCAAGTACGTCATCAACGTCTACCAGGGAATCGTCGCGGAGCGCATGCTGCGCCGCCTCCGCTACGACCTCTACTCGCGCATCCTGCGCTTCCCGCTGCCGCATTTCCGGCGCATCTCGCAAGGCGAGATCGTGACCATGATCACCGCCGAGGTCGAGGCGATCGGGGGCTTCATGGGCGATGCCTTCGCCCTGCCCGCCTTCCAGGGCGGCACGCTGCTTACGATCCTGGCGTTCATGTTCGTCCAGGATCCGATCATGGGCCTGGCCGCGATCAGTCTCTATCCGATCCAGATGTACATCATCCCCAAGCTGCAGCGCCAGGTGAACGCGCTCGGCAAGCTGCGCGTGCGTCAGGTCCGTCGCCTGTCGGAGCGCCTCGGCGAGACGGTCGTGGGCGTGCGCGACATCCGTGCCAATGACGCCTCGCAATACGAGCGCGCGCGCTTCAGCAGCGAGCTCGGCGTGATCTTCAACATCCGCTACAAGATCTACAAGAAGAAGTTCTTCATCAAGTTCCTGAACAACTTCCTGGCGCAGCTCGGTCCGTTCTTCTTCTTCTCGATCGGCGGCTATCTGGTGATCCAGGGCCGTCTGACCCTCGGCGCCCTGGTCGCGGTGATCGCCGCCCACGAGAAGCTGTACGCGCCGTGGAAGGAGCTCCTGACCTACTACCAACTGCTGTGGGATTCGCAGATCAAGTTCGAGCAGGTGGTCGCCCAGTTCGACCCGCCCGGCCTGCGCGACGAGGCGCTCCAGAGCGCCGACGCCGAGCAGCCGTTCGAGACCAGGGGCGAGATGCGGGTCGCCAATCTGACCGTGATCGGCGAGGATGGGGAGATCATCCTCGACGGCATCGACTTCTCCGTCCACCTGCCGTCGCGGGTCGCGGTCGTCGGCCCCGCCGGAAGCGGTAAGGAGGAGCTGACCATGGTCCTGGGCAACCTCCTGGACGCCGCCTCCGGACGGGTGCTGATCAACGGTCACGACCTGCAACGGCTGCCGGAGGCGGTCACCGGCCGCGTCATGACCTACGTCGGCTACCCGGCCCAGATCTTCGGCGGCACGATCGCGGAGAACCTGTTCTTCGGCCTCAAGCATCGTCCGGTGCGCCCGCCTCAGCTCGAGGGTGCGCTGGTCGAGGTCCACAAGCGCGAGCGCCATGAGGCGGAGCGCTCGGGCAACTCGCCCTACGACAGCGCCGCCGACTGGATCGACTACGCCGCCTTCGGGCTCTCCGGGCCCGAGGAAATGGGCGCCGCGGCGGTGCGCGCGCTCGCCACGGTCCAGCTCGATCGCGACATCTACCAGCTGGGCTTGCGCGGCACGATCGATCCCGAGGCGCAGCCGGAGCTCGCGGCGAGCTTCCTTAAGGCCCGCGATGCCATGGGCAGGCGGCTCGAGGATCCGCGGCTCGGGCGCCTGGTCGAGGTGTTCGATCCCGAACGCTACAACCAGAACGCGACGCTCGCCGAGAACCTGCTGTTCGGCACGCCGATCGGCGAGACCTTCGACGTCGACCGGCTCGCGGCGCAGCCCTACATGCGTCACGTGCTCGACCAGGCGGGCCTCACCGATGCCCTGCTCGAGGTCGGCCTCAAGGTGGCCAGCACGATGGTCGAGCTGTTTGCGGACCTGCCGCCGGATCACGAATACTTCCGGCAGTTCAGCTTCATCAGCGCCGACGATCTGCCCGACTATCGCGCCCTGATCACCCGCGCCGATCCGGCCAAGCTGGACGCGCTGAGCGCGGCCGACCGCGAGCGCCTGATCGCGCTGCCGCTGAAGCTGATCCCGGCGCGCCACCGGCTCGGGCTGATCGACGAGGCGCTGCAGGCGCGGGTGCTCGAGGCGCGCCGGATGTTCCGCGAGCAGCTGCCGGAGGAGCTGCAGGGCTGCGTCGCGTTCTTCGAGGCCGATCGCTATAACACCGCGGCGAGCCTGCAGGACAACATCCTGTTCGGCAAGATCGCCTACGGACAGGCACAGGCGGGCGAGCGGATCGGTGACCTGATCAGCGAGGTGCTGTCCGATCTCGGCCTGCGCGAGCGGGTGGTGGAGGTGGGCCTGCAGGCTCAGACCGGGGTCGGCGGGTCGCGGCTGTCGCTCGGCCAGCGCCAGAAGCTGGCGCTCGCCCGCGCCATCCTCAAGCGACCGGAGATCCTCGTTCTGTACGATGCCACCGGGCCCCTCGATCCGGCCGAGCAGATTGTGATCCTCGCCAATCTCTTGGGCGAGTTCGACCAGCGTACCCTGATCTGGGCCCTGAACCAGACCGACTGGGCGGCCAAGTTCGACCACGTGCTGGTGATGCAGAAAGGGCGGGTGGTCGAGCAGGGCCGCTACGACGAGCTCGCCCGCGACGGCAGGGCCCTGCACCCGCCGGTGGCGGCCGAATAATGCCCAGCCAGGAGGGTCCCGCCATGACCAGCCTTAGCCAAGACGTCGAGGTCCTGCGCACGATCCCGCTGTTCGCGAAGATCGAGCCGAGCAAGCTCAAGCTCCTGGCGTTCACCAGCGAGCGGCTCGAGTTCATGGCGGGGCAGGAGCTGTTTCACCAGGGCGACTTCGGCGACGCCGCGTACATCATCCTGGACGGGGTCGCCGACGTGATGGTCGACACCGCGAGCGGCGCGGTCAAGGTGGCGAGCCTGCACAAGAACGACATCATTGGCGAGATCGCGGTCCTCTGCAACGTGCCGCGCACCGCCACCGTCGTGGCCGCCGACGAGCTCGCGACCCTGCGCATCTCCAAGGACGGATTCTTCCACCTGGTCACCCAGTTCCCCCAGATCGGGATCGAGGTGATGCACGAGCTGGCCTCGCGCCTCCATGACACCACCCAGGCCCTGACCACGGCGCGCGCCAGGCTCAACGAGCTGGACAAGGCGGCAGGCGACAGCGGCCGCTGACCATGGCGACCCTGGCGGCCGCCGTGGAGCACTGGCCGCGCCGGCCGGGACCGGTCCTCGACTGGCTGATCGGCGCCGCGCGCCGGCTGCCCGATGGCCAAGCACTCCTGAAGGAGCTGTGCATCCGCCTGCTCGAGCACGGGCTGCCGCTCGCGCGCGTCTCCTTTCATTTCCGCACCCTCCATCCGCAGCTGTTCGGCATCGGCTTCTACTGGCACCGCGGGGTCGACGAGCTTCGGGTGTTTCGCGCCGAGCACGGCATCCAGCAGACCGCCCTGTTCCAGAACAGCCCGATGCGCATGCTGTTCGAGGGCGCCGGGGCGGTGCGCCAGCGTCTCGACCTCCCCGACAGCGAGTTCGCCTTCCCGTTGTTCGACGAGCTGCGCGAGCAGGGACTGACCGACTATGTCGCCCTGCCGATCACCTTCAGCGACGGCAGGATTCACGGCACCACCTGGTCCTCCGACCGCCCGGGTGGCTTCGCGAGCGAGCATCTGGCGCAGATCCAGGACCTGCTGCCCGTGGTGAGCCTGCTGCTCGAGATCTACCTCAACCGGCGGATCACCATCAATCTGCTCGACGCCTACGTCGGCCACCGCGCCGGCCAGCGTATCCTCGACGGCCAGATCACCCGCGGCAGCGGCGAGACGGTCGAAGCGGCGATCTGGTACTGCGACCTGCGCGGATTCACCAGCCTGTCGGAGCGGATCGGCCGCGATCGGGTCATCGCCTGCCTGAACGAGTACTTCGACTGCATGGGCGGCGCGGTCGAGCACCACGACGGCGAGATCCTGAAGTTCATCGGCGACGCCATGCTGGCGATCTTTCCGCTCGCCGAGCGGCAGGCGTGCCGGCGCGCCCTCGCGGCCGCCAGGGAGGCGCGCACCGCCATGGCGGCGCTCAACACAGGGCGGCGCGAGCGCGGCGAGGAGGTACTGGGCTTCGGCATCGCCCTGCACACCGGCGAGGTTATGTACGGCAACATCGGCAGCGCGAGCCGCCTCGACTTCACCGTGATCGGGCCGGCGGTCAACCTCGCCGTGCGCATCGAAGGCCTGTGCCGGACGCTGGCGCGCGACCTGCTGCTGTCCGAGGCCTTCGCCGCCAGCTGTCCGTTGCCGCGGCTGTGCTCGCTCGGCCGCCACCGGCTGCCCGGGGTCGCGCGACCGGTCGAGGTGTTCACTTTGCCCGAGGCCGCATGACGCCCTGGCAGCGCCTGGCGCGGCGCCTCGGCTACGACCTGATCCCGCGCACCAAGGCCCGCCCCCTCCAGGCGCAGCTGATCGCCGTGCTCGAGCGCTTCCAGGTCACCGCCGTGCTCGACGTCGGCGCCAATGCCGGCCAGTACGGCAGCGCGCTGCGCGAGTGGGGCTATGCCGGTCGGATCGTCTCGTTCGAGCCGCTGGCCGAGGCGCACCGGCGCCTGACCCGGCGCGCCGCCGCCGACCCGGCGTGGCGAGTGGCGCCGCGCATGGCGATCGGCGATCTCGACGGCGAGGTCGAGGTCGAGGTCTCGGCCGAGTCCGACATGAGCTCGGTGCTGCCGCAGACGGAGCTGTTGCGTCGGATCTCGCCGACGCTCGCGGGTGGTCGGGCGCGAGACGGTGCCGCTGCGCCGCCTCGACGGCCTCGCCGAGGAATGGCTCGCGACCGACGATGCCGCCTTCCTGAAGATCGACACCCAGGGGTTCGAGGCGCAGGTCCTGTCCGGCGCGCGCCGGACGCT
Source organism: uncultured Alphaproteobacteria bacterium (assembly GCA_963753275.1). Lineage (GTDB taxonomy): Bacteria > Pseudomonadota > Alphaproteobacteria > Geminicoccales > Geminicoccaceae > DATAOG01. The sequence goes on along the minus strand of CAVWCE010000023.1, from coordinate 139,537 downwards.
GGAGCGGCTCCGGGGGGTCCAGCTGGAGATGGCGCTGGTCCCCTGCTACGAGGGCGAGCGCGACTTTCGCCTGGTGCTGGATGACCTCGCCGCGGCCGGCTTCGCGCCTTTCCTCTTCATTCCCGGCTACTTCGAGCGCAAGCTGGCGCGCCAGCTGCAGATCGATGGCGTGTTCATGCGCGAGCGGGGCTGAGGAGTGGCGTTACCCGACATTGCGGTCATCGGCCTTGGCTATGTCGGGCTGCCGCTGGCGCTGGCGCTGGCGCGCCACGGGCCGACCACCGGCTACGATCGCGATCTCTGCCGGATCGCGGAGCTCCAGGATGGCCGCGACCGCACCGGCGAGGTCGGCCCGGAGGAGCTCGCGCGCAGCCCTGTGGCGCTGACCGGCGACCCCGAGCGCCTCGCCGGCCACGAGATCTTCATCATCACCGTGCCGACCCCGATCGACCGGCAGAACCGGCCCGACCTGTCCGCCGTGATCGCCGCCTGCCGTACCGTCGCCCAGGCGCTCCGGCCGGGCGCGATCGTGGTGCTCGAGAGCACCGTCTATCCCGGCGTCACCGAGGAGGTGGTCGGCCCGGCCCTGGCCGAGGCCTCGGGCCTGCAGCCCGGCCGCGACTTCTTCCTCGGCTACTCGCCCGAGCGGATCAATCCCGGCGACCGTCAGCACACGCTCGAGCGCATCACCAAGGTGGTCGCCGGCCAGACCCCCGAGGTCGCCGAACGCCTCGCCGCCGTCTACCGGAGGGTCGCCGGTGGCCAGGTCCATCTCGCGCCCGACATCCGTACCGCCGAGGCCGCCAAGGCGATCGAGAATGCGCAGCGCGACATCAACATCGCCTTCGTCAACGAGGTCGCGATGATCTGCCAGCGCCTCGGCATCTCGGTCCACGACGTCCTCGACGCCGCCCGGACCAAGTGGAACTTTCTCGACTTCCACCCCGGCCTGGTCGGCGGCCACTGCATCGGGGTCGACCCCTACTACCTCGCCCACAAGGCGGAAGCGGTCGGCCACCATCCGCAGATCATCCTGGCCGGGCGCGCGGTCAACGACGCCATGCCGGCCTTCGTCGCCGACTGTCTCGCCGCCCATCTTGCGCCCGGCGCCCGGATCCTGGCGCTCGGCTTGACCTTCAAGGAGAACGTGCCGGATCTGCGCAACTCGAAGGCCGCCGAGTTGATCCTGATGCTCGGCGAGCGGGGCTTCGCGGTCGCGGTCCACGACCCGCTCGCCGACGCGGCCGAGGCGGTAGCGCTCTACGGCCTGCAGCTGCTGGCCGAGCTGCCGGACCGGGACGGCTACGACGCCCTGCTCGCCACCGTACCGCACCGCGCCTATGCTCGTCTCGACCCCGCGATCCTCGCCCGCCTGCTCCGTCCGGGCGGCCTGCTGGCCGATCTCAAGGGCCTCTGGCGTCAGCGCGAGCTGCCGCAGGGCATCCGCCGCTGGACGTTGTAGACCTCCCCGGCCGCCTACCTCGTCGCGTAGCGAAACCGGCCGTCGTCGTCGAGCCGGCGCTGCAGCCGGCCTTCGGCCAGCAGATAGTTGAGATGCGCCAGGCTCTCGCCGAGCGCAAATTGCAGTTGATGGGTGTCGAGCGGCCGGTTGAACAGGCGCGGCATGACCTCGACCACCGTAGCCGGCGCCGCGCAGGCCGAGAGAGTCGCCTCGAGCCGCTCCTCGTGATGGCGGATCAGCTGATCGATCCGGACGTGCAGGCCGCGAAACGGGCGCCCGTGCGAGGGCAGCACCAGGCAGTCGTCGGGCAGCTCGCGGAAGCGCTCGAGCGAGGCGAGGAACTCCGCCAGCGGATTGGCCTCCGGCTCGGCCGGCCAGACGCCGACCACCGGCGAGATCTTGGGCAGGATCTGGTCGGCGGCGATCAGCACGTTAGGTCCGCGGGCGTACAGGCACAGCATCTCCGGCGCGTGCCCCTGGCCGACGATGACCCGCCACTCGGTCCGGCCGACCTCGAGCCGGTCGCCATGGCGCAGGCGCCGGAACCGCGACGGCGGGTCGGACACGCGGCGGCGATAGAGGTTGCCGCGCTCGGCCCGCGCCGCCACGAGGTCCTCGGCGAGGCCGGCGCGGCGGTCGAACTCGCGCCCCGCCGCCACGAAGCCCTCGGTCGTGTCCTGCGCGAGCCAGCGCCCGGTCAGCCACTCGCTGTGGCTCGCCCACAGCCCGGCGCCGGTCAGGTCGCACAGCCAGCCGGCCAGGCCCAGATGGTCGGGGTGGAAGTGGGTCGCCACCAGCCGCCTCAGCGACTGGCCGGCGAGCGGGCCCCGCAGCAGCTGCTGCCAGCGCTCGCGACTGGGCTCGTCGGCGAGGCCGGCATCGATCACCGTCCAGCCGGGAACGTCTTCCAGCAGCCACACGTTGACGTGGTCGAGGGCGAAGGGCAGCGCGAACCGAACTCCCCAAACGCCCCGCGCGATCGCGCGCGGCTCGTCGCCGACCCGGAGATCGACCGCGTCGTACGAGATGGCCGGGGCGGAATCAACGTCGGACACGATGCCGCTTCTCCCCACCGAATTTTGCGCCGCAGCACGGCGCTCGGAGCGTACGCTGCCTCCCCCGGAGCTGGCAACCCGGCCCCGCTCGTGGTTGAAGGTTGTGCAATCTGCCGCTGACACTATAAAAAGTTGTGTCCTGCGTGATCTCGTCCGGCGGACGTCTGGTTGACCCCTTCGACCGAAGACGCCAAAGTTCGAGAATGACCGCAGCGGCCGAGGAAGACTTGGCGGCAAACGGCGGCGCATGGCGGGTGCGGCCCAGGCGTCGCCCGGCACGCTGCTACGGGACCGCCGTCGCGACCTTGCCCGCAATCCTGCGACGGCCGGCACGCCCGCCTTGGAGGACTATTGCCCGCGCCGGATGGTCGCGGGCCGGGCTGGCGCGCCTCGTGCGACTCGCGCAGCCAACGGCTCGCGGCGCCTGATCAGTCGCTCGCGGCCATCCCGATCGCGCGCACCGGATCCCTCGATCGCGCCAAGTGGAGAGTGACCTCGTGGAACAGATCGGCCCGGTGATCAGCCGTCATGGGCTCGAGGGTCTCGGCCTGTTGCCGACCCGATGCGTGCGCTGGAACCTGACGGCGCCGGCCCTGGTGCAGCTCGCCGTGGCCCATGACGAAGGCTGCCTTGTGGCCGCTGGTGCGTTCAGCGCCGCGACCGGCCGGCACACCGGTCGCGCGCCGCGCGACCGCTACATCGTCGCGCATCCGGAGATCGAGGACGCGATCGACTGGGGCAAGGTCAACCAGCCGATCGAGCCTGCCGCCGCCAAGCGGCTCTGGACCAAGGCCCAGGCGCACGCGGGCGGGCGGGACCTCTACGTTCAGGACCTCCACGCGGGCGCCGACCCCGCGCACCGGCTGCAGGTCCGGGTGATCACCGAGACCGCCTGGCACAGCCTGTTCGCGCGCAACATGTTCCGGATCCCGCCGCAGGAGGCGCTGGCCGACTTCGAGCCGGACTTCACCGTCCTGCAGCTGCCGAGCCTGCACGCCGACCCGAAGACCGACGGCACCCGTTCGGAGACAGCGATCCTGCTCGATCTGGCGGCGCGCCAGGTCCTGATCTGCGGCAGCCGCTACGCCGGCGAGATCAAGAAGTCGATCTTCACCGCGCTCAACTTCCTGCTGCCGGAGGACGGCGTGCTGCCGATGCACTGCTCGGCCAACGTCGGCGCGCAGGGCGACGTCGCGATCTTCTTCGGCCTTTCCGGCACCGGCAAGACGACCCTTTCGGCCGACCCCACGCGCACCCTGATCGGCGACGACGAGCACGGCTGGGGCCAGGGCGGCATCTTCAATTTCGAGGGCGGCTGCTACGCCAAGGTGATCAACCTGAGCTTCGAGGACGAGCCCGAGATCCATGCCGCCTCGACCCGCTTCGGCGCGATCCTCGAGAACGTGGTCGCCGATCCCTTGACCGGGGCGGTCGACTTCGCCGACGCCAGCCTGACCGAGAACACCCGCTCGTCCTACCCCCTCGACTTCATCCCGAACGCCAGCACCACCGGCACGGCCGACCATCCCGGGCACATCGTGATGCTGACTGCGGACGCCCATGGCGTGCTGCCGCCGATCAGCCGCCTCACGCCCGAGCAGGCGATGTATCACTTCCTCTCCGGCTACACCGCGCGCGTCGCCGGAACCGAGGCCGGGGTCAAGGAGCCGCAGGCGACCTTCTCGACCTGCTTCGGCGCGCCGTTCATGCCGCGGCCACCCGACCGTCTACGCCGAGATGCTGCGCGATCTGATCCAGCGCCACAGGGCCAACTGCTGGCTGGTCAACACCGGCTGGAGCGGCGGGCCCTATGGCACCGGGCAGCGGATCAGGCTCCGCCACACCCGCGCGATGCTGCATGCCGCGCTCGACGGCAAGCTCGCCAAGGTCGCGTTCCGCGAGCATCCGCGCTTCGGCCTGGCGATGCCGGTGACCTGTCCCGACGTGCCGGACGAGATCCTGGACCCGCGGACGACCTGGAGCGATCGCGAGGCCTACGATCGGACGGCGCACGAGCTGGCCCAGCGCTTCGAGGCCAACTTCGAGCGCTTTGCGCCGCAGGTCGGCGCCGAGGTGAAGGCCGCCGCGATCTCCGCCTGAAGAAATTTGCCGCCAGCCGGGAACTGGCACGAGAGTTGCGCGTTGAGTCGCGTGGACGTGCCTGGCGCCGTGTTCCTCCCAACCGTCGCCCAGGCGGTCCATCTTTCTGGCTTCCCTTCTTGGGCGATTCCTGAACTTGAACCCCGGCGCGCTGCGGCGGGGTTTCTTTTTGGCCCGCCTCCGCCGGCTGCGGGTGCTCAGGAAACGGGCAATGGGCGCCGCGGCGCTCATTCGGCGAGCGGCGCCCTCTCGATGAAGCTCTGCCAGGCGAACCAGTAGGCGACGTGGCCGGGCAGCCGCTCGAGCCGCTGCCCCTCGGGACCGACCAGGCGCGCCCTCCTCGATCCGCCAGGTCGCGTCCCCAGCCTTCACGTTCGCCCGGTCCGGCGCCGTTTCGAACCGCTGGCCGCCGGAGCGATAGGCGCGCACCGTCCGGGTCGCGGCATCGCCGATCAGGACCACCGGCTGCTCACCGATCCGGTCGTTGACCACCTCGCCGCCGGCGAACGCGTCGAGGGGCCATGCCTTGTCCAGCCCGTCCAGGCGCAGGGCGAAGACGTAGTCCTTGGGCGCGAGCCGCCGGTCCGGCACCAGAGCCGGGAACATCAGCTCGGCGCTCGCGAAGTACTCGCCATAGGGCTGGCCGGGGGTGTAGTCGCGCTCAAAGCCGGTCTCGAGCGACAGAACGGTGGTCGCGGGATGGGCCGCGCGCCAGTCCCGCCAGCTCGCGATCACGACCGGCAGCACCCCGAGCTCGATCCCGGAGCCGGTCAGCGGCCCGACCACCGGCCGACCGGTGAACTGGTTCCAGAGGCTGTGGGTCTGCCTGATCGTACATCAGCTTGTTGGAGCGATAGAGGAAGCCCGAGGAGCCGAACACGAACGGCTCCTCGCGCCCCGGCACCCGCGCGTCGTAGAGGATGCCGGAGCCGCACAGCGTGCAGTAGGCGAGCGTCACCGGCAGGCCGCCCACCACGTCGTTGAACATCTCGTGCCAGTCGAGGATGCGCAACGGATAGGCGCGCGCGTCGCCGTTGATCTCGACCCCGAACACCAGCTCGTCCTCGCTCAGGTAGGTCGCCGCCGCGGGCGCGATCTGGGCCGGGTTGGTCAGCGCCGGGATGCCGTCCTTGGGCACGCCGCCCCAGAAGATCTCCTCGAGGCGGATCTCGTGGGCCACGCCCCGGCTGAGGAAACGCCGGAACTCGGGGTCGATCTGCGCCATCACGTCGGCCTTGAAGCCGTCGAAGCCTTCGAAGGGCAGGATCTCGGGATGGGCCTGCTGCCAGAGCGCCCATTCCGGCCAGGTCTTGCCCGCGGGCTCGCCGGTCAGCGCCGCCAGCGTCCGATCGATGTCGGTCCCGTCCCGGACGAAGCGCAGGACCTCGATCAGGCCCGGCACCACGTCGGGCTTGCCGCGGTTCTCCAGCATCCGCAGGACCTGGCGGCGGACCAGCGGCTCGGGCGCGAATACCTGGCGGACCATCTCGTCGACCGCCGCGGCCGAGAACGGATCGTCCTGCCCGCGCGGCGCGCCGGGCGGCAGGATCATCAGGGCCAGCAAAGCCAGCGCACACCGGCGGATGATCAAGGACGTCCCCTCCCGCTGGAGCGACCGCTTGGCGAGCCAAGCACAAGCCGCGTCGCCGACCAAGTCACTTGGCTGCGAGCGGCGCGAGCTGCGGCTTGTCGGCTGGCGCAAGTTTGGGCAGAACTCGGCAGGTCCGACCAAGGATCGAGCTCCCCCTGTGCCCGCCCCGGCCGATCGTCCGCTGCTGCCCGGCATCACCCTGATCCTGGGCGGCGCCCGCTCGGGCAAGAGCCGCGAGGCCGAGCGGCGGGTCCTGGCGAGCGGCCTCGAGCCGGTCTATCTCGCCACCGCGGAGGCGCTCGACGACGAGATGGCGGCGCGGATCGCGGCGCACCGGTCGCGACGTGGGCCAGCGTGGCGCACGATCGAGGAGCCGCTCGACGTCGCCGGCGCGCTCGAGCGGGAAGCCGCAGCAGGCCGCGCCTGCCTGGTCGATTGCCTGACCCTGTGGCTGACCAACCTGATGGTGCGCGGGCGCCCGATCGAGCCCGAGGTCGACCGCCTGCTGCAACTGCTGCCCGAACCTGCCGGGTGCGCGCGTGCTGGTCTCGAACGAGGTCGGCCAGGGCGTCGTGCCGACCGGCGCCATGGCGCGCGCCTTCGTCGATCATGCCGGCCGGCTGCATCAGAGGATTGCGGAGCGGGCCGATGTCGTGGTCTTCATGACCGCCGGCCTCGGCCACCGCCTCAAATAGCGGACCGTCATGCACCTGCAGGGCAAAATCCCGACCACCGTGTTCACCGGCTTTCTCGGCGCCGGCAAGACCAGCCTGATCCGCAACCTTTTGCGCCAGGGCGAGGGCCGGCGGCTCGCGCTGATCATCAACGAGTTCGGCGACATCGGCATCGACCGCGAGCTGGTGCTGGGCTGCGGCGACGCGACCTGCGCCGAGGACGACGTGGTCGAGCTCGCCAACGGCTGCATCTGCTGCACTGTCGCCGACGACTTCGTGCCGACCATGCGGCGGCTGATCGAGCGCGCCCTGCCGCCCGAGCACATCGTGATCGAGACCTCGGGGCTCGCACTCCCCAAGCCGCTGATCAAGGCCTTCAACTGGCCGGAGATCCGGACCCGGGTCACGGTCGACGGCGTGGTCGCGGTGGTCGATGCCGCGGCGGTGCGCGACGGCCTGTTCGCCGAGGATCCGGACGCGGTCGCAAGCCAGCGCGCGGCCGATCCCGCGCTCGACCACGACAGCCCGCTCGCCGAGCTGTTCGAGGAGCAGCTCGGCTCCGCCGATCTGGTCGTGGTCAACAAGGCGGACCTCTTGGCCGATGCGGATTGGCCGGAGGTCGAGCGACGGGTCCGCGCCGAGCTGCGCCCGGGCGTACGCCTGGTCCGCGCCCACCATGCCGCCCTGCCGATCGAGGTCCTGCTCGGGCTCGGCGCGGCGGCGGAGAGCGATCTCGCGGCCCGGCGCTCGCATCACGACGACGGCGACGGACCACGAGCACGACGACTTTCTGTCGTTCCACCTCACCCTGCCGGCGCTCGACGACCTCGACCGCTTCGTCGCCCGCCTCGAGGCGACGATCGCCCGCCACCCGATCCTCCGGGTCAAGGGCTTCCTCGCGATCGCGGGCAAGCCGATGCGCCTCGTCCTGCAGGGCGTGGGCGATCGCATCCAGCACTATTTCGACCGCGCCTGGCGACCGAGCGAGACGCGCGAGGGCCGGCTGGTGGTGATCGGCGAGCGCGGCCTCGACCCGAGCCGCGTCGCGGCGGCGCTCGCCGGCTGAGACCGATGCAGCCGCCGTGCACCTGCTGAACGCCCAGGCGGCGACGCCCGGAGGACGCCGGCGAGGCGATCGATCTCGGCCAGACTCCGGGCGACGTCGTGCTGCTGTCGGCAGCCGACACCGAGCTCGCCTGCCTGGCCGCGGCCGCGGCGCGCCGGCCCGAAAGCGCCCCCACTCTCCGCCTCGCCAACCTGCTCCAGCTCGGCCACCCGCTCTCGGTCGACCTCTACGTCGAGCGCGTCGTCGCCAGGGCCAGGCTCGTCGTCGTCCGCCTGCTCGGCGGCCGCAGCTACTGGCCCTATGGCCTCGAGCAGATCGCGGCGGTCTGCCGGGCGCAGCGCATCGCGCTCGCCGTGCTGCCCGGCGACGACCAGCCCGATCCGGAGCTCGTCGGCTGGTCGACGCTGCCGGCGGAGGCCTGTCATCGCCTCTGGCAGTACGGCGTCCAGGGCGGCCTCGACAACGCCGCGCAGATGCTGGCCTACGCCGCCAGCCTGATCGGGCGCGACGAGCCCTGGCAGGAGCCCGCGCCGCTGCTGCGCGCCGGCCTTTACTGGCCCGGCCTCGCCCGCCCGGCCCTCGCCGACCTGCGGCAGAGATGGCAGACGTCGCGGCCGGCGGCGGCGCTCGTGTTCTATCGCGCGCTGGTCCAGGCCGGCGACCTCGCCGCGATCGACGCGCTGATCGATGCGCTCGCGGCTGCGGGCCTCAACCCGCTGCCGGTGTTCACCGCGAGCCTCAAGGACCCGGTCGCAGCGCCCCTGGTCCGCCACCTCCTCGCCGAGGCCGCCCCCGCGGTGGTCCTCAATGCCACCGGCTTCGCCGTGTCCAGCCCCGGGCAACGCCGCCCGACGCCGCTCGACGAGCCCGGCCGCTGCGTGCTCCAGCTGGTGCTGGCGGGCGGCAGCGAGGCGGCCTGGCGGACGGGCACGCGCGGCCTCGCGCCGCGCGACCTCGCGATGAACGTCGCGCTGCCCGAGGTCGACGGCCGGGTGCTCGCGCGCGCGGTCGCGTTCAAGACCCGCCAGCGCTTCGATTCGCGCACCGAGAGCAGCATCGTGGGTTTCGCGCCGGTCGCCGATCGGGTGCGGTTCACCGCCGAGCTCGCCGCCGCCTGGGCGCGCCTCGCCCGCTGCCTGCGGCCCGGCGCCGGGTCGCGATCGTGCTCGCCAACTACCCCAACCGCGACGGCCGGCTCGCCAATGGCGTCGGCCTCGATACGCCCGCGAGCACGGTGCGCCTGCTGAGGAGCTTGCAGGGCGCAGGCTATCGCCTGGAGGCCCTGCCGGAGGACGGCCAGAGCCTGGTCGAAGCGCTGCTCGCCGGCGTCACCAACGATCTGCAAGCTCGTGCGCAGCGTCAGACGCGCGTTCGCCTCCCGCTTCAGTCCTATCTGTCGGTTCTTCGAGCAACTCTCTGACAGAGCCAAGGAAACGGTCAGAGGACGATGGGGTGAGCCGGCCGCCGATCCGCAGGTCGTGGACGGCGCGTTCGCGCTCGCTGTGCTGCCGCTCGGTCACGTGGTCGTCGGCATTCAGCCGGCGCGCGGCTACAACATCGACCCTGCCGCCAGCTATCACGACCCGGACCTGCCGCCGCCGCATGGCTATCTCGCCTTCTACGCCTGGCTGCGGCAGGAATTCGGCGCCCACGCCATCGTCCACATGGGCAAGCACGGCAATCTCGAATGGCTGCCGGGCAAGGCGCTGGCGCTGTCGGAGGACTGCTTCCCGAGGCCGCGCTCGGCCCCCTGCCCCACGTCTACCCCTTCATCGTCAACGACCCGGGCGAGGGCAGCCAGGCCAAGCGGCGCAGCGCCGCGGTGATCGTCGACCATCTGACCCCGCCGCTGACCCGCGCCGAGTCCTACGGGCCGCTCGCCGAGCTGGAGCGGCTGGTCGACGAGTACTACGAGGCGGCCGGCGTCGATCCGCGGCGCACCGCCTATCTGCGCGGCGAGATCCTGGCGCTGAGCGGCCGCCTCGGCCTCGACCGCGACGTCGGCATCGCGCCGGACGATCCCTCGGATACCGCGCTCGCCAAGCTCGACAGCCATCTTTGCGAGCTGAAGGAGCTGCAGATCCGCGACGGCCTGCACGTGTTCGGCAAGGCGCCCGACGGCGCGCCAGCTGACCGACCTGCTGGTCGCGCTGGCCCGGGTGCCGCGCGGCGCCGGCGCGGCCGGCGATGCGTCGCTGCTGCGGGCGCTCGCGGCCGACCTCGGGCTCGCCGGCTTCGACCCGCTGGACTGCGCGATGGCGGAGCCCTGGCGGGGCGGCCGGCCCGCGGTTCTGCAGCGGCTCGGACCACCAGCCCTGGCGCAGCCATGGCGATACGCTCGAGCGCCTGGAGCTGTGCGCGCGCGCGCTGGTGGCCGGCGAGCAGGTCGCCGGAGCCCGGCTGGCACGCCACGCGGGCGGTGCTCGAGGCGATCGCGGACGAGATCCGCCCCGCCGTGCTGGCGAGCGGCCCGGCCGAGAGCCGGGGCGTGCTCGCAGCGCTCGACGGCCGCTTCGTCGAGCCCGGGCCCTCCGGCGCGCCGACCCGCGGGCGCAGCGACGTGCTGCCCACCGGCCGCAACTTCTACTCGGTCGACAGCCGCGCCGTGCCGACCCCGGCGGCCTGGCACCTCGGCTGGCGGTCGGCCGCGCTGCTGATCGAGCGCTACGTCCAGGAGCAGGGCGAATGGCCGCGCGCGGTCGCGCTCTCCGCCTGGGGCACCGCCAACATGCGCACCGGCGGCGACGACGTCGCGCAAGCGCTCGCCCTGATCGGCGCGCGGCCGGTGTGGGATCGCGCCTCGCACCGGGTCACCGGCAGCGAGATCCTGCCGCTCGGGCGTGCTCGACCGCCCGCGGGTCGACGTGACGCTTGCGGGTCTCGGGCTTCTTTCGCGACGCCTTCCCCGCCCAGATCGAGCTGTTCGACCAGGCGGTGCGCGGCGATCGCCGCGCTCGACGAGCCGCCCGAGCTGAACCCGATCGCGGCCCGGGTGCGCGCCGACGAGGCGGCGCTGCTGGCGGGCGGCGCCAGCCCGACGAGGCGCGCCGGCGGGCCGGCTATCGCGTGTTCGGCTCGAAGCCTGGGGCGTACGGCGCCGGGCTGCAGGCGCTGATCGACGAGCGCGGCTGGGAGGGCGACGCCGACCTCGCGCGCGCCTACGTCGCCTGGGGCGGCTATGCCTATGGCGTGCGGGCGGAGGGCGTGGCCGAGCACCGCCTGTTCGAGCGCCGCCTCGCCGCGGTCGAGCTGGTCCTGCACAACCAGGACAACCGCGAGCACGACCTCCTCGACAGCGACGACTACTACCAGTTCGAGGGCGGCCTCACCGCCGCGGTGCGCCACCTCTCGGGCGCGCAGCCCGCGGTCTACCACAACGACCACTCGCGGCCCGAGACCCCGCGCATCCGGACGCTCAAGGAGGAGATCGGCCGGATCGTGCGCGCCCGCGCGGTCAACCCCAAGTGGCTCAACGGCGTGATGCGCCACGGCTACAAGGGCGCCTGCGAGATCGCCGCGACGGTCGACTACCTGTTCGCCTTCGCCGCCACCGCGCACGTGGTCGAGGACCACCACTTCGACGCGCTCTACGAGGCCTACCTCGAGGACGACCGGGTCCGCGGACTTCATCGCGCAGGCCAACCCCGCGGCGCTGAGCGAGATCGCCGAGCGCTTCGCCGAGGCGATCGAGCGCGGCCTCTGGCGGCCGGCCCGCAACAGCGCGCACGAGCGGCTCGAGGCGCCTGCGGCAGCCCTAGACCGGGCAGGCCGCCGCCGCGCGCCAGGCCCGCTGGTCGAGCCAACCCCGGGCCTGTATGAGTGCCTGCGACAGCGGCACGGGAGGCAGCCATGACCGCGACCGAAGCCGAGATCAACGAGGCGCATCGCGAGAAGATGGCGAGGATCAAGGCCGCGAAGGACCGGCTCTACGCCTCGAAGACGAGGAGAAGGGCCTGCTGCATCGTCCACACCGGGACCGGCAAGGGCAAGAGCACGGCGGCCTGGGGCCTGGCGATGCGCTGCCTGGGACACGGGCTCAAGCTCGGCGTGGTGCAGTTCGTCAAGGGCCGGCGCGAGACCGGCGAGCGCTTCTTCCTGAGCCGGTTTCCCGGACCTGGTGCGAGTCAAGGTGATGGGCGAGGGCTTCACCTGGGAGACCCAGGACCGCGCGCGCGACATCGCGGCCGCGCGCGCCGCCTGGGACGAGGCGCAGGCGCATGCTGGCCGACCCCGCCCTGCACCTCGTGGTCCTCGACGAGCTCAACATCGTGCTGCGCAAGGACTATCTGCCGATCGGCCGAGGTCGTCGACGGCCTGCAGGCCAAGCGCCCCGACCTGCACGTCGTGGTCACCGGCCGCAACGCCAGGCCCGAGCTGATCGAAGCCGCCGACCTCGTGACCGAGATGACCCTCGATCAAGCACCCCTTCCGCGCCGGCGTCAAAGCCCAGCTCGGCATCGAATACTGAACAGCCCCGCGCTCTGTTTCGCGGGACTGATCGACCGCGAGTTGCGCCTCCGGACGTCGAAGGATTCGAGCCGGATTGATGCCGTTTCGGCAAGAGCATTTTCGCACGTTGATTCAAAAGTGGCGCATGTTCGACATCGTGAGTGTGCACAGGATGCGTCACTTCTGCGCCATTTTCGACTTGCCCGCCCAAGTAGTGATTTTGGATCAAGCGCTTGATCCGTATCTCCATCTCAGGTTATGATGCAGCCCGCGTGCTCAACGTATTCGATTCAAAACGCTTTTCAGAACGCCTTTTGTTTCATCGGCCGAGGCAGGTTTCGCCTTCGAGAACACGCCGATTGATCCCGATTGATGCGCCAGAAGCGACGCATTCATCGCCACCCGTGCTCTTCAACCCTCGATGCAATCCGGTTGGCGGCGAAACCTTGCGATGGTATGCAATTTTGCGCGCATTGAATCGCCGGGAGGACCGATTTGAGCGAGCTGAACAACGTCGGCGTACCGCGACCGGCGGCGCAAGTCGCTGCCCTCGGCTTGTTCCTATTCGCGGTGCTTGCACCCGGCGTCCTGGTCAAACCTTCGGTCGCGGAGGAACAGAGGCACGACTTCACTGGTCCGCTGGCAGTGGAACGTGTTCACGCCGGGCAACAGCGACCTGCCGGACAACGGGGTCTTGGCGCTGGCGCCGGGCGACGACGGCGCGCTCTGGGTCGGCACCTGGGGCGGGCTGGCGCGGCTCGCCGGCGGCCAGGTCGACCAGGTGCTCACCACCGAGCAGGGCCTGCCGGACAACAAGGTCCTGGCGCTGGCGCCGGGCGACGACGGCGCGCTCTGGGTCGGCACCGAGGGCGGGCTGGCGCGGCTCGCCGGCGGCCAGGTCGACCAGGTGCTCACCACCGAGCAGGGCCTGCCGGACAATGAGTTCGGGCGCTGGCGCCGGGCGACGACGGCGCGCTCTGGGTCGGCACCGGGGGCGGGCTGGCGCGGCTCGCCGGCGGCCAGGTCGACCAGGTGCTCACCACCGAGCAGGGCCTGCCGGACAACCAGGTTCGGCGCTGGCGCCGGGCGAGACGGCGCGCTCTGGGTCGGCACCGGGGCGGGCTGGCGCGGCTCGCCGGCGGCCAAGTCGACCAGGTGCTCACCACCGAGCAGGGCCTGCCGGACAACAGGGTTCGGGCGCTGGCGCCGGGCGACGACGGCGCGCTCTGGGTCGGCACGGAGGCGGCGGGCTGGCGCGGCTCGCCGGCGGCCAGTCGACCAGGTGCTTCACCACCGAGCAGGGACCTGCCGGACAACGATGGTCTGGCGCTGGCGCCGGGCGACGACGGCGCGCTCTGGGTCGGCACCGACTGGCGGGCTGGCGCGGCTCGCCGGCGGCCAGTCGACCAGGTGCTCACCACCGAGCAGGGCCTGCCGGACAACGGGTCCGGGCGCTGGCGCCGGGCGACGACGGCGCGCTCTGGGTCGGCACCGGGGGCGGGCTGGCGCGGCTCGCCGGCGGCCAGTCGACCAGGTGCTCACCACCGAGCAGGGCCTGCCGGACAACGATGTCCAGGCGCTGGCGCCGGGCGGGACGGCGCGCTCTGGGTCGGCACCGGCGGCGGCGCTGGCGCGGCTAAAGCCGCCGGTGACGCCACCACGCATCGTCAAGCTCGTCGGTCAACTTGGCAGCGAGGGAGCCAAGATCACGCAAGCGCAGCACACCTTCGCGGCCATTGCGTTCGACCCGAAATACCAAACGGACGGCCGCGAGTGGCGCTTTCTCTGGCGCCTCGACCCGCCGTCAGGGGAGCCAGGCGAAACCCGCACCCGCAGCTCATATTACGAGGCGGTTTTCGAAGACGACGGCCGACACAGGGTAACCGTACAGGCGATCGACGAATACGGGCTCAGAAGCGAGCCCTACGTCTACGCCTTCGACGTCGCGTTGCCCAAGGAGGATCCGGTCGAGATCTGGGCAGAGCGAATCGGCGTCTGGGGCCTGGCGCTTTCAGCGGTGTACTTCCTCGGGCTTTTCCCGCTTCTGCTCCTTTATCCCCGTGCCAGCTGGGCGCGGAGCGCCGTCACCAGTGGCGTGTTCACGAAGTTCCCGGTCCTGCACAAGCTCATTCTCAACTCCGACTGGGCGCGGCGGCTCATCTTCCGCCGTCATGCGGAGACGTCGATCGCGGCGGCGCAGGTGCCGGAGCACTACATTTCGCAGGCGGTCTTCCGGGCGGTTGGGACCGCTTCGACACCGCTCGCGTTGGATGGCGCATCGGCTTCGCTCGCGGCGTTGTTCGAAGTCTTCGCGACGCGTGCTGGTGCTCGCCCGGAGCGGCACCGGCAAGAGCGTGCTGCTGCGCTTCCTGCTGCGCGAGATGGGCGGACGGTTCCTGCGCGGCGAGGATCGGAGGCTGCCAGTCCTGATCGACCTGCGCACGAGCCCGATCGCCGGCCGCAACGTAGAGGCGCTGATCCGCGATGCCCTGAGAGGCGGTGCCGAAAGGGCGCTCGAGGGCGGAGGGGTCGAGCTGCCGGACGACATCCTCGACCACCTGATTCACAAGGGTTGCTTTATCCTGCTGATCAATTCGCTGAACGAGCTGGCAGAGTGGAAGGACGCGGCAGCTTTCCACCCGTTCTTCAATCGCGATGCCGCGAACTACGCCATCGTCGCAAGCCAGGTGGATCTGCTCGAGCGGCCGGACTTCGCAGTATATCGCCTAGCCGAAGTCACGGCGGAGCAGGCGCGGGCCTACCTGCAGGAGATCACGGGCGCGGACGTCTGGGAGCGGCTGCCGGCGGAAGCGCGGGCGCTCGCGCGCAATCCGCAGGATCTGGCCCTGCTAGCCGAGGTCATCCAGGCGCTTGGAGCCCGACAAGCCCGTGCCGAGCAGGCGGGCGGAGCTGTATCGCGAGATCCTGAGCAACGATCGCGCTCGCCGATTGGGCGGCTGCGGGCGGGGCTCCGATCCGGTCGGTTTATGGCCTGGCGATGCGCATGGTCGAGGAACGGCTGGTGGTGGGCGAGGAGCAGCTGCGGGAGTGGCTGCGCGCCGAGCTCGAGAGCCGCGGCGCGTTCAGCGACGAGGCACTGGCCGAGGTCGTCGGAGCGATCGGGCGAAGCCGCCTGTTCCGCGAGGAGACCGAGACCGACGTGCTCGGCAAGCGGCGGCCGGTCACCGGCTTTCGGCACGAGCTGGTCGGCAAGTTCCTCGCCTCGCGGCATGTGCGCGAGGCGCTGGCTACGCCGGGCGATGAGCGGCGTGAAGCATACCTCGCGCTGAGCGGCGAGGAGGCATGGCTTGACCTCTTCTATTTCATTGTCGATGAGCTGGATTCGAAGCTCGCGCTGAACGGGCTCTTGAAGGAGCTGCTCGATCGAGGCGGCGACAGCCGGCTTCGGATCGTCGCCTATGCGCTCGGCACCAAGCCCGAGGACATGATCCGGGGCGAGGTGCGCCAGGCGTACAACTTGGCCAAGCTCGGCGATGATCTGCGGCGCACGCCGGCGGCATGAGCATGGGCCGCACCTCAGGCCTGATGCTCCAGGGCACCGGCTCGCACGTCGGCAAGTCGCTGCTGGTGGCGGGGCTCTGCCGGGCGTATGCGCGGCGCGGCCTTCGCGTGCGGCCGTTCAAGCCGCAGAACATGAGCAACAATGCGGCGGTGACGGAGGACGGCGGGGAGATCGGGCGGGCGCAGGGGTTGCAGGCGCGGGCGTGCGGGGTGGCGGCGTCGGTGCATATGAACCCGGTGCTGCTGAAGCCGCAGAGCGAGGTCGGCGCGCAGGTGGTCGTGCAGGGGCGCGTGCTCGGGAACTATGATGCGCGGGCGTATCTCGAGCTGCGGCCGAAGTTGATGGCGTATGTGATTGAGAGTTTTGCGAAAGTCGGAGGAAGACGCGGAGCTGGTGCTGGTCGAGGGGGCGGGGAGTCCGGCGGAGGTCAACCTTCAGGCAGGGCGACATCGCCAACATGGGGTTCGCCCGGCGGCGGACCTGCCGGTCGTGCTGGTGGGGGACATCGAGCGCGGCGGCGTGATCGCGGCGCTGGTCGGGACCTTCGAGCTGCTGGAGGCGGACGAGCGGGCGCTCCTCAAGGGGTACGTCGTCAACAAGTTCCGGGGCGATCCGGCGCTGTTCGAGGACGCGCATCCGGTCATCGGCGCGCGCACCGGCATGCGAAGCTATGGCGTCGTGCCCTGGTTCGAGGGCGCGCGGCTGCTGCCGGCCGAGGACATCCTGGGGCTCGAGGAGGAGTCGGGCCCGGCGCCGCTGGCGCCCCCGGCGCCATCCGGATCGCGGTGCCGCGGCTGCCGCGGATCGCGAATTTCGATGACCTCGACCCGCTGGCGGCCGAGCCCGACGTCCGCCTCGAGATCGTGCCGCCGGGGGCGGCGCTGCCGGGGGATGCGGATCTCGTGGTCCTGCCCGGCTCCAAGGCGACGCTCGCCGATCTGGCCGCACTGCGCGCCGAGGGCTGGGACGTCGATATCGCGGCGCATGTGCGGCGCGGCGGGGCCGTGCTCGGGATCTGCGGCGGGCTGCAGATGCTGGGGCGGAGGCTTGCCGATCCCTTGGGCATCGAGGGGCCGCCGGCGGCGGCCGAGGGGCTTGGGCTGCTCGATCTCGCGACCACGCTGCGGAGCGCCAAGCGGCTCGCCCTGGTCGCGGGCCGCGAGGTCGCGAGCGGGCGAGCAGGTCCGGGGCTACGAGATGCACGTCGGCGAGACGACCGGCCCGGCGCTCGCCCGGCCGATGCTCGAGCTCGGCGGGCGGCCGGATGGCGCGGTCTCGGCGGACGGGCGGATCATGGGCTGCTACCTGCACGGCCTGTTCGCGGCCGACGGCTTCCGCCACGCTTTTCTCTCACGCCTGCGCGCGCGTGCGGTCTCGGGCGTCGCCTACGAGGCGCAGGTCGAGGCCGCGTTGGACGCGCTGGCCGACCACCTGGAGGGCTCGCTCGACCTGGATGGCCTCTTGGCGCTCGCCCGCGCCGGCGCCTGACCCCCCACCCCGACCCTCCCCCGCAAGGGGGGAGGGAGACGACGGCCAGACCGACGGCGCCCTCTCCCGTGATGGGGGAGGTGGCGGGTATCAGATGAGCGTCGCCGCGAGGGCGGCCGCCAGCAGGATGCCCGTCAGCAGCGTGGCGGCGGCGAGCAGCTTGAGCGCGCGCGCGATGTCGGCCGGGGTCGCGGTTGCGCGGCCGGCGCCCATCCAGGCGTCGGCGACCGGCTCGCCGCCGTAGTGGCGCGGGCCGGCAAGGCGAAGGCCGAGGCAGCCGGCCATCGCCGCCTCGGGCCAGCCGGCGTTGGGGGAGCGATGGTGCCCGGCGTCCCGCCAGAGCGCGCGCCAGCCCGCGGCCGGCGTCGTGCCGGGGAGCAGAAGGGCGGCCGCGAGGAGCAGGAACGCGGCGAGCCGGGCCGGGAGCCAGTTGACGAGGTCGTCGAGGCGCGCGGCGAAGCGGCCGAAGTGGCGGTAGCGCTCGGAGCGGTGGCCGATCATGCTGTCCTGGGTGTTGATCGCCTTGTAGGCCAGCATGCCGGGCAGGCCGAGCAGGAGGCCGAAGAGGAGCGGCGCCAGCACGCCGTCGGCGAAGTTCTCGGCGGTCGATTCGATCGCGGCGCGCGCGACGCCGTGGCGGTCGAGGCGCTCGGGGTCGCGGCCGACGATCCGGGCGACCGCGCGGCGGCCGGCGGCGAGGCTGCGCTCAAGCCCGCGCGCCACCGCGGCGACGTGCTGGTGAAGGCCGCGGAAGGCGATCAGGCTGCTCATCAGCAGCCCCTGGGCCAGCCAGCCCTGCGGCAGATGGAGGCAGAGCGCCTGGAGGGCGAGGCCGGCGAGCGTGCTGGCGGCGAGCACCAGGAGGCTGGTCGCCATGCCGCGCCGGCGCTGCGCTGCGGGCGGGGCCGCGGGGTCGAGCCAGCGCGCCTCCAGCCAGGCGGTCGCGCGGCCGATCAGGACGACCGGGTGCGGCAGCCGGCGGTAGAGCCAGTCCGGGTCGCCGAAGAGCGCATCGAGCGCCAGCGCGAGCAGCAGCGCTGCGAGCAGCGGTGCGGGATCGACCAGCAGCATTCAGCGCCGTCGGGCAGCCAGGCCCCCGCCCTCGTCAGGCACGGCTTGTTCCGGGCGAGGCGGAGGGGTATCCAGGGCGCAACGGTTCATCGAGAAGGGCGCCGATGGCTAGGGTTGGGGTCATGGTGTGCGGCCACGGCTCGCGCGATGTCAACGCGGTGGCCGAGTTCCAGCGCCTGGTCGCGGGCCTGGTCGCGCGCCTGCCGCACTACGCGGTCGAGAGCGGCTTCCTCGAGTTCGCGCGGCCGATCCTGAACGACGGCCTCGACCGCCTGCGGGCGCAGGGCGTGGGCCACGTGCTCGCGGTGCCGGGCATGCTGTTCGCCGCCGGCCACGTCAAGAACGACGTGCCCTCGGTGCTGAACGCCTACGCCGCCCTGCATGGCCTGAAGATCGACTTCGGCCGCGACCTCGGCATCGACCCCAAGCTGCTCGCCGCGGCGCGCGACCGGATCGCTGAAGCGATCGACGAGGCGGCCGCCCCGGTGCCGCGCGCCGAGACGCTGCTCGCGGTGATCGGGCGCGGCACCTCGGACCCCGACGCCAACGGCAACGTCGCCAAGGTCGCGCGGATGCTGTGGGAGGGCATGGGCTTCGGCTGGGCCGAGGTCGGCTACAGCGGGCTCGCCCACCCGCGCGTCGATGCGCTGCTCGAGCGCGCGGCGCGTCTCGGCTTCCGCCGGATCGTCGTGTTCCCCTGGTTCCTGTTCACCGGCGTCCTGGTGCGGCGGATCTACCGCCAGACCGACGAGGCGGCGGCGCGCCATCCCGAGGTCGAGCTGCTCAAGGCCCCCTACCTCGGCGACCACCCGCTGGTGCTCGACTGCTTCGTCGAGCGGATCGAGGGGATCCATGCGGGCGACGTCAACATGAACTGCCTCCTGTGCAAGTACCGCGCGCGCGTGATCGGCCACGAGGCCGCGGTCGGCCTGCCGCAGGAGGGCCACCACCACCACGTCGAGGGCATCGGCACCGATCCCCATCCCCACCCGCACCCGCACCACCACCACCACCACCACCGCATCGCGACCATCACCACGAGCCTGCGCAGCGCCCGGCCGAGACGCTGCCGGCGCGCTAGGCGGCAGCATGGCCAGGCGTCGTGGCGCTCATCTGCGGGACCCGGACGCGATCTCGGCAGCGTCGTTCGCGACGATCCGGCGCGAGGCCCCGATCGAGCGGCTGCCGGCGGACTTCCAGGCGCTGGCGCTGCGCCTGATCCACAGCTGCGGGATGCCGGACATCCTGGCCGACCTGGCCTGGAGCGCGGACGCGGTGGAAAGCGGGCGCCGGGCGCTCGCGGAGGGCGCGCCGGTCCTGGTCGACGCGACGATGGTCGAGGCCGGGATCCGGCAGGACCGCCTGCCGGCCGCCAATCCGATCGTCTGCACGCTGGCCGAGGCGCAGGCGCGCGCCGCGGCGCTTAGGCTGACGCGCTCGGCCGCCGCGGTCGACCTCTGGGGAGAGCGGCTCTCGGGCGCGGTGGTCGCGATCGGCAACGCGCCGACGGCGCTGTTCCGCCTGCTCGAGCTGCTCGCCCTGGGCGCCCCGGCGCCGGCGCTGGTGCTGGCCTTCCCGGTCGGCTTCGTCGGCGCCGCCGAGGCCAAGGACGCGCTGATCGCCCATCGGCCGGGCCTCGCCTACGTCACCCTGCGCGGCCGGCGCGGCGGCAGCGGCCTCGCGGCCGCGGCGGTCAACGCGCTGATCCTGGAGGCGCCATGAGCGCGGCCGCGCAGGCGCCAGAGCGCGAAGCTCAAGGAGCCCTGGCTCGCGGTGATCGGGATCGGCGACGACGGCCCGGTCTCCTTGAGCCCCGCGGCGCGGGCGCTGCTCGCGGCCGGCGAGGTCGTGGTCGGCGGCGCGCGCCATCTCGCGATGGTGCCGGACCACCCGGGCGAGCGCATCTGCTGGCGCAGCCCGCTCGAGGCCACGCTCGAGGACCTCGCGGCGCGGCGCGGCCGGCGCGTCGTGGTCCTGGCGAGCGGCGATCCGATGTGCTTCGGGGTCGGCGAGCTGCTCGCGCGCCGCTTCGGCCCGGACGAGATGCGCGTCCTGCCGGCGCCGTCGGTGATCAGCCTGGTCTGCGCCCGCCTCGGCTGGTCAAGGGCCGAGGTCGAGGCGATCAGCCTGCATGCCAGGCCGCAGGGCGCGCTGCACCGTCACCTCGTGCCGGGCGCTCGCCTCGTCGTGCTGAGCCAGGGCGGCGAGACCCCGAACCAGGTCGCAGCGCTGCTGTGCGCGCGCGGCTTCGGACCGAGCCGGCTGTTTGCCTTCGAGCACGTCGGCGGCGCGGCCGAGCGGCGCATCGAGGCGAGCGCCGCGAGCTGGCAGCCGGCGAGCCTCGCGGCGCTCAACACGCTCGCGATCGCCTGCAAGGCCGGGCCCGGGGCCACGATCCATGCGACCGTGCCCGGGCTGCCGGACGAGGCGTTCCGTTCCGATGGCATGCTGACCAAGCGCGAGGTGCGGGCGGCAACGCTCGCCCGGCTCATGCCGCTTCCGGGCCAGTGCCTCTGGGACGTCGGCGCCGGCAGCGGCGCGGTCGCGATCGAGTGGCTGCGCGCGATCCGGCGCGGGCGCGCGGTCGCGATCGAGCGCGACGCCGGGCGCTGCGCGCTGATCGCCGAGAACGCGCTGGCGCTGGGCACGCCCGAGCTCGAGCTCCGGCAGGGCATGGCGCCCGCCTGCCTCGAAGGGCTGCCGGCGCCGGATGCGATCTTCGTCGGCGGCGGTGCCAGCCTGCCCGGCCTGCTCGATGTCTGCTGGCAGGCCCTTGGCTCGGGCGGCCGCCTGGTCGCCAACGTGGTCACCCTGGAGGGCGAGCAGGCGCTCCTCGCCTGGCAGGCGCGCCACGGCGGCGAGCTGGTCCGGATCGAGGTCGCCCGCATCGACCGGATCGGCGCCTACCACGGCTGGCGGCCGGCACGTCCGGTGACGCAGCTCGCCGCGCTCAAGCCGTGAGCACCGGGCGCCTCCTGGGCATCGGCGTGGGCCCCGGGGATCCCGAGCTGATGACCTTGAAGGCGGTCCGTCTCCTGCGCGCGGCGCAGGTCGTGAGCTACGTCTCGGCCAACGGCCAGCCGAGCATCGCGCGCCGGATCGCGGCCGTCCATCTGCCGGGGACCCAGCGCGAGATCAATCTGGCGCTGCCGATGCTGCCGCTGCCCGAGCTCGCCGAGGCTGCCTACGACGAGGGCGCCTCGCGCATCGGCGCCGAGCTCGAGCAGGGGCGCGACGTCGCCGTGCTGTGCGAGGGCGATCCCCTGTTCTATGGCTCGTTCACCCACCTGCTCGCCCGGCTCGCGGGCCAGTACCCGACCGAGATCGTGCCGGGCGTGGTCTCGTTCACCGCGGCGGCCGCCGCGGCCCACCAGCCGCTGGTCGCGCGCGCCGAGAGCTTCCTCGTGGTGCCGGCGACCCTGCCGGCGGACCAGCTCCGCATGCGGCTTGGCCAGTTCGAGGCCGCGGCCATCCTGAAGCTCGGCCGCCACCTCGCCAAGGTGCGCCGGGTGCTGGGCGAGCTCGGCCTGCTCGAGCGCGCGATCTACGTCGAGTGGGCGAGCACCGAGCAGGAGCGGGTCCTGCGCCTGATCGATCTCGCCGACAACGAGGCGCCCTACTTCGCGCTCGTCCTGCTGCCGCGGGGCCCCGGCCGTGACCGCTGAGCCGGCGGTGGTCGTGCTCGGCCCGGGCGGGCTCGACGCCGCCCGGCGGATCGCCGCGAGGCTCGCGGGGGGCCGCCTGTACGCGCCGCGCGCGGCCATGGCCGATACCGCGCTCGCCTACGACGACCTCGCCCTGCTGCTGCGCGACCTCTACCAGGATGGCCGCCCGATCGTGGCGCTGTGCGCCGCGGGCATCCTGATCCGCGTGCTGGCGCCCCTGCTCGGCGACAAGCGCGCCGAGCCGCCGGTGGTCGCGGTCGCCGAGGACGGCAGCTGCGCCGTGCCCCTGCTCGGCGGCCATCGGGGCGCCAACCAGCTGGCGCAGGAGATCGCCGAAACGCTCGGCGGCCAGGCGGCGATCACCACCGCGGGCGACGTCCGCTTCGCGCTTGCCCTGGACGCGCCGCCGCAGGGCTGGCGGGTGCGCAACCCGGCCGCCGCCAAGGCCGTGATGAGCGCGCTGCTCGCCGATCGCGACGTGGCGCTGCGCTGCGAGGCGGGCGATGCGGCCTGGCTCGTGGCGGGCGGCGCCCGGTTCGCGCCGGGCGGCGCGCTCGAGGTGCTGGTGACCGATCGCGACGAGGCCGGGTCGGAGCATCGCCTGGTGCTCCATCCCCCGGTCCTGGCGCTCGGGGTCGGTTGCGAGCGCGGCGTGGCGACCGAGGAGCTGTGCGGCCTGGTCGAGCCCGTGCTCGCCGAGCACGGGCTCGCTGCTGGCGCGATCGCCTGCGTGGTCTCGCTCGAGCTGAAGGCCGACGAGCCCGCGATCCATGCGCTGGCCGGGAGGCTCGGCGTGCCGGTCCGGTTCTTCCCGGCCGCGAGGCTCGAGGCCGAGGCTTCCCGGCTCGCCAATCCTTCGGAGCTGGTGTTCCGGGCGACCGGCTGCCACGGCGTCGCCGAGGGCGCGGCACTCGCGGCGGTCGGGCCCGAGGGCGCGCTGCTGGTCGCCAAGACCAGGTCGGCGCGGGCGACGCTCGCGATCGGGCGCGCCGCGGCGCCGCTCGATCCGGCGCGGATCGGGCGCCCGCAGGGCCGGCTCGCGGTCGTGGGCCTCGGCCCCGGCGCCGCCGCCTGGCGCACGCCAGAAGCGGAGATGCTGCTCGCCGATGCGGAGGACTGGGTCGGCTACCGGGGCTACCTCGACCTGCTCGGGCCGCGTCCGGGCGGCGCGCCGGCCCGCCACGCCTTCGCGCTCGGCGAGGAGACGGCTCGGGCGCAAAGAGCGCTCGAGCTGGCCGCAGGGGGGCGGCGGGTCGCGCTCATCAGCTCGGGCGACGCCGGGATCTACGGCATGGCGGCGCTGGTTTGCGAGGTGCTCGAGCGCGCCGACGATCCCGCCTGGCAGCGCGTGGCGCTCACGATCAGCCCCGGGATCTCGGCGCTCCAGGCCGCGGCGGCGCGCGCCGGCGCCCCGCTCGGCCACGACTTCTGCGCGATCTCGCTCTCCGACCTGCTGACGCCCTGGAGCGCGATCGAGCGCCGGCTCGACGCCGCGGCGGCGGCCGACTTCGTGACCGTGCTCTACAACCCGGCCTCGCGCCGGCGGCGGCAGGGCCTCGCGCGCGCGATGGCAGTGCTGGGCGCAGCGCGCGACCCGGAGACGCCCGTGGTCCACGCGCGCAACCTCGGCCGCGACGGCGAGAGCCTGGAGGTCGCCGCGCTCGCGGAGTTCGATCCCTCCGCGGTCGACATGCTGAGCCTCCTGATCGTCGGCGCACGCCGCACCCGTTTCCTGGCGCGGCCGAACGGCCGTTCGCTGGTCTACACGCCGCGCGGCTACGGCGCCCTGCCCGCCGCCTTGCCATGACGGTGCACTTCATCGGCGCCGGCCCCGGCGCGCCGGACCTGATCACGCTGCGCGGCCTGCGCCTGATCCGGCGCTGCCCGGTCGTGCTCTACGCGGGCTCGCTGGTGCCGGCCGAGGTGGTCGCCGAGGCCGGCGACGACGCGCCGGTGCCGCCGCGGGTCCTCGACACCGCGCCGCTCGACCTCGACGCGATCATGGCCGAGATCGAGCGCGCCCACGGCCAGGGCCTCGACGTCGCGAGGGTGCACTCGGGCGACCCCTCGTTCTACGGCGCGATCGCCGAGCAGGCGCGCCGCCTGCGGCCGCTCGGCATCGACTACGACGTCACCCCGGGGGTGCCGGCCTTCGCCGCCGCCGCCGCGGCGCTCGGCCAGGAGCTGACGCTCCCCGGCATCGCGCAGTCGGTGATCCTGACCCGGACCGCGGTGCGCGCCTCGCCGATGCCGCCGGGCGAGAGCCTCGCCGCCTTCGCCGCGACCGGGGCGACGCTCGCGATCCATCTGTCGATCAACAACCTCGCCGCGGTCGTGCGCGAGCTCGCGCCGGTGTGCGGCGGCAGCTGCCCCGCGGTCGTGGTCTATCGCGCCTCCTGGCCCGACCAGCAGATCGTGCGCGCCACGCTTTCGACGCTGCGCGCCGAGGTCAAGCGCCTGCGCCTCACCCGCACGGCGCTGATCCTGGTCGGCCGCGCGCTCGATCCGGCGGGCTTCGACGACAGCCGTCTCTACGCCGCCGACCACGACCACGTGCTGCGCCCGCGCCCCGACCGCAGCTAGCTGGTGGTCGAAGTTCAAGGGAAGACAGCCGTGGTGCGGCTGCGAGAGACGCTGGCCGGAGTGCGGCTTTCCGCAAGAAACAATCGTGACATGTCGCCGACTAATCTCGCTGTTCAGTTTCGTCGCCGGAGCTGATCAGCGCGCTCTCATGGCGCCGCGGCATCGACGTAGCACCTCGAGCGGGCGGAGCGCAGAGTCTCGTGTTCGATGCTCTCCGAATTGGGTCACCTTGACGCCGCGCCGGTCGAGCTGCCTCCTGGTCTCTTCGGCCAGGTCCTGCCCATAGACCGTGCCGTCGTGCACGATCCCGATCCGCGCGCCCGCCCACCGCTCCGCGAGGTAGCCGCCGGCCAACCTGGCCTGCTCGGAATCCCGATTGACCACCCGAAACACATGGCGGAAGCCCTGCTCGGTCAGTTTCGGGTTGGTCGCGGTAGGGGCAATCATGATGATGCCGGCCTCCTGGTACAGCGCGGAAGCCGGGATGGCGGCGCCCGAGCAGAGGTGTCCGGCGACGAAAGGCGGCGAGCGCCGCGAGCGCGGGGAGCTGGCGGGCGTCGTCGAAGGCATGGCCGTCCTCGACGTAGTAGGCCCGGACGAAGCGCTCGAGCAGCCCCGGATCCGCAGCGCTCACCGCGGCCAGCGCGACCTCCTCCTGACCCGTCATGGGCGCAGCATCACCCCGGTCGCGGCCGGCACGAACCTCGTGGCGCCGGCCGGCGCGCTCGAGATCACGTCGGGCGACCCGCCTCAAGCCCGGCCGCGGCGCGGCGCGAACGGATCCAAAGTCCGCACGCGGAGCGGCTCGAAGTCCCGAAGGTTGCGGGTCACGACGATCAGGTTATGAACGATCGCCGTGGCCGCGATCATCGCGTCCTCGATCAGCTCGTCCGAGCGGCGGTGCATCAGGCGAGCCCAGGCGCGGCAGGTCCGGGCGTCGATCGGCAGCACGTTCCAGGTCTGCTCGACCTGCTCGATCCAGGTCTCGATGGCGGCCGCCTTGGCCGGATCCTGCTCGCGGGTCAGCTCGACCCCGGCCTGGAGCTCGCCGAGGGTTACCGCTGAGAGATGGAGATCCGTGTCGGGCACGCTCGCCAGCCAGGCGACCACGCCGGCGTGCGGCCTGGGCCGGCGCAGCTCGGAGACGACGTTGGTGTCGAGGAGATACATCTCCTCAGCCGAGCCCCGCGGGCGTGCGGCGGCGCCGCCCGCCTCGCCGGGCGATCGGGATGTCGGCGCGCGGCGCCTCGGCGAGCAGCAGCTCCTTGAGCGTCGGACGAGCGGCCTTCTGCAGGCGACGCCACTCCTCGACGGGGACCAGCACCGCGGCCTCGACGCCGCGCCTGGTAACCACCTGCGGGCCCTCCTTCAGGCTGGCCTCGAGCAGCTCGCTGAAGCGCGCCTTCGCATCCTGCACCTGCCACGTTCGCATAGTAGGCTCCGGAACCGCTGAACGGACTAGGCTTATGTCTAGTCCTTCTGCGCGGCAAGCGGAAGCCCGCGGCGGCGGCTACGCTCCGTTCCCGGCGGTGCCGCGTTCGGCGGCGGCGATGAGGCCGTCGGCGAGGAGGTCGTGGAGCTGGCGGACGTAGCCGCCGCGGCCCGAGGGCGAGTCGGGGTCGGAGGTCATCACCACGGTCAGCGCGAGGTCGGGCACGACGTAGACCATCTGGCCGCCGTAGCCCCAGGCGTAGGCGACGAGGTGCCCGCGCGCCTTGGCGATGAACCAGCCGTAGCCGTAGGTGTGGCCGGTGAACGGCGAGCGCACGCGCGGCGTCCAGGAGGCCTCGATCCAGCTGCCGGGCAGCACGCGCCGGCCCCGCCAGGCGCCGCCCAGGCGGTAGAGCTCGCCGAAGCGCAGCAGGGCGCGCGGCGCGAGCGCCATGTTGTTGCCGCCGAGGTAGAAGCCCTGCGGGTCGCGGGTCCAGGGCGGGATCGCGATCTCCAGCGGGTCGCCCAGCCAGTCGCGGGCGAGTGCCAGCGTGCTGCGGCCGGCGGCGCGCGTCAGCACCGCCGAGAGCAGGTGGTAGCTGCCGGTCGAGTACAGCATGCGCCCGCCCGGCTCGTCGACGAACGGCCGCGAGAGCGCGTAGCGGAGCCAGTCGTCGCTGTTGACCCAGCGGCCGTAGTTGCGGCCCGAGGTGCGCTCGAGGCCGGCGCGCATGGTCAAGAGGTGGTCGATGGTGATCGCGCCGATGCGCGGATCGGCCGTGGCCGGCACGAGGTCGTGGAGCAGCGGCGCGACGCGCTGGTCGACGCCGGCCAGCACGCCGCGCGCGATGGCACTGCCGACGAGCGCGGCGATGACCGACTTCGAGACGGACTTGACGTTGACCGGGCGGTCGAGGCCGGGGCCGCGAAAGACCCGCGCCACCAGCTCGGCGCCGCCCTGCGCGACCAGGAGCGCATGCAGGCTCGGCAGCTCGGCCGCGCGCGCCAGGGTCTTCTCGAGCAGCGCGCGATCGAGGCCGGCGCCGGCCTGGTGCGCGGCCGCAGGGGCGTGATCGACGGTCGGGCCGCCGGCGCGGGCCGGCAGGCCGCTCGCCAGCGCGATCCAGCCGGCCGCGACGAGCAGCCGGCGCCGGCCGAGCGCGCGGGCGTCGCTCGCAGTTCCGGCGGGCACACTCGTCGTGGTCAAGCGATCGGGCATGAACGAGGAATGGGACGGCCAGCGCCGGTCCGTCAACCGGTTTCGAGCGGGCCGGCCACCCGCGGCCTCAGCGGATCAGCCGAACCTCGACCGGCAGCCCGAGCTCCGCCCAGACGCGATCCGCGGTCAGCACCGGCAGGCCGCGCTCGATGGCGAGCGCGAGACACGCCCGGTCGCCGAGCGACAGCCCGGCACGAACTCGTGGTGCGCCAGAGTTCCGCGGCTTGAGCGGCATGCACCTCGGAGAACGCCACCCACTGCACCGGCAAGGCATCGAGGCGGGCGAGCATGCCGGGGAGCGCGTGGCCGTCCTTGACCAGCCGGGTGTAGATCTCGGCAAGGTTCACGGTCGACACGCAGGCCTGTTCCAGGACTGGTGCTACGTGCTGCCGCCCAGGTTCGTCGAGCAGCAAGCTCAACAGCGCGGATGCATCGAGAACGATCGTAGCCGGAGGGATCTACTCGGGCTCCTCACGCGCAAACTCGCGCCGCCGTTCGGCGATCAATTCGTCGACCGCGTTCTTGGGCTTGTTGCCACCATACAGCTTATCGATGAAGGCCTGCAGTTCCTTGACCTTAGCCGAGGTGCTCTCGCGCGGCGCGCCCTCGCTGTCCTGGTCCGCGCAGGCCGCGGCCAGGATGGCGCGGGCCTCGGCCTCCATGCTGCGGCCGTGCTCGGCCGCGCGCACGCGCAGGCGCCGGTGCACCTCGTCGGGCAGGTTGCGGATATTCAGCGTTGCCATGACCCCGAGGTAGGCGGTGTTGGCATTGTTGTCAATCGGGCGAAGGCGTGCCGTCGGGTGGCGGGAAGCGGCGGCGGCGCTCGACCTCGTTCAGGTCGAGGTGGTTGCGCATGTACTCGCGCGCGGCGTCGCGCGGCGGCTGGTAGTCCCAGGCCGTGTGGCGCCCGGTCATCAGCGCGCCGAAGGCGAGCCGGCGCGCGCGCTGGCTCTCAAGGATCGCCGCGCGCAGGCCGGCCGGGTCCCAGCGGCTATGGACCTCGGCCTCGAAGGCGCTCAGCGTCGCCGCGTGCTCGGGCCGGGCGGCGAGGTTCTCGAGCTCCAGGGGGTCGCGCTCGAGGTCGTAGAGCAAGGGCGGGTCGGGCTCGCTCCCGACGAACTTCCAGACCCCGCGGCGGATCATGAAGATCGGCGCGAGCGCCCCCTCGGCCAGGTACTCGCCGAGCACGGTGCGCTCGCCCGGGTCCCTGCCCTCGAGCGCCGGCAGCAAGCTCGCGCCGTCAGGCTCGATGGCAGCGATGTCGCTCGCCCCTGCGAGCTCGAGGAGGGTCGGCAGGAGGTCGACGAGCGAGACCGGCGGCGCCACCCGGCGGCGGGCGAACCGCCCCGGCGCGCTGACGATCAGCGGGACGCGCACCGCCCATTCGAAGAAGCACATCTTGTACCACAGGCCGCGCTCGCCGAGCAGGTCGCCGTGGTCCGAGGTGAACAGGACGACGGTGTCGTCCGCGAGACCGAACTCGCCCAGCGTCGCCACGAGGCGGCCGACCCAGTCGTCGAGGTAGGAGATCGCGCCGTAGTAGGCGCGGCGCGCGCGGCGCACGTCGTCCGGGGTGATCTCGATCTCCTCCATGGCCGAGACCCGGACCAGCCTTCGGCTGTGAGCGTCCAGGCGCTCCGGAGGGATTGGCGGCACCCGCGGCGGATCGATCTCGACCTCCGCATAGCGGTCCCAGTAGCGCTGGCGGATCGCGTAGGGATCGTGCGGATGGGTGAAGGAAACGGTCAGGAAGAACGGCCGCCGATCGGCGCTCCGAGGATGATCGGCGAGGAAGCGCTGGGCGCAGAAGCCGACCTCGTCGTCGAAGTCCTGCTGGTTGCTGGCCGCCGCGACGCCCGCCTGCTTGACGCTCAGCATGTTGTGGTACCACCAGTCGATGCGCTCCTCCGGCGCGTCCCAGTTCGGCGTCCAGCCGAAGTCGGACGGGTAGACGTCGGTGGTCAGGCGCTCCTCGAAGCCGTGCAGCTGGTCGGGCCCGACGAAGTGCATCTTGCCGGCGAGGCAGGTGCGGTAGCCGGCCGCGCGCAGGCCGTGGGCGACGGTCGGGACCGCCGCGGCGAACTCGCTCGCGTTGTCGTAGGCGCCGATCCGCGAGGGCAGCCGGCCCGCCATCATCGAGCAGCGCGAGGGCGCGCACAGCGGGCTGTTGCAATAGGCCTGCTCGAACAGGACGCCCTGCGCCGCCAGAGCGCCGATGTGCGGCGCCTGGACCACCGGATGGCCGTAGTCGGGCAAGGCCGGCGCGGCGAGCTGATCGGCCATGATCAGGAGGATGTTGGGTGGCGGGCTGGGCACGGGCGGCGACCTCTCGATCCGGGCGGCATCTGCCGCCCCGACGATACGTCATACCGCGGGCCCGAGCGATCCTCCAGCGCACGTGCCGCGGCCGCCGTCCGGCGACGTTCGAGTCGCCGGTGGTCCGGCCGCGAACTCGTGAAGATCACGCGTCGGTATAGGGCCGCAGGGGCTCGGGGATCCGCATGTCCTCCGGCGCCTCGAAGTCCTGGGCGGCGCCGCGCATCGCCAGCGGCGCCTGCGGCAGGCCGCTGCGGTCGCTGTAGTCCCAGATCGGCACGTCCGAGGGCGCGCGGCGCGCGGTGAGCTGCTGCGCGCAGATCACGTCCAGCGCGGTGACCCCGGCCACCGCCGCCATCGCGAGCGTGACGTTGCCCCTGCGCGGATTGTCGCCGTCGAGGCCAAGCGCGAGGGTCGCGAGATCAAGCGCGTCGCCGCCGACCCGGCCCCAGATCCAGGGCGTCGGGTCCTCCTGCGCGAGGATGCCGACGCCGGTCGTGATCTCGCGCACGCCATACAGCCGGATCAGCCCGGCGTGCTCGTCCATGCCGAGGAACCGGGCGAGGCTCTGCGGCGCCAGGACCTCCGCCAGGCCGAGCCCGATGCTGAACCAGCCGAGCCCCTCCGCCAGCGTCCGCTCGGAGCCGCTCGCGCCGTTATGCCGAGGATCTCCATCGTATCGGTAGGCCATGGCCTGTCTCCTCATGGCTGGAGCACCACCTTGATGCAGCCGTCGTGCTTGTCCCGGAACGTCTCGTACATGTCCGGCCCGTCCTCGAGGCCGACCCGGTGCGTGATGACGAAGGACGGGTCGATCTGACCCTCCTCGATGCGGCGCAGGAGATCGTCGGTCCAACGGTTGACGTGGGTCTGGCCGGTGCGGATCGTCAGGCCCTTGTTCATCACCATGCCGAACGGGACCTTGTCGATCAGCCCGCCGTAGACGCCCGGCACCGAGAGCACGCCCGCCGGCCGGCAGACGTACATCATCTCGCGCAGCACGTGCGGGCGGTCGGTCTCGAGCATGACCGCCTGCTTGGCGCGGTCGTAGATCGAATCGAGCGTGGCGGTCGCATGCGCCTCCATGCCGACCGCATCGATGCACTTCTCCGGGCCCTTGCCGCCGGTCAGCTCGTTCAGGCGCTCGACCACGCTCTCCTCGTCGAAGTCGATCGTGGTCGCGCCGCCCGCCTGCGCCATCGAGAGGCGCTCGGGCACGTTGTCGATCGCGATCACCTGCCGCGCGCCGAGCAGAACCGCGCTGCGGATGCAGAACTGGCCGACCGGCCCGCAGCCCCAGATCGCGACCGTGTCGGTCGGCCGGACGTCGCACTGGACCACCGCCTGCCAGCCGGTCGGGAAGATGTCGCCGAGGAACAGCACCTGGTCGTCGGTGAGCCCGCTCGGGATCTTGACGTGGGTCCTGTCGGCGTAGGGCACGCGGACGTACTCCGCCTGCCCGCCCGGATAGCCGCCGGTCAGATGGGTGTAGCCGAACAGGCCGGCCGTCGTATGGCCGAACACCTTGTCCGCGACGTCCTTGTTGCGGTTGGAGCGTTCGCACACCGAGAAGTTGCCGCGCCGGCACTGCTCGCATTCGCCGCAGATGATGGTGAACGGCACCACGATCCGGTCGCCCACCTTCAGGCTCTGGTTGCCGGATCCGACCTCGACCACCTCGCCCATGAACTCGTGGCCCATGATGTCGCCGGACTCCATCCCGGGCATGAAGCCGTCGTAGAGGTGGAGGTCGGAGCCGCAGATCGCGCAGCTCGTGACCTTGATGATCGCGTCGCGGGGATCCTCGATCCCCGGATCGGGCACCGTATCGCAGCGAATGTCGCCTTTGCCGTGCCAGCACAGCGCGCGCATGAAATCCCTCCGGTTCGTAGGATCTATCTTGGCCCGATGGCCGCTTGTGCGCCGGCGGGACACCGCCAAGACCTGCGCGCAGAACGAACCGAGCGGGAGAAGGTTCCGGCGCGCCGACGCGAATGGCGCTGCCGCACGCGCGCGTTCTGCGTTAGGGCTTGGCGTAGCCTGTGGCGCGCAGGCGCAGCTCGAACGCGCCCGGGTCGCGGCTGAAGAACAGGCCGCCGTCGCGATGGGACCCGGGCGGCAGGTAGTCGAGCGTCGCCTCGGCGGTCTCGACCGGACCGTCGGGCCCGACCAGCTCGCCCTCGACCAGCAGCTCCGCCGCCGGCGTGCCGCCCTGGTTCAGGGCGCGGAACTCAACCAGGTGGTGGTGCTCGAGCGCCAGCACCCGCAGGGCTATGACCCGCACGTCGGGCGGGGCCTCGTCGCGCCACAGCGCCTGGACGACCAGGTAGCCGATCGTGCCGGTCACCAGCAGCGCGCCGACGCCGGCGACCAGCCACTCGAAGAGCGGGATCTGGCGCGGTCGAGCTTCGGGCGCGCGGTCCGCCATCACAGGATCAGCCGCGCCGCTGCGGCGCCGAGCGCGGCCGGGAAGCCGAGCACCACCGTCTGGGTCAGCAGCTCCGGGAACGCCAGCCCATCGGCCCGGCCGAAGGTCCACAGCACGTAGAGGCAGACCAGCAGCGCCAGCGCATAGGCCACCACGGTCAGGCGCAGGAACTCGCTCCAGGGCGAGATCCCGGGAGCCAGCGCGGTCTGGCCGCGGAACTCCACCGCGTAGACGAAGGCGTGCATGATCAGCAGCGAGACCCCGGCCAGGACGACGGGATGCCAGCCGGTCATCATCTGCGCGATCAGCACGATCTCCTCGGTCGGCGCCACGTTGAACGCCATGAACAGGGCGCCGACGGTGGCGAGGAACAGCTCGCCGCCGTAGGTGTCGCGCCGGCGCTCCTCCTCCTCGTCCTCGGCCTGCCCGCCGAGCTGGCTGCGCGCCAGCATCGCGCCGATGCTCCCGGGCACCGCCTGAAGCGCGATCTTGCCGACGATCTCGCCGGCCGACATGCCGGGCCCGAACACCGCGAGCAGCGCCAGCATCGCCGCCGAGGCGATGAAAGCCACGGCGTAGGCGACCAGCGCGTTCAGGACGAAGTCCCGGGCGTCGAAGCTCTCCTCGAAGCCCGCGTAGTAGGCGAGACCACCGAGGATCGGGAAGATCAGCGCCAGGAACAAGGCGAGTCGCAGCTCGTCCATGGTCGAGCCCAGCGTCCACATCTCCATGGTCATGAACAGCGGCAGGGCGAACAGGATCGCGCCCGCGAACGCCCGCGCGAGGCCGATCAGAAATGCGCGTCCGGCGAGCGGCGGCCCGTCCGGCGCCTCAGTCCCGCTCCGATCGCCCATGCCGTGTGGAGTCACCCATGCGAGAAGCTCATCCGCGGCCTAGCAAACTATCTTTCGGGGCCGGGCGCCAGAGGAGGTAGACTGCGGCCGGAACGAAGGAGGATTCCGATGATGCAGGAGGATCGCCAGGCGGTGCTGACCGGGGGCTGTCAATGCGGCCGGGTGCGCTACGCGCTCTACGGCGAGCCGATGTCCGCCGACCTCTGCCACTGCCGGATGTGCCAGCGGGCGCTCGGCAATCTGTTCGGATCGTTCGCGGGCGTCCGGCTCGACGACTTCGCCTGGACCCGGGGCGCGCCGCGGACCTACCGGAGCAGCTCGATCGTCGAGCGCGGCTTCTGCGGCGACTGCGGCACCCCGCTGTCGTTCCGCTATCTGGAGCGCGACAAGATCTCGTTGATGATCGGCAGCCTGGACCAGCCGGCGCGGGTCCGGCCGACCGAGCAGGTCGGCATCGAGAGCCGCGTGCCCTGGCTCGAGGAGGCCTTGGCCTCGCCCGGCAAGCGCACCGAGGACGATCCGCCGCCGGGCGGTCTCGCGGCGCTGCAGGAGCTATCAGGACCCGACCGGCGGGGGCTGAGACCGAGCGCCTGGAGTCCGCCCTGCGCGGCGGTGCGCCGCCCGCCTACATGCGCCCGAGCTCGAACTCCTCGCAGGACAGGCCGAACTCGGCGAGCCCGCCTTCGAGGTACTCCGCCAGCAGGGGCGTGCCGAGCAGGGTGTCGATGGTGTGGCTGTCGCGCGCCTCGCGCACCTCGTCGAGGAGCTCCTCCCAGTCGTCGATCGCGTAGTCCTCGCGGCCGAGCCAGGTCAGCGCGAGCAGGTCCTCGATCTCGTCCTCGTTCATCGCCTGGAGGAAGCTCTTGCAGCTCCTCGAAGGTCGGATCGTCGGCGTAGTCCTCGAGGACTTGCGTCATGTCGTCGTCGGTCGCGTTGGAGGCCTCGTCGAGCTCGGCCGGCGCGACCTTGACGTCGAACTCGCGCGCCTTGACGGCGACGAAGCAGACCTTCTCCGGGCTGATCCTGAGCGTCGGCATGGTTCCCCCTCCAGAGCCGGTGCCGCCGGCGTGCCCCCGGGTCGGCCCAGCATCAGAACGTGGCAGGCTCCGGCCGGTTCCGAGGTCCGACGCGCCGCGGGACCAGTGCCGAACCCGGACCAGCGCTTCGCCAGATGGCTCGAACTGAGCGAGATCAAGGGCGGCGGGCAAATCCGTAGGGAAGGCGACGAGTGGTGGCGCGCAGGCGCTCAGAAGCCGTAGAGCGCGGCCGGATTTACGACCAGGATCTTCTCGCGGGTGGCGTCGTCCGGGGCCCAGTCGAGCAGCAGGTCGAGCGCGAGCGCGTCGTCGCGCACCTGCGGATCGGACTGGCCCGGATGCGGCCAGTTGGTGGCCCAGAGCATGCGCTCGGGCGCCGCCCCGACCAGCGCGCGGGCGAGCACGCCGACGTCCTCGTAGCGCGGCGGGCCGGACTTCGAGCTCTCGTAGGGTGCCGAGAGCTTGACCCACACCCGGCCGCTCTCGAGCAGGCCGAGCAGGGTCTTGAAGGCGGTGTGATCGGGCGGCACCGGGTCCTGGAAGCGGCCGACGTGGTCGATCACCAGCGTGCCGGGCAGACGCCGCAGCAGCGCCTCGCGCTCGGGCAGCTCGCGGCCGTTGCACTGCAGCTGGACGTGCCAGCCGAAGGCGTGCACCCGCGCCGCCATCTCCTCGAGGATCTCCCAGGGCAGCACGCCGCCTTTGAACATGTGGAAGCGGATCCCGCGCGCGCCGTCCTTGGTCAGCTGCTCGATCTCGGCATCCGCGGCGTCCTGGTCGATCACCACCACCGCACGCGCCGCCTCGCCGATCTCCTCGACCGCGTTCATGGTGCAGCGGTTGTCGGTGCCGTAGGCCGAGGGCTGGACGACCACCACCCGCTCGAGGCCGAGGCGCGCCTGGACCTCGCGATAGTCGGCGACGGTCGCGGGCGGCGGCAGGAACGCCGCGCTCGGCGCAACCGGGTACTGGTCCGGGGTGCCGTAGAAGTGCATGTGGCAGTCGCAGGCGCCGGCCGGCGCCTGAAGCTGCGGTCGCTCTGCCATGGTCTTGCCCTCCCCCAGAGGTGCGGCGCGCGCACCCGCACCGCTCGTCGGACGAGCCTAGCCGAGCGCGGCCGCGCCGTCAGCCGCGCCCTCGCGGCGCAGCTCAGGCGAGCACGGGGGCGAGCGTGCCGGGCGGGCCGGCGGCGCCGATCTCCTCGAGATAGAACACGACGTCGAGCGGCGGCGGCAGGACGTCGGCCTGGGTCAGCAGGACGTGCACCTGGCCGCGGTGGTGGGTCTGGTGGTTGAACAGGGTGAGCAGGATGTGCCCGGCCCTGACCTCCTCGAGGCCGGTGCCGATGATCCGGCGATAGCGCACCGCGGCGGCGAGCTGCGCCGCGCTCAGGCCGTCGACCAGCTCGACGAGCTGCCGGTCCTCGTCGGCGCGCGCCTCGCGCAGCGCGGCGAAGTCGTCGTAGAGGACCTGGTCGAGCGCGCGGATGCCGCGGTCCCTGCCCAGGATCCGGCCGGTCCACAGCCGGTCGACCGCCAGCAGGTGGTTGAGCGTGCGGTGGATCGAGCCGAAGAAGGCGCCCCGCTCGGCCCGATAGGCGGCATCGGGCAGGTCGGCCACGCTGGCGTAGAGGCGTTGGTTGGCCCAACCATTGAAGCGCGCCATCAGCGCCAGGTGGTCCAGCGCCTGCCCGGTTGCGGGACCGCTCACGGCCGCCAGAACGGCTTCGAGCCCTCGGCCTCGACGTCGGCGCGGCCGAGGCCGATGTCGTGCAGCATGTGATCGCTCAGGCTCTGCAGCTGATGGCGCTGGCGCGTGCGCTCCTGCCAGGTCATGAGCTGGTCGATGACGGCGGCGAGGACGTCGCGCCACCGGATGGTCGCGTCGGCCGCGGCACGGTTCGCTCTCGGAACGGCCAGGGAGACCGGCGCAGAGTGCAGGATCGACATATGAGTGCTCCTCATGCTTTCGTCGGGCGACGAATCCTGATGTAGTCGTCCGTGATCCGCCTGGCGAATGGTCGTTTCTCATGCTAGGCATGAGCGTAGCTCATACTGACGCGAGTCCTGCCATGAGCCGTCGCCTGCCGCCGCTCAATGCGCTGCGCGCGTTCGAGGCCGCCGCCCGCCACCTCAGCTTCACCCGCGCCGCCGCCGAGCTGCACGTGACCCAGACCGCGATCAGCCACCAGATCAAGGCGCTCGAGGAGCGTCTCGGCGTGCGCCTGTTCCGGCGCCTGCCGCGCGGGCTGCTGCTGACCGAGGCGGCGCAGCGCCTGCTGCCGCCGGTGCGCGACGCCTTCGACCAGATCGCCGCCGCGACCGAGCGCCTGGCCGCCGGCGGCGCGAGCGCCACGCTCACCGTCAGCGTGCTGCCGTCCTTCGCGGCCAAGTGGCTGGTGCCGCGGCTCGGGCGGTTGCGCGCCGCGCATCCCGACCTCGACCTGCGGATCAGCGCGTCCTCGGAGCTGGTCGACTTCGCCCGCGACGACGTCGACGTCGGCATCCGCATGGGGAGCGGGGTCTACCCGGGGCTCAGGGTCGAGCGCCTGTTCGGCGAGGCGCTGGTGCCGGTGTGCAGCCCGCTGCTGCGCGAGGGCCCGCACCCGCTCCTGCGGCCTGAGGACCTCGCGCACCACGTGCTGCTGCACGACGAGGACTACGCCGGCTGGGAGCTGTGGCTGCGGCTCGCCGGCGTGCCCGGCGTGCTGGCGCGGCGCGGGCCGGTGTTCACCGACTCGGGCATGGTCGTGCAGGCGGCGGCGGAGGGCCAGGGCGTGGCGCTGGCGCGGCGCGTGCTGGCGGCGGGCGATCTCGCCGCCGGCCGGCTGGTCCAGCCGTTCGACGTCAGCATCCCGCACGATCTCGCCTACTACCTGGTCTGCCCGGAGGCCACCGCCGAGCAGCCGAAGATCGCGGCGTTCCGCAGCTGGCTGCTGGCGGAGTCGCAACGTGAGGCCCGCGCCGACGACGGGGCGGGTTGATCGGCCGCGCGACTGCCCCTAGCCTGCCGGCGTCCGCCGACCCCAGCCTGCCCTTGGGATCCCGATGCCATCCGACCTGACCGGGCTGCTTCTCCGTCTCGTGACCGCGGTCGAGCGCCTGGCGCCGCCGACCCTGCCGGAGGTCGACCTCGGCGCCGCCGACGCCTTCGTCTGGGAGGCGCAGGCGCAGGAGCTGCGCCCGGTCGCCGAGGTCGCCCGGGTGCCGCTGGCACTCCTGGTCGGCATCGACCGGGTGCGCGACATCCTGCTCGCCAACACCGAGCGCTTCGCCGCTGGCCGGCCGGCCAACAATGCCCTGCTCTGGGGCGCCCGCGGCATGGGCAAGAGCTCGCTGATCAAGGCGATCCACGGCGCGGTCAACGAGGCCCGGCCGCACGCGCTGGCGCTGATCGAGATCCACCGCGAGGACGTCGACAGCCTGCCGCCGCTGCTCCAGCGCCTCGCCGGTGGCGGGCGCCGCTGCCTGTTGTTCTGCGACGACCTGAGCTTCGATTCGGGCGACACCACCTACAAGTCGCTCAAGGCGGTGCTCGAGGGCGGGATCGAGGGGCGGCCCGACAACGTGCTGTTCTACGCGACCTCGAACCGCCGCCATCTGATGCCGCGCGACATGATCGAGAACGAGCGCCAGAGCGCGATCCACCCCGGCGAGGCGGTCGAGGAGAAGGTCTCGCTCTCGGACCGGTTCGGCCTCTGGCTCGGCTTCCACCCCTGCTCGCAGGAGGACTACCTGGCCATGGTGCGCGGCTACGTCGACCACTTCGGGATCAGGATCGCGCCCGAGCCGCTGCGGCGCGAGGCGCTGGAGTGGGCGCAGACCCGGGGCGCCCGCTCCGGCCGCGTCGCCTGGCAATACGTGCAGGATCTCGCCGGGCGCGACGGCGCGCCGTGGTGAACGGAACGACCGCTCGAGATCGCGATCGGCCGTGCCGCAGCTGATCGCGACCCCGCCGCGGCATCAGGTCGCGTCCGCTGGGCCCCTCGCATGTGCGCCCGATATCCGGCCAGTCACCGCACGACCTCGATGGTGCCCTTCGAGGACACCGCCGCGTCGTTGCGGTTCGGCGCTGCGGGGGCTTGAGGCGCGGCAGGGGCCCGATCATGCGCCGCCCGCGCCGGCAACACCTGAGGATCCGTGCAGTTACGCAAATAGCCTTCAGGAGATGCATCCATGATCCAGAACGCTCTCGTAGTTGGGATGGCACTGGCCGTAGCGGGCGCGCCGCTCGCCGCCGCCGAATCCGCGGCCGCCCCACCAGAGCTGCCGCCGCCGTTCGCGACGCCATCGGCCGTCAACTTCTCGAAGCTGATCGACTGGCCGGAGGGCAAGACGCCCGAGGCGCCTTCAGGCTTCACCGTCTCCCTCTATGCGGACGGGCTCGACTACCCGCGCTGGCTCTATGTGCTGCCGAACGGCGACGTGCTGGTCTCTGAAGCGCGGACCGAGCCCGACAAGCTCAGCGGCGTGACCGACGCCGAGGCGCTCCGGGGCCTCACGGAGTCCGGCTACCTCGGCAAGAGCGCCAACCGGATCACCCTTTTGCGGGACGGCGACGGCGACGGTACGCCCGAGATCAGGACAACCTTCCTTGAGAACCTGAATCAACCCTTCGGCATGGCGCTCGTCGGCAACACGCTCTACGTCGCCAACACCGACGCGGTCTTGCGGTTTCCTTACGAAGCCGGGCAGACCGAGATCACCGCCGCCGGCGACAAGATCGTCGACCTGCCGGCCGGCGGCTACAACAATCACTGGACCCGAAACCTCGTCGCCAATGCCGACGGCTCGAAGCTGTACGTCTCGGTCGGCTCGGCGACCAACGTCGACGAGGAGGGGCTCGATGCCAAGGTGCCCGAGCGCGCCGCGATCCTCGAGATCAACCCGGACGGCAGCGGCAAGCGGATCTTCGCGAGCGGGCTCCGCAATCCGAACGGCATGGACTGGGCGCCCGGGACGAACGTGCTCTGGACCGCGGTCAACGAGCGCGACGGGCTCGGGGACGACCTCGTCCCCGACTATATCACGAGCGTGAAGGAGGGCGCGTTCTACGGCTGGCCCTATTCCTACTTCGGCCAGAACGAGGATCCGCGGCACGAGGGCAAGCGCCCGGACCTCGTGGCCAAGGCGGAGGTTCCCGACTATCCGGTCGGCGCGCATACGGCGTCGCTCGGGCTCGTCTTCTACGACGGCGCCGCCTTTCCGGAGAAATACCGCGGCGGCGCCTTCATCGGCCAGCACGGCTCGTGGAACCGGTCCGAGTTCGCCGGCTACAAAGTGCTCTTCGTGCCGTTCGCGGACGGCCGCCCGAGCGGCCCGGCCGAGGACTTCCTCACGGGCTTCATCGCCAACGAAGACGCCAAGGAGGTCTACGGCCGGCCCTGCGGCGTCGCCGTTCTTCCCGACGGCTCGCTGCTCGTGGCCGACGATGCCGGCGACAGGGTCTGGCGGGTGCGCGCCGAATCATGATGCTGCCGGCGGATGCGCTCAACGCCTCGTTCGACTCTGGGCAAAGTCGGCCTGCTACTCGGTGCTGGCGAACGCGGTCGAATCGCGCACCAGCACGGTCTCCGGATCGATCGGCGTGCGGCCCTTGCGCAGCTCGAAGTGCAGCTGGCTGCGGCTCGCATCGCCGGTCGAGCCGACCCGCGCGATGACCTGGCCGCGCGCGACCCGCTCGCCGACGTCGACCAGCAGCGCGGCGTTGTGGGCGTAGGTCGTGATGTAGCCTTCGGCGTGGCGCAACAGGATCAGGCGGCCGTAGCCGCGGATCCCCTCGCCGGCGTAGGCGACGAGGCCGTCCTCGGCCGCCAGCACGGGCGCGCCCTCGCGCGCGGCGATGTCGATGCCGTCGCGGCGCTGGCCCTGGTCGATCGGCCCGAAGCCGCCGACCACCTTGCCGTTGACCGGCCAGAGAAAGCCCTGGCCGCTGAGCGGCGGCGGCGTGCCCTGGGCGGCCGCGGCGAGCGTCGGCTTGCCCGCGGCGGGCTCGATCCGGAAGACGTCCGGATCCGGCAGGCGCAGCTTCTGGCCGGCGTAGAGCTGGTAGGGCGAAGCGAT
This sequence comes from uncultured Alphaproteobacteria bacterium, assembly GCA_963753275.1. Lineage (GTDB taxonomy): Bacteria > Pseudomonadota > Alphaproteobacteria > Geminicoccales > Geminicoccaceae > DATAOG01. Next base: position 99,463 of record CAVWCE010000023.1, on the reverse strand, counting down.
CTGGTTGGCGGCGGCGAGCTGGACCATCGGAACGTCGATGCGCCGGGCGATGCCGGAGAGGGTGTCGCCCCGCTGCACGACGTAGCGGTCGCCGAGGGTGGCCAGGACCGGCTCGGGGGCGCTCGTCGTGTGCCCGGGGATCCGCAGCAGCTGGCCGACGTAGATCACGTAGGGCGCCTCGAGGCGGTTGGCCTCGGCGAGCGCGCGGACGCTGACCCCGTAGGTCCTGGCGAGCGTGCTCAGCCGATCGCCGGGCCGCACCCGATGCCCGTCCCCGGCGAGCTCCATGACTTGTGGTTGAGCGAGCTCGCCGCGTCGGCCGGAGCGCTCGGCCGCCGCGGCGGCGCTCCGCGTCTGGCCGGCGGCAGCCCAGGGTACGTCGCTGCCACGGCCGAGCGGCTGATAGGTCGAGCACGCGGTGGCCAGACCGCAGGTCAGCGCGATGCGTGCGCCAGCCGCGCCCGGTCGGTAGAGTGAAGAATCCGTTTCATGGGCAAATCGTAATAAACCAGCAGGCGATATTGCAAGCGAATTTGCGCCCTGCCGGGCGCTCTTTAGTATGTCGTTAGTCATGTCCCACAGTCGACCGGGGCAGAGTTCAAGTGATGAGTGAAGATCAGGACTTCGATGGGAAGGCAATGAGCGCGCAGTCGACATCGGGTTAGCGGGCCCGCTTGCCGCGCAGGAGAATCTACTTTAGGGCGAGACGGAGACGATCGAAGCTCGGCCGGTGGGTCATGTCCATGTGGACCGGCGTGATCGAGACGTAGTTCTCCGCCACCGCCTGCAGGTCGGTGCCCGCCTGCTGGGCGTCGTCCGAGCGCAGACCGCCGATCCAGACATAGGGTTGCCCGCGCGGATCGATCCGCTCGAGCAGCTCGTCGCCGAGCTTGCGCTTGCCCTGGGTGGTCACCTGGTAGCCGCTGACCGCGCTCGCCACGCAGTCGGGAAAGTTGATGTTGATCAGAAGATCCTTCGGCCAATCCTTTGTAAACAGCCGGTCGATGATCTTCGATGCGTGCTCCTCGGCGGTCTCCCACTTGACCGGATGGCCGTTGCGGCAGCACTGGCTGAGCGCGAACGCCGGGACGTTGAACAGGGTCGCCTCCATCGCCGCGGCGATGGTGCCCGAATAGGTCACGTCCTCGCCCAGGTTGCCGCCATGGTTGACCCCCGACAGCACGAGATCGACCGGACCGTTCTTGACCACGATCTGCAGCGCGAGCAGCACGCAGTCGGTCGGCGTGCCGTCGACCGCGAAGCGCCGGCGCGCCACGCCGCCGGATGCGCAGCGGCCGCTGCATGGTCAACGAGTGCGAGGCGCCGCTCTGGTTGGTCTCCGGCGCGACCACCCAGACGTCGCTGCTGAGCTCGCGCGCGACCCGCTCCAGGACCCTGCAGACCGGGCGCGTTGATGCCGTCGTCGTTGGTCACCAGGATGCGCGGGCCCTTCTCCGGCGGGTCGGCCTGGCGCGCGCGCCGGCGCCTCAGCCATCGGGGCTCAGCCGCTCCCGGCCATCCAGGTAGGGCCGCAGCGCCGCGGGCACGCGCACGCTGCCGTCGGCCTGCTGGCCGTTCTCGAGCAGCGCGATCAGCGTGCGGCCGACCGCGAGCCCGGAGCCGTTCAGCGTGTGCACGAGCTCGGTCCGCCGCTCGCCCTTGGGGCGGAAGCGGGCGCGCATCCGGCGCGCCTGGAAGTCGCCGCAGTTCGAGCAGCTCGAGATCTCGCGATAGCGCCCCTGCCCCGGCAGCCAGACCTCGAGGTCGTAGGTCTTGCGCGCCTGAGAAGCCGGTATCGCCGCTGCACAGCACGACGACGCGGTAGGGCAGCTCGAGCCGCTGCAGCACCGCCTCGGCGCAGGCGGTCATGCGCTCGTGCTCGGCGTCGGACTGCTCCGGCCGGGTGATGCTGACCAGCTCGACCTTGCTGAACTGGTGCTGGCGGATCATGCCCTTGGTGTCCTTGCCGGCGGCGCCGGCCTCGGAGCGAAAGCAGGGCGTGTAGGCGGTGTAGCGCAGCGGCAGCCGCTCGGCGTCCAGGATCTCCTCGGCGACCAGGTTGGTCAGCGCGACCTCGGCGGTCGGGATCAGCCAGTGCCCGCTCGTGGTGCGGAACTGGTCCTCGGCGAACTTCGGCAGCTGGCCGGTGCCGAACAGGACGTCGTCGCGCACGAGGTACGGCACCGCGACCTCGGTGTAGCCGTGCTCCTTGGTCTGCAGGTCGAGCATGAAGGCGGCGAGCGCCCGCTCGAGCCGGGCGAGCGCGCCGAACAGGACGACGAAGCGCGCGCCGGACAGCTTGGCGGCGCGGGCGAAGTCCATGCCCAAGCGGCGCCCCGATCTCGTCGTGCTCCCTGGGCGCGAAGTCGAACCGCGGCGGCTCGCCCCAGCGCCGCAGCTCGACGTTGGCGCTCTCGTCGGCGCCGTCGGGCACGTCGTCGGCGAGAACGTTGGGGAGCAGGGCGAGCTCGGCCTCGAGCTCCGCGGCTGCGCGCGCGCAGCAGCTCCTCGTCGGCCTGGATCTGGCTCTTGAGCGCCGCGACCTCGTCGATCAGCGCGTCGGCATCGCCGCCCTGCGCCGCGCAGCCCGGCCGATCTCCCTGGACAGCGCGTTGCGCCGCGCCTGGCGCTCCTGCAGCTCGGTCTGCAGCGCCCGGATCGCGGCGTCCTGCTCGCGCAGCTCCGCTGCCGCCGGCGGCAGCCCGCGGCGCGCCAGCGCCCGATCGAGCGCGTCCGGCTCCTCACGCAACCATTTCAGGTCGAGCACGTCAGGTCACACGCGGAGATGGCATCAGCTTGGCAGGGAACGATCGTAACCGGTTCAGGGACTGCGGTCGAGTTCGGTGCTCGGCGGCGGCATCCGCCGCCGCCTCGGCCGCCTCGGCCTCGGCCCGGCGCCGCTCGACAATTCGCACCATGAGGATTGAGATCTCGTAAAGCAGCAGAAGCGGGATCGCGAGGGTGACCTGGCTGATGACGTCGGGCGGGGTGATGATCGCCGCGACCGTGAACACCCCGACGATCGCGAACTTGCGATTGCGCGCGAGCCGCTCGGAGCTGATCAGGCCGACCCGGCCCATCAGCGTCAGCGCGACCGGCAGCTGGAAGCTGAGCCCGAAGGCGAAGATCATCTTCATCACCAGCGACAGGTACTCGCCGACCCGGGCCTCGAGCTCGATCGGCAGCGACTCCGGGCCGCCCGCGGTCTCGAAGCTGACGAAGAACCGCCAGGCGAGCGGGAAGACCACGTAGTAGGCGATCGCGCCGCCCATGAAGAACAGGATCGGGGTCGCGACCAGGAACGGCAGGAAGGCCTGCTTCTCGTTGCGGTACAGACCGGGCGCGATGAACAGCCAGAGCTGGGCCGCGACGATCGGGAAGGTCAGAAAGGCGCCGGCCCAGAACGCCACCTTGAGGTAGGTGAAGAAGGCCTCGGTCAGGCCGGTGTAGATCATGCGCCGGCCGGTCTGGCCCTGGTAGATGTCGGCCAGCGGCTGGACCAGGAAGGCGTAGATGTGGTCGGCGAAGAAATAGCACAGAGCGAAGCCCGCGAAGATCGCGGCGCAGGCATAGATCAGGCGGTTGCGCAGCTCGATCAGGTGGTCGAGCAGCGGCATCTGCCGGTCGTCGAGGTCCTTGATCAGCGCCATCTAGCTCGGATCGGCCGGCACGGTCTCGCGCTCGGGCCGCTTGCGCCCGCGCCCGGCGCTTGGCGGCCGGCGCCTCCGGCTTGCGCTCGGCCGGCACGGGATCGACGGGCTGCGGGCTCGGCGAGCGCGCCGCGGGCTTCGACCCCGGCCACGCTCGGCTCGCGGCTTGGGCTCGACCGCCTTCGGCTCGGCGGCAGCTTGGCCGCCCGCGCCGTTGGTGGCGGTCTTGGGCGCGCTCTTGGCGTTCGGGTCGAACGCCTGGCCGAGCTCGCCGGTCGGATCGATGGTGTTCTCGATCGTCTTGCCGAGGTTGGTGCGGCCGGCCTTCTCGATCTCGCTCTTGACCTTGTCGAGCTCGGCCTCGCGCGCCATGTCCTCGATCGCGGTCTGGAACTCGCGCGCCATCGCCCGGCCCTTGGCGACCCACTTGCCCATCGTGCGCGCGACGCGCGGCAGATCCCGCGGGCCGATCACCACCAGCGCGACCAGCAGGATGAGCGCCATCTCCGACCAGCCGATGTCGAACATCGCCGGCTCCCCCTCCGCGGCGCTCGGCCGCTCAGCTCTTCGCCGCCTCGTCCCGCTTCAGCGCCGGCTCGGCGACCCCGGCGTGCTCGCCGACCGGGTCGGACGCGATCGCCCGCTTCTCGTCCTCGTCGTCCTCCTTCATGCCGGACTTGAAGTTCTTCACGCCCTTGGCGACGTCGCCCATCACCTTCGGCAGCTTGCCCGCGCCGAACAGGATCAGGACGATCAGCAGGATCAGCACGACCTGCCAGATACCGATGCTCATGAACAACTCCCTCTCGCAGCGACCCCATGCGCGGCGCGCCAGGCGGCCAGGGTCCCGAGCTTGGCCGGAAGTGTCGCAGAAAACCCCGACCCACGCAACGCGCGCCTATCCGGCGGCGCTGGCGCGGCACTCCGCGATAGACATAGACCTGGCGCGGGTCGACCTCGACGGCAACCACGTCGCCGGCCACGAACTCGGCGATGCTGGTCATGCGCACCGCTGATCGGCGGCCCGTCGGGCAGCTCCAGCTCGAGCACGCGGTTGGTGCCGAGATCGCGGATCCGCCGCACCCGGAAGCGGCACGGCGCCGCGCCGCCGTCGCGCAGCAGCCGCAGCCCCTCCGGCCGGATCAGGACGTCGACCGCGGTGCCGTCGGCCAGGTCGCTGACCTCGATCGGCCCGAGCGGCGTGCTGACCATGCCGGCCACGACCCAGCCCTTGTAGCGGTTGAGCGGGCCGAAGAAGCCGGCCACGAACGGGCTCGCCGGGCGCGCGTAGAGCTCGGCCGGGGTGCCGTGCTGGAGCATCCGGCCCTCCAGCATGACGTGGATCCGATCGGCGACGCGGACCGCCTCGTCGGCGTCGTGGGTCACCATCAGGACCGGCGTGCCGGCGGCGCGCAGGAGCGCGATCGCATCGTCGCGGACGTGCTCGCGCAGCGTCGCATCGAGGCTCGAGAACGGCTCGTCGAGCAGCATCAGCCGCGGATTGGGCGCGAGCGCCCGGGCCAGCGCCACGCGCTGCTGCTCGCCGCCCGAGAGCATGTGCGGGTAGCTCTCGGCATGGCCGCCGAGGTCGACCTGGGCGAGCAGCTCCTCGGCGCGCCGCCGGCGCGTGCGGTGGTCGAGCCCGCGCAGGCCGAAGGCGACGTTGTCGATCACCCGCAGATGCGGGAACAGCGCGAAGTCCTGGAACATCAGCCCGACCCGCCGCGCCTCGGGCGCGCAGGCGTAGCCGGGCTCGGCGACCACCTCGCCGTCGATCGCGATGCGGCCGCCCTGGACCGGCTCGAGCCCCGCGATCAGGCGCAGGATCGTGGTCTTGCCGCAGCCCGAGGGGCCGACCAGGCAGTGCACCTCGCCCGGCGCGAGGCTGAGGCCGACGTCGCGCAGCACCGTGCGCTCGCCATAGGCATGGCGCAGCCCCTCGACCGTCAGGCCGGCGGCAGGTCGGGGTTCGGCGAGCGCGCGTGCCATGGCCTCCACTTCGGCTCCGGCGTGGTCGTCGCGTCGTCGCACCCAGCAGGTACGGTCCCGCCGGGCCGAGGTCAAGCCGAGGCCGGCGGTCCGGGCGCGGCCGCTCACCTGCCGGCGTCCTCCGGGTCGTCGGAAGCCTCGTCCGGCAGGCCGGCGGCGCGCTGCCGCCCGGCGCTGCGCGCCGCCGAGCAGGCCGAGCTGCAGCAGCTCCTCGATCCGCGGCAGATCGTCGAGCGAGGCGAGGTCGAAGTGGTCGAGGAAGGCGGGCGTGGTGACCCAGGTGACCGGCCGGCCCGGGCTCTCGCGCCGGCCCTTGGGCTGCACCCAGCCGGTCTCGAGCAGCAGGTCGAGCGTGCCCTTGCTGACCGCGACGCCCGCGCATCTCCTCGAGCTCGGCGCGGGTGATCGGCTGGTGGTAGGCGATGATCGCGAGCGTCTCGAGCGCGGCGCGCGACAGGCGCCGGCTCTGCACCTGCTCGCGCTCGAGATAGGGCGCGAGCTCGGGCGCGGTGCGCAGGGCGAAGCGGCCGCCGCGGCGCTCCAGGCGCACGCCGCGCGGCGCGTAGTCCTGGACCAGCTCGTCGAGCAGCTCGCCGGCGTGCAGGCCGCCCGGCAGATGCGCCTGGATGGTCGCGGCATCGAGCGGCTCCGCGGCGGCGAACAGCAGCGCCTCGATGATCCGCTTGCCCAGCTCGCGGCTGGGCTGGCTCACGGCGGCGCGCTCCGGACGCTTGCGGCGGATGAAGATCGGCCCGAACGGGCTGGTCTGATTGAGCTCGATCACGCCGTCGCGCGCGAGCTCGAGGCTGGCCGCCATATGCGCCGCGAGCGCCGAGCGGCGCAGGCGCTCGTCGGCGAGGCCGGGCGGCAGATAGGCGAGCAGGTTGCGCCAGTCGGGGCCGCCGAGCGCCCGGGTCAGCCGCCTGAGCGCCTCCTCGACCCGGAACACCGGCGGCGCGATCAGGGTCAGCCGCTGCTCGCGGGCGCGCAGGCGCTGGTCGACATAGGCCTGCGAGCAGCTCGTGCAGGGCGAGGCGGAAGCGGCTCCTGCGCCGCACCCGCAGCCCGTCGGGCCGGCCGCGGGCGAAGCGCTGCGTGGCCGAGGCGCGGGCGCGCCAGCAGCTCGGCCGCCGGCGCGCCGGATCGCATCCAGGCGGCGCAGGCGCAGGGCGAGCGCTTCGGCCAGCTCGGCCGCGCTCGGCTCCTCGCCGTCCGGCGCCTGCGGCAGCAGCAGGCGCGACTTGAGGTAGGTCGAGCCAGGCGGCGGTCACCAGATAGTCGGCGGCGACCTCGAGCCTGAGCTCGCGCGCCTGCTGGATGTAGGCGAGATACTGGTCGGCGAGCGCCAGGATCGAGATCTTGGCGAGGTCGACCTTCTGCTCCCGGGCGAGCGCCAGCAGCAGGTCGATCGGCCCCTCGAAGCCCTCGAGGTCGACGACGAAATCGGCGGCGCCGGCGGTGGCCGGCGGCCACGGATCAGGGCGGCGGGCATGCGGCGGACGGCCGGCGCTCAGACAGCCCGGCGAGCGTCAGGATCAGCTCGTAGAGCACCTGGACCGGCGGCCAGAGCATCGCTGACGAGCGGATTGAACTGGCAGGCCCAGGCTCTCGGCGCGCCATCGGCAGCAGGAACAGCAGCCCGATCAGGATCACGAGCCCATAGCGCTCGAGCTGGGCGAACTTCCAGGCGTAGGGGTCCGGCAGCAGGCCGGTCAGCACCCGGCCGCCGTCGAGCGGCGGCAGCGGCAGCATGTTGAAGACCGCGAGCACGACGTTGATGAACGATCGCGTTGGCCGAGGTTCTCGCCGACCCAGGCCGCGAGCGCGCGGCGGCAGATAGCGGCGCGCATGCAGCAGGACAGCGCGGCGACGAACGCCAGGATCGACGTTGATCGCCGGGCCGGCGAGCGCGACCCAGACCATGTCGCGCTTGGGGTTGTTGAGGCGGCCGAAGTTGACCGGCACCGGCTTGGCGTAGCCGAACAGGAACGGCGCCTTGAGCAGCAGCAGCAGCCCGGGCAGGATCAGGGTGCCGAACGGATCGACGTGCTTGATCGGGTTGAAGGTGACCCGGCCGAGCAGGCGGGCGGTGTTGTCGCCGCAGCGCTCGGCCATCCAGCCGTGGGCGGCCTCGTGGAAGGTGATCGCGATCACGACCGGCAGCAGCCAGACCGAGAGCGCATGGCCGATGCGTGGCGATGTCCATGGCTCAGACGTCCGGCCGCGAGCGCGGGCTCGACCCGCGCCAGCAGAGCCTCGAAGGCGGGCCTCGCGCCTCGTCGAGGTCGAGCGGCGCCGGCGGGCGCAGCTGGTCGAGCGCCGCGCCGGCACCGCGCCGCGGCCGCGCCCTCGAGCGGACCGGCCGCGGCCAGCACCTCGACCATCTCGTCGTAGCGGCCGTTGCAGTGCAGCGCGAGATCGCAGCCGGCGGCGCGCGCCGCCGCGGCGCGCTCGCCGAGCGAGCCGCTGAGCGCGCCCATGCTCAGATCGTCGCTGAGCAGCGCGCCGGCGATGCCGAGCTCGCCGCGGATCACCTCGCCGATCATCGCGCGCCGAGAGCGTCGCCGGCCGCTCGGGATCGAGCGCCTCGAAGCAGGACGTGCGCGGTCATCGCGAACGGCGCCGCGCGGCAGATCACGGAACGGCTGCCAGTCGGTCGCGCGCAGCAGCTCGAGCCGCGGCGCTCGACCACCGGCAGCGCCAGATGGCTGTCGATGCGGGCGCGGCCGTGGCCCGGCAGATGCTTGATCACCGGCAGCACGCCGCCCGCGAGGAAGCCCTCGATCAGCGCCAGGCCGAGCTGCGCCGACCAGCGCGGGATCGGCGGCGAGCGCGCGATCGCCGATCGCGGCGGTGCAGCGCCGGGCAGCGCGAGGTCGAGCACCGGCGCGCAGTCGACCGTGATCCCGAGCGGCTCGAGGTCGGCGGCGATCAGCCGGGCGTGCAGCCAGGCGGCCGCGCAGCCGGCCTCCGGGTCGCGCTCGGCGAGCCGGCCGATCGCGCCGCGGCGCGCAGCGCGCCGGCCAGTGCGGCGGGCAGAGGCGCATCACGCGCCCGCCCTCCTGATCGATCAGGACCGGCGCCTCGGGGCGGCCGGCCGCCGCGCGCAGGTCGTCGATCAGCCGCCGCGACCTGGCTCCGGCTCACGCAGTTGCGGGCGAACAGGATGAAGCCGAACGGCCGGCGTGGCCTCGATCAGGCGCCGCTCGGCGGCGCCGAGCTCCGGCCCCGCGACGCCGACGATCGCCGCCGCCGGCAGCCGGCGGCCCGTCAGCGGCGGATGACGAAGCAGCTGGCATTGCGCTGCTTGAGCTCGTCGCACAGCGACTCGGCTTGCCTGCAGGCTGGCGAACGGTCCGATCTGGACCCGGTAGAACACGCCGTTCGCGGTGTCGGCGCGCTCGATGAAGGGCTGCAGCCCGGACAGCACCGGGCCGAGGTCGACCAGGAACAGATCCCAGGCGCGCCGGGCGTCGGCCTCGCTCGCGCACCGCGGCGAGCTGGATGCGGTAGTCGCCATCGAGCGCGGCGAGACTGGTGCGCTCCGGCGCGGGCTCGGCGACGGGCGGCGGCACGCCGGCCGCGGGCTGCCGGACGTGGTCGGCGGTCGCCGCTCGCGCGCGATCGGCGTGACCTCGCCGCCCGGCGGCGTGAACGGGCTGCGCCGCGGCGCGGCTGCGGGGCCGGCGGCGCGACCGCCGGGCGCACCTCGCGGCGGGAGCCGGCCGCGGCGCTGCCGGCGTCGGCCGGGCGACGTCGCGGTGCGGCGCGGCGCTCGGGCCGCGGGCGGCTGGCGCTCGTCGGGCTCGGTGACCTCCGCGAGCAGCGCGTCGAGCGTCGCCTCGGCCTCCTCGGGCGACGGCTCCGGCTCGCTCGCCGGCGGCTCGGGCTCGGCTCGGCGGCGGCTGGCGCTCGCCGCAGGGGCGCGGTCTGCGGCGTCGTCCGGCAGCGGCGGCGTCGCGCCGGCGGGCGGGGCCGGCTCGGGCTCGACCGCGGCGCTGCTGCTGGTCGCCGGCGCGGTCTCGGCCGGCGCGGCGCGGCTCGGCGGCGGCCTCCGGCGGCGGCTGGTCCGCGGCGCGGTCTCCGGCGGAGGCGGCGCCGGCTCCGGCGTCGCGCGCGCCGGATCGCCGTCCTCGGCGGCGGCTGCTCGGCGGCGCCAGCGGCTCCTCGGGCGGCGGCAGCAGCCGCTCGAGCTGTCGGCCGGACGGCGTGTCGCTCAGCATGTCGAGCACCTCGCCGCCCTCGGCCGCGTCGCCGACGCGCCGCGCCTCGTCCGGCGGACAGCTTGAGCGCGACCGCCGGCGCGCTTGACCAGCGGCGGCTCGCCGACCGGCGGGCCGTCGACGCCATGCTCATAGGCGAGCCAGACGATGGCGCCGAAGGCGGCGAACACCGCGAACATCGGCAGCCCGACCAGCAGCAGGCGCGAACGGCGCGGCCGCGGCCGCGGCGCGGCGGCGTCTCCAGCACGGTCCGGCGGGCGCGGCCGGCGGCGGTGGAGGTTGGTCGGATCGGGCACGGCAGCACCTACTAGCAGCAAGCGGGGACGGATCAGATCAGCTCCTCCATCGGGCGGACCCCGATCACCTCGAGGCCACTGGCCAGCACGACCTGGACCGCGGCGATCATCGCCAGGCGGGCCCGGGTCAGCGCCGGCGCGTCGGGGCGCAGGAAACGCAGCTCCGGACGCTCATTACCCTGATTCCACAGGGCATGGAAGCTCGCCGCCAGATCGCCCAGGTAAAACGCGATCCGATGCGGCTCATGGTGCAGCGCGGCGCGCCTCGAGCACGCGCGGCCAGGCCGCCGTCTGCCGGATCAGGCCGAGCTCGGCCGGATCGGTCAGCGGAGCGAGTCGCAGCGCGGCGAGCTCCGCGCGCGTCACCGGCAGGCCGGCGTCGCGCGGCATGGCGCTGGACCGAGCAGATCCGGGCATGGGCGTACTGCACGTACCATACGGGATTGTCGCGCGACTGCTCGGTCACCTTGGCGAGGTCGAAGTCGAGCGGCGCGTCGTTCTTGCGGGTCAGCATGATGAAGCGGACGACGTCCTTGCCGACCTCCTCGACCACGTCGCGCAGGGTGACGATCCGGCCGGCGCGCTTCGACATCCGGAGCGGCTGGCCGCCGTCCAGCAGGTTGACCAGCTGGCAGACCTTGACGTCGAGCTGCGACCCGCTCCCCGCTCAGCGCCCGGACGCCCGGCCTGCATGCGCTTGATGTAGCCGCCGTGATCGGCGCCCCAGACGTCGATCAGCTCCTCGGCGCCGCGCTCGGATCTTGTCGAGGTGATAGGCGAGGTCGGCGGCGAGATAGGTCCACTGCCCGCGCGCGCTCTTGAGCGGGCGGTCGACGTCGTCGCCGATACGCGGTCGCGCGGAACAGCAGCAGCGGCACCGGCTCCCAGTCCTCGCTGGGCTTGCCCTTGGGCGGCGGCAGGGTGCCGGTATAGACCAGCCCGCGTGCCGTCGAGCCGCTCCAGCGCCTGCTCGATGCGGCCGGCCCCGATCAGCGCGGCCTCGGAGGTGAAGACGTCGTGCTGCACGCCGAGCGCGGCGAGATCGTCCCTGATCAGCGCCAGCATCGCGTCGACCGCGCGCGCGCGGAACACCGGCAGCCAGTCGCGTCTCGGGCGCGTCGCGCCAGCGCTCGCCGTCCTGCTCGGCGATCTGCGCGCGCGAGCGGGATCAGATAGTCGCCGGGATAGAAGCCCTCGGGCGGCTCGGCCGGCGCCGCGCCGAGCGCCGCGAGGTAGCGGTGGTGGACCGAGCGCGCGAGGTGGTCGATCTGGGCGCCGCCGTCGTTGACGTAGTATTCGCGCACCACCGCGCCAGCCCATCTTCGCCAGCAGGTTGGCGAGCGCGTCGCCGAACACCGTGCCGCGGCCGTGGCCGACGTGCAGCGGCCCGGTCGGGTTGGCCGAGCAGTACTCGACGTTGACGCGTCCGCCCCTGGCCGAGATCGGCGGCGCCGTAGCGCGCGCCGGCGCGCAGGGCGATCCGGATCTGGCCGCGCCAGAAATCGTCGGTCAGGCGCAGGTTGACGAAGCCGGGCTTGGCGATCTCGACGCGTCTCGACCTGCGGCAGGTCGCAGCAGGCGCGCGGCGAGCGCCTCGGCGATCGCGAGCGGCGGCCGCCGCGCCGGCTTGGCCAGCACCAGCGCGGCGTTGGTCGCGGCATCGCCGTGCGCCGGATCGCGCGGCGGCTCGACCGTGACCCGATCGGTCGCGAGGTCCTGCCGGCAGCTCGCCCGCCGCCTGGCAGGCCGCGATCGCGGCCAGCACGTCGCTCCTGCAGCTCCTGGAACGGGTTCATTGCGCCCGGCTCGTCAGGTTGAACAGACGATCGTGCTCGTCGAGCGCGAAGCGATCGGTCATGCCGGCGATGTAGTCGGCGATCGCCTCGGCGCAACGGGCATCGTCGCCGCGCGCCGGCCCGGGCCTGCCAGTCGGGCGGCAGGCAGTCGGGCTGGTCGTGCAGACCCTCGAACAGCTCCCGAACCACCCGGCGCGCCTTGCGGGCCATGCGCTTGACCTTGTAGTGGCTGTACATGCGCGCTTGCAGGAAGCCCCGCAGTTCTTGCAGCGGTTCATCAACTTTCGGTGAAAATCCGACCACCGGCTGCGCCTGGGCCCGGATCGCGTCGACGTCGGCCGGGCGCAGCGCCGCGAGCCGGCGCGTGGTCTCCTCGACCAGGTCGACCACCATGGCGTCGATCAGGCGCCGCAGGCTCTCGTGGATCAGGCGGGCGTCGTCGAGCCCGGGATAGCGGCCTGCCACCGCCCGCAGCGCCGGCCCGACCAGCGGCAGGGCGCTCGAGGTCGGCGAGCGTGAACAGCTCGGCGCGCAGGCCGTCGTCGAGATCGTGGTTGGTGTAGGCGATGTCGTCGGCGAGCGCCGCCACCTGCGCCTCGGCGCTCGGCATGGCTGGCGAGCTCGAGGTCGTGCCCGGCGCTGTAGGCCAGCGACGTAGGCCGGCGCGCGCGCGGCGAGCGGTGCGCCCAGCGGACCGTTGTGCTTGACCACGCCCTCGAGCGTCTCCCAGGTCAGGTTCAGCCCGTCGAAGCCGGCGTAGCGCCGCTCGAGGCAGCGTGATCACGCGCAGCGTCTGGGCGTTGTGGTCGAAGCCGCCGTAGGGGGCGAGTGCCGCGTCCAGCGCCTCCTCGCCGGCGTGGCCGAACGGGCTGTGGCCGAGGTCGTGGGCGAGCGCCACGGCCTCCGCGAGATCCTCGTCGAGGGCGAGCGCGCGCGCCGCGGTGCGGGCGATCTGGGCGACCTCGAGGGTGTGGGTCAGGCGGGTGCGGAAGTGGTCGCCTTCGTGGTTGACGAACACCTGGGTCTTGTACTCGAGGCGGCGGAAGGCGGTGCTGTGGACGATCCGGTCGCGGTCGCGCTGGAACGGGCTGCGCAGCGCGCTCTCCGGCTCGGGGTGGCGGCGGCCGCGGCTGCGCTCGGGATCGCAGGCGTAGGGCGCCAGCGCCCGGCGGGCGGGGCCCTCGAGGCCGAGGCGGCGGTTTGACAAGGCGATCGCTCTGCCTACATTGGGCGAGAGGCGGGGCGCGACTGGCGGGACCCCGTCGCGGACGCTAACAATAGGTGTCGTCGATGGCGGAAATCAAGGCCCGGCCCGGTCCGTTCAGCGTCACCGAGAACGCCGCGCGGCGGATCGGCGCGATCCTGGCCAAGGAGAACCAGGCCGGATCTCAAGCTCCGGATCAGCGTCTCCGGCGGCGGCTGCTCCGGCTTCCAGTACGGCTTCGCGCTCGACGATCGCGACGAGGACGGCGACATCGCGGTCGAGCAGCACGGCGCCAGGGTCGTGATCGACGGCATGTCGCTGATGTACATGATGGGCTGCGAGGTCGACTACGTCGAGGACCTGACCGGCTCCTATTTCCGCGTCAACAATCCCAACGCCAGCTCGTCCTGCGGCTGCGGCAACTCGTTCGCCGTCTGAGCCGCGACGGCTCGCGGGCCGTCGATCGCGTGAAGATCGCGACCTGGAACGTCAACTCGATCCGGGCGCGGCTGCCGCGGGTGCTGGCCTGGCTCGAGGCGGCGCGGCCGGACGTCGCTCCTGCTGCAGGAGACCAAGGTCGCGCGACGAGCAGTTCCCGGCCGAGCCGCTCGAGGAGCTGGGCTACAACCTCGGCGCTGGTCGGGCGAGCCGGGGCGCAACGGCGTCGCGATCCTCGCCAGGAGCCCGCTCGAGGACGTGCGCCGGGCGCTGCCGGGCGATCCCGCCGACGCCGAGGCGCGCTACATCGAGGCGGTCGTGCGCGGCGTGCGCGTCGCCTCGGTCTACGTCCCCAACGGCACCGCGCTCGGCTCCGACCGCTTCGCCTACAAGCTCGCCTTCTTCGACCGCCTGAAGGCGCATGCCGAGGAGCTTCTGAGCTTCGAGGAAGCGCTGGTGATCGGCGGCGACTACAACGTCGGCCCGTTCCCGATCGACGTCTACGACCCGGCCGCGCTGGACGGCACCATCTGCTACCACCCCGACGAGCGCGCCAGGCTGCGCGCGCTGCTCAACCTCGGCCTCTACGACGCCTTCCGGGTCGTCGAGCCGCGCGCCCGGGCGTACAGCTGGTGGGACTATCAGGGCCGCTTCTTCCGCGCCAACCAGGGCCTGCGGATCGACCATCTGCTGCTGTCGCCGCAGGCGACCGACCGCCTCGAGGCCTGCCGGCATGGACGCCGCCGAGCGCGCCGCCAAGGCGCCCTCGGACCACGTCCCGGTCTGGTGCAGGCTCGCCGACTGAGCGGGCGATGACGACGGCGCCCTCCGGCAGCGCGAGCGCCCGGCTCGAGACCTGCCTCGCGCGCATCGCGCGGCTCGATCCCAGGCTCGGGCCCGTCATCACGGTGACCGCCAAGGGGGCGCGCGCGGAGCGCCACCTGCGGGTCGACCCCGGAGATCGCCGGCCACGTCCTCGAGCAGAGCGATTCAGAGCGTGACCTACGAGCGTGGGCTTTAGCACGCACGACCGGTCGCTTGCAGCGACCGCCAGAGACGCTATCTAGCGGCTGCGGCTGCGGCGCGCTCGCGCTGCCTGCCTGCGCTGCCGCGGCGAGCGGTGCACGAGCGGGAAGGCGAGGCGATGAGCGAGCGCCCGCGGGTCTGCGTGCTGACCGGCGATCCGCGCCTGCCGGATCCGACCAAGCGCGACCAGCGCTACAACGAGGAGGATTTCGCGACGCAGCGGCGCGATGCGCGCGGCATTCGAGGGGATGGCGGGCTTCCGCTTCGAGTTCGAGGACGATCACGGCGCGCTGTTCGAGCGCTTCCGCCAGGATCCGCCGGATCTGGTGATCAACTTCTGCGATACCGGGTTCCGCAACGTCGCGACGCAGGAGCTCCACGTCCCTGCCCTGCTCGAGATGCTGGGGGTGCCCTACAGCGGCGCCTCGCCCGCCTGCATGGCGTACTGCTACGACAAGCAGATCGTCCGCCTGCTCGCCCAGGAGCTGGGGGTGCCGGTGCCGCGCGAGGCCTATCTCGCGGCCGACGCGCCGCTCCGCGGCGCTGCCCGACATCTATCCGGCCCTGATCAAGCCGAACCAGGCCGACGGCAGCGTCGGCATCCGGCAGGATGCGGTGGTGCGCTCGCGCGCCGAGGCGCAGGACTACCTCGCCTGGGTGCAGGACGAGCTGCCCGGTCGCGCGCTCCTGGTGCAGGAGTACCTGCCCGGGCCGGAGTACGGCATCGGCCTGATCGGCAACCCCGAGGCCGAGCTGAGGGCGCTGCCGCCGCTCGAGGTCGACTTCTCCGGGCTGCCCGCGGGGCTCAACCCGATCCTCTCGTTCGAATCCAAGGCGTTCCCGAATTCGCCCTACTGGACCGAGATCAAGTTCAAGCGGGCCGAAGCGGAGGAGGCGACGCTGGCCGCGATGGCGGGCCATGCGAGGCGGCTGTTCGCGCGGCTCGGCTGCCGCGACTACGCGCGCTTCGACTTCCGCTGCGCGGCCGACGGCGCGCCCCGGCTGATGGAGGTCAACCCCAACCCGGCCTGGGCGAACGACGGCAAGCTCGCGTTCATGGCGGGCTTCGCCGGCATCGCCTATCCGGAGATGCTGAGGATGATCCTCGACGCGGCGCGGACCCGCCTCGGGCTCTGACCCGGATCAAAGGAGCTCCACGACCGGCGCCGGCAGCGCATCGCCTGCGAACGGGTTGGCACACGATCAGCCGATTTAGCCGTATGCCATCCTGCATGTCCTCACTCAACATGACGGTACATCCGTGGCGCTCGGCCGTAGCGAGGAGCAAAGCATCCGCAGAAGCCGAACCGGCCATCCATCGCCAGCCAGAGCGCCGCCCGAACGGCGTCCACGTCCGCGGCGGCCACCGGAAACTCGACGCTCCAGTGCGGTCCTGGGCCGCAGCATCCGCTTTCGGGACCATGCCTTTCCGTGGTCGCGTTGAAGAACTCGGCCAGGGCCTGAAGCGTCAGGATGCAGTCGCGGCGCGGCGCGCGATCCAGAATTGCGAGCGCCCGCTCGTGGCGAGCACCCGCGCGACGATCTGCGGCGTAGACCAGAACGTTGGAATCGAGCGAGAACCGCTTAGTCGTCATAGAGCGCGTCGCGATCGAAGTCTTCCCCGCCCAGGTCCCAGCCCTTGCGGAGCCGCGCCATCGATCGAGCGTGCGCCGCTTCCTGCTCCGGCGTGAGCCGGCGCACGCCGCCCTCTCGCGCGGGCGCGATGCGGCGACCGGTACCCCGCGCCGCGTGACCACGATCTCCGCGCCCGCCTCGACTTCGCGCAGCATCCTGGCGAACTGCTGATTGGCTTCGCGGGACGTGACGGTCTTGTGCATGCTGATGTCCACCGCTCCCCGCTGGTACTATCCATGTAGGACAACCACCGTCATGGCACAAGGCCAAGAGGCTCACACCAGCCGGCGCGGGATCGCGACCTGCCATTCGCGCTGCGCGAACGGCAGGTCGCCCTCGAACGCCTTGAGGTCGGCGCTGAACTGGAAGGCGGTGCGGGTCGCGCTGAGCCGGGTGCGGCATTCGATCCGCACCGCCCAGTCGGTGCGCCGCATGACGGTCGTCTGCACGACCTCGGTGTGCGCCGAGAGGGGATCGTACTCCGAGATGCGGTGGCGCTTGAGGAAGGTGTAGCCGAGGTCCATCGCGATCGGCTCGATGTGGGCGAGCTCGGCGCCGAAGTCGCCGCTCTGGAAGGTGTAGACGGTCTGGTTGGTGGCGAGGTCGAGCTCGATCGTGCGCCTGAGCGGCATCTCGCGCAGGCGCCGGTGGCGCAGGCCGGGCGCGGCCGCGGGCGGCTCGAACGGGCGCAGCCAGTGGTCGTCCGGCGCGGGCGGCCGGACCGGCAAATAGAGCGCGCTCTTGCCGGTCTGCACGGTCAGGATCGCGGCGTCGGGCGACGGCCAGGCGATCGGCCAGTAGCTCGAGGACAGCGCGATCCGCACCCGGTGGCCGGCCGGGAAGGCGTGCGCGATGTCGTTGAGCTGCAGCCGGATGCGGTAGAAGGTGCCGGGCTCGAGCGGGGCGGGCTGCGCGTGGCCGTCGCGATGGGTCAGGTTCAGCAGGCCGTAGGTCACGAGCGTCGAGGTGCCGTCGGGCTGGACGTCGTTGAGGCGCACCGCGAGCAGCGCCTGCGGCTCGTCGGCGGCGAGGTCGAGCTCGACCACCGGCGCGCCCAGGATCTCGACCCGCTCGGCGAGCGCTGCGGTCTCGAAGGTCAGCGAGCGCCCGTCGTCGGGGCGCTGCTCGAGCGGCATCTCGCCCTCGGCGCCGAACGCGCACCATTCGCCCGCGGTGAGCCCGGTGGTCTGGGGCGAGGAGAACGCGAGCTTCGCCGGCTGGCTCGGCGCCGGGTCGAGCCGCCCGGGGTTGAGGAACAGGCGCTGGTGCTCGATCCGCGGCGAGGGCCAGGCGGTCTCGGCGACCCAGCGCCCGGGGCGCTCCTCGTAGTAGGGCTGGGGGTCGACGCTGTCCTGCATCCAGACCCGGTAGAGCGGCTCGTCCATGATGTCGCTCAGCTGCCCCTTGAGCCAGTGGTCCCACCAGCGCACCGCCTCCTGGAGGAAGCCGATCGCGGGCCCCGGCACGCCGTTGTGGGGGAAGCGGTGCGCCCAGGGCCCGACCAGGCCCTTCTTCGGGCACTTGAGCCCCGCGAGCAGGCGCGGCACGGCGTTGGAGTAGCCGTCCGCCCAGCCGCCGATCGCGTAGACCGCGCATTTGATGGCGCCGTAGTCCTCGCACACCGAGCCGTGACGCCAGAAGTCGTCGCGCCACTGGTGCTGCAGCCAGAGCGCCGGGAACGGCACCAGCTGCTCGATCCGCTCGCGCCACATCGCGCGCCAGCGCTCGCCGACGATCTGCGGATCGGGCGGATAGGGCGCCGTGCGCCAGCAGGACCGAGCCCCAATGCAGGTTCTCGTTCAGCAGGCAGCCGCCCATGTAGTGGGCGTCGTCGGCGTAGCGGTCGTCGGTCGAGCAGAGCGTGATGATCGCCTTCAGGGCCGGCGGGTCGAGGGCCGCGACCTGGAGCGCGTTGAAGCCGCCCCAGGAGATCCCCATCATCCCGACCGCACCCGCGCACCAGGGCTGGGCGGCGATCCAGGCGATGATCTCGAGCGCGTCGTCCTGCTCCTGCCGGGTGTACTCGTCGAGCAGGATGCCGTCGCTATCGCCCGAGCCGCGCAGGTCGACCCGCACCGCCGCATAGCCGCTCCTGGCGAAGTAGCGGTGGATCGGCTCGTCGCGGGCGCGCATGAAGTCGCGCTTGCGGTAGGGGATGTACTCGAGAATCGCCGGCACCGGCGCCGCCTCGGCGTCCTTCGGCAGCCAGATCCGGGCCGCGATCCGGCAGCCGTCGGCCATCGGAATCCAGACGTTCTCGATCTCGACGATGCCGTCGAGCTCGGTCCTGCTCATGCCTGCTCCTGTTCAGCCTCCGCCGCGCCCAGCTATACGCGCTGCGCCACTGAAGCGGAACCCGGCGGCGGACGGCGCTTTCCGGCGCGGCGAGAACACGCCGGTCGGTAGGCTGGTGATGATTTTCGGCCCGGGGTGGCGGCAGACCGCCGAATGGGGTTTGATCTCCGGCGCGAGAATCCCTTTCAGCTCCGAAATCTATTGGTTGACAAAAGAATATGGCAGGCCCATTCTAAGTTTAGAGGGAGACTGATATGACAGGTCAAAAGAAGAGTTCGATCCAGCAGCGCTGGAATGATTTGCAGCCGTCGAAGACGATGCTTTTCTGGTCCTGCGCCGGCTCGGTCGTCGTGGCGCTCGTCGTGGGCTTCACCTGGGGCGGATGGGTCACCGGCGGCACGGCTCGGGATATGGCGGAAACAGCCGGCGACACCTCGCGCTATGAGCTCGCGTCGGTGATCTGCGTCGAGAAGTTCCTGGCCGCACCCGATGCGCAGGCGCAACTCACGGAGCTCAAGGCCATCGACAGCTCCTATCGCCAGCGGCAGTTCATCGAGGCAGGCGGCTGGGCGGTCATGCCGAACAAGGACGAGGCTGCACGGCAGGCGGCCGATCTTTGCGCCAAGGTCCTGGCCAACCTGGAGCTCAACGAAGCGGCCGCTGCCCCGGGCGGCGTGCAGCCGGCCTCGACGACGGCTCAGTGAGGCGGCTCGCCTAGGCCCCTGCCCGATCGCCACCAAGCCGATGCCGATCGTCGCTGATCGCATGAAGGCAGCTTCATGCGATCGGCGCGCGCGGTCGGGAGCTTGCCTGCTGCTCCGGACCCGGTGATCTCTGGCTTGGGTCGGACGCTGTCGGCGCAGCCTCCGCCCTGCCAGGTGCGAGCAACCGCGAGGGAGCCGTTGCATGCCGACCGTTCACGTCCTGGCCATCATCACCGCCAAGCCCGGCCGGCGCGCCGAGCTCCTGGCCGCCTTCCAGGCCAACGTCCCCAACGTGCACGCCGAGGACGGCTGCCTCGAGTACGCCGCGACCGTCGACGCCGAGGACGCCGGCGACGTCCAGACCCGCTTCGGCGCGGACACCTTCGTCGTGGTCGAGCAATGGGCGAGCCTCGCCGCCCTCAAGGCCCACGCCGCCGCCCCGCACATGGCGGCCTACGCCGCCAAGACCAAGGACCTGATCGCCAGCCGGGTGATCCACGTGCTCTCGCCGGCGTGACCCGGCTGGTCCGCAAGGGGCGGCAAGCTCGCGTGGTGGGCGCCCGGCCCGCAGCCGGGTTGCCTGGCTGTCGCGGCGCCATGGCCGATTGAAACGGCTGGCCGGGGGTCGTCTCGCACGCTATTCTTCCGGCTCGATCGAGCAGTTGACGATGGCTCACCGGCGCAGGCTGTTCTTCGACGAGAAGCGGATGCCCTCGGACGTCGCCGACGCGCTCGAGGCCGCAGCGCTGCTCGAGGTCACCGAGTTCGAGCTGTTCCGCATCGCGTACCGGCGCTGGCATGGCGCTACGATCGGCGACGACAAGCTCGAGCGCCACTACCTGCCCTACATGTTCCACGGCCAGGTGCCGGCCTGGGTGCGCCAGCTCGCGCGCGAGGTGATCGCGAGCGCCGAGGCCGGCGGTCTCGACCCCGGGGCCTACGGCGTCCTGCCGCAGCCGCTCTCGATGGACATGTACAACCGCGGCCTGCGCTATTTCCTCTGGATCACGGTGATCTTCGGCACGCTCCTGACCGGCGCGGCGACCGTCGCCGAGCTCGCCCCCTGGTACCAGTCCTGCTACTTCCCGCCCTGCTACTGACCGGGCTTCCGCGATGGAGAGCCTGGTCGACTGGCTCTTCGTGCTGGTCACCGGCGCCATCGCCTACCACGGCCTCACCTACCGCAGTCCCGACGGCGATCGCGATCTGGTCCGCACCCTGTTCGGCTGCATCGCGCTCTTGTTCTGCCTGCGCGTGCTGTTCGTCGACATCCTGGAGCTGATCTAGCCCGCCCCGCCGCAAGGCCGCGGGCAGCGGCTCAGATCCGCGCCTCGATCAGGAACGGCCCGGAGGCCTGCAGGCCGCGCTCGAGGAGGCGCGCGAACTCGCCCGCATCGGCGGTCGCGGCCGCCTCGACTCCCATGCCGCGCGCCAGCGCCGGCCAGTCGAGCGCCGGGCGGTCGAGCTCCATCATGTCGCGCCCGGTCGGCCCGGGGCGCTCGACGCCCACGTTCCTCATCTCGCCCTGCAGGATCGCGTAGCTGCGGTTCGAGAGGATCACCGTGGTCACGTCCAGGCCTTCGCGCGCCTGCGTCCAGAGCGCCTGAAGCGTGTACATGGCGCTGCCGTCGGCCTCGAGCGCGATCACCTTGCGGTCCGGACAGGCGACCGCCGCGCCGGTGGCGAGCGGCAGGCCGCAGCCGATGGCACCCCCGGTGACCTGGAGCCAGCTGTGGCGCCGCGCCGAGCGGGTGAGCGCGAAGAAGTTGCGCCCGACCGAGACCGATTCGTCGGCGACGACGGCGTCCTCCGGCATGAGCGCCGCGAGCGCCAGGGCGATCTTGTCGCCAGTCAAGGCACCGCTCGGGCAGCGCGGGCGGATCGAGGCGCGCAAGCGGCGCCTCGGCGCGCGCCGCGCCGACCCGGAGCGCGAGCTGCTCGAGCGCCTCGACCAGGTCGTCCTCGGGCCCGGCGAGGCGATGGATCGCCGCCCCCTCCGGGGCGAGCCGGCTCGGCCTGCCGGGGTAGGCGAAGAACGCGGCCGGCTCGCGCGTGCCGACCAGGACGACGTGGCGGAAGCGGCCGAGCTGTTCCAGCGCCTGCTCGACCGGGTAGCGCAGCCGGTCGACCGGCACCCGTCCGGCGCCGCGCTCGAGACGGGCGTTGCTCATCTGGGCGAGCGGCATGGCACCGGTCGCCGCGGCGATCCGCCCGGCCGCGGCCAGACCCGCCTCGGAGAGCGCCGCCCCGGTCAGGAACAACAGGCAGGGCGCACCGGACTGCAGCAGCTCAGCCAGCGCCGCGATGCGCTCCTCCGGCACCGCCGACGGCGGCACCGGCGCCGGCGCCGCCTCGACCGGCACGCCGCCCGGGTCCCAGGCGGCATCGCCCGGCACGATCAGGCTCGCGATCCGCCCCGGCGCGCTGCGCGCGGCCGTGATCGCCGCGGCCGCCGCCTGGCCGACCTCCGGCGCCGTCCGCGCGCTCCGCACCCAGTCCGAGAACGGCCGCGCGACCGCCTCGACGTCGGTCTCGAGCGGCGAGTGCAGGCCGTGGTGGTGGGTCGCGTGGTCGCCGATGACGTTGACCACGGCTGAGCGCGCGCGCCGCGCGTTGTGCAGGTTGGCGAGGCCGTTGGCGAGGCCGGGCCCGAGATGCAGCAGCGTCACCGCGGGCTTGCCGGCCATCCGGGCGTAGCCGTCGGCGGCGCCGGTCACCACGCCCTCGAACAGGCCGAGCACCGAGCGGATCCCGGGGATGCGGTCGAGCGCCGCCAGCACGTGCATCTCCGAGGTCCCGGGATTGGCGAAGCAGACCTCGACGCCGCCGGCGATGAGCGTCCTGATCAGGCTCTCGGCCCCGTTCATGGCGAGCGATCCCCCGCGCCGTTCGCGGCCAGGGTAAGTCGATTCCTTCGCAGGCGCTAGGCGACCAGCGGCGCAACCTCGCGCTCGATCCGCTCCTGGGAAGTGTCCGCGGCCATCTCGAGGTCGTAACGGGTCTGCAGGTTCATCCAGAACTGGGCCTCGATGGAGAAGAAGCGGGCAAGACGCAGGGCGGTGTCCGCCGTGATCGCCCGGCGCCCGTGGACCAGGTCGTGGACGCGCTGCGCGGGCACGCCGAGCGCGCGGGCGAGCCGGTACTGGCTGATCGCCATCGGCTTCAGGAAATCCTCGAGCAGGATCTCGCCGGGATGCACCGGCGGCAGCCGGTCGTCCCGCGCCGCCTCATCCACGATGGTAGTCGACGATCTCGACCTCATAGGCATCTCCCTCGTGCCAAACGAAACAGATCCGCCACTGGTCGTTGATTCGGATGGCATGCCGGCCGGCCCGATCACCGACCAGCGCCTCCAGCCGATTGCCGGGCGGCACCCGCAAGGTTGGCAACCGTGACGCGGCATCGAGCTGAAGGAGCTTGCGCAACGCCACGCGCTGGATCTCGTCGGGCAACTTTCGAGAACGCCTGCGGCCGAAGATCAGCTCGGCCTCGCGATCCCGAAAGCTCTTGATCATGTATCGTATGATAACGCGACACGTGACCAGGTGCAAGCGCCCGCATGCAGCGTCTCCGAAGCGGCATCGAGCGCCGCCGACCACGGGCGCCGAGGAGCAGCTCGCAGGAGCAAGCTGCCGTGATGCCGTCCCGCCTGTGCGTCAGTCCCCCAGCCGCTATTGCTGGTAGGGCCGCTGCTGCGCGTCGACTTCCGGGATGCGCAGCACGCGCTCGGCCTCGGGCTTGCTGAGCTCGGCGCGCAGATAGCGGGCGCGATCGGCGATGGTCGGCGGCGCTTCCGCCTGGTTGCGCAGGAAACGGGTCAGCCAGTTCGGCCCGTCGGCGAGCTCGGGGTCGAGCTCGAGCGCGCGCATGTAGTCGCCGAGCGCCTCCTCGTGCCGACCCATGGTGTCGAGCAGGATCCCGCGGTTGGCGTAGGCCGCGGCAAAGTCCGGCTCGCGCGCGATCGCCTCGTCATAGGTCGTGAGCGCCCGCTCGTGCTCCCCCTGCTGGTGCAGGCTCTGGGCGAGCCCGCGCAGCGCGAAGATGTGGCCCGGAGTTCTCCGCCAGCGCCTCGCGATAGGCCGCCTCGGCCTGCCCGTAGGCGCCGTCCTCGAATGCCCGGTTGCCGGCGAAGTAGTCCTGGTCGCCCGGCGCGACCCCGGCGACGAACTTCTCGTAGACCGCCCAGCCGACGAACGCGATCGCCAGCGCGACCGCGACCACCTTGAGGACCCGCGTCGCCCGGTCATCCATGGGTCGCCCCGTAGGCTGACATGTTGAGGATCCGGTAGTTGAACAGCGCCGAGAAGATCACGCAGAGAATGATCGCCAGGAACCACGCCCGGTTGCGCTGCCCGAGGCGTTCCTGCGCGGAGAGCGGCTGGCCGAGCTTGCGCTCGAGGCGGCGCACGCTGAGCGTCCAGACCAGGGTCGAGGCCGGCCAGGACAGCAGAGCGGCCAGCACCAGCACCGAAAGCCAATAGTAGGTCCAGGGCGACATCCGAGGTCCGAACGGTCGCGGGCGCAGGATCTTAGCCCGATCGGCCCTTGCGGAACATGCCCTCGCCCAAAACGACGGGAGGGGCCGAAGCCCCTCCCGCCAACCAACTCGCGCGCTCTGGAGCGGTCAGATTACGGCCCGCTCGCGCTCGCGCTCGATCTCGGCCACGTCCTCGGCCAGCGCCTCGACCTCGGTCTCGGGCACCGTCGACATCTGCATGGTGTAGGCGAGGAAGTACATCATCGCCACGCCGAGCGCCCAGAACAGGAGCTGCCAGGCCCAGATCGACGGCATGCCGAAGATCCAGCTCGCGGGATCGTCGGGGCTGCCGAAGATCCAGTTGCCGATCACCGCGCCCGGGCCGATGCCGAAGAAGAACCAGGCGATGGTCACGATCCAGGCGGCCGGGACCAGCTTGCGCGTCTCCGGCGGCAGCGAGGCGTGCTGGGCCAGGAAGTTGTGGAACTCCATCTTGCGGTCCATATCGTCGCGCGTGATCGCCGAGACGATCAACGCGACCGCAAGGTTGAAGATGATGCCCCAGCCGGCCGAGTGGATCGTCCACGGCCAGCGACCCCAGGCCTCGATGCCGAAGGTCGACGGACCATCGGTCACGGTGACCGCGATCAGCCCGGCGATCAGCCCCAGAACCACGCCCTGGCGGGTCAGCCAGGGCCAGTAGCAGACCGCGATCAGCGCCGGCCACATCTGGAAGCCGTAGGCGACCGCGAGGCCGCCGAGCAGCACCAGCGCGTCGGTCGTGGTGGTCGCCACGATCAGCGCCAGCAGCACGATCACGCCGACCCCGATGCGCCCGAACAGCTTTTGCAGGCGATGGTCGATGTTGGGCATCAGGAAGTGGCGGATCAGGTCGCGGGTCAGCATGCCGCCGGCGGTCGACATGTAGGCCGCGCCGGTCGACTGCATCGCCGCGAGCGCGCACACCGAGAGCAGGCCGACCATCCAGGGCGCGGTGTCCGCCATCAGGTTGATCAGCTGGGCGACCAGGCTGTCGGCCGTGGGCAGCTCGAGCAGCGCCGGCTGATCGCCGAGCTCCGGCGACTGCTGCATCAGGGCCGTGGCGGTGGTGCCGGCCTCGCCGCCGGCCTCCGCGACCTGGGCAAGCGTCGGGACCTCCTTGGTCTGGCCGAGGATCGCCAGCGCCTGCGCCGCGACCGGCCGCAGCTGCGGCTCGGTCAGCCCCGCCGCCTGCGCGGCGGCGCGGTAGTCGGTCATCAGGAGGTTGGCCTGGACCTTGCTCGCCGGCTCGATCGCGATCCGCTCCGGATTGGCGGCGGCGAAGCTCAGATCGGCGCCCAGGAAGTGGCCGCCCATGCCCTGCATCGCGGTGAACAGGAACAGGATCAGGCCGATCCCGAACGAGCTCGCCCAGACCTGCTGCGGTGCGAAGGGGGCGGGATTGTGGTTGGAGAACGCCCACATCGAGAACGCCGGCGCCGACTGGATGCCCATCAGGGCGAACATGTAGGTCAGCACCATGATGCCGGTCCAGGCGCCGCCCTCGGCCGAGGGGCCGGCGGAGACGAACTGGATCACGCCCGGGATCGCGATGTAGTGGCTGTAGCCGTCCGGGGTCAGCTTCTGGTCGGCCTGGGTGAGCGCCGCGATGTTGTCCTGCAGCGGGCCCCAGCCGCCGACCGCGTTCATCGCGATGATGCCGATGATCACGATCCCGGCGGCGAGCAGGATGCACTGCAGGGTGTCGACGTAGGCGACCGCGCGCAGACCGCCGGAGGCGACGTAGATGAACACCACCGCCGACAGGACCCACATGCCGACCTCGATGCTGAGCAGGCCGTCGGTCAGCACGTTGAACAGGAAGCCCGAGGCGCGCAGCTGGACCCCCAGATAGGGCACCGAGAACACCAGCGCGACGATGATCACCAGGATCCGGATGAGGTCCGAGCGGAAGTAGTAGGACAGCATCTCGCCCGGCGTGACGAAGCCGAAGCGCTTGCCGATGATCCACTGGCGCTTGAGGAAGATGAGCCCGGTGAACGGGATGGTGATCGCGTAGAAGGATGCGTAGGCGTATTGGAAGCCATCGCGGTAGACCAGCCCCGGATGGCCCATGAAGGTCCAGCCGGAGAACGAGGTCGCGGTGGCGGCGAGCACGAACACCCAGAGCGAGATGCGCCGCCCGGCGATGAAGTAGTCGCTGGCGGTGCGCGCGGTCATCGCGCCCTTGACGCCCCAGTAGATGCAATACACCCAGTACAGGGCGACGAAGACGAACAACCAGATGATTTTGGTTTCCATCAATCGTCCCTCAGCGCGCGATCGCCACCCGCAGGACCGCGTAGGGCTCGAGCTCGAGGCTGCCGACCTCGCCGTCTGCCGCGACCTCCGCCAGCGCGTCCGGGTCGGCGGCGAGCACGGCGAAGCGCTCCTGGTCGAGCCGCGCGATCCGGCCGCGCGCGCCCGCCAGGCCCTCGAGGGTCACGGTCTGCGGCGCGCCGGTCAGGTTGGCGAGCCAGACGACGAGCCCGCGATCAGCCTGGTGGGCCACCGCCTGCACCGCGGCGCCGTCCGACAGGCTGGTCGCGAGCCGCGGGCTGCCGGCCGCCGCCGCGAGGCCGCGCAGGACGTGGTAGACCGGATAGACCTTGGCGGCGTGGTCGTCGAACCAGGGCTGCGGATAGCCGGTCCTGGCGTAGGCGACGCCGAACTCGCCGACCGGCGCGGCCAGGCAGACCGCGTCGACCGCGCCGCGCGCCATATGGGCGAGGTAGCCAAGGTACCAGGCGGCGCCCAAGAGGCCGCGCTGGCGCGGATCCATGAAGGCGAGCGCGACGCGGCCGCCCGCGGGGTTGGGCGTCGCCGCGGCGCCGTAGGGGTTGTCGCGCGCGCCGATCGCGCTCGGCCCGACCCGGTAGGGCTTGCCGGCGCTGAAGCTGCGCGTCGAGCGGATCACGTGCGGCACCGCCTCGAGGTTCTCCATCACCGTGGTGTCGTCGCAGGCGTGCACGATCGGGCAGCTGGTGTGGACCACGAAGTCGAGCTCCTCGGCCGGCGGCCGCTTGCGGTTGAGCTCGGTGAAGTAGGAGAACATGCCGCCGCCGATCTGCGCCTCGGGGAAGGCGTCGCGCGCCGCGGCGTAGATCGCGTCCTGCGGCGGGCAGGGCGGCCAGACGCTGCCGGGGAGCGTGCATTTGAGATCCCAGGCCGGCGACACCGCGACCTTGGCGAAGCGCACGCCGGCGGCCGCGGCCGCGTCTCGCACCCGGGCGACGTCGCGGCGCATGATCTCGGGATCCGCGCTCGGGCGGCCGTCCGCGTCGCGGCAGGCGATCACCGCCTCGAGCACCAGCTCGGCGCCGGTCGCCTCGCCGATCGCGCGGTAGAACGCCATCACCTTGCCGCGCTCGGCGACCCGGGTATCGAACGGGAAGGTCGAGGCGCCCATCACGGCGGGGCCGGCGTAGCCCTCGGCGATCCGCGAATTGAACGGGCAGACCAGGAACTGCGGCCCGAGCCGCTTGATCAGGTCGACGACCTCCAGCGTGGCGTCGGCGTGCTCGGGCCGGAGGCTCAGGCCGATCGCGGGCATCGTGCCGGCGAGGTCGCCAAGCGTGAGCCGGATCGGTCCCGCGCCGGCGTCCGCCGGACCTTGCGCCACCCTGCCCTCGACCGCGAGCGTCACCGACTGCGTCGGTGGTCTCGCCGGCCGCGATCGTATAGGGCCAGGGCTTGGCGAGCGGGCGGACGTAGGTCTTGTAGGAGGCATCGTTCCAGTTGCGGTGGTCCTCCATCTCGAAGGCATCGCCCTCCATGGTGCAGGTCACCTTGACCCCCGGCAGGACCTCGTGGGTCAGCGCGCGGATGTCCATGAGCGGGCACTTCGGGTCGATCAGCTCGGGGAAGTGCCCGCGCACGAGGCGGCCGTCGGTGTGCAGGACATCGACCGGCCGGCCGGCCACGCCCTCGATCGGATGCAGGATGACGAAGCCGGTGCGGTTGGTGACGAAGTCGCTGACCGCGGTGGCGCTCGCCTGGAAGCTCAAGGCCCCCGCGGGGTCGCCCTTGATCGTCGCGCGGTAGCGCAGCTCCTGCAGGGCGTCCTTGCAGAGCGCCTCGTAGCTGACCTCGAAGCCGTCCGGCCCCTGCCCGACCTTGAGGTTCGAGATCTCCGGGTTGTAGGTGCCCCAGTTCCTGTCGCGCACGATGAAGGCGATCGCGCGCAGCGCCTCCTTGCCGCCGATCCGGACGTAGCGCAGGTTGCCGCCGTCGAGCTCGCAGGTCAGCGGCCCGGCGCGCAGCGTCTTGCGCGGGGTCACCTTCTCCTCGGTGCCGAACAGCGCGACCGCGCGCGACGGCGCATCCCCCATGGCGGCTCTCCCTGATCTTTCTTAGCTCACTCGTCCTGCCGCTTATAGCCGCTCCCCCGGCCGTCCGGAAAGTCCGCCCGTTGCCCCACCGCCGCAAGCGTGATACCTTGCATCGCATCGTGATACGGAGGCTTCCGTGGGCAAGGAAACGATCTCTTTCCGGATCGAGGCCGGCAAGCGGGCTGCTCTGGAGGAGTTGGCCACGACCCTCGAGCGCGACCGCAGCGCACTGATCAATGAGGCCTTGGATGCCTATCTCGAGTTGCACCACTGGCAAGTCGCCCATATCGAGCATTCCCTGGCCGACGCCGAGAGCGGCGTCGCGGGCCTGCCCCATGACGAGGTGTTCGAGCGGCTTCGGGCCCGAATCGACAGCCGCCTGAGATCAAAGGGCTGATGGATCTCGTCTGGCGTCGCCAGGTGGAGCGGGATCTCGAGCACCTCTTCGACTTCGTCCTGCAGCACGATCCGGGCGCGGCGTGGCATCTCTGCGATCGGATCGAGCGCCGGGTTGCGCAGCTGCGGGACCACCCCTTCATGGGTCGCCCCGGCCGGGTTGCCGGCACCCGCGAGCTCATCGTCGCCGGCACCCCCTACGTCGTCGCCTACCGCGTCGCGACCTCCCAGATCGACGTCCTGGCGGTGATCCACGCGGCACGCCGCTGGCCGTCGACCTTCGACTGACAGTTGCGCCCAGCCGGCCGTGATAGCCCCTCCCCCGCCGCGGCGAAGAGCGTGCTCCCGTCGATTGCCGCCGGCCGACCGTCGCCGTAGATTGGCCGCAATGGTGCACGATAGGCAAACCGCTGAGGTGAACGGATGAACGAGCGCTCGTTGACCCTGAGCATCGCGGAGGAGATCGTCGCCGGGCTCGACCGGCTGGCGCGCGAGACCGGGCGCTCCGCCGACCAGCTGGCCGAGGAGGCCCTGCAGCGCTACCTCGACTATGAAAGCTGGAAGGCGGAGAAGATCCGGCATGCCCTCGCCCAGGCGGACGCCGGCGAGTTCGCGACCGACAGGAGATGGCGGAGGCTTTCGACCGATATCGGTACGCGGCTCAAGAAGCGGAATGAAGGTCCGCTTTACCGCCCCTGCCAAGCAGGACTTGATCGAAATTCAGGACTACATCGCCCGCGACGACGAGGCGGCAGCCTATCGCGTCGCGCAGAGGATCCGAACTCAGGTCGCGCGTCTTGCCCAGCATCCGCAACTCGGACGTCCTGGCCACATGGCAGGCACGCGCGAGCTCTCGATCACCGGCACGCCCTACTTCGTCGTCTACAGGATCGAGCGGCGCAGTGTTGACGTGCTGACCATCGTTCACGCCCGCCGGCGCTGGCCGTAGCGGCCGGCGACGTACATCGCCGCAGTCCCGGACGGCCGACCCGCGCCGCGCTCACAGCACGCGCTCGGTCGCGGGGTCGATGACGATCGCGCGGTTCATGTCGGCGTAAAGCGTGAGCTGCTCGCCCGGGCGCTCGACGTCGTGGGCCTCGAGCTCGGCCACCACCTCGCTGCCGCCCAGGCGGAAGGTCGCGTAGGTGCGCGAGCCGGTCGGCTGGATCAGGTCGACGGTCACGGTGAGCGGTGCCAAGCCGGGGCGCACCGCGCCCTCGCGCGCGCGCTCGAGATGCTCCGGGCGGATGCCGAACAGGGCGGGCTGGCCGAGGTGCGGGGCGAGGCGCGCGGCCTGCGCGGGCGGCACCGGCAGCGCAGCTCGGGACCGATCTCGACCGCGATCCGGCCGTCGCCGCCGGCCAGCACGGCGGGGATGAAGTTCATCGCGGGCGAGCCGAGGAAGCCCGCGACGAAGCGCGTCCGCGGGCGCTCGAACAGCTCGAGCGGTGCGCCTTCCTGCTCGATCCGGCCGTCGCGCAGCAGGACGATCCGGTCGGCGAGCGTCATCGCCTCGACCTGGTCGTGGGTGACGTAGACCATGGTCTTGCCGAGCTCCTGGTGGAGGCGCTTGATCTCGCTGCGCATCTCGTCGCGCAACTTGGCGTCGAGGTTGGAGAGCGGCTCGTCGAACAGGAACAGGCGCGCGTCGCGCACCACCGCCCGGCCGATCGCGACCCGCTGGCGCTGGCCGCCCGAGAGCTGGCGCGGCAGGCGCTCGAGCAGGCCCGCGATGTCGAGCATCTCGCCGCCTGGCGCACCCGGCGGTCGATCTCGGCCTTGGCGAAGCGGCGCGCGCGCAGGCCGAAGGCGATGTTCTCGTAGACGCTCATGTAGGGGTAGAGCGCGTAGTTCTGGAACACCATCGCGACGTTGCGGTCGCGCGGCCGCATGTCGTTGACCACCTCGCCGTCGATCGCGATCGTGCCGCGATCCGCGGTCTCGAGCCCGGCGATCGCGCGGAGCAAGGTGCTCTTCCCGCACCCGGAAGGACCGACGAGCACGGCGAACTCGCCCTCGGCGATGTCGAGGTCGACCCCGCGCACGGCGTGGGTCTGCCATAGAACTTGTGCAGCCCGCTGATCGTCAGCCGTGCCATGCCACCCCGCCCGCGCGCCTCGTGCCCTGCTTGCGCCTGCTATAGCGGCAAACGGGCTGTTCTAGAAGGCGTCCGATGTGATCCCCTTGGCGTTCCCGGCGGACGGGGCCTACCGCGCGCTCCACTCCGCCACCCCTTTGGATCGCCCGGGGGCTTGCCATCCGGTCGGTGCTACCGCCCCTGCTGGGACGACCGGGATTGCCCACCGCGTTGACACCGAGGACCTGCAATGCATATACAATTGCATCACAATGGATGTCGAGCTGGAGTTCGATGGCTTCCATGGGACGACGGCAATCGGGAGAAATGCCGCCGGCACGGCGTTTCCCTTGCCGAGATCGAGAGCCTGTTCGGCGGTAGCCCCGGCGTCTACGACGATCCGGACCACTCGGAGCAGGAGCGCCGCCTCCGGGCCATCGGGCCGACCAGTGCCGGCCGCTACATGCTTGTGGCCTTCACGGTCCGGGAACAGCACGGCAGGACCCTGATCCGCCCGATCAGCGCCCGCTACATGCATGGCAAGGAGATACAACACTATGAGCGGCGAAAAACCTCTCAAGCCGATGCCACGCCTGAGGACTGACGAGGAGGCCGAGCGCTTCGTCGCCGAGGCCGATCTGACCGAGTACGACCTTTCGGGGTTCAAGCCGATGCGCTTCGAGCTACGCCGCAAGGACAAGACGGTGAGCCTGCGCCTGCCGTCCGAGCTGCTGGAGGCGGCCAAGCAGGCGGCGGCCCGTGAGGGCATCCCCTATCAGCGCTTCATGCGCCATGCGATCGAGCAGGCAACCCATCGAGCCACCAAGCCCGATCAGCCGGGATCGTAGAGGCGCGTACTTGCCGCGAAGCAAAGCGGCTTCGACGCCAACGCGAGCCGGGACGCCATCATCGCGGCCTACGAGGCCAACCTCGCCGCGGTCCGTACCGCCATCCCGCCGAGCGTCTGCTGGTCTTCGACGTCAAGAACGGCTGGGAGCCGCTCTGTCGGTTCCTCGCCAAGCCGGTCCAGCTATTTTTTCGCCGCCATCGGATTGAATTTCAGATCCTCAAACATCCTAGCGATCCAAAGACAAAAACTAGCTCTCCACGACCATCAGGTAGCGCCTGTGGCGACGAGACTGCGGTAGGGGGTGGGGCGGGTCAGGACGGCTTGCAGGATGACGCGGGCGAAGCGGTGGCTGAGAGTTTCGCGGCGGTACGGCGGTTGAAGCGGAAGACGAACTCGTCGAGATAGGCCGGCAGGTGCTTCTTGGAGACGGCGCCGTGGTGGGTGCCGAGCAGCCAGCGCTTGGCCAGGCCGAACACCAGGGTCGCGGGCGCCGTCGAGAGCGGTCGAGGCCAAGCCCGCGGGCGCCGCCTGGGCCGGGCCGCGCTTGGCCGTGATGGCCGACGTCTCGGCCCGCCGCCTCGAAGGCTTCCTCGCCGCCAACGTCGCCCGGCCCGCGACCGTGGCCACCGACGGCTGGTCCGGCTATGCCGGCCTCGCCGCCAAGGGCTACGGCCGCCAGCCGCTCAATCTCAGCGCCAGCTGGGGCGACGCGGCGCTCCGCCTGCCGGCGATCCACCTGGTCTTGCCGGCCGCGCCGCGGCCGGACCGGCCGGGCCTGGGGCCGCCGACATAGGTCTCGTCGGCCTCGACCCGCGCCGCCAGCGGCGCCCGCTCCGGGCGGACCATGGCGCGGCGGATCTTGTGCAGCCAGCTCCAGGCGGTCTGGTAGCTGCCGAAGCCCATCTGGCGCTGCAGCTCCATCGCCAAGATACAGCTCCATCGCGAGATGCCGCCCTTGCTCGAGGTCACCAGGTAGATGGCGAGGAACCAACTCTGGCGAGCCCGGTCTTGGTCTGCTCGAAGATGGTACCCGCCAGAATTGAGTGTTGCCCGCCGAGCAGGCCTTGCGCGAAGGCGTGGAGAAGGCCTGGAGCCACAGGAAGCGCCTGCGCGAGGAGTAGCACCGGCACTTCGCAGCCGTGCCGAAGCGCTTCAGGAAGCTCGGCAGATCGCGCGGCAGATCCGCTCAGCAGCTCGTCGCCCCTGGGCGCCTTCCCCATTATGTTCCTGCTTCGTTCCACTTTCTCCCCTATCCTGCCGCCGGAGTCAAGCACCCTGAGCCTTGTGGAGAGCTAGTCAGACAAAGATTCGATCTATTTCAGCGCCTCAATCGCGGGGGTGCCTATGCGAACGAGCAGGAGGTTCGAACCTGCTCCAATGGTGCTCGGCGAACGTAGATTTCACCCAGCAACTAAGGCAGTTCGCGGCGCGAGAAGACTTCAGGCGCATATTTCGGGTCACAGAAGAACAGCGAAATGAACCAGCAGGACTTAGAATACGCCGTTCGCTTGGCTGTACATACATTTGAGGAATTCCCGCAGCGGAGGGATGTGCGAAGAGTTCCTTGATCAACGATCCTGAAGGTTATGGGTGAGCGTAAGACTCTCTATGATGTTATTGACCGGACTAGCTCTCCACAAGGCTCAGGAAGCTTGACTCCGGCGGCAGGATAGGCGAGAGTGAACGAAGCAAGAACATAGGGGGAAGGCGCCATGGGCGACGAGCTGCTGAAGGATCTGCCGCGCGATCTGCCGAGCTTCCTGAAGCGCTTCGGCACGGACGCGAAGTGCCGGGCGTATCTGGTGCGGGCGCGCTGGCCCGCGGGTTTCCGCTGCACGGGCTGCGGGCATGAGAAGGCCTGGAGCCACAAGAAGCGCCTGATCGAGGAGTGCACGGCCTGTGGCAAGCAGCACTCGATTCTGGCGGGCACCATCTTCGAGCAGACCAAGACCGGGCTCGCCAAGTGGTTCCTCGCCATCTACCTGGTGACCTCGAGCAAGGGCGGCATCTCGGCGATGGAGCTCCAGCGCCAGATGGGCTTCGGCAGCTACCAGACCGCCTGGAGCTGG
Source organism: uncultured Alphaproteobacteria bacterium (assembly GCA_963753275.1). Lineage (GTDB taxonomy): Bacteria > Pseudomonadota > Alphaproteobacteria > Geminicoccales > Geminicoccaceae > DATAOG01. The sequence goes on along the minus strand of CAVWCE010000023.1, from coordinate 65,968 downwards.
CTGCACAAGATCCGCCGCGCCATGGTCCGCCCGGAGCGGGCGCCGCTGGCGGCGCGGGTCGAGGCCGACGAGACCTATGTCGGCGGCCCGAGGCCCGGCCGGTCCGGCCGTGGCGCCGCCGGCAAGACCAGGGTCGCCGGCGCCGTCGAGAGCGGCCGAGGCCAAGCCCGCGGGCGCCGCCTGGGCCGGCTGCGTCTGGCCGTGGTGGCCGACGTCTCGGCCCGGCGCCTCGAAGGCTTCCTCGCCGCCAACGTCGCCCGGCCCGCGACCGTGGCCACCGACGGCTGGTCCGGCTATGCCGGCCTCGCCGCCAAGGGCTACGGCCACGAGCCGCTCAATCTCAGCGCCAGCTGGGGCGACGCGGCGCTCCGCCTGCCGGCGATCCACCTGGTGTTCGGCCTGGCCAAGCGCTGGCTGCTCGGCACCCACCACGGCGCCGTCTCCAAGAAGCACCTGCCGGCCTATCTCGACGAGTTCGTCTTCCGCTTCAACCGCCGTACCGCCAAGACTCTCAGCCACCGCTTCGCCCGCGTCATCCTGCAAGCCGTCCTGACCCGCCCCACCCCCTACCGCAGTCTCGTCGCCACAGGCGCTACCTGATGGTCGTGGAGAGCTAGTTTAAGATAGATGCCGACTGGGCTGCGTCGACAGCTTCATTGTATATGGAGCTTGGTTTCTCAGCGCTAATGCTACGCATGACTTCGTACTGTTTTCTTGGGGAACAGGTTTGATCGCATGCCTTTGTTTGTCTCTTTCACCTTCGGTGCAGCTGTCATCCTATCTCTGCTGTGGAAAAAAATTGGGCATCCCAACTTCCATCGCTCGTTTAAAAGCTAGCCGCCGAATTAAGAAACCAGGCGCGATCCTCGCGAGAAAGACCCTGATGGTCTTCGAATTCGGGAGATGAGTTACTGAGATTCAGGCATCAACTTGAAGTTCGAGAGATGTCTTATGTGCAGCTGCGCCCTTCGCGCCGTAGCTGCGTGCGAGGCTTTACAGAGGAGTGTCACCGTTTGGATCGCAATGGTTCAAGCCGGACGCCTGACCGATCGGTGGCATTGCCTCGATGCGTTGAGCGATGCTTGGACGGCTTCGACGATAAGGGAACTCTCGCCGAGTGAAATAAAGCGTCGTTTCGGTACGCCGATCGCGATCGGGACCTTCCAGACTTACTTGTCGGAAGGCTTCGATACCGGTGCTGTGTTGGGGTGGCGGCGGTGGTGGAACCTTGCCCCGCGATCTGGGAAGGTTTCTATAGAGTGTGTTACCCCTTGCCGAGTTCGCTTACCGAACGCGGCGGTACGAGCGCCGCGAGGACGGACTGGATGCTATTAGTGGGTGCATTTAACTCAGAGTTTGACCCCTACGGTCCAAGATTATTCTGTTGAAGCGACGAGCCCGCCACTTTGTAGCCAATTTGATGAACTGCGACATGGAATGCGGGTTTGATGTCTTCGATCGGGTCCGACAGTGCAGGCCAGAGCAAACCTAAACTACAAGCGTATTGCTCTGAACTATTCTAATGTTGAACTCCGATCTGCTCATCTTTACAGAGATTCTCGCATTCGGTTGGATAAAGAGTTGGTCGGTTGGCGGCATAGCGTTCGCACACTGGAGTTTTCTGCCACTGCATATTTCGGTCAGCGATGGCATGTCGCGGGGCACGTAGACTTTGCTGCTCAACTGTTGGGTGCTTGTTGCCGACTGCTTTGGAATATGCAATCCTTAACCGGTTGTGAGCGCATAGCGCAACGGCTCCAACTCACGCGAGGCTGCGTGATCCGGCAGCCAGTTGCCGGTGATCCGGTCGAGGTCGTAGGGGCAGGCGGCGGGAAGCTGCTCGGCGGCCGCGGTCTCGCCGTGGTCGGCGAGCACGCCGGCGGCGAGGTCGCGGGCGTCGGCGTAGAGCGCGGGAAGCTCGGCTTCGAGCTCGCGGCGCAGCGTCGGCGTCAAGGCGCGCCTGAGCTTGACCCGCTGCGTGCGGACCGTCTGCCGCCAGCCGGCGCGTGGATCGGTCGCCGCGGCGTGCTGGAGCTTGAGCAGGTGCTCGATGATGGTGATCGTGCGGTTGCGGACCGATCTGCCGAGTGAGGCTCCCACGTCCTCGATCTCCTCGATCAGGTGCTCGAGGTCGACCTCGTCGAACCGGCGGGCGCGCAGCAGGTCCGCCTGCGCCTTCGACCATGCGTAGACGTCGCGGTCGTAGTCCTGGTCCGGCCGAGCCGGTGCTTGAACCCGAGTGGCCACGAGCGACCTCCCTCAACGACGCTTCCACCATCATGTCGTGGCGATGGCGCGTCTGGCAAGCAGAAGGCGGGGAAGCGGTGCGGGGCCAAGCTGAAGGCCGCCTCTACCCCTTGACCGCGCCGAGCGAGATGCCGCGGACCAGGTAGCGCTGGAGGGTCGCGACCGCGATGAAGATCGGGACCGTGCCGAGGACGCGTCATCGCGGCGATCTTGGCCCAGAAGTTGGACTGGCCGCCGAAGTAGTGGGTGACCTGGACCGGGAAGGTGGTGATCTCGCGCCGGGTCAGCACGAGCGCGAAGATGAAGTCGTTCCAGGCGAACACGAAGGTGAACACCGCGGTCGCGAACAGGCCGGCGCGCGCCATCGGGAACACGACCTTGCGCAGCACCTCGAAGCGGGTGCAGCCGTCGACCAAGGCGCTCTCCTCGAGCTCGAGCGGGATGTCCTCGATGTAGCCGCGCATCATCCAGATCACGTAGGGCAGGTTGAACGCGGTATAGAGCAGGATCAGGCCGTGGTAGCTGTCGACCCACCCCAGCCAGACGTAGAGCAGGAAGATCGGGAACACGATCGCGATCGGCGGGATCATGCGCTGGCTGATGATCCAGATCGCGAGGTTGTCGCCGCCGGTCCTGAAGCGGGCGAGGCTGTAGGCGGCGATCGTGCCGAGCAGCATGGCCAGCACCGTGCTGACGCCTGCGACCACCAGGCTGTTCCAGACCGTGATCGCGTCGCCGTCGCGGAACAGGACCGCATAGTTGGCGAGCTGCAGGCTCTCCGGATACCACACCGGCGGCGAGGCGAAGATCTCCTCGGGCGTCTTGAAGGAGATCATGAACAGCCAGTAGACCGGGAACAGGAAGAAGACCAGCAGCGCCACCGCGGCCAGGTAGCGCAGCAGGAGGCGCCGGGTCGCCCGGTGGCGCCACGGCGGTGCTGCCACGTAGCGCACGCTCATCGGGCGATCTCCATGCGGCGCAGCGCGAACGATCACCAGGATCGACAGGATCACGATCACCAGGAGCGCGATCGCCGCGGTGTAGCTGGTCTCGAACTGCTGGAACCCCTGGATGTAGGCGTAGACCGAGATCGTCTCGGTCATCGTGCCGGGCCCGCCCTTGGTCAGCGCCCAGACGATGTCGAACAGCCGGACCAGGTCGAGCGCGCGGATCAGGAGCACGATCGCGAGCACCGGACGGATCGCCGGCAGCACGATCCGAAAGAAGATCCGCCACCAGCCGGCGCCGTCGATCTCGGCCGCCTCGATCAGCGACTGGTCGACGTTGGAGAGGCCAGCGAGCAGGATCAGGAACATGAACGGCGTCCACTGCCAGACCTCGCAGAGGATGATCGCCGGATAGACCAGGTTCGGGTTGACCAGCCAGAGCAGCGCCACCGGCTCGCCCGCGAGCCAGCCGATGATCTGGTTGATCGGCCCGAAGCGGTTGTCGAACAGGAGCCGCCAGGCGGCGCCGGCGACGATCGGCGAGATCACGGTCGGCAGGACCAGGAGCGCTATGAAGACCTGGCGGCCGGGCATGCGGTCGAGGAACAGGAGCGCCATCGCCATGCCGAGGACCAATTCCAGCGGGAGCGCGATCGCGGTGAAGATCAGGGTGTGGCCGAGCGCCGCCCAGAGGCGGGCGTCCTGGAACAGGCGGGCGTAGTTGAGCAGGCCGCTGAACGAGGTGTCCTCCTCCATCATGGTGATGTGCTGGAAGCTCACGATCAGCGTGTAGACGATCGGGAAGATGCCGATCAGCAGCAGGATCAGCACCGCCGGCCAGATCATCAGGTACTTGGACTGGCGATCGGCGAGCGCGCCGAGGCGCGCGCCGACCGGGACCGGGGTCGCGACGGTGGCCACGAGCTAAGCCCGGGCTCGAGCAGCGAGGCTGCTCGTCGGCTCAAAAGGCGGCCGGCTCGAGCTGCCCGGACGACCTCGCGCCGGCCGAGCCGCGGCGCTCCGCCGGGCTCGGCCCGAGGCGGCGCCGTTCAGGGCGATGCGGATGGTCGGACGCGCGACGGGCATGGTTGCGCTGAGGCTAGCCTCGCCAGGGCGCGGGCGCTAGCGCCTGGCGACCTCGATGCGCCATTCGGGCCCGGAGCCGATCCCATGGGTCGCGGCGAAGTTGCCCCAGTTGATCGCGAGCGCCACGTCGTCGACGCTGTTCAGGTAGAGCAGCGGCAAGCCCTGCGGCACGTCGCCGAAGGTCGAGACGTAGGGCATGGTGCCCGCATAGACCGGCTCGTCGCCCTCGAAGATCCGCACCTCGACCTCGGCGCCCTTGACCACCTCCAGCTGCTCGAAGGTGGCGCGGTCGATGTTGGTCCAGACGTTGCCGAACTGGACGTCGAGGATCGGGATGTTGCCGGCGACCTTGTCGCCCGCGAGGCTGGGCTTCTGATAGGCGATCCTGGTGACCTCGGGCGGCAGCTCGGGGCCGAGGTCCTCGAAGCGCACCTTGCCCGAGGCGAGATGGGCCGCGGCGTAGGAGTAGAGGTCGCGGCCGTGGAAGGTGTAGGACAATTCCGACCCCGGCCGGCGATAGCGGCTGGCGTCGATCTCGCGCAGCGCGGCGATGCCGAGGTTCTCGGCGACGAGCGTCAGCGTGCCGTTGTCCGGGCTGACCACGAAGTGGCCGGACTCGGTCGCGAGCACGACCGACTTGCGCCCGGTGCCGACCCCGGGGTCGACCACCGACACGAACACCGTGCCCGCCGGCCAGTACGGCACGGTGTCGGCGAGCCGATACGCGCCCTCCCAGATGTCGAAGGCCGGGATCTCGTGGGTCAGGTCCTCGAGCCGGAGGCCCGGATCGACCGACAAGGCGACCCCGTGCATCGCCGACACGGCGCCGTCCTTGAGCCCGAAGTCGGTCTGGTAGACGACGATGCCGTTGACCTCGGCCGCGGCCTGGGCGGCGGTCCCGATCTGCGGCGCGCCCCACCCACCGAGCAGGCACCACAGCGTGGCGACGACCGCCGCCAGCCGCTTCGCCCTCGTAGCTGTCGCTCGCATCAAGCCCCCTTCAGCGGCAACTGCCTCGGTACCGGCCCCGAGGCGCCGAGACAACCATACGGCGAGATCATGTGAAGTAGTTCACAACCAGCGAAGGCGAAAATCGACTACGGATCAGCGTACTCAAAGGAAGCTGAGCGTCAATGGTTGCCATCGCCCGACGGCCCCGAAAGCAGGCGCCACCTTGCACAGGCTTCACCGCCAGCTACGCGGCGCATCAATCCTCACCTGGCGGGCCTTGGACATCGCCTGAGCACCCGGACGCCGCCTCGCGTGCGGCGGACGCCCTGGCCGAGCTGCGCGGCCCGGCCAAGCGCTCAATGGCTCACGATGTAGGCGTCGCGTAGCACCGACGCCTCCATCTCGAGCTCGTCGAGGCGATGCTTGACGGCGTCGCCGATGCTGATCAGACCCGCGAGCCGGCCGCCCTCGAGCACCGGCAGATGGCGCACCCGGTGGCGCGTCATCAGGCCGAGGATCCGGGTCAGGCTGTCGTCGCGCCGGCAGGAGATCACGTTGCGGCTCATCACCTCGGCGACCTTGATCTCCGAGGTCGCGGCGCGATGCTCGGCGAAGGCGTGGACCACGTCGCGCTCCGAGACCATGCCCACGACCTCGCCGCCGTCGACCACGACCAGCGCGCCGATCCCTTCGAGGCGCAGGCGCTGCGCCACGGTGGCGAGCGTCGCGGCGGGGTTGACCGTGGCGACCTCGTGACCCTTCTTGGCCAGGACTGCTTCGACCTTCATCGGAGCCTCTCCTTCGGCTTGGAGCTGCGCGCGGCCGCGCCATCGCGACGAGGATACATCGCCCAGCTTACCACGGCAGGGTCCGCTTGCTATGGCGGCGGCCGATCTCCGCGGCGTCCGAGGTCGCCGCGCAGATCCTCACGCCGTCCTCGATCTGCGCGATCACGTCCTCGGCCCGCACCATCTCGAGGAACATGACGCCCGTCCGCTCGCAGGCCGCTTTGACGCGCGTGCGGGCGGCGGCCATCTCGGGCGGATAGGGCGGATCGTGCGCGTCCTTGTGGCCGAACGCCATGCCCATGTCGCCGGGCCCCCATTCGGCGAAGGCGACGCCCCGGACCGCGAGGCTCGCCTCGACGTTGTCGAGCGCGCGGCGGTTCTCGATCTTGAGGCCCAGCATCAGCTCGCCCGCGGGGTTGAGCGGCCAGACGTCGGCGCGGTCGAGATAGGCCTCGGCCGGCAGCCCCCAGATCGCGGCCGCCGCGACCTGGCCGCCGGCGCCGCGCCGCCCCTCGTCCAGGCCGTGCCCGACGCCCATCCTCTGGAACGGGTAGCGTGCGGCCTCGACGAACGCCCGGACCGCGGCCGGCGTCTCGGCGTGGCAGAGCAGGAGCCCGTGGACGCCCGCCGCCAGCGCCTGCCGGACCATCCAGGCGTTGGCGCGGACCACCTCCCCGCTGCTGCCGTCGGTCGGCAGGGTGACGAGCACCGCGGGCGTGCGATGGCCGCTCGCGGTCGGCCCGCCGTCGACGAGGCCGCGCATGAAGGCGTGGAGCGCTGCCGGCTCGAACGGCTGATGCTCCATATCCAGGATCAGGCAGTCGGCCCAGGTCCGCGCATGCTCGCGGCCGCGCTCGTAGCCGGGCTCGCCGACCACGCTGGAGTAGACCGGCTGGCCCTGGCTCAAAAGCTCGATGGCGCGGTTGACCCGTTGCATCCTGCGCCCCTCCCGCGGTCGCGTCCGTGCGGCCGCCACCTGACCCATCAAGCTTGCGCCAACTCGGCGGCCGCGCCAAGAGCCCAGGCCGTCGAAGCGGGGCCGGTTCTACCGCGACGGGAAAACTTGAACGGGCGGTCAGGCTTTGTATGATCCGACCCGTGGCCGGCGGGCCGAAGCCTGGAGAGCGAGCTGATGGCGGACGTGAACGAACTCGCGCAACGTACGGAAAGACCTTCCTTCGTGCCCGACAAGCAGCCCGACCCCGAGGAGCTCCTCTATGGCTGCGAGGGCGCGCCGCCCTTGCCGAAGATGAACATCTTCCCGATCGAATGGCAGGTCGAGACGCCGAAGCTGCTCGAGATCTACGAGGCGGCGCGCGATCCCGGCTGGGCGCCCTCGCGCCTGCCCTGGGGCGCGCTCGACGTCTCAGCCTTCAGCCAGGACCAGCGCTACGCCATCGCCTACTGGTTCTCGCTGCTCTCGGTGTTCGACAGCTCGGGGCCGGCGGTGTTCGCGCGCGCGATGATCCACACCTACGAGACCCACGAGGAGGACCCGATCCGCAAGTGCTTCTTCTCGATCACCCGCGACGAGGTCAACCACGAGGAGGTCTGCGGCCGCGCGATCCAGCTGTTCACGCCGGGCGGGCCGCTCGGCTACGAGCCGGCGACGCCCTTGGGCAAGCTCGCCCGCAACAACGTCGAGTGGCTCTACCACAACGGCGCGCGCTATTGGGAGGCGTTCAAGAACGGCGTCTACAAGTACCCGGTGCCGATGCTGTTCACCTCCTTCCTGTTCGGCGAGATGGCGTCCGCCACGCTGTTCCACTCGATGCACCAGCGCACCACGATCCCGGTGCTCAAGGAGGCGTTCCGCTGCGTCGGCCAGGACGAGGCGCGCCACCTCGGCATCTGCCTCACCATCCTGCAGAAGGTCCTGCCGGGGCTCAGCGTCGAGGACAAGCAGACGATCACCCGCCAGCTGCGCGCGGGCTTCGTGTTCCTCTCCGGCATCCTCTACACGCCGCCCAAGGACTTCTGGGAATTGCCCGAGACCTTCGCGCCCGCGCATCAGCTGCTCGAGGACGCGGCGCGCAGCGCCGGGCTCGGGGTCCTCACCCTCGACGAGCGGCGCGACAACTGGCGCCAGGCGGTGCTCAAGATGAAGGGCTTCGTCGAGCCCCACGGCGTCGCCTTCCCCGCCCTGCCCGAGATCGGGGTCGAGGGCGAGAGCGTGGCCTTCGACCCGGAGAACATCATCCCGGTGTTCTGAGCCGGTCCCGCGCCTGCCACTGACAAGGGGGAGCCAGGATTGGCCCGGACCCGCGCCGAGGACTATGACGACAAGCGCGCGCTGATCTTCGAGCGCGCTGCCGAGCTGTTCGCCGAGAGCGGCTTCGCGCGGACCTCGATCGCCGATCTCGCGGCTCACTGCCGGGCGTCCAAGTCCTGGATCTACCACTACTTCCCCTCGAAGGAGGCGATCCTCTACGAGATCCTGCGCGACCACGTGGACGCGCTGCACCGCGCGGCCGCGCGGGCGACCGGCGGCGGCGATCCGCCGAGGGCCCAGCTGCGCCAGCTGCTCGGCGCGTTCATGGCGCTCCATGCGCGCGCCCGGGCCCGGCAGGTGGTGCTCCTCAACGACCTCGGCTGCCTGCCCGAGGCGCAGCAGCGCGAGATCCGCGAGCTCCAGCGCCAGGTGGTCCTGCTGGTGACCGGCCTCTTGGCCCGTGTCAGCCCCGGGCTCGCGCTCCGGCGCAGCCTGGTCGAGCCGGCGGCGATGCTGCTGTTCGGGATGATCAACTGGACCCATGCCTGGTATCGCCCGGACGGCGCGCTCGCGCCGGAGCAGCTCGCCGAGCTCGCGGCCGACCTGTTCCTGGGCGGCCTCGACGCGCTCGCCGCCGATCGCCGCCTCGCCGGCTGAGCGGGCGCGCTCCGGAACCATCGGCCGCGCGGCGAGACCTGCGGGTGAGTGCCCGGCCGCGGCGCTCAGCTCAGTCCTGTTCGGCGGCCACCGCGAGGGCCGGCCTGGATGCCCGGCGTGCGAGGACGCTGGCGAGCTCGTTCAGGATCTCGTCGCGCCCCGAGGCGCCCTTTTGCAGCACGCGAGCGACGCCGCCGTTCAGCCGCGCGTGGTCCTCCTCGGTGAGGTCCTTGGCGGTCAGGACGACCACCGGCAGCTCCTTGAGCTGGTCACGCTTGCGCAGCTCGTCCAGGAACGCGAAGCCGTCCATTTCCGGCATCAGCAGGTCGAGCAGGATCACGTCCGGCGGCTCGGTCTCGAGCCGGGCGAGCGCCTCGCGCCCGTCGCGCGCCTCGACCACCTGGAAACCCTCGCGGCTGATCATCTCGCGGATCCGCTCGCGCACGTCCGGATCGTCGTCGACGACGAGCACCCGGCCGCGCGGGCCGCAATGACGCTCGAGGACGGCCTTGAGCCGGCCACGGTCGATCGGCTTGATCAGGTACTCTGCCGCGCCGAGCGTGTAGCCGCGGGTCTTCTCGTCGACGATCGTGAGCATGACGACGGGAATCTCGGCCAGCTCGGGGTCGCCTTTCAGCGCGGCGAGCACCGACCAGCCGTCGAGCTGCGGCATCATCACGTCCAGAACGATGGCTTCTGGCTGCAGGCTGCGCGCCTTGCGCAGACCCTCGATGCCGTCGGCCGCGGTGTGCGGCTCGAAGCCCTCGCGCCGGAGGAACTGGGTCAACAGATCGCGCACCATCTGGTCGTCGTCGATGACCAGCACCCGGCGGCCCGGCGCGGTGGTCACCGGGGCAGGACGCGCGCCGCGAGCGACATGCTCCGGCACGTGGCGCACCGGCGCCGCGATCCGCGCCGCCGGCGTGCGCGGCAGCAGCAGGCGGAACGTCGAGCCGCGCTCGGGCTCGCTCTCGACGCGGACGTCGCCGCCCAGCATGCGGCAGAAATGCTGGGTGATGGCGAGCCCGAGCCCGGTCCCGCCGTAGTTCCGCGTGGTCGAGGCGTCGGCCTGCTGGAACGGCCGGAACAGCTTCGCGATCTGCTCCTGCGTCATGCCGATCCCGGTGTCCGCGATCGCGAATTCGACGAGGTCGCTCTCCTCGATCAGGCGCACGCTCAACTCGATCCGCCCTGCCTCGGTGAACTTGGCGGCGTTGCTCAGGAGATTGAACAGGGCTTGGCGGAGCTTGGTACGATCGGAGTGGATCGTGCCGACCCCCGGCGCGATGCGCACCTCGAGCCGGTTCGCGTTCTTGGCGACCAGCGGCTCGAGGGTCGACTGCACCTCCTGGACCAGATCGGCGACTGCCAGGTCTTCCAGAAACAGGTCCATCCGCCCAGCCTCGATCTTCGACAGATCGAGGATGTCGTTGATCAGGCTGAGCAGGTGCTTGCCGGCGCCGCGGATCTTGTCGAGGTCGGTCGAGAGCTCGCCGTGGCCGAGGTCCTCGGCCTCCTCGAGGAGCATGTCGCTGTAGCCGATGATGGCGTTGAGCGGCGTGCGCAGCTCGTGGCTCATGTTGGCGAGGAACTGGCTCTTGGCCTGGCTCGCTTCCTCGGCCTGCTCCTTGGCCAGGCGGAGCCCGAGCTCGGCCTCCTTGCGTGCCGTGATGTCGCCGATCGATCCGGCCATGCGGTAGACTTGACCGGTCTCGTCGCGGAGGCCGATGCCGCGCGCCAGCACCCATAGATAGTTGCCGTCGGCGCGGCGCAGCCGGAACTCGACGTTCAAGGCCTCGCTCTCGCCCCGCAGATGCGCCCGCAACGCCCTCCCGTAGGGCTCGAGGTCGTCGGGGTGCAGGTTGGCGAGCCAGGCCGCCGGCTCGATCGTGTCCGCGTCGGTCGTGAGTCCGGTCAGCTCCTTGAAACGCGGCGAGATGAGCAGCTTGTCGGTGCGCTGATCCCAGTCCCACAGCCCTTCGTTCGAGCCGCGCATCGCGAGGTCGTAGCGTTCGACGCTTTCCGCGAGCGCCTGCTCGATGCGCTTCAGCTCGGTGATGTCGAAGTAGGTGAGCATGCGCCCGCCGTCGGGGAGCGCTATGCAGCGGTGCTGGAGGATCGTGCCGTCGGAAAGCTGCAGCTCGACGGGTTCGGGATCGGCGGCGCGAATCCGCTGCTCGCGCTCGGCGAGCCACGCCTCCCAAGCATTGCCCGACGGTGGCGCTTCGTACACGCCCAGGTCGCGAGCGTACTCGACCATCTCGCGCCAGCTCGGCCGCTCGGTGATGATGCTCTCGGGCAGGCGCCACATCCGGTACAGGGCGCGGTTGGCGACCCGCGGCCGCAGGTCCGCGTCCATGAACAGCAGTCCGTACTCGATCGTGTCGAGCACCGCCTGCAGCTCCTGGAGGACGGCGTCCTTGCCACGGAGCGCGTCGGCCAGCTCGGCTTCGCGCTGCTTGAGCTCCGTGATGTCGTGGGTCCAGGCCAGGTTGGTCGGCTGTCCGTCGAAGTCGAACGGGCGCCAGTTGAGGAGACACCACCACGGTGTGCCATCGGCGCGCCGCATCCGCACCACGGCGTCTCTCACCACTCCGTCCCGGTCGAACGCCTCGACCAGGCGCTCCCGCTCCCCGGGATCGAAGAACGTCAGCCGAGCGTCCTGTTCGAGGAACTCCTCGCGCGACAGCCCGGCCTGCTCGGCCCGCCTGGAATTGATGAACAGCCGTTTCCCCTCGCGAGTGGCGATCGCCACGCCGACGGGGCTCGACTCCAGGATGTCGAACAAGCGCCGCTCGCTCTCGCGCAACGCCTCCTCGGCGCGCTTGAGCCCGGTGATGTCGGTATAGAGGCCGACGGTGCCGCCGTCCTCGGTGCGGCGCTCGCTGACCTGGATCCAGCGACCGTCCTTCAGGCGCACGATGTGCGGGACGCCAGGCTCGCGATGGCGGTGCAGGCGGGCCGTCACCCAGGCGCCGAGGTCGCCCTCGAGCTCGACCCGACCGGTAGCAGCCTGGTGCCGGACAACCTCACCGAACGGCATCCCCGCCAGGTCCGCCTGCTCGAGCTCGCCGCCCAGGATGTTGCGGAAGCCGCGGTTGCAGATGACGATCCGGTCCTGATCGTCGTAGAGCACGAAGCCGTCGTTGATCGTCGCCAGCGCCATGTCGAGCATCTTCTGCTGGCGCGCGCGCTCGTCCTCGAGCCGGTCGCGCTCGATCAGGCGATCGCGGAAGTGCCCGAGCGCGCGGCCCATGTCGCCGAGTTCGTCCCGGCGCTGCTCGGTGCCGACCCGGATGTCGTAGCGCCCGCCGGCGAGCTGGTTCATCGTGGCGATCATCGCCGTCATCGGCCGCGTCAGCCAGCGGCCGGCGAGCCAGCCGAGGAGGAGCGCCAGGATCGCCCCGGCCGCGGCGATCGACAGGAAATGCGTACGCAGCTCATCGACCGGCGCATACACGACGTCGCTCGCGACCGCGCTGTACAGCTCCCAGTCGAGCGGCAGATCGTCGCCGGAGAGCGCGGTCGTGACGATGTAGGAGCCTTGCCCGACCTCCACCTCGTGCGGATGGTCCAGGGCGGCGGTCGGGTCGTGCTCATGGCCTGCGTCGTCGGCGAGCTCGGCGCCCGCGCGCTCCTCATCGTGGGTGTGGAAGGCCGCGGCGAGAGCGCGTGCGTCCAGACCGTCAGGCGCGGCCGCGGTCTGATAGAGGATCCGGTGCTCGTCGTGATCGACCAGGGTCAGCACGTGCCGAACGCCCTGCGCGGCGCCCGCGACCGGGACGTCCTCGAGCATGCTGCTGATCTTGTCCCAGCCGATCACGCCGATCAGGCCGCCGATGATCGTGCCGGGATCGTAGTCGGCCCGGATCGGGGCCGCCACCGCCAGGCCCGGCACGCCGGTCAAGGTGTTCGCCGCGTCCTCGCTGATGTGCGACTGGCCGCCGACGATCGCGTTCCAGACCGGCGTGTCGGCAAGCGCCACGTCGTCCTGCACCGGCCCCGCCGTCGCGACGACGTCGCCTGACGCGTTCAGCACCGCGAGCGCGCGTGATCTGCGGGTAGTGTTGGCGCAGGCTATCGAGCTCGAGCGCGAGGTCGCCCTGCGCGTCCCCGATGAGCACGTCCTGCATGACCAGAAGCCCCGACCAGGCGTCGAGATTGGCGCGGGACTGCTCGATGAACTCCTCGACCCGGCGGAACGTCTCCTGGTTGACCAGCGCGAGCTCGGCGCCCGCCTGCTCGCGCAAGGTGTCCCGCGCCGAATAGAACAGGAACACCGACGCCGCGATCAGGGGCAGGAGGGCGCAAGCACCGAACAGCGCGATCGCCCTGGCCGTGATCTTCACCGCGACGCCTCCTCGCAGCCTCGCACGCCTGCTCAGCCGTGGTCCTTCTCGAAACCGAGCAGCGTCCAGCCCTTGACCGTGCGCCACGCCACGCCATGAGGCACGCCATCCAGAGTCGATCGTGCCATGGCCGCTCGTGCCACCGCCGAACTCGTCCTTGAGCGCGTCGAGCGAGCTGCCCGTCGGCCTGGAACGGCTCGAAGTAGTCGCCCGGCACGGCCGAAGTCGCCGCGTTCCGCGGTCCCAATCTCACGCCGGCTGTCGGCGATGATCCAGCCCTCCTCATCGACGGCGAGCAGGAACCGATCGTCGTCGCGCGCGAGCCCCTCGGCGAGCAGTTCCTGGTAGGTCTTGAGCTCATGCTCGTAGTGCAGGATCGCCTTCTTCTCGCCGTCCACCTCGATCGGGGTGACGTAGGCGACCACCCAGCGGTGCACGTCGGGCGACATGTAGATCGGCGACACGTAGACGCTTCAGCGGCGCGAGCGCGAACGCCGGCTTGAAGAAGATCGCGGCGGCCTCCTCCGTCGAGAGGTCGTGGGCGACCTCGCCCTCCACGATGCGCGAGATCTCGTGCCCGTTCTCGTTGATCAGGCACATCTCGCCAACGTCGAACTTGTTCTGGGCCTCGAGCGAGATCTGGTCGATCCGCTCTTTGAGCTCGTGGCGGTGGTGGTCGGAATGCGCCTTGAAGTAGTCCCGGTAGCTCGAGTCCTGGGCAACTCCGACCAGGGCCCGTTCCGCCTTGCGATGGAGGACTTCCAGGGCGCCCGCCTTGGCCGCGACGAAGGCATCGAGGTCGGCGACCTGTGCCTGCACGCTCGTGGCCAGGATGAGCGGGACAAGCCCGAGCCAGATCCGATGCGCCATGAGACCTTTCATTCCTTGGGTCCTTCCCTCTTCGCGTCGCGCCCAAACCCCAGCGCGTGCGCACCATGGCGACGCCATAGAGCATGAAGCCGTGCGCTCGAGCCCCCTTGCTGGCATGCCCACAGCGTGCGCTCGCCATGCATCATCCGCGGTTGTACCACCATCAATTCCGGATTCGGAAGATCGTGGTGCGTGGCGAGCTTCCGATCCTGCGAGCCGCCCGGGTCTTCCGCGGATCCGGGAGCAGCCGGCGTGCGTTGTCCCCTTTCGGTCGAGCGCGCCATCAGGCTACAATCCAAGGGCGCGCCGTAGGGACGGGAGGGGCGGGGATGACCAGGGTCCTGCTGGTCGAGGACAACGAGATGAATCGCGACATGCTCTCGCGGCGTCTCCGGCGGCGGGGTTTCGAGGTGTTGATCGCGGCCGACGGCGAGGAGGGCGTGTCCATGGCCGCGGCGGAAAAGCCCGACCTGATCTTGATGGACATGAGCTTGCCGGTCCTGGATGGATGGGAAGCGACGCGCCGGCTCAAGACCACGCCGGATACCGCACGGATCCCCGTCATCGGCCTCACGGCGCACGCGATGGCGACCGACCGGGACAAGTGCCTCGAGGCCGGGTGCGACGACTATGACACCAAGCCGGTCGAGCTCGGGCGGCTCATGGAGAAGATCGAGCGTCTGCTCGGCACCGGCGCGGCCTAGGACGCGATGACCGAGCGCGCGTCGAAACAGGAGCGTCAGCGTCGCGCTCGTCTCGCCAACATGCGCCATGAGCTGCTGGCGCCGGTGACGGCCCTGGTCGGCTACGGCGAGATGCTGATCGAGAAGGCACGCGCCCTCGAGCTCGAAGACATCGGCCCGGATCTCCAGCGTATCCTGACCTCGGCCCAAGAGCTGCTCGCGCTGATGGACCGGCTGCTCGACGTGACCGGCGTCGCCGGCAGTCAGTCCGGTGCCGAGCTCGCTGAGCTTCAGGCAAAGCTCCGGCACGACCTGCGCAACCCTCTGAACGCGATCAAGGGCTATGCCGAGCTGCTCTTGGAGGAGCTGGACGAGGTCGGCGCCGCCGCCACTCGGCCGGACCTGGAAGCGCTCCTCGGCGAAGCGGACAGTCTGCTGTCACGGATCGATGTGGTCATCGACTTCTCGAGCAGCGAAGTCGACGCGGGGCTTGGCGATCAGGAGCGCAGCGCAGTAGCCAGCATGATCGCCAATCTCGTCCGGACCGTCAGACCGATCGAGGCGCACGCCGCGCCGCCACATGAGACCGGGCGGATCCTCGTCGTCGACGACAACGCCAGCAATCGCGACCTTCTGTTTCGTCGTCTCAGCCACGACGGTCACGAGGTGGCCCGAGCGGATTCGGGCCGCCGGGCGCTGGAGATCGTGGAGGTCGAGAACTTCGATCTGATCCTGCTCGATCTCCTGATGCCCGACCTGAACGGGTTCCAGGTGCTCCAACGCCTCAAGGCCGATGAGCGCCTGCATGAGATCCCGGTGATCATGATCTCCGGTCTGCAAGAGGCCGACAGCGTGATCCGCTGCATCGAGGCGGGCGCCGAAGACTACCTGCCGAAGCCGTTCAATCCCGTCCTGCTGCGCGCGCGCATCAGCGCCTGCCTCGAGCGCAAACGCTGGCGCGACCGCGAGCGCCGCTATGTGGAACGGATCGAGCTGGAGAGGCAGAGGCACGAGACCCTGCTGCGCAACATCCTGCCCGGCCAGATCGTCACCAGGCTGAACAATGGCGAGGTGGTGATCGCCGACCGGGTCGAGGAGGCGACCATTCTGTTCGCCGATCTGGTCGGGTTCACGGCAGTGGCGTCGCGCGTGACCCCGGCGGTCCTGGTCGACAGCCTGAACCGGATCTTCTCGGCGTTCGACGATCTCTGCCGGAGATTGGGGATCGAGAAGATCAAGACGATTGGCGATGCCTACATGGCAGCCGCCGGCCTACCGGTGCCCCGACCCGATCACGCCGAGGTGATCGCCGAGTTCGCGCTGGCGATGCTCGACACCCTGGAAGCCGTCAACGCGACAATCGACGTGCCGTTCCAGATTCGAATCGGCATCCACACCGGGCCGGTAGTGGCCGGCGTGATCGGCTCCCATCGCTTCCTCTACGACATCTGGGGCGAGGCGGTAAACCTCGCGAGCCGCCTGGAATCCCATGGCTTGCCGGGCCGCATCCACCTCTCGCCGCAAACCAGCAGAATGCTGGCGGGCCGGTACGAGCTCGAGCCGCGTGGGCTGATCAACCTGAGGGGCATCGGCAAGATCAGAACGGCGTTCCTGACCGGCAGGAAGATCGGCGTCCTGCCGGGGTCATCTGAACGCGAGGCATCGTTGAAGTAGGGCCCGCCCGCTGCGCCTGGCGGCGGAGCTTTGCGCGAGCCTCAGCGTCAGAGCTTGGCCAATGCCGCCCGATGCTCCGACGACGACAACCGCCCGGCCCGTAGTCGTCGATGGGTGCGGGCTTACCGCCGGCGAGGCCGGCCGCCTTCCGGTGATGACGCGAGCTTGGCGGCGGCGCAGCACGCCGATACAGTGAGGTCGAGGTCAGCAAAGCGCATCACGCGCCGAGGCTTGCGAAGAGTGGTTCCGAGAAGTGTGGCATCGGGCCGAGCCTAGCGCGCAGCGGCGTGGTCGCCCGTCGCGGGCCGCCGAAATCGCCGCTCCACCCCGTCGGTTCAGAATGATCATGAGGTCGATGTCCAGCCTCACAGCCCGACGTCAGCCGGAAGCAGCAGGCTGGTACAAACCCGCTCACCTCCTCGGCGCCGATCTCGTCATCGGATTGCTCGCGTTGATCGGCGGCTCCGCGCTCTTTCTGCGGCCGATGTGGTCGCTCGGCGACGGCACGCCGAAGATCGAGGCCAGCTGGGCCGTGCTGGGCATCGTCGCTGCCGGGCTGCTCTGGCAGCGTTTCCGGGCCGACTGGGTGATCTATCTCGGCCGTCGGATGCCTGACCTCGTGTTCGTCCACTTCATGGCCGTCGCTTCGGTCATCTGGTCGCTCGAGCCCGCCCTTTCGGCCGAACGCGCCCTCTGGCTCCTGAGCACGACGATGGTCGGCATCTGCATCGGCTATTCCAGAGATCCGAAGCAGGTCATGGCGATCATCATGTGGCTGTTCACGTTCTTCGTCGCCGCCAGCGTGATCGCGGTCTTCCTGTTTCCGGACTTCGGTCAGCACCCGAGGTCGGAGCACGGCGGCGTCCTGATCGACCCGTCGCTCACTGGCAGGTGGCGCGGCATCCTTCTCAACAAGAACGAGTTCGGATCCATCGCTTCTGGCGCCGCGGTGTTCTTCGCGATCGCCTCCCTACATGGTCGCATCAGTCCGGTGGTCGGCCTCCCGCTGTTCGTGCTCGCAGTGCTGATGGTCCTGATGAGCGCCTCCGCTACCGCGCACGTACTGCTCATCCTGTCGAGCGTCACGATCCTGCTCTTCTACGTCAGCAAGAAGTTCAAAGTGACCAACATCGTCTTCGCGCTGTCGCTCATTCTAGGTTCTCTCCGAGATCGGGCGGGCGCCCGTCTCAACAAGGCGTCAGACGCTCGGGCCGCTCAATGTGCACTGCGCGCTGACCTTGCTCGGGTTCCGAGCGGATGCGCAACCGACGCAGCGAGCTCGCCCTCGCATCGTCCCGGCAGGGACCGCGTTCGCCGATCGGCGAACCTCTTGCGATCAGATCATCACGCGGTGGCCTCCGTGGTCCAGCGGAAGGTGGTGCCGTCCTGCCAGAGTCGGTGCAGCAACGTGGCGAGCTTGCGCGCGAGCGCGACTTTCGCCTTCTTGGAGCCGCTCCGCTTGGCCAGCCTGATGGCCCAGGCCTTGAGGGACGACCAACGCTCGACCCTGGTCAGCAGAACGTTCGCGGCCTCGAACAGGTAGCTGCGGGTGAGCCGGTCGCCACATTTGGAGATCCGGCCGCTCACGTCGCGCTCCCCCGATTGGTGGCGCCGGGGCGTCAGACCGAGGTAAGCACCGACGCTCGACGATCGTCGAAAGCGCGTCGGATCGTCGACCGTGGTGACAAACGCCAACGCCGTCAGCGGCCCCACGCCCGGAACCGTCATCAGCCGATGGCACACCTCATGCCGGCGGGCGCGCCGCACCAGCTGGCGTTCGAGCGTGGCGACTTGGCCGTCGATGGCGCGCCAGGCCGCGAGCAAGGGCTCGATCACCAACCCCAGCTCAGCATGCTCGGCGAGGCGCGCGCGGACACTGGTCTCGAACCGGGCGCCACTGCCCTTCGGCAGGATCAGGCCGAAGATCTTCATCAGCCCGCGGATCTGGTTGATCATCTCGGTCCGCATGCCGACCAGCTGCTTGCGCACCCCCAAGGTCGCGCGCACGAGATGAGCAGCCACGCTCTTCACCTCGACCTCGCGATACCATCCGGTGCGGACGATCTGGGCCAGGCCGTCGGCGTCGTTGGCGTCACTCTTGTTGATCTGTACCGACAAGGCGGCCCGGGCGTGACGCGCATCCAAGCACACCACCGGCAGCGCGAGGGTGCGCAGCCCGTGAACCAGCCAGGGCGCGAGGGGGCCGCTCTCCAGCCCGACCCGCTCGAGCGAGGAGGCCCGTGTCGCCAGGGTCTGGGCGATTGCCCCGGGCGAGGTCGCACAGCTCCCGCGCCAGGTCACCAAACCGCGCTCATCGACGATGCACACCGTGGTCTTGGCCTGCGAGACATCCAGTCCGGCAAAGGTGGTCATGGCAGCTCTCCGCTTCGGTTGACGCGATCGAGAGCTTGCCTCAGTCGCCCGCCGTTACCCCATGTGCACTAGCATTGCCGGCAACGCTGCTCGCTCTGGAGAACTTCGATCTCCTGACGCGGAGCCTGCAGCGCGACTCCACCCTCACTTCGCGGGTCGACATTTGGCAGGACGCCCTTCAGGTCGTGCAAGAAGCGCCGCTTCTCGGCTTCGGCTACGGGGCGATCTGGCTGGCTGACGAGCGAACGTGGTTTCCCCATCTGTCGTCGACCACCTCGGTGTTTCATGCTCACAATGGCTATCTGCAGATCGCCGCCGATCTCGGCCTTCCGGCAGCTCTCGCTGCGAGCGCGCTTTTGGTGAGGACCGCACTGCTGGCTTTTCGCACCTATGTTGGCACCGGCTCCGCCTTTGCTTTCTTCTGTTTCATCTACACGCTGTGGTTCATGATCTTCAACCTGACCGAGACACGGCTGTTCCAGCTTCGACGGATCGACTGGATCCTGTTCGTGATGGCCGCGGTCTGCCTGATGCGCTCGATCACGCCCGACTCCGGCCGGGTCAAGCAGCCAAGGGCGTAGCCCGGGCCGGCACTGGAATTCGGAAGTCTGGCGAGGCTCTGGTCGCCGCCCGGAGACGACCGGATCGCACGAGGAGCAAACTGCGACGTGCCGGCAATGGCGATGCACCATGCCGCCGGCACCGCGCACCGCGCGGCTGACGGCCGTTACCACCTCTGCTATGGGTGATGTGACGGAGCGGGGGAGATCGGCTCGCTCGGCCGGCACGGCGGCCGGTTCGCGACGCCGGCGCGGCAACGACGGGGATGAGGAAATGGTCCGGTCCGGTGGGGCTGGCGCCGTCACGGCGCTGCTACCCGCGCGTGACGAGGCAGGAGTGATCGCCGAGACGATTGGCGGCCTGCGCGCCCAGAGCCGCCCGCCGGACGTGATCATCGTGATCGACGACGGGTCGAGCGACGACACCGGAGAGATCGCCCGAGGGCTGGGGGTGCGCGTCCTGCGCGCGCCGGGGGGCGGCGGATCGAAGGGCCGGGCCCTGAACTTCGCCTTGGAGCAGGTCGACACGGAAGTGGTGCTGACGGTCGACGCTGACACGTTGCTCGCGCCCGACGCGGTGGAACGGTTGCTCGCGGCTATGGCAGACCCGGCGGTGGTGGCGGCGAGCGGGCTGGTGCTGCCACGCTTCACGAGCACCGTCTGGGAGCGCGCGCGCCATGTGGAGTACCTGCTCACCTGCCTGTTCGTGAAGCCGGTCGAGAGCCGCGCCCGTAGCCTCGTCGTGATCTCGGGTTGCTTCGCGGTCTTCCGAACCGGCCCGCTCCGCCGCTACGGCGGCTGGCCCAGCCGGTCGCTGGCGGAGGATATGGACCTCACCTGGACCTTCCTGCGCAACGGCCACGAGGTGCGGCATGTAAGCGACGCCGTCTGCTACGTCATCGATCCGCCCGACTTCACGCTGTTCGTGCGCCAGCTTCGCCGCTGGTCGCACGGCTTCCTGCAGAACCTCAGGGCTCACTGGCCCGACGTGCTCGAGCAGCCCTACCTGCGCTCGATCGTCGTCGTCACCCTGTGCAGCCGGCTGCTGGACTTCGCCGCGATCTGGCTCGTCCTGCCGCTGCTCGGGCTGCTGGTTCATCCGCTCTTTTTGCTTCTGCTGCTGAGCGAGCTGCCGCTCGCGGCGGCGGTCCTGGTCCCGATCGCCCTCGAACGGGGCGAGCTCGGGCGCGTACTCGTCAACCTGCCCTGCCGGTTCGTCGCGCAGCTCGTGCGGTCGGTGGTCTTCGCCGCGGCGGCGTGGCAGGAGCTGGTCCTGCGGCGACCTCTGACGGTCTTCCAGAAGGGCCATTGAAGGATGCTCGTGCTGGTCTTGCACGCGTGGCTCGCGGTCTGGATTCCGATCCGCGACCTGTGGCGTCCGAGCATGGCCGGCCGCGACGCTGCATCGCGCCCTGCGGAGGTTGGACGGCTCCTCATCGGCCTCGTGGTGCTGATGGTCCTGTGGCTCGAAGGCTGGCTGATCGGGCTGCTCCTGGTCGGCCTCGATGGCGCGACGCCGTTCGGCGGCCCAGGGTGGTTGGTCGCAGCGCTGGCTCTGGGCGTGCTACTGGCCCCCCTGCTCACGCTCGCAGCGATCGCCGCGGCCCTGAGGATCCTGCGGTGGCGGCAGGGCCCGCACCTGCCTCGGTCCCGCCCGCGAGGGTCGATCGGAACTTCGGACTCTCCGGCCTCTCCTCCTTGTCTGGCACAGGACAGGCGCGACTGAACGCTGGCCGACGTCCTTCGTTCGTTGCCGGCGGCGCCGCAGTGATCGAGAATGCCAAACCTGATGGACGACGCCGCTCGAGACCCTCGACGGCGCCATCGGGCTCGATGCCATTCAGATGGTCGAGGACGACGACGCCCTGATCCTGAACTGAGGGGCGTGCGAGGCGGGGGCCGTCGGAGCGGGGCGCTGCTGCCGAAGGCCCCAGGAGCGGGCGTCGATCCTCGACCGGCCAGAGATGAGAATGCATGGTCGCGATCTCGCTGATCATCCCGACCTGGAACAACTGCGCGCGGCTCGCGGTGACGCTGGACGCGATCGCGCAATGCCGGGTGCCGCCCGGGCTCGCATGGGAGCTCCTGGTCGTCGCCAACAACTGCACCGACCGGACGCGCGAGGTCGCCGCCCGCTTCGTCGGCCGGCTGCCGCTGATCTGTCTGGAAGAACCGCGCCAGGGCGCCAGCAACGCCCGGAACCGCGGGCTCGCAGACGTCAAGGGCGAGCTGATCCTGTTCGCCGACGACGACGTGCGGCCGTGCCCGGACTGGATCGCGCTGTACTGGCAGGCGTTCCAGGACCATGGGCCGCGGCGCTACTTCGTCGGACCGTTGCGGTGCGAGTTCGAGGACGACCAGCCGCCGGAAGACGAGCTGATGCGGGTTGCTCCCCTCGCCGTGCGGGGGCTGGCACTCGACCTGACCGGCTGCGTTGCGGCAGAAACGCCGGTTCTGCTGGAAGGGAATTGGGCATGCCCGGCCGAGGCCTTGCGCCGGACCGGGGGGTTCGACCCCAACCTCGGCTTGGACGGCTCGAAACGACGCCGGATCGGCGAGGGCCCGGACCTCAGGGACCGGCTGCGCCGCAGCGGGCTCTCCGGCATCTACGTGAGCGAGGCCTATGTCATCCACTTCGTGCCGCAGAGCAAGTGCACCCTCCGCCATGCCGCCTCGAACTGGCGCGCCCACGGCGTCTACTCGCTGCATGCGGACACGCCCAACTACTGGATTGAGACCACCCCATGGTTGAAAGCGCGTTTCGGCGATGAGAAGTGGACGACGAGGGCCTGCGTGCGGGCGTGCGGCACGAGCCTTGCCGCCGCCATCCGATGGTGGCGGGCGCGCGCCGCCGGCCGGAAGGCATACCAGGAATACGTGGACCTGCAGTTCTGTCTCGGCCGGCTTCGCGGCTATCTTGAGCATCTTCGAGCGCGGATGAAGGCGGCTCGCGCATGAACCAGCGAGAGTCCACGACGGCGCTGGCCGATCGTGTCGCCGCGGTCCCGCCCACAGCTGCCGCACGGCCGAAGCTCTGCCGGGCATCGGACTTCGCGATGCTGCTGCGGCTCCCGGTCGAAGCGCCGCTCGCCTGCCTCCTGCCCGAGGCGAGCCTGCGTCGCCTTGCCCTGGCGACGGCGCAGCGCTGGCGAGCGGACCTGATCGCGCGCACGGTCGCGCGCGCCGAGGCGGTCCTCGGGGCACGCGCCGTGGCCAGGCCGCTTGCGGAGTGCGCGCTGGATCAGGCCGCGAACGCGGTGCTCGTGGAGTTATCCACGTTGCGCTGCTGGCGTCCGGGCGGCTGGCAGCCGGATGTGCACCTCGAAGGCCGGGTTCATCTCGAGCGTGCGCTCGAGGCCGGCCACGGCGCGATCCTCTGGAGCGCGCCCTTTGTCTTTACCGGGCTGCTCGCAAAGATGACGCTGCATCGATCCGGCGTCGCCGTCAGCCACTTGTCGCGCTACCGCCACGGCTTCTCCCCGACCTCGTTCGGGGTCCATGTCCTCAACCCGCTTCGCACCAGGATCGAGGCCCGCTACCTCGCGGAGCGGCTGGTGATCAGGCCGGGAGCATCGGCAGGGGGGCTCCGTCTCCTGAGGCGCCGGCTGCGGGAGAACAGGGTCGTCTCGATCACGCTTCTGCCGATCGGCGGCAGGATGATCGAGGCGCCGTTCCTGGACGCCAAGCTGCGGGTCGCGAGTGGCGCTCCGACCCTGGCCCTGCGGACCGGTGCCGCGCTGCTCCCGATCTACACGCTCGCTCCCGAGCCCGGGCGGTACGTGACGACGATCGAGCCGGCGCTCACGGTTCGGACAGATCTGGACGAGCGCTCGGCGTCGGAGGACCTGCTCGCGCAGTACGCCAGGCGAATCGAGCGGCTGGCGCTCCGCTGGCCCGATCAGTTCGCTTGGTGCTTCGCAGGGCTCATTCCGCTGCAATCCGGCCTCGACACGGCGGTCACCTGGTGATCCGCAGCGAGTCGGAATGACGACGCCACGAGATGGTCGACGTCTCTGTAGTTATCCCGACCTGGAACAACGCCGAGAGGCTGGGCATCACGCTTGACGCGGTCGCAGCGTGCCGCATCCCGGACGGGCTGCGGTGGGAGCTGATCCTGGTCGCCAATAACTGTACCGACCGGACCAGGGACGCTGCTGCCCCCTTTGCGGCTCGCCTGCCGCTCATCTATCTGGAAGAGCCGCGCCAGGGCAGCAGCAACGCCAGGAACCGGGGCGTCGCGGAGGCCAGGGGCGCGCTGATCCTGTTCACCGATGACGACGTGCGCCCATGCCCGAACTGGATCGCGTTGTACTGGTCGATCTATCAGGCCACGGGGGACCACCACTATTTCGGCGGCCCGTTGCGGAGCGAGTTCGAAGCCGGCTGCAGGCCCGAGCCCGAGCTCCTTCGCGTCGCGAACCGTTCGGTTGCCGGCTTCGACTACGGCCCGCACGCCCGCGCGCTCGGGCCTGGGGAGGAATTCCTCGAGGCGAACTGGGCCTGCCCGGCGGCAGCTCTGAGGCTGGTCGGCGGCTACAGCCCGCAGCTCGGCCTCGATGGCTCGACGAGCCGGCGGCGCGTCGGCGAGGGAATGGATTTGATGGAGCGTCTGAACCGACACGGCCTGACGCCCCACTACGTGCCCGAGGCCGAGGTTCATCATTTCGTGCCGCGCCGGAAGGTTACGGTCCGGGCGATCGGCAGGGCGTACCGGGCGCAGGGCGTGTATGCCGCCCGCCGCCCGCCGCCGTCCTTCTATCTCGACAAGGTGCCGGGGCTGAGGGCGGTGGCTGGAGGAGAACGCGCCGTCGGGGCGGGATTGAGGCTCTGGAGCGCCGTCGTCGATGCGCTCCGGAACTGGCTCGTCGCGCGCCTCGCCGGCCACAAAGGCTACGCCGAATACGCGTCCCTCCAGTTCTGGCTGGGCTGCATCGAAGCCCATGCCGGCGACCTCATGAAGCGGCTTCGCCGGCGCGGCAGGTAGCCGGCCCGTCCGGCGCGACGGCGGCGGCATCCCGCCCGGCCGGCATCACGAGCACGGCCGTGCCTTCTCAGCCGACGCCTCGCCATGCCACAGTGTGGTCGCGGAATCGCAACGCCGGATCGACGGGACGGCAAGCGCGCATGATCAGGTTCGTCATCATCTTCCCTGGCCGCTGTGGCTCCAATATGCTGACGCGCATGCTCGCCCTGCACCCGGAGATCGACATCGGCGCCTACGAGGCTCTCGCCGAGGAGCCTCTCGCCCGCGGCCATCGCCGGCCGATCGGGGAGGATGAGGATGGCGCCCGTTTCCTGGACCAAGTGGTCTTCGTCGCGCAGCGCCCCGAGCCGAGGGCGGTGGGCTTCAAGCTCGCTTACCAGCACGCCCGCACCGAGCCGCACGCGTCGGTCTGGGACTTCATCGGTCAATGCGATGTGATGGTCATCCACCTCACCCGCCTCAACCCGCTCGACCGGCTGATCTCGCTCGACCTCGCCGTCAGCCAGCGGAAGTGGGTTGCGGGCGAGCGCCAGAACGGCCTCTACGAGCCCGTGCCGGTGCATATCAGCCTCGAGCGCCTGCGCGAATCCATCGATTGGCTGCAGCGTATGGCCGGCTCGGTGCGCTCCCTCGTGCCGGCGGAGCGACGGCTCGAGCTCACCTACGAGGACCTGTCGCAGGAACCGTCCGAGATGCTCGAGCAAACGCTGTCGTTCATCGGGGTCTCGCCGCGCCGGATTGCGCCGGTGACGAGGCGCCAGCGCACGTTCAGCCAGCGCGAAGCCATCGAGAACTACGATCAACTGCGCGGATCGGTGCAGCGGCTGCATCCCGGCTGGGACGTGTACTTCACCAGCGACTGAGCGACGACGGCGCCGGGCGCACCTCCACGGAGCCCTCTTGGAACAGCTGCGGCGCGGCGCGGACATTGGCACCCGGGTGAGTGGACAGGATCTCAAAGAGGCGATCGAGGAACATCCAAACCGCCTCGGTCAGACCGCGGTGATGGGTCATGATCCCGATCGGCTCGTCCGCATTCGCCATCGCCAACAGCTGCGCGAGGGCAGCCTCCTCGCCCAGGAAGCGTAGATCGCCGGGGCGGCTGCTGCGCCAGTCCACGGGATCGACCTGGACGGTTGACCTGCGCCAGCCCGGGGAGCGGCGCCGGGCTGACGCGCTGGCCGCCGGTCGACAGTCCGACGAAGCCGCCGCACCTGAGGTGCGGCAGGAGCGCGTGGTCCAAGCGGTTCCAGGGCGGCGCCAGCACCGGGAGGAAGCGCGAGCCGAACGCGGTCTCGAGGATTCTGCGCCCCCAGTCCAGCTCCCCCATGACACGTTCAGGATCGCGCCCGCCGAGCTCGATCTGCGGCGCCCCCGCGGGAGCGTGGTTCCGATGGCAAAACCCGTGCTGAATCACAGTCGCTTCGTCGCTCTCGGCGATCCGGATCTGTACGACCTCCGTCAGGCGCAGTGGCACGACCGCCACCGCGACGGGTACACGGCGACGAGCTGCGAGCTCGAGAAGGCGAGGGAAATCGGGATGATCGATCCCGACGTCGTCATCGCGCCACCAGAAGCAGAGCGGCCGGCGCTCCTCCGCGGCGGCGTCGAGAATCGCATGGAGCCTATGCCACGCCATGATGCCTCACGATCCCGAGCCAGTGGACGCTTTCCCTAACCGTCGAGCCAGGATCTGGCCGCGCTGCGCTGGCCGCGTCAAGCTGCCGAGCGCAGTGGAATCTTCTCGCGGCGCAGCGCTCGGAATTCCGCAGCCGCTCGCAGGATCACATAGGCGACGGACTGGCAACCGAGAGCGTCGTCTCGGCTCTCCAAAGGACTTGGCGGTGCTATCGTCGTCGAGCGCGACCGAGCAGGAACGGCTCGAGGCCCTGAAGTACCTCGGGCACTCGGTCGGGTACAGGGACGGCTTGGTCGAGGCCGGCATCCGGCTGGGCGCGCTGCTGAACGAGGCCCTCGGTAAATCAGCAAATCTGGTGGGCGCGCTGGGACTCGAACCCAGAACCCGCTAATTAAAAGTTATAAGCTGTAGATGTTCAGAGGCGATCAGCTCCACCCATCCTTTCCATCCATCCTATTTGCAATCAACTGCAAAACTTGGCTAAACGGTATCGTGAGCTATCGAGGGTGATCACCCGTTGACAGGCTTGAACTGTTACCCCAATGTTACCCCGAGCTCCAATGAACTGGGTCTGCTCCTGGAGGGCTGGCATGGCGAGGACGCGGTTGACCGAGCTGGGGGTAAGCAAACTTTCGCCTCCAGCCAGCGGGCGGACCGAGGTCTTCGATGCTGCCCTGCCCGGCTTCGGGGTCCGGGTCACCAGCGGCGGCGTCCGGAGCTTCTTCGTCATGACCCGCGTGCGGGGCACGCTCAAGCGGGTCACCCTCGGGAAGCACCCGGCATGGAAGCGGGCGGAGGCCCGGACCGTGGCGCGCGACGCAATGGTGAAGGCCCAGCGGGGCGAGGACCCCAGTGCGGCCAAGCGGGCAGCCCGGAGGCCGGCGGAGCGGCCGGTCGAGCAGGTCATCGTGGACTACATCGCTAGGGCGCCAAAAAGGCGCGCGGCCGGCGCTCCTGGCGCGAGGTTGAGCGCTCGCTGACCCGAGAGCTGGCGCCCTGGCGGGGACAACCGATCGAGAGCATCAGGCGGGCCGCCATCCTGGAGCTGCTGGATGCCATTGTGGACCGCGGCTCGCCTGCCATGGCGAACCTCCTGCTGCGGCACCTGAAGCACATGTTCGGGTGGTGTCTCGAGCGCGGGCTGATCGAGGCGAGCCCGGTGGCAGGCATTCGGGCTCCGGCTGAGATGCGGTCGCGTGACAGGGTGTTGACCGACGCCGAGCTGGCAGCCGCCTGGAGGGCATGTGATGCGCTCGGCTGGCCATTCGGTCCCCTGGTCCGGTTGCTGATCCTGACCGGGCAGCGGCGCGATGAGGTCGCGGGGATGCGCTGGTGGGACCTGTACCTGGAGCGACAGGCCTGGGAGCTGCCGCGCGAGCTGACCAAGAGCGACCGCGCGCATGTGGTGCCCCTATCCGACCCCGCCCTCGAGATCATCGCGGCGCTACCACAGCTGGGGGAGCTGGTGTTTCCGGCGAGGCGGGCCAGCGGCACGAATGCGGTCTCGGGCTTCAGCCGGGCGAAGGCCCGCCTGGACGCCGAGATGCTGGTGCTGCTGCGGCAGCAGGCGGCCGGCGCCGGCGACGACGTTGAGAAGGTCGAGCTGAAGCCCTGGCGGCTGCACCGACCTGCGGCGGACCGCGGCGAGCGGCATGGCCAGGCTGGGGGCGCCGCCGCACGTGATCGGGCACGCCCTTAACCATGCGCCAGCAGCCTCGCTGGGGCAGATCGGGGCGATCTACGTCCGGCACGACTATGAGAATGAGACGAGGCAGGCCCTAGCAGCGTGGGCTCACGAGGTCAGCCGCATAGCGAGCGCCGCTCGTCCGCTCGGGCCAGACGATCCACAAGGATGAGCCTGAGGGGCCTCACCAGCTCCTCCATGTCCAGGTGCGCCTTCTGTGCGACCTCACCCGGCCCGGGGCCGCGAGCAAGAGCTTCTGATACCCGGGCCGGAAGATCGAGGCCCCGCCGCTCATCGCGGAGTCGCTGTCGACCTGCGTGACCTCCCAGCCGTGCGCCTCGACCAGCGCCCGGCAGATCCGCCCGGTCGTCGATCGAGGCCGGGCTCTGCTGGTCGGAGAGACACGGGCGCCGCCCGCGGTACATTATTACGTTGGTCCGCGGGCATCCCGCATCTCCGCCAGCTTGAGTTTCATTGCTTCGTCCCAGTCCAGCCCGGCGCGTTCAACAAGTATACGGCGGCATCTTGGACAACATCAAACTAGCCATGCGAGTTCTTCTCCGTCAGAGGTAGCAGGAGACTGTGAACGCTACTGACGACAGCATCGATGACATCCTCAACCGTCGAACTTTGCGCCAGATCCGTGAAACCCAACCACTCTAAGTGCTTCTTTACGTCTTCATCTCGATCTAGCTCTCCACAAGGCTCCACAGCTGCTCAACTCCGGCAGCAAGGCAGGGGAGAGTCGAACGAAGCGGGAACACAATGGGGAGGGCGCAGAATGGGCGATGAGCTGCTGAAGGATCTGCCGCGCGATCTGCCGACCTTCCTGAAGCGCTTCGGGACCAACGCGAAGTGCCGGGGGTACCTGGTGCGGGCGCGCTGGCCCGCGGGCTTTTGCTGCACGGGCTGCGGGCACGACCGGGCCTGGAGCCACAAGCAGCGCCTGATCGAGGAGTGCGTCGCCTGCGGCCGGCGAGCACTCGATCCTGGCCGGCACCATCTTCGAGCAGACCAAGACCGGCTTGGCGCGCTGGTTCCTGGCGATCTACCTGGTGACCTCGAGCAAGGGCGGGATCTCGGCGATGGAAGCTCCAGCGCCAGATGGGCTCCGGCAGCTACCAGACCGCCTGGTCCTGGCTGCACAAGATCCGGCGCGCCATGGTGCGCCCGGATCGGGCGCCGCTGAGCGACCGGATCGAAGCCGACGAGACCCTGCGTCGGCGGGGGCGCAACCGGGCAGGACAGGCCGTGGCGCCGCCGGCAAGACGGTGGTCGCCGGGGCGGTCGCAGCGAAGCCTGGCAAAGGCCGCCAGCGCCGGCTCGGCCGCTTGCGGCTCGCCGCCCTGCCCGACGCCTCGGCCTCGAGCCTGCAGGGCTTTCTCGACAGCCACACCTCCCAACCCCTGGCGGTCACCACCGACGGCTGGTCCGGCTACCTGGGGCTGGCCGCCAAGGGCTACGACCACGAGGCGATCAACCTCAGCCGCAGCTGGGGCGACGCCAGCTTGCGCCTGCCGGCCGTCCACCTCGTCTTCAGCCTCGCCAAGCGCTGGCTCCTGGGCACTCATCATGGCGCCGTCCGGCCCAAGCATCTCCAGGCCTATCTCGATGAGTTCGTCTTCCGCTTCAACCGCCGCACCGCCAGGAGCATCGCCCACCGCTTCGCTCGTCTGATCCAGCACGCCGTCCTCGACCCCACCCACGACCTACCGCGCCATCGTCGCTAGACCGGCTACCTGAGAGTCGTGGAGAGCTAGTTTTTATGCTCGGTTTCGAAGGGCAGTCCAGCTCCCGAACTCCCCGAAAATCGACGAGATCTCCTTGGACATTTGGCGGATTTGCGGTCACGTGGGCCCTAGGCTAGGTCAAATCCGCCCTGATCCAGGAGCCGCGGTTTCGGATTGACCATGCTACTCGATCTTGATGGTTGATCCACTGAAAGCAAGCCAATCGGCATAATCGCCTTGAGCTCTCGAGGCCGATGCGCCTCTCGACCTCGCATGGAAGCCAGTCGAGCGGGCGGTGTCGAGCGGGGGCCCGGGCGCTCGGCGGGCCGCCCGAGCGCCGCCCGGCTTGCGCCGGGGCTCCGGCGCTCCTGTGCTGGGGCGGACTGCGAGAGGCCAAGGCGCCCGGATGACCCTGATCGCCACCACCAGCGAGCTCGCGGAGCTGTGCACCAGCTGGCGAGCGAGCCCTTCGTCGCGCTCGATACCGAGTTCATGCGCGATGGATCTATCATCCGAAGCTCTGCCTGATCCAGCTCGCCGGCGAGCGCCGCCACGCCGCGGTCGATCCCTTGGCGGGTCCCCCCCGTTTTCCCCCCCCGCTTGCGTCGCGGCCCCGATGTAGCCACATTCCGGCTACATTAGCGGAGACTGCCATGCCGGCCGATACCGTCGTTCGCGCGCGCATCGATGCCGCCACCAAGGAGCGTGCCGCGGCGGCGCTTCAGGCCATGGGGCTGTCGATCTCCGACGCGATCCGCCTGCTGATGCTGCGCATCGCCGACGAGCAGCGCCTGCCGTTCGAGGTCAAGGTGCCGAACGCCGCGACGCGCCGGGCCATGGCCGAGCTGGAGCAGGGCAAGGGCAAGCGGTTCGACTCCGCCGAGGCGCTGTTCGAGGACCTCGGCATCTGACGTGCGGACGGCGGTCCGCTCCGGACAGTTCCGCCGCGACGTGAAGCGGGCCGCCAGGCGCGGGAAGGACATGAGCAAGCTGCGCGAGCTGATCCGGCTGCTGCTGGCCGGGGAGGCGTTGCCGGAGCGCTACCCGGATCATTCGCTCAGGGGCAATTGGAGGGCTACCGCGACGCCCACCTCGAGCCGGACTGGCTGCTGATCTACCGGATCACCGGGGACGAGCTGCACCTCGTGCGCACCGGCTCTCATGCCGATCTGTTCGACGAGTGAACGCGCCGTCGGAAGCGAGCATCGACGTCACGCTCGAAGGCCCGTCAAACGCTCGTCAGGGCCCGGCGAGATGGCTCTGCGATCGGACCGTCGGGCGAGTCCAGGCGCTGATGCCGTCCGGGTTGCGGCGCCGCTCGCTGGCCGTATGTTAGGGCGGCCCGCCCAGCTTGTAGAATGCCCGGGCAGCAGCGTGAAGGGTCCGGATGACCCTGCATCACCACCACCGCCGAGCTTGCGGAGCTGTGCCAGGAGCTGGCGCAGCGAGCCGTTCGTGGCACTCGATACCGAGTTCATGCGCGATCGGACCTATTATCCGAAGCTCTGCCTGGTCCAGATCGCCGGGCGAGCGGCGGCATGCGGCGGTCGATCCGCTGGCGCCGGGGATCGATCTCGCGCCCCTGTTCGCGCTGCTGGCCGATCCCGCGGTGCTGAAGGTGTTCCATGCCGCGCGCCAGGACATCGAGATCTTCTACCACCTGACCGGGCGGATCCCCCTGCCCTTGTTCGACACCCAGCTCGCGGCGATGGTCTGCGGCTATGGCGAGGAGGTCGGCTACGAGACCCTGGTGGCGCAGCTCGCCAAGGCGCGGATCGACAAGAGCTCGCGCTTCACCGACTGGGCGCGCCGCCCGCTGAGCGCGGAGCAGCTCACCTACGCGATCGCCGACGTGACGCATCTGCGCGTGGTGTACCGGAAGCTCGACCAGAAGCTCGAGGCGACCGGGCGCAGCGCCTGGGTCGCGCAGGAGCTGGCCGGGCTGACCGACCCCGCGACCTACGCGCAGGAGCCGGACGAGGCCTGGAAGCGGCTGAAGGTGCGCTCGCGCGACCCGCGCTTTATCGCCCTGGTGCAGGCGCTCGCGGCGTGGCGCGAGCGCACCGCGCAGGAGCGCGACCTGCCGCGCAACCGGATCATCCGCGACGATCTCCTGCTCGAGGTCGCGGCCAACCGCCCGGGCACGGCCGACGAGCTCGCCCGGCTGCGGCGGGTGAGCCTCGACCGCCGGGCGGCGGCCGGGGCGGTCGAGGCGGTGCGCGCGGCCCTCGCGCTGCCGCCGGCGGAGCTGCCGGAGGTCGAGCCGCCGCCCAGGACGCCGCGCGGGCTCGGGCCGATGATCGATCTCTTGCGCGTGCTGCTCAAGCTCCAGTGCGAGGAGCACAACGTCGCCCAGCGCCTGGTCGCGACCGGCAGCGACCTCGAGGCGATCGCGGCCGAGGACGCGCCGGAGGTCGCCGCGCTCAGGGGCTGGCGCTACGAGGTGTTCGGCCGGGCGGCGCTCGAGCTCAAGCGCGGCGAGCTCGGGCTCGCGATCCAGGACGGCCGCCTCGCGCTGGTGCCGATGCGCGAGCGCGCCGAGCCGGCGTGAGGCGGGGATGAGCGGGCCGGGGTCCGAGGACGGCCGGATCCTGATCGTCGGCCGCGGCAGCTTCCTCGCCGGGGAGGTTCTGCGCGCGCTGCCGGCCGCGCGGGTGCGCGCCGTCGGCCACGACGAGACCTCGCGCCCCGACCTCCTCGACGGGGTCGGTTGCGTCGTCAACTTCGGCCGCCATCCGCGGCTCGGCCAGGAGGGCTACCGGATCGGGGCGATGGACCCCGACCTGCGGCTTGCGCGCCGGCTCGGCGAGCGCGAGATCGCCTACCTCATGCTGAGCTCGCGCAAGGTCTACGCGCCGAGCGCGCGGGCGCTGGCCGAGGACGCGCCGACCGCGCCGGTCGACGGCTATGGGCGGGCGAAGCTCGCGGTCGAGGGGCGGCTGCGCGGGCTGCTGGGCGAGCGCCTGACGATCCTCAGGCTCGCCAACGTGTTCGGCTACGAGCGCACGCCCGGGCGGGCCACCTTCCTTGCGAGCCTGCTCGAGCGCCTCGCCAAGGACGGCGAGGTCCACTACGACATCAGCCCGTTCGTGGTCCGCGACTTCCTGCCGGTCGAGGCCTTCGTCCGGCTCCTTCTCGGGCTCGCGCAGGCGCCGCCGGGCGGCATCCTCAACGTCGGCTCCGGGATCGCGCTGCCGACCGGGCGGCTGGCGCTCTGGATCATCGAGGGCTTCGGGCGCGGCCGGCTGGTGATCAACTCGCCGCGCGAGCACGACGGGTTCGTCCTCGACGTCACCCGGCTGCGGGCGCTCCAGGGCGAGCCCTGCGGCTTGGCCGAGCTGCGCGCCCGGGCGGTGGCGCTCGGGCGCAGGCTCGCCGCGGACAGCGCCGGCGGCGGGCGCTAAGCGGAGATTAACCCTTGCTGCGCCAGGATGACCGGTCGTTGCGAACCGGAGCACACGCGTGGCAGGCCCCGCGGACATCGCCATCGAGGCCACGGCCCGCGACCGGCTCGGGCACCTCAGGGCGACCACCCGCGCGCTCACCTTCCGCTACCTGCTGGCGCTGAGCCTGATCGCCGCGCTCGCGGTCGGCGGCTTCCTGGTCCTGCAGGCGACGATCCGGACGCATGAGGCGAGCTCGTCGATCATCACGCTGACCGCGCGCCAGAGCAAGCTCGCCCAGGAGGTGGTCGCGACCGCGCGCCACCTGAGCGAGAGCCCAGATCCGAGCGCGCGCGGCGCCGACCGGGCGACCCTGTTCGGAGCCGCGCATGCGATCGAGCAGGCGCATCGCCGGCTTACCGACCCCAACGGCCCGCTCGGCCAGCCGCTCGTCACCTCCGAGGCGGTGCGCAGGCTCTACTTCGATCCGCCGCTCAACCTCGACCGCAAGATCCGCAGCTTCCTCCAGGACGCCTTCGAGCTCAGCGGCGCGCGCGACGCGGAGCTGCGCGCCGGGCATCCGGGCGTGCGCCGGCTGCAGAGCGCCGCGGGCGTGCTCCTGATGGCGCTCGATGCGCTGGTCGACCAGCTCGAGGCGGACGCGCGCGCGAGCGTGCGCCAGAGCCGCCTGCTCGAGACCGCCCTGCTGCTCGCGACGCTCGTGATGCTGAGCCTCGAGGCGCTGCTCATCTTCCGCCCGGCCGTGCGCCGGGTCTGGCGCGAGGGGGTCAAGCTGATCGAATTCGCGCGAGAAGCTGGTCGAGCTCGCCCACTTCGATCCCTTGACCCGGCTGCCCAACCGGACGCTGTTCCAGCTGCGCCTCGAGATGGCGCTCGCCCAGGCCCGGCGCGACGGCTCGCTGACCGCGGTGCTGCAGCTCGACCTCGACCACTTCAAGGACGTCAACGACACCTTCGGCCATGCCGCGGGCGACCACCTGCTGAGCGCGCTCGCCCGGCGCCTGCAAGGGCTGCTGCGGGCGACCGACACGGTCGCGCGGATCGGCGGCGACGAGTTCGCGATCATCCTCACCGGCCAGCGCACCGCCCATCAGGTCGGCAGGATGGCGGAGAGGATCGTCCTGGCCGCGCGCGAGCCGGTGGCCTGGCAGGACGGCATGCTGAAGGCCGGCGCGAGCCTCGGGATCACGCTCTGCCCGAGCGACGACGAGCGACCGGAACGGCTGCTCCGCAACGCCGACATCGCCCTCTACCAGGCCAAGGCCGCGGGCCGCAGCGCGTTCGCCTTCTTCGCCGGCGAGATGAAGGCCGGCATCGAGCGCCGCGCCCGGCTCGAGCGCGATCTGCGGCGCGCGCTGGATGAGGGGCAGCTCGAGGTCCGCTACCAGCCCCAGCTGCGTCTCGCGGATGGCGCCGTGGTCGCCCTCGAGGCGACGATCGGCTGGCACCATCCCGAGCTCGGCCTGCTCGAGCAGGGCGGCTTTCTCGCGGTCGCCGAGGAGACCGGCCTGATCGTCCCCCTCGGCGCGCTGCTGCTGCGGCGCGCCCTCGCTCAGATGGCGCTCTGGGAAGGCGCGGGGATCGCGCCGGCACGCCTCGCGCTCAACGTCGCCGCGGCGCAGCTCCGAGCCGACGATTTCCTGAGCGCGGTCGGGGCGGCGCTCGGCGAGGCCGGGATCGGCGCCGGGCGCCTCGAGCTCGAGCTCATGGAGAGCGTGCTGCTCGGCCGTGGTCAGGGCACGATCGCCGATTGTCTGAGCGGGCTTCGCCAGCGCGGCATCCGGCTCACCCTCGACCACTTCGGCACCGGCCACGGCTCGCTGACCCAGCTCAGGCGGATCCGGCTCGACCGCCTGAAGATCGATCGCTCCCTGGTCGCCGCGATCCCCGGCGATCGCGAGAGCGCCTCGATCCTGCGCGCGGTGGTCCGTCTCGGGCGCTCCCTCGGCCACGAGGTCATCGCCGACGGCGTCGAGACCCAGGACCAGCTGGACGTCCTCCGTCGTCTCGGCTGCGCCTTCGGCCAGGGTCCCCATTTCGGCCCACCGCTGCCGGCGCCCGCCCTCGAGCCCCTGCTGCGCGCCGGCCACATCGCCGCTCCAAGCCGCGCGAGCTCTCCCGCGCCGGCAGCGTGAGCCCGCTGATGAAGGCCACCCCGGCCAGGCCAACCCGCAGCTGGTCAGCCAGGCGCTGCGCACAGCGCTTGAAGGATAGATCCGAGATCCTTGACGCGGTCGGCGTCAGGTATGAAATCCATACCATGAGACACGATCGACGGGTAGAGCGCCGGTTTGTCACCTCCCGACTGGGCACGAAGAGCCAGACGGTGATGCCGAAGGAGGTCCGCGAGGCGTTGGGCGTCGGACCCGGCGATCAGGTCGGCTATACGATCCAGAACGGGCGCGTGATCCTGACGGCGATCAGGGGGCCGGCGGCGAGAGACGATCCCTTCGCCTGCTTCGACGAGTGGGCGTCCGAGGCCGATACGGAGGGCTATGCCTCGCTTTGAGCTCTGGGATGTCGTCGCGGTCCCGTTTCCGTATGTCGAACGCCCGATTCAGCAGCGCCGCCCGGCGCTGGTCGTCGCTGCGGGTCTGGGGGCGGCGCAAGATCTCTATGGGTCCTGATGATCACCGCGGCCGCGAATCCGCGCTGGCCGGAGGACGTCGAGATCGATGACCACGCCCGGGCGGGCCTGCCCATCGCATCGGTTGTGCGCACAGCCAAGATCGCTACCATAGAAGCGCGGGCCGCGAGCAAACTCGGACGGATTTAACGGCAAACTACTGCTCAAGTTGCCGCTCTCTTGAAGCGACGCTTGACCCGAACAGCAAGACCGCAGAGGGCAGAGAGCTAGATCATGGCGGTGCCCGATTTCCAGAGCCTTATGCTGCCGGTGCTGCACGCCGCGGCAGACGGCGAGATTTCGGCCGCCGACCTGCGCGAGCGCGTCGCCGCGAGCGTCCGGTTAACCGAAAGTGATCTTGCGGAGATGTTGCCGAGCGGAAGGCAAACGACATTTACCAACCGAACTGCCTGGGCGAATGTCTTCCTGCAGCGGGCCGGTTTGCTCGAAAGAGCCCGACGTGGCGTGTATCGCATCAGCGATGAGGGACGGCGTGTCCTGGCTGGAGCGCCAGAGCGGATCGACATGCGCTTTCTCGAGCGGTACCCCGCCTATGTCGAATGGCGGCAACGAAGCGCTGCCGGGCGCGGCGATGCTGTCGAGCCGATTTCGGTGGCCCCCGATACCGCAAGAACTCCGGAAGAGCAGATGGCCGCGAGCCATGCTGCCCTCACCTCTGCGCTGGAGGGCGATTTGCTCGACCGGGTTCGCGAAGCGTCGCCGGGCTTCTTCGAAAGTCTGATCATCGATCTGCTGATCGCCATGGGCTATGGCGGCGGCCGGGCGGAAATGGGTCAGGCGATCGGGCGGGCCGGGGATGGCGGGATCGATGGCATCATCAAGGAAGACGCGCTCGGCCTCGACATCGTCTACGTTCAGGCCAAGCGCTATGCCGCTCAGAACACCGTTGGTCGCAGCGAGGTGCAGAGCTTTGCTGGCAGCCTGGATGGCGTCGGCGCGACCAAGGGCATTTTCGTCACTACCTCGTCGTTCAGCCAAGGTGCGCGCGAGTTCGTAGAACGCATCGCAAAGCGTATCGTGCTGGTCGACGGCGCCGAACTCGCGCGCCTCATGGTCGAGCACAAAGTCGGTGTGCGCACCCGTACCACCTACGAGCTGAAGAAGGTTGATGAGGATTATTTCACGGAGTAATCGCGGGGCCAGAAGCAGACAATCCGCCCCTACCGTCATTGTGAAATTCAAACTGTAGTCCTGGTGCCCAGGAGCTGACCATTTGATCTAGCGCAATCGCACTGCTGGAAAGCTGGCGGTCCGGCGCGAGCAGCTCGTCTTGGGCCGCGACCAGGCGAAGCTCGTCGGCGCCGCTGGCGTGGGTCCGCTCGACCAGCGCGAAGATCGCCGCGACCGCCCGCTCCAGGGCGAGGCGGAGGTCGTCGGTCGCGAGGTAGTGCCCGAGGAACAGCGCGCTGAAGGCGTCGCCGGTGCCGCCGAGTCGACCTGCAGGCGCGGGCGTCGTGACCAGCCAGCTCTCGCTCGGCGCTGTCGGCGAGCACCGCCAGTTGCTCGGGCTGGTCCGGGCAGCGTCAGGCCGGTGGCGACGACCAGGCGTGGCCCCCGGGCGCGCAGCTCGGCCGCCGCGGCGAGCACGTCGTCCAGGTTTCGACCGGGCGGCCGCTGAGGTGGGCGAGCTCGAAGCGGTTCGGGGTCAGGATGTCGGCGGCCGGCAGCAGGTCGTCGCGGATCGCCTCGGGAATGCCCGCGGCGACGAAGACGCCGCTGTGGTCGTCGCCGATCACCGGATCGCAGAGGTAGAGCGCGTCGGGCCGCGCGGCCCTGGTGCGCGCGACCGCGCGCAGGACGCATGTCGCGACCGCCGGATCGCCGAGATAGCCGCTGAGCACGGCGGCGCAGCGGGCGAGCGCGCCGCGCTCCTCGAGGCCGGTCAGGATCTCGTCGATCTGCGCCGGCGTCACCTTGTGGCCGCGCCAGCCCCGGCCATGGCCCGGGTGATGCGCGAGCAGGACGGTGTTGACCGGGAAGACGTCGAAGCCCAGGCGCTGCAGCGGCAGGACCGCCGCGCTGTTGCCGACGTGGCCGTAGGCGACCGCCGACTGGATCGAGAGGACCGCGTCCTGCGGCCGCGTCATGGCCGCGGCAGCCGGTCCCGGCAGGCGCGCGCGGCGCGGTCGATGATCGCCTCGGCGTCGATCTCATACTCGCGGTAGAGGTCCGGGATGTCGCCCGACTGGCCGAAGCGGTCGACGCCGAGCGGGTAGACCCGGCGGCCGCTCGCGCTGCCGAGCCAGGCGAGCGTCGCCGGATGGCCGTCGAGCACGGTGATCAGCGGCGCCTCGGCCGCGAGCGGCGCGAGCAGGCGCTCGAGCGTCGTCGGGCTGGCTTCGGCGCCATCGCCGCGGCCGCCCTGCGCGGCGCGCCAGTCGGCGTGCAGGCGATCGGCCGAGGTCACCACCAGCACGCCGAGGCCGGGCAGGTCGTCGGCCAGCGCATCCGCGGCCTCGAGCACCTCCGGCAGCACCGCGCCCGAGCCGACCAGCGCGAGCTCGCTGCCGGCGGCCGGCGCGCGCAGCCAGTAGGCGCCGGCCAGGACCGCGTCGCGCAGCTCATCGGTCATCGCGCGCTCGGGCTGCGCGATCGGCCGGGTCGAGAGGCGGAGATAGACCGACTCGCCGTCCTCGGCCTGCAGGTGCTCGAAGGCGAAGCGCATGATCACCGCGAGCTCGTCGGCAAAGGCGGGCTCGTAGGACAGCAGGCCGGGCTGGCCGATGCCGATCAGGTTGGTCGCGACCGACTGATGCGCGCCGCCCTCGGGCGCCAGCGTGATGCCGGACGGCGTCGCCACCAGCAGGTAGCGCGCGTCCTGGTAGCTGGCGTAGGTCAGCGCATCGAGGCCGCGGGCGATGAACGGGTCGTAGAGCGTGCCGACCGGCAGCAGGCGCTCGCCGAACAGGGGACCGGCGAGGCCGAGCGCCGCCAGCATCAGGAACAGGTTGTTCTCGGCGATGCCGAGCTCGACGTGCTGGCCGCGCCGGCTCTCGGCCCAGAGCTGGCTCGAGGCGACCTGCTGCGCCTTGAAGACGTCGGCGTGGTCGGCGCGGTTGAACACGCTGCGGCGCGCGACCCAGGCGCCGAGATTGGTCGACACCGTGACGTCGGGCGAGGTCGTGATGATGCGGGTCGCGAGCTCGCCGCCGTCGCGCGCGAGCTCGCCCATGATCCGGCCGAACGCCTCCTGGGTCGCGGCGCGCGCGGCGCGCCGGCCGGCCGGCAGGGTCGCCGGCACGGGCACCCGCGGCCGGCGCATGGGCCTCGGTCCGCGTCGCGAACGGCGCCGCCGCGCAGAACGCCTCGAGCTCCTCGGGCGCGACCTCGAGCCCGGCGAAGCGGTCCCATTCCTGGCCGTCCGGGATCCGGTGCGCGCGCTTGAAGGTCGCCATCTGGTCCTGCGTCATCAGCCCGGCGTGGTTGTCCTTGTGGCCGGCGAACGGCAGGCCGAAGCCCTTGATGGTGTAGGCGATGAAGCAGTGCGGCCGGTCGTCCTCGACGCCGTGGAAGGCCTCGAGCACGCGCTCGAGATCGTGGCCGCCGAGGTTGGTCATGAGGCGGGCGAGCGCCGCGTCGTCGTGCTCCTCCAGCAGCGCCCGGATGCCGGCGAGGTGGCCGAGGTCGCGCGTCAGATGCTGGCGCCAGGCGCCGCCGCCCTGGAAGGTGATCGCGGCGTAGAGGTCGTTCGGGCAGTCGTCGATCCACTGGCGCAGCGCTTCGCCGTCCGCCCTTGCGAAGGCCGCCTCGAGCAGCTTGCCGTACTTGAGGGTCACGACCCGCCAGCCGACCGCGCTGAAGAAGTCCTCGATCTTGCTGAACAGGCGCTCCGGCACCACCCGGTCGAGGCTCTGGCGGTTGTAGTCGATCACCCACCAGACGTTGCGCACGTCGTGCTTCCAGCCCTCGAGCAGGGCCTCGAAGACGTTGCCCTCGTCGAGCTCGGCGTCGCCGACGATCGCGACCATGCGGCCCTTGCGCTCGCCCTCCGGCACGAGGCGGCGCTCGTGCAGGAGGTCCTGGGTCAGCGAGGCGAACAGCGTCATCGCGGCGCCGAGCCCGACCGAGCCGGTCGAGAAGTCGACGCCGTCGGTGTCCTTGGTCCGCGACGGGTAGGCCTGGGCGCCGCCGAAGGCGCGGAAGCGCTCGAGCTTGTCGCGGCTCTGGCGGCCGAGCAGGTACTGGATGGCGTGGAACATCGGGCTCGCGTGCGGCTTGACCGCGACCCGGTCGCCCGGCCGCAGGACGTCGAAATAGAGCGCCGTCATCAGCGTCGCGACCGAGGCGCAGGACGCCTGGTGGCCGCCGACCTTGAGCCCGTCGCGGCTTGCGCGCAGGTGGTTGGCGTTGTGGATCATCCAGCAGGCGAGCCAGAGCACCTTCTGCTCGAGCGCGCTGAGATACTCAAAGGCCCGGTTGCTCCCCGGCAGCGGCGGCTCGGCTTCGGTCTTGCGCGCAAGCTCCAGCATGGTCTCCGGCTCTCGTCGGATACCGGGCCCCTACTCCGCCGCGGCGGGCGAGCGGATCAGCTCCATGAGGCAGTCGTCGGCGAGCGGCTCGATCGGGGTGAAGTCGCGGTGCGCGATCCATTCCGGACGCTTGAACTGGCGGATGTGGTTGGTCACCTCGCACAAGGAGACGTAGACGATCGAGCGGTCGTAGGGCGAGACGTTGCCGGGCGAGGCGTGCACCAGGTTGCAGTGGAACATGAGCACCGAGCCCGCGGGCCCCTTCGGCGCGACCAGGCCGCCCTGATCGGCGAGCCGGCGCACGGTCGCATGATCGAGGGTCCACAACGGGTAGCTCGTGGTCTGGACGTCGTGGCCCGCCTCCACCACGCCCTGCTTGTGGCTGCCGGGGATGAACATCAGCGGCCCGTTGAACTCGGTGACGTCGTCCAGGAACAAGCGCGATGTTCATGGCATTCGGCTCCGGCATCAGATCGTCGCGCGACCAGGTGCCGTAGTCCTGGTGCCACTGCCAGACGTCGCCGTCGAAGGCCGCCTTGGCGTTGATCTTGAACTGGTGGATGTAGCATTGGCCGCCGAGCAGCTGCTCGACCGGGCCGACGAGGCGCGGGTGGGCCGCGACCCTGCGGAAGGGCTCGCTGAAGGTGTGCGCGGCGAACGCGGTGCGCGCGGTCCTGCCGTCCTTCTCGCGGAACACCTCCTGCCGTTCCAGGCCGTAGATGCGCTGCGCCTCCGCGTTCAGCAGCCGGGTCTCCTCCGGGGTGAAGACCGCGGGCAGAAAGACGTAGCCGTCGCGCTCGAACTTGGCGATCTGCTCCTGACTGAGCTGCATGATGTCCTCTCCCTGTCACTCGATCCTTGGCTCTGGCCGGACTCCTTGCCCCCGCCGCCGCCTAGGACGGCGGCACGCGGAGCTGCAGCGCGCGCGCCAGCCGGTCGAGCATGTCGCCGATCAGGCCGCGGCGCTGGCCGGTCGCGGCCGCCTGGCGCCGGGCCTCCACCACCAGGTGGTTGACGGCGTCGAGGCGGCCGGCGAGCACGGTCGCGAGGTACAGCGCGGCGACCGGCTCGGTCTTGAGGAAGGCCTCGGCGTCCTCGACCAGGTAGAAGCTCGACGAGCGCACCGCCAGGACGTTGGCGGTGTGCGGCTCGCCGAGCAGGAGGCCGATGTCGCCGAACACCGCGCCGGGCTCGTCCACCCGGGTGAGGTCGATCTCGTCCATCACGACGTCGACCGCGCCGCTCTTCAGGAACATGAGCCGTCCGGTCGTGCTGCCCTCGGCGAGCACCACGTCGCCGGCGTCGTACACCCGGATCGGGAACGCGGCGAGCTTCTCCAAGAGCTCATGCGTGGCCATGATCGGCATGGGCAGGACCTCCCCGGGCGCAGGACGCGATGCGAGCCGCTACCGCCCACAAAGTGTCGCGTTTGGCGGCGCCGGGCAACCTTTTGCGCGTGCCGACTCCTCCCGGCGGCTCAGCCCGGCGGCTTGAGCTCGACCTCGAGGAAGGCGAACCCGTAGGCATTGGCGTTGACCACGTCGTGCTCGACGCCGGCGTGGCGGAAGTAGGGCACGCCCTGGCGGAGCTCGGCCCGGCTGCGCGCGCCGCCTTCGCCGACCAGCTCGAGCGCGCCATCGGTCAGCGGCACCACCACGTAGTCCATGGCGTGGCGGTGCCAGCCGGTGGCGGCGCCCGGCGCGAAGCGCCACTCGGTCACCCGCACCCGCTCATTGTCGATCAGCACGGTCGGCACCGCTTTCCCGCTCACCATCGCGCCACCCCGAGTGCTCGCCCCCCTGCCCCGCCGTGCCGGCACTGTAGCGGCGCGCGCGGGGAAGCGCAAAGCCGCCGCGCCCGGCAGCGTCCGTGGACTCAGTTGGCGCGCAGCCGCGCGCTGCCGGCCATGTCGGCCGCGGCGCCCGGCAGCGGGACGTCGATCTCGCAGGACAGGCCTTCGGAGCGGTAGTCGAGCGTCGCCAGCCCGTCCAGCTCGTAGGCGACGCTGCGCTCGATCAGATTGACCCCGAAGCCGCGGCGCGCCGGCGGCCGGACCGGCGGACCGCCGCTCTCGATCCAGCGCAGATGGAGCTTCTGGCCACCCTCGGCCGCCACGATCCAGTCGACCGCGACCCGCCCGCCGGACTTCTGCAGCGCGCCGTACTTGGCGGCGTTGGTGGTCAGCTCGTGCAGCACCAGGCTCAAGGTCAGCGCCGCGTTGGGCTGCAGCAGCACCCGGTCGCCCTGGATCTCGATGTTGGCGCCGTCGCGCGAGCGGTAGGGCTCGAGGGCCTGCTCGACCAGCGCCTTGAGCTCGGCTGCCCGCCAGTCGACCGCGGTCAGCAGGCTGTGCGCCGCCGCGAGCGCCTGGATGCGGCCGCGAAACGACTGCCCGAAGTCGCTGAGCGAGGTCGATCGGGACAAGGTCTGGTTGGCGATCGACACCACCACCGCCAGCGTGTTCTTGACCCGGTGGCTGAGCTCGGCGAGCAGCAGCTTCTGGTGCTCCTGCGCGCGGCGCAGGTCCGAGATGTCGCGCGTGATCACGGACGCCCCGATCAGGGCGCCATCGCCGCCGGAGCGGCGAGACGCTGATCGAGACGTGGCGCGACCGGCCGCCGTTGCCGAGGCGCACGGTCGCGAAGGGTGCCACCGGCTCGCCCCGCTCGAGCGCCTGTCGAACGCCGGCGAGCTCGCCCAGGCGATCGGGCGGCACCAGCATCGCGACGTTGCGTCCGATCGCTTCGGCCGCCGCGTAGCCGAACAGGCGCTCCGCCGCCGCATTCCAGGTCGTGATGGTGCCGCCGGTATCGCAGCTCAGCACCGCGTCGAACGAGCTGTCGACGATCGCGGCGAGCTGGGCGCGCTCGAGCAGATGGTCGCGGATGTCGTACTGGCGGCGGCGCGCCCTCAACGCGACCTGGACGGCGCTCAGGAGCGCTTCCCGGCGCATCGGCCGCTCGAGCAGGACGACGTTGCCGAGCGCGTTCGAGGTCGACAGCGCACGCCACCTCGCCTCCGCCTCGCCGCCGTTGCCGATCAGCAGCAGCAGCGGCAGATCCGACCAGGGCGGCTGGTTGCCGAGGCAGCTCGCCAGCCGCTCGAGCGCCCGCGGATCGAGCGCCTCGCCCGCGACGATGGCGGCGCCGGCACTCTCCGCGATGCTGAGGCACAGCTCGTCGATCGACCCGCAGACCGCAGCCGCGGCGTCGCCCGCCGCCAGCACCTCGGTGATCACCGCGGCATCCCGGCCGGCCGGCGCCAGCACGAGGATACGGTCGGCCTGGTCGTCCACGGCCGCTGCGCTACCGGTCACGGCTGATCGAGCCGCTGCGCGCCGCCGACGAAGGTCGGCTGGCCGGTCAGAACGCCGCTAAACTCGCGCAGCGGCTCGCCGATCGAGAGGCCCCGCGGCCCGAAGCGCAGCTCGCGGATCGTGCGCTCGTGCGCGCCGCCGCGGCGCTTGAACGCCGACAGCGCCTGGCGG
This sequence comes from uncultured Alphaproteobacteria bacterium, assembly GCA_963753275.1. Classification (GTDB taxonomy): domain Bacteria; phylum Pseudomonadota; class Alphaproteobacteria; order Geminicoccales; family Geminicoccaceae; genus DATAOG01. The sequence goes on along the minus strand of CAVWCE010000023.1, from coordinate 22,527 downwards.
ACCTCACCGGCGTGCTCGTAGTAGCGCAGCAGGAGAACCGTATCCGCCAGATAGCTGACGTCGAGATCGCTGGCCGACGGCAGCACGGTGAACAGGCCCTTTTGACCGTACACCATCAGCGTCGTGACCGCGTGCTCCCCGGTATAGGCGAGCAGCTGGTGCATCTGCAGCATCGGCAGGCTGTGGCCGGGCATGGCGGCGAGATAGCCCGACAGGCTGTCGATCACGAGCAGCTTCGCGCGCTGCTGCTCGACGGCGATGCGGACCAGATGCACGAACTGCCCCAGGCTGAACTCGGCTGCGGTGATCTCGCGTAGACTGACGCGTCCGGCGTCGATCTGTTCCCGGAGATCCAGGCCGAGGCCGCGGGCCCGGGCGAACAGGGTCTCCGAGCGCTCGTCGAACATGAAGAACGCGACGTTCTCGCCGCGCGCCGCGGCCGCGCAGCTGTACTGCATCGCGAGCGAGCTCTTGCCGATGCCCGAAGGCCCGATCAGGAGCGTGGCCGAGCCCTCGTCGAGGCCACCGCCGAGCAGCTGGTCGAGGGCCGGAAGCCCGCTCAGGACCAGCCGCGCGACGAAGCTCCGGCGATGCTCCGAGGCCACCAGGGTCGGGTAGACCACGAGGCCGCCCGCCGCGATCGCCATGTCGTGCCAGCCCTCGCGGAACGCGCTGCCGCGGACCTTCAGCACGCGCAGCCGCCGCCGGTCCTGACCGAACTCGAGCGGCGCCTGCTCGAGCTCGATCATGCTGTGCACGAGGCTCGCCGCGGACTGCTGCGGATCGACCCGGTCCTCGATCAGCAGCACCGTGCTGCCGTGAACCGCGAAGGACTGCTTGAGCGCCAGGATCTGCCGGCGATAGCGCATCGGGTCGCCGGCCAGCAGACGCAGCTCGGTGATCGGATCGAACACCACGCGATCGGGCTTGACCTCGTCGACCACCGCGAGCAGCTGGCGCGTGGCCTCGGTCAGCTCGACCTCGGCCGGCCGGAACACGCTCTGCTGGAAGTCGAGGCTGGCGAGCTGCTCGAGGGTCGAGACGTCGTGGACGTGGATCCGGTCCAGCGACCAGCCATGGGAGCGCGCCGTGGCGTCGATCTCTTCCGCGGTTTCGGACAGCGAGATCAGGAGGCAGCTCTCGCCGCGCGCGGCGCCGCTCAGGAGGAACTGCACGGCGAGCGTGGTCTTGCCGGCGCCCGGAGCGCCCTGCAGCAGGTGCAGCCGGCCGCGCGCGAACCCGCCGCCGAGGACGTCGTCCAGTCCCTGGATGCCGGTCGAGGCCCGGCCAGCGGCAGCGCCGGGCTCGCCTGCTCGTGGGTCGTCGGACCTCCCGTCCGCGCCGGACATCCTCCCCCCTTCGGTGGTCGCGCCGCCCGGCGCCGGCCGCGACCGCTTCGTGCCGCGCGCCTCACCATAGGCCCGATTACCGCCCAGCGCCGCTGCCGAGTCAAGCATCGCCCCGGTGGCGGTCCGCCCTGGCCGCGCGCGTCGATCTCGCCGTTGCGCTCGAGCGTTGGCAGGCTACGGCTTGCGCGCCAGCCAGTCGCGGTAGCTGATCCGGGGCATCTCGAAGCGGTCGTGGGTCCGGACGTAGCCGCCGCCGAACAGACGGCCGATCGGGGCGTAGGCGTCGCGGTCGATGCGGAGCCGCACGGGGTCGACGATGCCGTCCTTGACGTGGAGCACGAGCACCTCGCCGAGCACGATGTAGCGCTCCGCGCCCGGCTGCAGGGTGACGTAGCGCCGGCATTCCATGCTGACCGGCGCCGCGGCGATCCGGCCCGGCGCGACCGCCTCGCTCGGCAGCAGCTCGAGGCCGGCGAGGTCGATCTCGCTGACCTCGGGCGGCAGGTCGATCGCGCAGAGGTTCATCGCCGCGGCGAGCGGCTCGTCGACCAGATTGACCACGAACTCGCCGCCGTCGCGGATGTTGTTGGTGGTGTCCTTGGCGCCGCCCCGGGCATGGACGCCGAGCCCCAGCACGACCAGCGGCGGCTCCTCGGCGACCACGTTGAAGAAGCTGAAGGGCGCCGCATTGGCGCGGCCGTCCCGGTCGCGGGTGGTGACCAGCGCGATCGGGCGCGGCACCACGAGGCCGCCGAGCAGCTTGTAGCGCTCAGGCGGCGACAGCTCGGCGAAGGCGAAGCGCATCAGGCGCGCCCGTCAGGCATCACGTCGCGCGACGAAGCGGCCGCCCGTGAGCTGGCCGGCGCCGAACAGGCCGACGAAGAAGGCATAGGTGTCATCCCATCTCTCGAAGTGCGCCTGGCCGAAGGTCGCGACCGTCGTCGCCTCGAGGCTGCGGTACATCGCGAGGCGCCGGACGAGGACCTCGGTCCACCAGGCGCCGAGGTCCTCGCTCTCGAGCACCGTGCAGCCGCTCCCGGCCAGGAGGCGGCCGTAGCCCTCGAGGCTCGCGAGGTCGAGGAAGGTCATCTCGCGCTGCAGCCGCTCCGCGGCCTCCGGCGCCAGCGTCCTGCGGCGCAGGATGTCGGTGAAGGCGATCACGCCGCCGGGCTTCACGACCCGGGCGCATTCCGCGATCAGGCGCGGCTTGTCGGGGACGTGCGCGAAGGCCTCCTGGCCGATCACCACGTCGAAGCTGGCATCCGCGAACGGCATGTCGAGGGCATTGCCCAGACGGAAGTCGACGAGGTGGTCGAGCCCGACGATCCCGGTCAGGCGGATCGCGCCTTCGTGCCGGCTCGCCGTGATGTCGAGCCCGGTCACCCGGCAGCCATGGTGGTAGGCCAGATAGCGCGCCGGCCCGCCCATGCCGCTGCAGACGTCGAGGACGTGCCGGTCGGGGCCGATGCCCGCCTTCTCCGCCAGCATGTCGACCGCCGCGAGCCCGCCGAAGTGGTCCTGATCGTAGTCCTGCAGCACGGCTTCGGTCAGCCCGTCGAGCGCGACGCCGTCGCGCGCCAGATCGTGCAGGATCTGCTGCTCGTTGATCGGATGGGTCTCGTAGAAATGGACGACGCTGTCGATGCCTGGTGATCGGCGCAACTGCCCCTCCGTTCTCCCGCTGCCACGGCAGACTTGCACGCCGCTCTGCCCTACACCAATGTCGAATGGAGATCCCGCTGGCAACCTCGTCTCGAGGTAAGCGGCCCGTGGCCAGGAGCGCGTACAAGGCGGAGCGGATGGGAGCTGCGGCTGGCACCCGGGGCCGAAGCAGGCCATTCAGCGTGCGCTGGCGATCACGGGCCTGGATGCCGGCGACCTCGCCTACGAGGCTGCGGGACGGGCTCTGGACGGGCACGAACGCATGGTTCCGAGCGGTGCCGACCGGGATGCGTTCAGTTCTCACCGCGTCCACCACGTCGGCACCGGGCTTGCCCGCTGAGTTGGAGGGACTTGCGGATGGTAGTCCGAGCGCGCCATGTTAGGCGCACGATGAAAGGCTGGTCTGGCCATCGCATCCGGGCTGTGCTCGTAGCGCTCGTATGGGCGCTCGGGATGAGCTTCCCGGTCGTCCAGGGCGGCCTGATGGCGGCAGAGATGGCTGTCTCAGCGGAAGCCGGCCACACTGGGTCCAGCGACTGCGATGGGCGTGGCGGCAGCGATCACAAGGCCGATGCAGCCATGTGCTTGTCCGTCTGTGGCTCTGCTGCTCACCCGCTGCTGACCCCGGAACTGCTGGCTCTGCCGCCAGCTTCCGAAGCAAGCTTCGAGGCCGTCTTTCGGCTCGTCAATGGGCTCTCCCACCACCCGGATCACGGTCCTCCCAAGACCCTCACCTTTGGCTGACGCCTGATCGCCGTGCTCGCGGAGATTGGGCGTCGACACGTCCGCTGACTGCGGCCCGGCCGCTGCGGGCAGAGCCGTCGCCATCCCCGGTGAGTTTCTCAAGTGCAAGTGCCGCGTGTCTTTCGCTTTTCCCGCCGGTCGTTTCTGGCCGCGAGCGGCAGTGCTGCCTTCGGAGCGCTGTTTCCCGCATTGCCGGGCCAGACCGGCTCGCTCGCCACGTATCACCTGGTCGCCCGACCGGGGCGGACGCACCTCGTCGGAGAGACCTACCCCGAGACCGCCGTATGGTCCTACAACGGTACCGTCCCCGGCCCGGAGATCCGGGTGCGGCAAGGTGAACGCCTGCACATCACGGTCGAGAACCAGCTCGGCGAGGACACCACCGTCCACTGGCACGGCCTGCGCGTGCCGAACGCCGATGGACGGCGTGCCGCATCTGACGCAGCGGCCGATCGCGCCGGGCGAGAGCTTCGTCTACGAGTTCGAGGTGCGCGACGCCGGGACCTACTGGTACCATCCGCACCAGCGCAGCTTCGAGCAGGTCGGGCGGGGCCTGTACGGCGCGTTGATCGTCGAGGAGCGCCAGCCGATCGAGGTCGATCGCGACCTCACCTGGGTGCTCGACGACTGGCGTCTCTTGCCGGATGCCCAGATCAGCGATGACTTCGGCAACTTCATGGACACCAGTCATAATGGACGGGTCGGCAATTCCGTCACGGTCAACGGCCGCATCCAGGAGACCTTCGCGGTGCGCGCCGGCGAGCGGTTGCGCCTGCGCCTGATCAACGCCGCCAATGCGCGGATCTTCGGTCTGGAGTTCCGGGACCACAGGCCGATGGTCGTCGCGCTGGACGGCCAGCCGGTCGAGCCGCACGAGCCGGAGGGGGGTCGCGTCGTGCTCGGCCCAGCCATGCGGGCGGATCTGGTCATCGACATGAGCGGCAGGCCAGGCGAGCGCTTTCCGGTCATCGATCCCTTCTATCGCGGCCTCGAATACCGGCTGCTCGACCTCGCCTACGAGGATGCGCCGCCGCCGCGCGAGCATCCGCTCGATGCGCCGATGCGCCTTGCCGCCAACACCATGCCGGAGCCGGACCTGGCGACGGCGGAGCGCCATGAGATCGCGTTCAGCGGCGGCATGATGGGCGGGATGATGGGCGGGGGCGGCATGGGCGGCGGGATGATGGAAGGAATGATGGGCGGCATGATGCGTGGGGCGCGGCATTCGGGCATCTGGGCGATCAACGGCGTGGCCGCGACCGGCCATGTCATGGAGCCCTTCCTGACCCTGCGTCGCGGCCGCTCCTACGTGCTCGCGATGCACAACCAGACCGCCTGGCACCACCCGATGCACCTGCACGGCCACGCCTTTCGCGTGATCGCGCGGGACGGACGGACGACCCGCTACCAGGAATGGCAGGATACGGTCCTGATGGCGCCGCACGAGCGCGTCGACATCGCCTTCGTCGCCGACAACCCCGGCGACTGGATGTTCCACTGCCACATCCTGGAGCACCAGGCCGCTGGCATGATGGGCGTGATCAGGGTCGCGTGAGCATCGATCCAACCGATGGAGAGACCACCATGCGCGTGCTGAGCGTTCTTCTGCTGATCCCCGCTCTGGTCCTGTCGACGCCGGCCGTCGCCGGCGCAAGCAGCCGACAGGCGACGCTGTACAAGAATCCGCAGTGCGGCTGCTGCGAGGGCTATGCCGATTATCTTCGGGAGAACGGCTTCGAGGTGACGGTGAAGCCGACCCACGACTTGCCCCTGCTGCATCGCCAACACGGCGTGCCCGAGCCGCTCGTGGGCTGCCACACGACGCTGGTCGACGGCTACGTGGTCGAGGGCCACGTGCCGATCGGGGCGCTGCTCCGCATGCTCGACGAGCGGCCCGCGATCAAAGGCATCTCGCTCCCTGGCATGCCTGCAGGCTCGCCCGGCATGTCCGGTGAAAAGGCCGGGCCGTTCACGATCTACGAGATCGGCGACGGGCCGACCAAGGTCTATGAGGTCGACTGACCATGGCTCCGGACGACCGGCCATGCGGGCCGGTAGCGTCCGTCAGATTCGACCCATGGCGAGCGACTGTCGCGATCGTCACTCGGGCGGCGGGATCGCGCCGGTGCGCTCGGTGATCAGGCCGTAGTGCTCGATCCGGCGGTGCTGGTCGAAGGCGAACACCGTGGTCTTGTAGTGGCGGCAGAGGTCGAGGTCGCAGTCGAAGACGATCACCTCGTCGTCCTCGGTCAGCGCCTGGGCCATGATCTCGCCGGTCGGCGCTGTGATGCAGGAGCCGCCGATCAGGCCGTGGCCGTCCTCCGCGCCGGCCTTGGCGGTCGCGACCACCCAGCAGGCGTTCTGGTAGGCCCCCGCCTGGACCACGAGGCGGTTGTGGAACATCCGCAGATGCCAGGGCTCGGGGTGGTAGATGTTGTCGGTCGGCGTGTTGTAGCCGAGCAGGACCAGCTCGACGCCCTGCAGGCCCATGACCCGATAGGCCTCGGGCCAGCGGCGGTCGTTGCAGATCAGCATGCCGACGATCGCATCGAACGCCCGCCAGACCGGAAAGCCGAGGTTGCCGACCTCGAAGTAGCGCTTCTCGAGGTGCTGGAACGGGATGCCTTCGCGATGGTCGGCGTGGCCCGGCAGGTGCACCTTGCGGTACTTGCCGAGGGTCCGGCCGTCCGGCCCGACCAGGATCGCGGTGTTGTAGCGGTGCGCAGCGCCGGCCTCGCGGGCGAGCTCGGCGTAGCCGAGGTAGAAGCCGACGCCGAGCTCTCGGGCGAGATCGAACAGCGGCGCGGTCGCGGCGTTCGGCATCTGGCGCTCGAACCAGGCGTCGATCTCCGCGAGGTCGTCGTACCAGTAGCGCGGGAAGAAGGTGGTGAGCGCCAGCTCCGGGAAGACCACCAGCCGGGCGCCCATGCCGTGGGCCTCGCGCAGCATGGCGCACAGGCGCCGGACCACGCTCGCGCGGTCGTCCGCGAGGTGGATCGGGCCGAGCTGGGCCGCCGCGACCTTGAGCCGTCTCGCCATCGGTCTTCTCCCGTCCCGCTCCGCACCGCTCACTCTTGGACCACGATCGTGGCCCGGATGGAAAGCTTCGTGAAATCATCGACCAGCAGATCGGTGCGCACCTGCCATTCCCCGGCCAGCGGCAGGTTGGCGCGGCTCCGGAAATGGCCGGCCCCGACGCGCGCAGCGGCGAAGCGCAGGGCTTCGATGCCGCGAGCCGGCAGCGCGAAGGACATCTCGACCGCCTTGGCGTCGACCGGCCGGCCCTGGTCGTCCCGTGAGGTAGAGATCGATCCGGTTCTCGCCGGCCTTCGCCGGCGTCGCCACGAGCAGAAGATCGTGGCCCTGCGCCGCGACCCGCGCCGCGTACTCGCTGCTCCCATGGTCCGCATGGCCATGGGCTGCGGCCGGCTCCGCGAGCGCGCGCGGCGGCGGCACCGTGCCGAGGCCGGCGGTCAGCCCGACCACCCCGGCGGCGAGCACGAGATCCGCGCCGATCGTGCGGCGCAGCCAGCGGGCGGCATCGCTGCGCCGCTCGAGCGCCGGGGTCAGGACCAGGCGGTTGACCGCCGCAAGGCCGAGAAGGGCGATCACCAGCGCGATCTTGAGCAGCAGGAGGCGGCCGTAGTCGGTCGCGATCAGGGCGGATGGCGCCCGCAGCTGCAGCGCCGCCAGGACGATCCCGGCGAGCACGAGGCAGACCACGGCCAGGGCCGCTCGGCCCGAGAACGCCCGCAGCAGGACCAGCGCCTGGTCGCCCGGCAGGCGCCGCAGAGCGAGCAGCAGCGGCGCGAAGGCCCCGACCCACCAGGCCGCGCACAGGCCGTGAAGTGCCAGGACCGGGAGGGTGAGCCAGCGTGGTCCGGCGGTCGCGGCATGGCCCGATACGCCAAAGCTCAGGACGACGAGGCAGGCGCCCGCCAGCAGGAGCGCGCGTGCGGGGCGGACGGCCGCGCGCGCCGCGGCGGCCAGGACCCCGAGGCCGAGCGCGGCAACCGCGACGCTCGCCGCCACCGGCGATCCGAGCGCGATGCGCCAGGGCGCGGCCGTGACGAGGACGCCGGGCGTGCCGCCGTGCAGCGCGCCGCCGGTGACCGCGAGCATCCCAACGCCGGCGAGGATGCCGGCGAGCGCAAGCCAGCCGAGCGCGAATCGGAGGGATGCCGCAAGCGCCGCAGGAGTCCAGGAGCAAAGCGAGGAACAGCGCCAGGCCCGCGGCGAGCAGCAGGGCGGCGTACCAGAGCGCTCGCGCCACCACGCCCGCCATGCGCCAGCGGTCGTCGGCGATCCCGGCCGCAGCGAGGCCTGCGTCTGCGCCGCCCCCGAGACTGCCGACCGCGAACACGAAGCTGCCGACGACCGGATGACCGTCCGCCGAGATGACCCGGTAGCTCAGGACGTAGGCGCCCCCGGGCAGGCTCGCCGGCAGCGCCGTTCGCAGCTCGGCGTCGGAGGCTGCGGGGGCGCCGAGCTCGACGCTCGCGCCATCGGCCGCGCGCAGCAGCCTGATCGCGGTCGGGCGGACCGGCTCGGTGAAGCGCAGCGTGATCTGCTCCGGCGCCTGCGCGAGCACCGCATTTGCCGCCGGCGAGCTTTCGAGGAGCACCGCATGGGCCCCGGCCTCGCCGCACGCGAGTGCTGCCAGGAGCGCGCATGCGGCGCCAAGCCATTGACGCAGGCTCGTCGCCATCTGACCCACCCCGAGGTCGGAGGGCGGTTGACCGCCCGGCCTCCGCCAGAGCCGTCAGCCGCCGTCGGCGCCCTCCACGATCGTCAGCTGCGGCGCCGGCTCGTCGAGCTCGTCCGGGTCCTGGCCGGCGGCCGGGATCTCGATCCAGCGGTGCACCCCGCCCGCGCATTCCTGCACGGTCGGAAAGCTCAGGACCGTGCCGGGCGCGAAGCCGGTGAGCCGGCCGACGAACACGAACTCGTCGTAGAAGTCGTCGGGCAGCTCGCCGCCGCTCCAGGTGATCTCCTTGACGCCTTCGGTCAGCTCCGTGCCGAAGTAGTCGTAGGGACGTTGGTACTTGGCCTTGACCGTCGCGAGCCGCCAGCCGGGCTTGGGCATCGGCTTGGCCGCGATCACGCCCTCGGGGATCTGGACCCGGATCGCGGTCGTGGGCTTGCCCTCGCAGCCGTGGCCGACGCGCAGCACCGCCTTGTAGGAGCTGTCCGGGGGAGCCTCCTTGGATTCCAGCGTGACATGCGCCGCGAGCATCTGCGGTGCGACCAGAAGCGCGCTGCCGAGCGCGACAGCGCCGAGATTGCGAAGCATCGCTCGTCTCCAACCGGGATTAGTGGAAGTCGTTCCACGGCGGCGCCTGGCCGCCGGCGGAAAGGTCGTCTCAGGTCTGTTCTTACTTCACTAGATGTCTTAGTTTCATAGCGATGCCCATCACGATCTGGTGGAGACCATAGACGAGCCGCTGTTTGAGGAGTTACCCGTGCAGACCGACCCGAGACACCGCGCGACAGCCACCCGCGCGTCCGCGCGCCCAAGCGCCGTCAGATCGAGTAACAAGCGCTGAGCCTACACGATCTGCTACCAACCAAGCACCGCGCCCACCTCATCTACGCTTTCGTCGAGCGCCTCCACCTCCACCCGCTGTACACAGCGATCCAAACCGTAAAAAACAAACCGAACCGTCCGCCAACCGATCCGCCGTGCTGATAGCGCTGTACCTGTACGCCACCCTCGAAAGCGTCAACAGCGCGCGCCCATTCACTCTCCTGTGCCACGAGCACCTAACCTCTCAGTACCTGTGCCGCCACATCCACATAAACCACCAGACCCTCACAGACTTCAGAGTCACACACCGCGCCGTGCTAAAGCCGTTGCTGATCCACATCTTTGCCGCTCTGCTGCAAACCCACGTAACCAGCCTCGAGCGCCTCGCCCAGGACGACATCCTCGTACCGCGCTGCCCGCGCCGCCTCTTTCCGCCGCTGCGCGACCCTTCTCGAGCGCCGCCGCCAAACCGAGCCGCAATCGAGCGCCTACTCGACGAATCTACCCTACCGGTGCGCCAGCCCGCGCCAGTCGCCCGCGAGCGCGCGTAACCGAGCGCCAGCGCAATCGAAACCACCCTATCAGCACCGAGCAGCTATCCACGCAGCGTACCACCCACACCGTCAAAAACACACACCAAACAAAAGCGCACCACCCAAACAACGAACCAAACCGAGATACAAACGCGCACCTCTACCACCAACCCAGAAACGCTGTGATGAAGATAACCTATATCCGCTATCAACCAACCTACAACTCTCAGCTCACCACCTACACCAAAAGCCACCTGATCACCATCGTCGCCATCTACAACATCTCTACCGACATACGCAAATAACACCTCTCAACTATTACCTAACCGCACCTACACGTGCGTCCGCGCGAACACTTCATCGACAACATCTTCTCCAAGCTCTATGACATCATCACCTTAGCCGCCGCTCGAGTTACCATCTATGCGCCCTTACCACAACCGCTAGCTATCTACCGTGATCCCCACTTCCCCCTACCATACTATCCACCCACCGTAACCCAATAACGCCAACTCATATACACCTACACCGCCAATATGATCTATCTAGAGCAAACCGCCACCACCTTATGCGCCAACTCGCAAACCCACAATCGCCACCTGATCCTCTTGCTCTTGCGCCACACCACCAAATCAAAGCCATCCTGCTGTATTCTCTCTCACCCACAACATAACCTACCTGTCTCTCTTCGCGCCCCACTGACCTACCCTACCCACCCACCCTCACCTCTACACCTATCCCCGCCATCACCTCCCTTCACCGTCCCACCCCATCCTGCTCCACCCATCCTATCCCCGCCCCTATCCCCGCGCCTGCGCCCCCGTCATCGCTCAGTTGGAGCGGGGTGGCGCCCGGGCGTCGAAGAGAACCGTCCGCCGGCGTCGTGGGGGCCTGAGGACGGCGCAGCGGCGGCGCGCGGCCCGCGTCGCAGACGGCCGTGCCGGTGCCGGCCCGGCGGGCGCCGGCAGGAGCTTGGCGAAGGTGGCGCAGAGGCAGATCGCGCCATGGAACAGCGGGCATTCCGGGCCCTTGCCCGACCGCGCGGCCCCGGGCGCGGCACCGTCGGCGCTCGCGTGCTGGGCATGGCCATGCCCGCCGGCTGTGGACGCCAGCAGCGAAACCTGCAGCAGGATCGGCGACCAGCCGTGAAGCAGAAGAGAAGCCGCGGCGAGCCAGCCGAGCAGGCGCGGCGCGCGTCCGCGAGGTCGGCCGCCAATGCGAGCGCGGCAGAGCGGTCTCCGCGCCACGGGCTCGCGCCCTACAGCAGCTCGGCGCCGAAGTTGCGCGCCGGGTCGATCTCGGGCAGGAGCGGCCCGGCCGGTCGCGCGGCCGCGCCGGCGGCGCGCGGCAGGAAGTGGCCGCGGCCGGCCTCCGCCAGCAGCTCGCCGTCGTCGACGATCACCTCGCCGCGCGCGATCACCGTGACCGGCCAGCCCTGCACGGTCATCCCGGCGTAGGGGCAGTAGCCGGCGCGATCGTGGGTGGTCTGGTCGGTGACCGCGACCGTCCGGTCGGGATCCCAGATCGCGACGTCGGCATCCGACCCGATCGCGATCGTGCCCTTGCGCGGATGGAGGCCGTAGATCCTGGCCGGGTTGGTGCAGGCGAGCTCGACGAAGCGCTGGAGATCGATCCGCCCCTTCCGCACGCCCTCGGAGAACAAGAGCGGCAGGCGCAGCTCGATGCCGGGAATGCCGTTCGCGATCTGCTTGAAGGTGGCCTCGGGCCCGGCGGCGAGCTTGCCGCTGTGATCGAACCGATAGGGCGCGTGATCGGACGAGACGATCTGGAAGGTGCCGTTGCGCAGGCCCTGCCAGACCGCCGCCCGGTCGTCGGCATCGCGCGCCGGCGGGCTGAACATCCACCTGGCGCCCTCGAGGCCCGGCTTGTCGAGGTCCTCGGCGCCGAACAGGAGGTACTGCGGGCAGGTCTCGGCGAACACCTTCTGGCCCTGGGTCTGGGCGGCGCGGATCGCGGCCAGCGAGCCCGCGGTGCTGACGTGGAAGACGACGACCGGCTGGTCGACGAGCGCGGCCATCGCGATCAGCCGGTTGGTGGCCTCGGCCTCGGCGATCCTTGGATGGCTGATCGCATGGTAGCGGGGTGCCTTGTGGCCGCGCTCGAGCAGGCGGCGCGCCGTCCAGGCGAGCATCGCGTCGTTCTCGGCGTGGACCGAGACCATGGCGCCCTGGTCCCTCGCGAGCGCCAGGAGATCGAGCACCTGGGCGTCGTCGAGGCGCAGCAGGGGATAGGTCATGAACAGCTTGAGCGAGCTGTAGCCGTCCCGGATCAGCGCCGGCAGCTCCGCCATCACCGCCTCGCTCGGGTCGGAGACGATCATGTGGAAGGCGTGGTCGACCACCGCCTTCTTCGCCCGCTCGCGGTAGTCGGCGACCACCTCGCGCATCGCCTGGCCGCGGTGCTGGGCGGCGAACGGGATCACCGTGGTGGTGCCGCCGAACGCCGCCGATGTCGTGCCGCTCTCGAAGTCGTCGGCGTTCCAGATCCCCATGCCCGAGAGCTGCTCGATGTGGCAGTGGCTGTCGACCCCGCCGGGCAGGACCAGCTTGCCCGCGGCGTCGATCTCGCGCGCGCCGCGCGGCAGGTCCTCGGCGAGCGCGACGATGCGCCCGCCACGGACACCGACGTCGCATTAAACTGGTCCGCGGCCGTCACCACGGTGCCGTGGCGGATGACGAGATCGAGATCGGGCATCGGGTGTTGCCCAGGCAAGAGTTGAACCGGCACTAGCAATAGCAGCCTTTTCTCGATAGCTCGACCCGAACTCATGAAGATTTTCCACCCTGGGTTCGTCTAAGGTTGAGAGCAGGCGGGAGTGTCGGAGTTGGGCAGCCGTGCCGCAGCGCCTCGACTTCGGCCGAAAGATTTGCCACATCGTAAGGGTCATCGCCGTCGACAGCCCGGCAGGGAGCATAGGATGGGGGCCCAATCCGAGATGCAGCCGAGAAACAGGATGGAGCTGAAGCGCTGCTTCATCTCTGCGCAATCTGGAGAAGCGAGCGCAGCTTTGGCGCAAGCGTTCGCCGACCGGGGCGTGGAGAGCTTCCGGGCGGACGATCTCGTCCCGGGCCTGCCTCTCACCCCGGAGCTACTTCGCCAATTGAAAGCCGCCGATTTCATGTGTGCCTTGGTGAATGATGGTGGGATGGCGCCCAATATCCTCTTCGAGCTGGGTGCCGCGCACGTGATGCGCAAACCGATCATTCTTTTCACAACAAATTATGATCGGCTGCTGGGTGCTTTGCAGGGGGTCTATGTGATCAGGGCGACCATGGAAGACCTGCCATCAGCGGCTACCGAAATCGACCGGTTCCTGCGACACGCCAAAACGCTTCCCCCGATGGATGAAACAGCGGCCGATCGGCGCCAGAAGCCGAATTTATCTTGGGCGAAGGAGGAAATGGCAGCGCTCCATCGGGAGCGCCCCCCCGACCGGGGCGATTCGATACGAGCGCCTCGTGGGCGAGATGTTTCGAAGAGCGGGCGCTGAGGTAATTCGGGAGGACCGATCGGAAGAGGCTGACCTGATCGTCTGGCTGGACGACGTCGCGTACGAAATCGGTGGTCCAATGATCATAGAATGCAAGTACTACGGGGGCGGCCCTGGAAGCATGTGGGCGAATGCGAAGCATACCGTCCAACAGCTTGAAAAATATGTTGGGGCAAGCGACGCTAGAGTTGCGTTGGTGGTTTATGACTATGACCGAAGCACCCCGCCACCGTCATCGTTCGAGACGCCACAGGTTCTGGCATTCCCTATCGATCAACTGATCCAAGCGCTCGAGCGCGGTACGCTCGCCAACGAGATTCTTCAACACAGACGACGCGCCAGCTACGCGAGGGTGTCAGCCGGTGACCCTGATTGATACTACGAGGGTGCGGGCGGAACTCACGAAGCTTCGAAGAACTAAGAAAGCCGCGGCCAGGGGCAAGCTCGTCGAGACCTTGGTCGGCTATGTCTTTTGGCTGCGTGCCTGGTTTGAGTTTAGACGACGCCAATGTCATCAATGTTTATCAGAGCGAAGAAATCGACCTGATTTTCTGGAACGACCAGGAGGCGGACGGAGTTCGCTTCCTCGACTGTCCCCTGATCGTAGAGTGCACGGGGTGGTCGGGTCCGGTACCGAGCCGGGAGCTGCGCTACTTCGCTAGCGTACTCAAAGATCGGGGGCGACGGAATGGCATCCTTGGTAGCTTTGAACGGCATCACCGGAAACGAGGCCGATCTTACGGCTGCTTTCTATCACTCTGCCGCGGCGCAGGTCGAAGGCGTGCAGGTATTCGTGGTCACAGGTGCGGAGCTGTCGACCTTGGTCGACTCGGCGGATCTCGTGAGCCTGCTCAAGCGCAAATTGCTCGAACTCACCAAGCGTCAGATCCAGGCGTTCAAAGGCGGCTGAGCTGTGATTATCCCGGGCGGCTGGCATCAGCCTCACGCCGTTCCAACACCCGGGCGCGCAGGCGCTCCAGCGGGCGGTCGTGGATGCCGAGGGCGGCCAGGTGGTCGACGGTGTTGACCAGGTAGTCGGCGCAGGGCCCGAGCCAGCCGCTGCGCCGTCGCGAGGACCTCGGCGACCTCCTCGTCGCTGAGGTCGCGCGCGTAGCGCTCGTGGGCGTGGTTGATGACGAAGGCGATCGCCGGCACCGGGCCGAGGGCGGTGCGGACCTCGACCCAGCGGGGCACGTAGGCGCCGCTGATCATCTCGCGCCGCCAGACGATCTCGAGCTCCTCCTCGACGACCTCGGGCGCGATGTGGAACACGACGCCGCGGCAGGAGCCGCCGCGCTCGAGACCGAGCACCAGGCCCGGGCGCTCGGGGCAGCCGCGGCCGAGGTGGGTCCAGAGGCAAAAGCGGCGGTGCCAGCCGAAGATCCGGCCGATCAGACGGTCGGTGAAGTGGAACGCCGGGTTCCAGATCAGCGAGCCGTAGCCGAAGAGCCACACGCCCGCGGACAGATCGACGCCGGCGAGCGTCGCGCTGCGCGAGGCGGCGAGCTCGGCCTCGGAGAGCACGCGCATCTCGATCCCAAGGTCGGCGATCAAGCGGTGAACGGCGCCGCTTCGGATGCTGTCGCGCGTCAGCGCCATGCGTCGGGACCCAACCTAAGCAAGTGGCCCGGTCGGGGCCGAAGGCGGAACCGGGCTTCGATCGACAGCATAGACGAGGCCGGCGCGGGCTCAAGGGCGCCCCTTGACCATCGCCCAGGTGGCCTTTGACTTCGGACTACGCCCCATCAGCAGTTGTCGCAGGCCCGCAAACCGGCCATTGTGCCGACATGAGGCGCATCTAAGAAAGGATGTCCGTCGTCTTGCCGCGTACGCTTCGCCACCCGCCAGGCACGCTCTTCAGCTCGATGCATGTGCTGGGCGCGCTTGCAGCAGCGCTGATCCCGCTGGCGGTGTTCGTGCTGGTCTCGTACCACGAAACGATCAGCAGCGCCGAAGCCAAGCTGGCCGACATCGTGCAGGTGGCCCGGCAGCGCGTGCAGGAGATCCTTGATTCGGCCGACCGCGAACTGGGCAGGTACGCGCAGGTGACCGAAAGGCGGGTCACTCCCGAAGCCCGCAACTTGTTGCGCGAGATCGTCTACCGGAGCCCCTATTTTCGCGAGGGCGGGCTCGTCGACGATCGGGGTTTCCTGGTCTACAGCACGGCGGCGGCGATCGAAGCGCCGGTCCGGATCTCGAGCGAGTCGCGGTCAGATCCCGCGATCGAAGGCTTGCAGGTCCTCGGGCTGATCCAGACCCACGTGATGCAGGAACGGTCGATCGTCTTCAGTCGACCGATCAAGGGACAGGGCGAGGTCAACCTGCTGCTCGATCCAAACCTCCTATCGGTGTTCTTCGAGGACGTCGATCTCGGTCCCAACGGCTCGCTCTTCTTCGTCGGCCCCAAGGGCGGCGTGCTGAGCGTGCTCGGACCGGCGCCGGACGACTACCCCGCCAAGCCGGCAGACACGATCCGCGCGACGCGGACGACCGACGACGGCCTCGTGACCGTGGTCGGGGACCTGAAGCGAAGCCGGGCGCTGCGCGGGTGGTACTCGACCCTGACCTATTCGTTGCCGGTAGCGGCGGCCTGTGGCCTGCTGCTGGCGCTTACCATGCTGAGCCTGGTCAGGCAGCGCTCGAGCCTGGATCATGATTTGCGGCTGGGCATGCGGCGCGGCGAGCTCCGGCTCGAATACCAGCCGATCATCGACCTGCGGAGCGGCCGCTGCGTCGCCGCCGAGGCGCTTCTCCGATGGCAGCATCCGGCGCATGGTTATGTGCGCCCGGACGTGTTCATCCCGCTCGCCGAGCAGACCGGCCTGATCGCCCCCTTGACGGAATGGGTGGTGCGCCGCGTGCTGCTCGAGCGGCACCTTCTGCTCGAGCGCGATCCGGATCTGCGCCTGTCGATCAACTGCGCCTCCTCGCTGGTCGTCTCGCGCGAGCTCGAGGAGATCCTGCGTCGGGTCGTGCCGCAGGACCTCGCGCGCAACCTGGTGCTCGAGGTCACCGAGAGCGTGTTCGTCGGGCAGGATGCCGACTCCACCAGAGAGTCGATGTCGCGCCTGCGGCGCACGGGCTTTCACTTCGCGCTCGACGATTTCGGGGCCGGCTACTCGGGCTTGGGCTATCTGCAACGACTTGACTTCGAGTTCCTGAAGATCGACCGCTCGTTCGTCCAGGCGATCGGTTCGGGTGCCGCCACCTCGGTCATCTTCGACACCTTGGTGGACCTCGCCCGCAAGCTCGATCTGGTCACCGTGGCGGAGGGGGTCGAGACAGAGGAGCAGTGCCGCTACGTCGATCGTTGTGGGATCGCCCTGGCGCAGGGCTGGCTGTTCGCGATGCCCATGCCGGTCGGCGATCTCGCGCGCTTCCTCGCCCAAGCGCCCGTCGTGGGCCGCGCCGAAGCGATCCCGCGCCAGGCCTGAGCGGCCGGCGCACAGGTCCTCGCCATCAAAGCGAGCTTCTCACCCGGGACGGAGCGGGTATGCTGCGCCGGCAGAACCTGTCTGCCGGAGGGAGCCCGTCATGATCGACCTCTACACTTGGCCGACGCCGAACGGCCACAAGATCCACATCATGCTCGAGGAGTGCGGGCTCGCCTACAACGTGATCCCGATCGACATCGGCGCCGGCGACCAGTTCCAGCCCGAGTTCCTCGAGATCTCGCCCAACAACAAGATGCCGGCGATGGTCGACCCGGACGGGCCGGGCGGCGAGCCGATCTCGCTGTTCGAATCGGGCGCGATCCTGATCTATCTCGCCGAGAAGACCGGCAGGTTCCTGCCGCGCGACGGCCGCGAGCGCTACGCCACGCTCGCGTGGCTGATGTTCCAGATGGGCAGCGTCGGGCCGATGCTGGGCCAGGCGCACCACTTCCTCCAGTACGCGCCGGACGACATCGAGTACGCCCGCGACCGCTACCGCAACGAGGCCAATCGCCTGTACGGCGTGCTCGACCGCCGGCTCGGCGAGAGCGCCTACGTCGCGGGCGACGACTACACGATCGCCGATATCGCGATCTGGCCCTGGACGCGCTTCCCCGACCGCCAGGGGGTCGAGCGCGCGGACTTCCCGAACTTCGTCCGCTGGTTCGACCGGATCGCAGAGCGCCCCGCGGTGCAGCGCGGGATCGAGGTCCTGGCCGACCGCCGGCGCGTCGACTACAAGGCCGACAAGGCGGCCTGGGAGATCATGTTCGGCAGCAAGCAATACGCCAGGCGCTGAGTCGCCGCTCCGGCAGCGGTCCTCGAGATCAGGCGGCCGACGGCACCTCGGGCTGGGCCGGCTCCGCGCTCTCCACGATCTGGCGGACGGCCTGCCCGAGCGACGTCGCCAGCAGATCCGCGCCAATCGCGCGCAGCGGCTCCTCGCGAGCCTCCGCCGACGGCGTCGCGGTCCACAGACCGACCATGATCCGGACCTCGGGGCCGAAGTGCTGGCGCAGCCTCCTGGTCAGCCGGTGCGCGTGCTGGGTCGCCCCAGGATTGACGTAGGACAGGCAGATCAGCGCCACGCCCGCGCGCTCCAGCTGCGCCAGGTTTCGGCCGGCGACGGCCTCGTGCGCGACCGGCCTGGCGCTGCGGCCGTCGCGCTGCAGGAGGTGCGCGAGCATCGCCGCCGCCGCGTCATCGAGGGCGTTGCGCGCGCCGATGCAGAGGATCGCGCCGGGGTCGGGAACGGCGGCAGCCTCATCCGGCGCCGGCTCCTCCTCCGCCAGCTCCTCCACCACGCCGATCGTGTCCTGGGCGATCTCCTGGACCGTCTCGCGATCGAGACTGCCGCGCAGCCGATCCTGCTCGGCGAGCGCGAGAGCCGGCATGATCACCGCTTCGTACAGCTTGTCGAGCGGCTCGTCCTCCAGATACTCGTCGGCGAGCTCGGTCGCCTCCTCCGGATCGCGCGCCAGCAGCCGCTGGTAGAACTTGAGCTCAGGAGCGAGCGCCGGCTCGTCGCCGAGCAGCACGTGGAAGAACCCGAGCTGCGGTACGTGCCGGCCGAGAACCACGAGGCACACGGTGAGCGGCGTCGACAGGAGCAGCCCGGCCGGGCCCCACAGCGTGGTCCAGAACACCGCGGCGACCAGCACCGCGACCGGTGAGAGCCCGGTGCTCGAGCCGTACAGCCAGGGCTCGAGCACGTTGTTGCTGAACAGCTCCAGGGTGACGAACAGCGCGATGGTCAGCAGCGGCAGCGTCCACCCGGGAGCGGCCGCGAACGACAACGCGATCGGGAACAGCGCCGCGATCACCGGGCCGACGTAGGGCACGAAGCGCAGGACGGTCGCAAGCAACGCCCACAGCACCGGATTGGGCACGCCGAGGAACCACAGGCCGACACCGACCGGTATGCCGTACAGGACGTTGATCACCAGCTGCATCAGCAGATAGCGACTGATGCGCTTGGCGGCATCGTCCATCGCCTCGGTGGCGCGGGCGACGTCGCTCGCGCCCAGAGGCGGATCACACGATCGCGCAGATCCTCGCGCTGGAGCAGCATGAAGATGACGAAGACCACCACCAGGCCCGCGGTCGCGATCGGCGCGACCAAGGGTCCCCCCAACTCGCGCAGGGTCCGCAGGGGCGGCGCCTGCGGCTCCTGGACCTGCACCGGCACGGGCTTCGGAGCTTCGGCCTCGGGGCCGCTCTTGGCCTCCTTCTCCTCCGGTGCCGTCGCCTCTTCCAGCTCCTGGCCGAGATCGCGCAGCATCTCCGAGGTGCGCTCGACGACGCCGCCGCTCGGGATGGCGATGCGCAGGTCGCGGATCTTGGAGCGCAGGTTCCACTCGTACCTCGGGAGGTTCTCGGCCAGATGGACGACCTGGTTGGCGACGATGGCGCCGAGGCCGACCAACGCGACGAACAGCAGCAGGACCATCGCGAGGACCGCCGGTATGCGGCCGAGACCGAGGCGGCGCAGCCGGATCGCCACCGGTGCGAGCATGAAGCTCAGCAGGATCGCGAGCGCGAGCGGGATGAGGATGTCGCGGCCGAGGTAGAGCGCGCCGACGACCACGGCGATCGCCGCGGCCATGGCAGCCGGCGAGGCCGGGGGCGTCGCCGTGCCCATGGGCATGACCGGCGGCCACAAGCTGGTAGGTCTAGCCATGACGGTGCTCGCGCTCGGTGAGCAGGGGGCGCGAGTGTAAGAACGCCCGGTGCCGCCGTCACGTTCCGCTTGCGTCGGAGCGTAGCGTCCGCCGAGCCGGCGCGGCGCCGCGAATGTCGTGATCGTCGTGGCCCACTAGCGCCAATTGCTGCTAACGCCGCCGCGGCACGGTACTCCTGATCTTAGTCAGGTCGATGGGACACGGCGGGTTCTTAGTGGAGCTGGTGTCAGACGAAGATCCTGGCCTTCAGATGGTCGGCCAGACGCAGCGCCAGGGCGACGAGCGTGATGGTCGGCGTGCCGCCGCCCGAGGTCGGGAACACCGAGCTGCCGGCGACGTAGAGGTTGGCCGCGACGTGCAGCCGGCAATTGCGGTCGACCACGCCGCGCTTGGGGTCGTCGTCCATGCGCGTGGTGCCGATGTGATGGTAGCCCCACTCGATGAAGGTCGGCTCGGCGCCATCCTCGCCCGAGACGTCGAGCTGGACGCGCCCGAGGCCGAGCCGGCCGACCCCTTCCGCGAGCAGCTCGCCCGCGCGCCGCAGCGTCATGAGGTCGAGCTCGCTGAGGCGCCAGTCGATCCGTACCTTCGGCAGGCCGAGCGCGTCGGTGGTGTCGCCCAGGGTGATCCGGCTGTCGGGGTTGGGCACCTGCTCGCCGACCGAACGCAACGCGAGCAGCGCGCCGTAGTCATCGACACCGAACAGCCGCTGCGACAGCTTGTGGCCCACGACGTCGCTGATCGGACCGAGATCGGCCAGCACACGTTGCAGATGGCGGGCGAGCTCGTCCGGATAGCGGCCCTGCTTGAGGGAGTACCAGATGCGCTGCAGCGACTTCTCGCCGGGGCTCGGCATCCGCGGCCGCAGCTGAATGGCGATGTTGGCGAGCTGCTCCGCCGCCTGCACGTCCGGCTCCAGACCGAGATGCAGGTTCGCCATCAGGCCATCGGCGGTTTGATTGCCCCTCAGATAGGCGTGCAGGTCAGTGATCCGCCCGCCAGGGCGAAGCTGCCGAGGTGGAAGTGCGGATGCTCCATGAAGAAGCGCCCGACGAGATCGGGAAGATCGGTCAGGCCGTCGTCGGCGCGCCTGGAGCACAGCAGCAGCCGGGCGTTCTCGATCCCGCCGCAGGCGAGAACGAAGCAGCGCGCACGCACCGCGAACCGGCCGCCCGCGAGCGTGGCGACCCTGGATGCGCTCGACCACGGAGCCGCCCGCCGGCCGGTGGAAACCGATCACGTTGCTGTAGAGGCAGATCTTCAGGTTATCGGCCGTCAGCAGGGAGGCGCGATACGCCTCGCCGAAGCGGGTCGGGGGACTGACCTGGAAGACCAGGTTGCGCAGGCCGCTGCCGTCCAGGTCGAGGACCGGCAAGCCGAGGCGCTCAGCCCAGGTGCTCGGCGCGGTGTCGAGTCCGCCGATCTGACAGAGATCACCCGCCAGCTCGTAGTAGGGCGCGAGGTCGGCGCGCCCGAGCGGCCAGCCGCTGTAGGGGACCCAGGGCCGGACCTCGAAGTCGAGGTCCTCGAGCGGGAGGCAGTACCCGCCCCAATGGTTGGTCGAGCCGCCGAAGTAGCGCAGGCGGGTGTCGTAGGCCTCGTAGGGCGCACCGACCGCCTCGCCCCGATAGAGCTCCTGCACGTCGGCATCGAAATCGAAGCCGCCGGATTCGACGAGACAGACGTCGACGTCGCGGCCGCCGGCGAAGGCCGAGGCCAGGGTGATCCCGGCAGCACCGCCGCCGATGATGCACAGATCGCAGTCCAGAAGGTGATCAGGCGGCAGTGTCCGGCCATCGATCAGCATGCTCGGGTCCGACCTCTGCAACGCCACGGTATGGCCGCTTGGGCTTTCGCCGCGTTGACTGACGAATCGGGCGCAGATCCACGATACCACCGCGCGGCGCAAACATCAGCTAGTATCTAAACTAGAGGTTGCTCGTCAAGCAATGGATTGACGCTCCGCCGAGCGGCCCGCCTCGGGCCTGCTGCCGCTCGTCTCGACGTCGATCCCTGATCCGGCGGTGCTCGCTGCTCGGTCGCGCATGCGTATGGAGGTACGAGCTTCTATCCCGAAGAGCGCGGTGCAATCCCAATTTGGTCGCTCGAGGATAGAGAGCCATGTCGGATCAAGCGAATTTCCAAGGCAACGTTGCCGAGCTCGGCAGGCCAGGCGGTGCGGGCCGGCGATTCGGAAAAGCGACACCCGGCGCGGCCAGCTCCGCGGCTGGCATAGCGATCGCCAAGGACGGGCTCGAAGCGCCGCGCCAGGAGCTCCACGAACGGGTCAAGGCCGCGCTCGCCGAGCCAAAGCTGCACGAGGACGAGATCCAATACGAGCTCAGCTGCTGGGTTCGCCTGATCGACACCTCCGAGGATCGGTTCGCCCCTGGGTCGCAGCGGAGCGAAGCGCTGCGGCGGCTGCTGCGCCAGGCGGACGCCGCGATCGAGGCTCTGCTCGGCATCAATCCCGAGCTCCTGTTCGCGCGTACGCTGCGCTATCGGGCCGAGATGGAACTGCGGCGCCACGGGGGATGGGCTTCACGCAGCGTCGCGAAGCTCAGCGACGGCGATCCCGCGGTCCTGGTCGGGGCCGGCGTCTTCCTGATCATGGCGGTCGGGATGATCGGCTACCTGATCGTGAACTGGCTCGCCTATGGGGTCCTGTCGCTCGGCGGGCCGATGGCCTCGAATGGCAGCATCGTCCCCGCGCTGCAGGCGGCCTTCCTCGGAGGTGGCGTCAGCATCCTCGCGCGGCTGCGCGAATTCTCCTGTGCCAGGATCCGGGACTTCGACCCGTTCCTGTTGTTCTGGAACGGCCTGTTCAACCCGATCGTCGGCATGATCTTCGCGACCTTCGTCTATGCCGCGCTCAAGTCCGGCGTGGTGCCCCTCGAGGCCGGCATCGTCGCAAAGATGACGAGCGCACCGGGCCTGTGGGCGATTGGCTTTCTGACCGGTTTCAGCGAGCGGTTCACCTCCGACGTCATCGCGCGTGCCGAGAACGCGCTCGGGGTCAAGAAGCAGGCATAAGTTCGGCGACGTGAATTCTTGCGGGCCGGCACGCTATGCGGGCCCGTTTTGCG